>NZ_QKYN01000219.1 GCF_003258295.1 Streptacidiphilus pinicola | reverse complement strand
GCCAGACCCCGAGCCCGAGCCGGATGCAGAATCCGACACGGAGCCCGAGCCCGCGCCGGCCCCCGAACCCGACCCGCAGCCCGAGCCCGAGCCGGCCCCCGAACCCGTCACCGCTCCCGCCGCGCCCGTCGCGCCCTCGCGCTTTCCCGCGCTGCAAGAGCTGGCCTCCCGGGTCGGGCGGGGCGCGCGGGAAGGGCAGGTGGCGGCGGGCGAGCTGGTTCAGCGTGGCCGGGACTACCTCGCCGAGCGGCGCAGCGCCCGGATCGCGGCCGCCGGAGGGGTGGGGGTCGTCGTCACGGCGATCGTGCTGGCGACGACGCTCGGATCCGGGCCGACGGCCTCCTCGGCCACGGACTCCGCCCCCGGGCCGCACGGGCATCCGCGCGGTGCCGCCCCCTCCGCGCCGCGTCTGAGCCTGACGGTCCCCGACTCGTTCACCGTGCCCGGGAGCCTCGCCCTGGCGTGGCCCGCCGCCGGGCAGGCGGCCATCGGGGTGCCGGGGGTCGGGCTGCTGGGGAGCAGCGGGCCGGTGGACACCCCGAAGTCGATCGCCTCCGTCACCAAGACGATGACGGCGTATCTGATCCTCAAGGACCACCCGCTGGCCCCCGGCCAGTCCGGACCGGCCCTCACCGTCTCCGCCGCCCAGGCCGCCGCCCTCCCCGAGGAGGAGGCCCTGCACCAGTCCCTGGTGCCGGTCCGGGCGGGCGAGCGGTTCACCGAGCGGCAGGCGCTGATGTTGGCCTCCGCGGACAACATGGCCGGGATCCTGGCGTCCTGGGACGCGGGCAGCGAGACCCGCTTCGTGGCCCGGATGAACGCCGCCGCGGCGAGCCTGGGCATGGCCCACACCCACTTCAGCCAGCCCTCCGGCTATCTCGGCACCTCGGTCTCCACGGCGACGGACCTGGTCAAGCTCGGTGAGGCCGCGATCACCGACCCGTTCTTCGCCGACCTCGTCGACGAGACGTCCGCCGTCATCCCCGGCGGCGCGATCCGCAACTACAACGCCCTGCTCGGTCAGGACGGCGTCGACGGCATCAAGACGGGCTCGACCTACTGGGCGGGCGGCTGCCTGCTCTTCTCCGCGCACACCCGCGTGGCCGGGCACGAGGTCACACTGGTCGGCGCGGTTCTGGGGCAGCCGGGCAACATCAGCACCATGCTGCCGAGCGTGTTCGCGGCCACCGCGCGCCTGCTGCGCAGCGCCGACCACGCGCTGGAGCAGGTCACCGTCGTCGGCCGGGGCCGGACCGTCGCCGAGCTCGCCGGAAACCCGGGGCTCTCGGGCGCCGGCCACACGCCCGAGCTTCTCAGCGCGCCGCGCGCCGTGACGCTGGTCGGCTGGCCCGGCCTGCGCCTGACGCTGCGGCTGACCGGCTCCGCCACCAGCCCCGCGCTGCAGGCCCTGACGTCCGCCGGTCGAACCGTGGCCACGACGCCGCTGGTCTCGGGCTGACGAAGCCCACGAAGTCCCGCGTCGGGACTCAGCTGCCGGCCGCCCCGTGGCGCAGGCCGTCGAGGAGCAGGTCGAGGAGGCGGCCGGCCCGTTCGCGCTGCCCCGGGGCGCTGGTGATCAGGGCGAGGCCGGCGAGGCTGAAGCCGACGTCGAGGGCGTCGACGTCCGAGCGGAACAGCCCCGCGTCGACGCCGGCGTCCAGCATGGTGCCGATCGCGGTGCCGAGCTTGTCGAGGGATTCCGCGAAGGGGTCCGCGCCGGAGGCGACAGCGGCCCGCAGGGCGTCCGCCATGCCCTGCTTGGCGGCCAGGTAGTCGATGAAGTTGTCCATCCACCGACGCAGCGCCCGGTCGGGCGGGTTGTGGGACAGCAGTTCCGCCGCGCTGTCGCAGACGCGGGCGAGCTCGTTGCGGTAGGCAGCCTCGACCAGCGCCTCACGCGTGGGGAAGTGGCGGTAGAGCGTGGCCGAGCCGACACCCGCCGCCTTGGCGATGGTGTCGATGGGGACGTCCGCGCCCTTCTCGGAGAACGCGCGGACGGCCGCCTCCAGGATGCGCTCCCGGTTGCGGCGGGCATCGGCACGCAACACGCTCGGCTTGCTGGTCAACACTGCTCCCTTCCTCGGGTGACCAGTCTAGCTGGACAACCGGGGAGTTCCCCGCTTACCGTTGCAGATAACCGGGGAGTTCCCCGGTTACGGGTGCCGCCCGTTCCGCCCCCAGGCAAGGAAGACCCTCATGACCTCCCCGAAGACCGTTCTGATCACCGGTACGTCCTCCGGCATCGGCCTGGCCGCCGCCGTCGGCGCGGCGCGCGCGGGCTGGACCGCCATCGCCACGATGCGCGACACCGGCAAGGCCGAGGCCCTGCTGAAGGCAGCCGCCGAGGCGGGCGTCGCGGACCGGATCCAGGTCAAGCGCCTGGACGTGACCGACCCCGCGGGCATCACCGCCTGCCTGGACGAGGTCGTCGCCGAGCACGGCCGGCTGGACGCGCTGGTCAACAACGCCGGCGCCGCCCAGGTCGGCACCATCGAGCAGAGCAGCGTCGACGACGTCCGCGCGGCCATGGAGGTCAACTTCTTCGGCGTGGTGGCGGTGACCCGGGCCGCGCTCCCCCACCTGCGCGCGTCCAAGGGCCGGGTGATCACCGTCAGCAGTGTCGGCGGCGCCGTCGGCCAGCCCTTCAACGAGGCGTACTGCGCGGCCAAGTTCGCCGTCGAGGGCTTCATGCAGTCCCTCGCCCCCGTGGCCGCCACCGTCGGTGTCAACGTCACCGTCGTCGAGCCGGGCGCGGTGGCGAGCGAGTTCGTGAGCAACCTCGGCCTGGACATCCCGGCGCTACTGGCCGCCGCCGGGCCGTACGCCCCGGCGCTCGAGGCCTACATCGGTCGCACCCGGGAGTCGTTCAGCAACGCCCAGACCCCGGCCGAGGCGGCCGCCCCGATCGTCGAGGCCCTCACCGCCGACCGCCCGGCCTTCCGGATCCAGACCTCGCCCTGGGCCCGCGACTTCGTCGCCACCACCCTCGCCGACCTCGACGGCTCCGCCGTCCAGACCCTCACCGGCGCCTGGGTGCGCTGACCACCCCTGACACCGCAACCGCAAGGAAGATCACCATGGAAACCCGCACCCTCGGCAGCCAGGGCCTGACCGTCTCCGTCGAAGGGCTCGGCTGCATGGGCATGAGCGCCTTCTACGGCAGCACCGACGAGGCCGAGTCGCTCGCCACCATCGACCGCGCCCTGGAACTGGGCGTGACCCTGCTCGACACCGCCGAGGGCTACGGCCCGTTCGTCAACGAGCAGCTCCTCGGCAAGGCCCTCGCCGGACGGCGCGAGCAGGCCGTCGTCGCCACCAAGACCGGCATCGAGTTCACCGACGACGGCAAGCTCGTCGGCCACAACGGCCGCCCCGAGTACATTCACCGGGCCCTGGACCGCTCCCTGCGCCATCTGGGCACCGACCACGTCGACCTCTACTACCTGCACCGGGTCGACCCCCAGGTGCCGATCGAGGAGACCGTCGGCGCCATGGGCGAACTGGTAGCCGCCGGCAAGGTCCGCCACCTCGGCCTGAGCGAGGTCGCCCCGCGGACGATCCGCCGGGCCCACGCGGTCCACCCGATCACCGCGGTCCAGACCGAGTACTCGCTCTTCGAGCGCGGCATCGAGAGCGACGGGGTCCTGGCCACCCTGAACGAGCTCGGGATCGGCCTGGTCGCCTACTCCCCGCTCGGACGCGGCTTCCTCTCCGGCGCGATCACCAGCCCGGACGACTTCGCCGCCGACGACTTCCGCCGCACCGACCCACGCTTCCAGGGCGAGAACTTCGGCCGCAACCTGGCCGTGGTCGACGAGGTCCGCCGGATCGCCGCGGCCAAGCAGGTCACGCCCTCCCAGCTGGCGCTCGCCTGGGTGCTGCACCAGGGCGCGGTCGCCATCCCCGGCACCAAGCGCCGCCGTTACCTGGAGGAGAACGTCGCCGCCACCACCGTGACGATCACCGACGCGGATCTGTCCGCCATCGAGGCCGTCGCCCCGCAGGGCGTCGTCTCCGGCGACCGCTACGCCCCGGAGCTGATGCGGAACCTCAACGGCTGACACCCGGCGCAGCGTCAGGAGTGCCCCGAGAAGAGCGGGGTGAGGGACGCCAGGATGGCCAGCGCCGGCTTGGCGATGTCGGCCCCGGCGCTCAGCAGGGCCCGCAGGCGTTCGAGGCGCGGCCTGGCGGCCGGGAGGTCGGGGTGCGGCGTGGCGCCGAGGCGGGCGAGGGCGTGGATCGCGTCGGCCGCCTCCTCGCGGTCCTGGTCGGACAGGTCCCGACTGCTGAGCACGAGTTCGAGCAGGCGCCTGAGTTCCGGGGCGCCCACGGCCGTGGCGTAGGTGTTCTGGAAGTCCCGGACGACGGTGTCCTGCGGGCGGTTGATGAACGTGGTGTTCTCACCGTTGAAGTTGAACGTGTCCGACACTCCGGCTCCCTGAATGACGACCTGACTGTTGTTGACGGTGAGCGCCGGCCTCGCCGGGGCGAACTGCCGCAGCGCCTCCCTGATCGCGTCCTCGGCCGCACGGACGGTGGCGAAGGCCCAGGCGTCGCGGCCGCGCCGGCCGCCGCGCAGCAGGTTCTCGACGACCTCGGGCGCGGGGGCGTATCCCGGGATCGACGCGGGCTCCTCGTACCGCAGGTAGGGGGAGGGAACGGTGCGCAGGGCCCGGTTGATGTGGCCGAAGAGGGTGCGGAAGTAGGCCGTCGAGGTGTGCTCGATGGGAAAGACCACCTTCTCGCCCTCGTGCAGATGGCCTTCGACCGCGTGGAAGAAGACCACGCAGGGCAGCGCCTCGGGACCGAGCCCCAGCAGGGAGGCGATCTCGTAGGCGGCCTGCGGGTCGTAGGGCGTCCAGTCGAGCCAGCGCAGAGCGCACATGACCCGGTACAGCTCAGGCTCCAGGTGGCGGCGCCAGTACCTCCTGGCGGTGGCGCGCCCGGCGCGCCGCTCCACGACGAAGATGCGCGACACCGGGCCGGACAGGACGTTGAGGTCGTCGAAGTAGGTGCGGACGTAGGTGGCCAGCTCGGTGTCGGCGTCGGTGTAGAGCAGCAGGCCCCACAGCCGGGCACCCGCGCCGGGGGCCCCCGCGTTCTCCGCCAACTGGAGCTTCCTGAGCAGGTCGCCCGTGTTCGAGGCGTGGCCGAGCAGGTAGTCGGTGTCGGAGGTGCGCTCGATCGACAGCACGACCACGTCGCCGTCGACCAGCTCCGTCTCGGACAGGCGGAGATCGTTTGAGAGCCGCTGGCCGCTGTAGCCGTCGGACAGCCAGATGTCCACGATGCGGCCGTACTTCGGCCGGCCCGCACGCCCGCGGACCGCACTGCGCGCGACGGCGCCCGGTGCCGTCGCCAGGCCGACGCGGCGGGCTTCGGCGAGGCAGCGGTCCTTGAGTTCGCCGACGGTCATGCCCTCGGCGGCGGAGTCCGCGACAGTGAGTTCGAAGGTCCGCGCGTTGATGCGCCGTTCGAGGTCGCGCCAGCGACCGAGGTCGTCTCCGGGCACGAACGCGCCCATGTGGATCAGGTCGTACAACCAGAAGGTGGCGAGCCCGCCGTAGGTTCCGTGGACGGCAGCCCGGTCCCCCTCCCGCACCCAGACGCACAGCTTCATGCCATCCCCCCAGTGGTCGGCAGTTCCCCCATGGAGTAACAGCGATACCGCAGTTGTCATGTACTCAAACAAGAATTCGGGCATGTCCATGCACTGGTAGATCACCCAGGTCAGGCCGCGCGGGTTGGTAGGCGCACCCACTCGTTCCGGCCCGTTCGCCGTTGCTTCAATCGCCGTGTCGATCTGTCGAGGACGGTGACTGCACGTGGACCTGAATACCGTGGTGGAGCTGCGCGACGCGCGGCGGCGCGAGACGTGGCGGCCGGGTGACGCCTGGCTGGGTGGCGGAACGTACCTGTTCTCCGAGCCGCAGCCGCACATCCGCCGGCTGGTCGACCTGAGCCGGATGGGCTGGGACCCGGTGCGGGTGACACCCACCGGCGACCTGGAGGTCGCGGCGACCTGCACGATCGCCCAACTCTCGCGCTTCGCCCGGGAGCAGGGCGGGCGCTGGGCGGCGGGGCCGCTGTTCGAGCAGTGCTGCCGGGCGTTCCTGGCCTCCTGGAAGATCTGGAACATGGCCACCGTCGGCGGCAATCTGTGCAACGGGCTGCCCGCCGGACCGATGATCTCGCTGACCGCCGCCCTCGACGGCGTCTGCCGGCTCCAGGCACAGGACGGTTCGACGCGCGAGGTGCCGGCCGCGGACTTCGTCATCGGCGCCGGGCTCAAGGTCCTGCAGCCCGGGGAGCTGCTGCGTTCGATCACCGTGCCGGCTCGGGCGCTCGCCGTGCGCACCGCGTTCCGGCAGGCGTCCCTCTACGGCCTCGGCCGCTCCGGCGCGCTGCTGATCGGCACCCGGGACCCGGTCTCCGACGAGTTCGTGCTCACCGTCACGGCCTCGACCGTACGCCCGTTCCGGTTCCGCTTCCCGCTGCCGCCGAACGCCGAGGCGGTCCACGAGGCCGTCGCGTACGGCATCCCACCACAGGACTACTACGACGACATCCACGGCCTGCCGGCCTGGCGGCGGCACATGACCTTCCGCCTCGCGGAGGAGATCCGCCGCGAACTGCTCCCCGATTCGAGATGAGGTCCGATGCGTCAGGTGTGGGAACAGGCCGCGGCGTGGCAGCGGTCGGGGACGCGGTTCGCGATGGCCACGGTGGTGCGCGCCTGGTCGTCCGCGCCCCACGGGGTCGGCACGTCGATGATCGTGGCCGAGGACGGCCGGGTGGCCGGTGCGGTCTCCGGCGGTTGTGTGGAGGCCGCCGTCTGCGACATGGCCGCGGAGGTGCTCCGTAACGGCGTTCCCGCCGCAGAGAGCTTCGGCGTCGTCGACGAGGACGCCTTCGCCGTCGGGATGCCGTGCGGCGGAACGATCGAGGTGTTCGTGCGGGAGATCGGCGCCGGCACACCCGTCGCCGAGGTCGCCGATGCGCTGGGCACCGGAGCGCCGGTGGCGCTGGTCACGCTGCTTCGGGCCGGCGGCGGGACGGGCCGGGCGGGCGAGTCCCTCGCGGTCGGCCTCGGCGGCGTCAGCGGCAGTTTGGGGTCCGCCGAGCTCGACCGGGCGGCGGCGTCGGCCGCCCGCGATCTGCTGGCGAGCGGGCGCAGCGGCACGCTGGCTCCGGACGGGCCGGGCGGCTGCGCCGCCGACGGCGACGCCGGGGCCGAGCTCCTGGTGCAGTCGTTCGGCCGTCCGCCCCAGCTGGTGATCTTCGGGGCGAACGACTTCGCCCGCCCGCTCGCGGATCTGGGGGCCCGGCTGGGACACCAGGTCACCGTCTGCGACGCGCGGCCCGTCTTCGCCACGGCCGAGCGCTTCCCCGCCGCGCACGAGGTCGTGGTCGACTGGCCGCACCGCTGGTTCGGCCGGCACGGGGACCGGATCACGGCCTCCACCGCGGTGTGCGTGCTGACCCACGACGCCAAGTTCGACGTGCCGCTGCTGGAGGTGGCGCTGCGCAGCCCGGCCGGATACGTGGGGGCCATGGGCAGTCGCCGCACCCACGAGGACCGGCTCGAGCGCCTGCGCCGCGCCGGCGTCGGGGCGCACGAACTGGCGCGCCTGCGTTCGCCGATCGGTCTGGACCTGAGCGGGCGCGGCCCGGAGGAGACGGCGTTGTCGATCCTGGCCGAGATCACGGCCCTGCGCCGCGGTGGCAGCGGGCGCCCGCTGGTCGAGCTGGAGCGCCCGATCCACACCCCGGAGACGCTGGTGCCCACCCATGTCCCAGCCCGTGTCCCAGCCCGTGTCCCAGCCCATGTCTCAGCCCATGTCTGATCCCGTGCCTGCTCCAGGAGGACGGCCGATGAACTTCTCCATCCACGTCAACGGCGAGGACTTCGACACCGAGCCCCGGGCGGGCCAGTGCCTGCGCACCTACCTGCGCGAGCGCGGCTGGTTCGGCGTCAAGAAGGGCTGCGACGCGGGCGACTGCGGCGCCTGCACCGTCCAGGTCGACGGCGAACCCGTGCACAGCTGCCTCTACCCGGCGCGGCGCGCCGAGGGCCGGCAGGTGACCACGGTCGAGGGCCTGGCGAAGAACGGCGAACTGCACCCGATGCAGCAGCGGTTCCTCGACGCCCAGGGGTTCCAGTGCGGCTTCTGCACCGCCGGCTTCCTGATGACCACCTCCGCGCGCGACTTCGACGACGACAAGCGCGCCGACCTGCCGCGCGCGTTGAAGGGCAACCTGTGCCGCTGCACCGGGTACCGGGCGATCGAGGACGCCATCCGCGGCGTCAAGAACACCGAACAGCCCTGCGCGGGCCAGGCGGTGGGTCGCAGCCTGGGCGCGCCCGCCGGGCCGCGGGTGGTGACCGGGACCGCGCGCTACACCTTCGACGTGGAGGTCGAGGGGCTGCTGCACATGAAGCTGCTGCGCTCCCCGCACCCGCACGCCCGGATCGTCTCCATCGACACCTCCGCCGCCCTGCGCGTCCCCGGGGTCCACGCCGTGCTCACCCACCATGACGCCCCGGACACGCTGTACTCCTCAGCGCGGCACGAGAACCCCGCCGACGACCCGGACGACACCCGCGTGCTGGACGACGTGGTGCGCTTCGTCGGCCAGCGCGTCGCCGCGGTGGTGGCGGACAGCGAGGGCGCCGCCGAGGAGGGCTGCCGCCGGATCGTGGTCGAGTACGAGCAACTCCCCTACGTCATCGACCCCGAGGAGGCCATGGCGCCCGGCGCGCCGGTGCTCCACCCCAAGGGGCCCGAGTCGCGGATCGTCCGACCGCAGGACAACGTCTGCGGCGAGGTGCACGGCGAGATCGGCAGCGTGGAGCAGGGTTTCGCCGAGGCGGACCTGGTCTACGAGGAGACCTTCCGCACCCAACGGGTCCAGCACGCCAGCCTGGAGACGCACGGCTGCCTGGTCCACTTCGAGGAGAACGAGGAGACCGGCGAGGAGCGGATGGTGGTCCGCTCCAGCACCCAGGTCCCGTTCCTGGTCCGGCGTGCGCTGTGCGCGCTGTACGAACTCCCCGAGGAGCAGGTCCGGGTGGTCGCCGGCCGGGTCGGCGGCGGCTTCGGCGGCAAGCAGGAGATGCTCACCGAGGACATCGCGGTCCTGGCCGCGATGAAGCTGCACCGGCCGGTGAAGCTCGAGTTCACCCGCGCCGAGCAGTTCTACGGCACCACCACCCGGCACCCGTTCACCGTCACCGTCAAGGTCGGCGCCAAGCGGGACGGCACCCTGACGGCCCTTCAGTTCCGGGTGGTCGCCAACACCGGCGCCTACGGCAACCACGGACCCGGGGTGATGTTCCACAGCGTCGGCGAGTCGATGGGCGTCTACCGGGCGCCGCACAAGAAGGTCGACGCCTACTCCGTCTACACCAACGCCGTTCCCGCCGGCGCCTTCCGCGGCTACGGCCTGGGCCAGGTGACCTTCGCCGTCGAGTCGGCGATGGACGAACTCGCCCGGCGGCTGGGCGTCGACCCGCTGGAGTTCCGCGAGCAGAACGTCATCGGCCCTGGCGAGCACCTGCTCAGCCCCGTCGGCGAGGAGGAGGACCTGCACATCGCCTCCTACGGCCTCGACCAGTGCCTGCAGGTGGTCCGCGACGCGCTCGCCGACGACCGCAGCGCCGAACTCGCGCCCCCCGGATGGCTGGTGGGCCAGGGCTTCGCCATGTCGATGATCGCCACCGCCCCGCCCGGCGGCCACTACGCCGACGCGACGGTCACCCTGCTCGACGACGGCAGCTACGACATCGCCGTCGGCACGGCGGAGTTCGGCAACGGCACCACCACCGTGCACCAGCAGATCACCGCCGGCGCGCTCGGCACCACGGTGGACCGGATCGCCGTCCGCCAGTCCGACACCGACGTCGTCCGCCACGACACCGGGGCGTTCGGCTCGGCGGGCACGGTGGTGGCGGGCAAGGCCGTGATGAAGGCGGCCAACGCGCTCGCCGGGCAGATCCTCTCCTTCGCGGCCGAGTACGCCCGCGTACCGCGGAGCCAACTGCGGCTGACGGCGGACGCGGTGGAGTACGACGGCCGGGTCCTGACGCTGAAGGAGCTGTTCGAGGCCGCGCGCGAGCAGGGCGAGCGACTCGTCGGCGTCGGCCACTGGGGCGGCACACCCCGCTCGGTCGCGTTCAACTCCCAGTGGTTCCGCATCGCCGTGGACCCGGACAGCGGGGAGATGCGGATCCTGCGCAGCGTCCACGGCGCCGACGCCGGCCGGGTGATGAACCCGCTCCAGTGCCGCGGCCAGGTCGAGGGCGGCGTCGCCCAGGCGCTGGGCGCGACCCTCTTCGAACGCGTCCTCGTCGACGAGCGCGGCGAGGTCACCACCGCCGCCCTGCGCCGCTACCGGCTCCCCGCCTACGCCGACGTCCCGCGCACCGAGGTCCACTTCTCGGAGACCTCCGACGCCCTCGGCCCGCTGGGCGCCAAGTCCATGAGCGAGAGCCCGTTCAACCCCGTCACGCCCGCCTTCGCGAACGCCCTGCGGGACGCCACCGGCCTCCGCTTCACCGAGGCCCCCTTCCTGCGCGACCAGGTCTGGCAGGCCCTCGACGCACACCGTCGCGGCGGCCGAGCGGCCGCGGACTGACCGCGACAGCACAGGGCCGCGGCCACCGGCAGGACACCGCCGGTGGCCGCGGCCACGTCGTTCGATTCGCCCGAACGAGGAAGAGCGGGTTCGATGGTCGTAGCGAACCCGAGCCCGCGACTCCTGGCCGGGAGGTGCCCGATGTTCCTCGATCTCACCCTGATCGGCCTGGTCACCACGCTGGAGCCGGTTCCCGTCGTCGCCTTCATCCTGCTGCTCGCCGGGGAGCGCGGGATGATCAAGGGGCTCGTCTTCACCCTGACCTGGCTCGCGTCCCTGGTGGCGGTACTGGCCCTCACGGTCGGGCTGACCGGTGGCAAGCCGCTGCTGCCGCACTCCTCGCCGTCGACGGCCGCCGTCGCCGTCAAGCTGGCCGTGGGCGTGGGGCTGATCTTCGTGGGCGAGCGAAAGCGGCGGCGCAGGCGCCGCCGCTCCGGTACGCACCGGCCCCCGGCCTGGATGGCGCGGCTCGACACCGCGTCGTCCTGGACGGCCGCGGGGATCTCGGTGATCGTGCAGCCGATGGGGCTGGTCGCCGCCGGCGCGGCGGTCGTCACGGAGGCGCACGTGTCGAGCCTCGCCTCGTACCTGCTGCTTGTCTACTTCTGCGTCCTGTCCACCGCGAGCCTGCTCACGATGGAACTGTGGTCGGCGTTCGCGCCGGACCGCGCGGGGCGCTTCCTGCACCGGCTGCGGCTGTGGATCGAGCGCCACCAGGAGCCGGCGATCATCGTCCTCTCACTGCTGCTCGGCCTCTGGCTGGTGGGAAAGAGCATCTACCAGCTGGTCACGTGACCTCTCAGCGTCAGCGGGCCGTGGAAGGTGTTGCCGGCGCAGTCGCCCGGCGTACCGGATCCCGGGCCGATGAGGACGGAGCCGACGGCGCCGTTGACGGAGACGGGCCCGTCGAAGGTGGACCCGCAGGCGGTGAACGCGGCGACTCCGTCCGCGGACAGGGGGCCGTGCACCTGTGCGCCGAGGACGGCCAGCGCCCCACCCGGACGCACCGTGACGGGTCCGTCCTGGGTGCTGCCGACCGCGAGGCACAGGGAGCGTCCGGTGCCGACGGTCAGCGGGCCGTGGTGGGCGGCCGTGAAGCAGGGCTCGCTGAAGCCGACGGTGAGGCCGGTCGGGTCGGCGGTCGCGCTCGGCGTGGAACCGGCGTCGCCGCTGTAGGCCGCCGTGATCGCGTGCGCGCCGGGCTGGAACGCGGCCGTGGTGAAGGTGGCCTGACCGTCGCTCAGCGGGACGGTGGCCAGGGCGGTCGCGCCGTCGGAGAAGGTCACCGTGCCGGTCGGCGTCGCGGCCGCGGCGTTGTCCGCGCCGACCGTGGTGGTGAGGGTGACCGGGTGCCCGAACAGGGGCGACTGCGTGTCCGCGGTCAGGGTGGTCGTGGTGTCGTAGCGGAAGGAGACGGTGGCGTGGCCGTTGCCCTGGTTGACGCCCTGGAGCAGGGCGACGTCGGTGGCGTCGGCACCGGCGTAGCTGCTGCCGCCGCCTCCCCCGGCCCCGTACAGGTTGCCCGGGTTGCCGCCGCCGGATCCGCCCGCGCCGCCGAACCAGCCGCCGCCCCCGCCACCGCCGCCGTTCCCGCCGCGTGCGCCGTTTCCGCCGACCCCCCCCCGCCCCGGGCCGCCCGCCACCGCC
>NZ_QKYN01000218.1:1147-1397 GCF_003258295.1 Streptacidiphilus pinicola | reverse complement strand
GCCGCCCGCAGGACGTCGAGTGGTGCCTGGCCGACGACGGCTTCCACATCGTCCAGAGCCGGCCGATCACGACCCTGTTCCCCGTCCCCCGAGCCGAGGACGCGGACCACCACGTCTACGTCTCCGTCGGTCACGGCCAGATGATGACGGACGCGATGAGGCCGCTGGGGCTGTCCATGTGGCAGCTGACCGCCATGGTCGCGATGCACGAGGCGGGCGCACGGCTGTTCGTCGACGTCACCGCGCGGCT
>NZ_QKYN01000218.1:582-1042 GCF_003258295.1 Streptacidiphilus pinicola | reverse complement strand
GGGCCGGGCGGTGGCGCGCCCGCGCCGCTCGAGACCGACCCGGCGATCGTCACCGGGCTGATCGAGCGCAGCGAGGCGTCCATCGCCGCCTTGAAGCGCGACATCCGTGCGCAGACCGGTCCGGGGCTCTTCGACTTCCTGCTGGAGGCGTTCGAGGAGCACAAGCGGGTCCTCAGTGATCCACTCAGCATTCGGGTGATCATGGCCGGCATGGAGGCCACCTGGTGGCTCAACGACCACCTGGAGGAGTGGCTGGGCGAGAAGAACGCCGCCGACACCCTCACGCTGTCCGCGCCCGGCAACATCACCTCGGAGATGGGGCTGGACCTGCTCGACGTCGCGGACGTGATCCGTCCAGTGCCCGAGGTGGTCGCGTTCCTGCGCGGGGCCCGGGACGAGGACTTCCTCGACGAGCTGGCGAAGCTCCCCGGCGGGGCCGAGGCGCGCCAGGCGGTCGAGG
>NZ_QKYN01000218.1:405-557 GCF_003258295.1 Streptacidiphilus pinicola | reverse complement strand
CGACGTCACCCGGCCGCGCTGGAGCGAACGCCCCACCATCCTCGCGCCGGTCATCCTCGACAACGTCCGCAACTTCGAACCGGGCGCCGCGCACCGGCGCTTCGAGGAAGGACAGCGGAAGGCGGAGCAGAAGCGGCAGGAGGTGCTCGCGC
>NZ_QKYN01000218.1:0-369 GCF_003258295.1 Streptacidiphilus pinicola | reverse complement strand
CGGGGAGCGCAAGGCCGACGAGACCGAGCGGATGATCGAGCGGGTGCGGACCTTCATCGGGTACCGGGAGTACCCGAAGTACGGGATCATCAGCCGCTACTTCGTCTACAAGCAGGCGCTGCTGGCCGAGGCCGAGCGCCTGGTCCAGGCGGGTGTGCTCGCCGAGACAGACGACGTCTTCTTCCTGACCTTCCAGGAGGTCGGCGAGGCCGTGCGCACCGGCCGCGTCGACGCCGGGCTCGTGGCCCGGCGCAAGGACGCCTTCCAGGCGCACCAGGCGCTCACGCCACCGCGCGTGCTCACCTCGGACGGCGAGGCCATCACCGGCGCCTACCGCCGCGACGACGTACCGGACGGCGCCCTGACCCG
>NZ_QKYN01000033.1 GCF_003258295.1 Streptacidiphilus pinicola | reverse complement strand
GTGGCCGGGGCGGGTTGGGAGCGCAGGACGCGCCAGCCGCCGCCCGTCGCGGGGGCGCCGAGGTCGGCGATGCTGAGTCGTCCGGCGGCGACGGGGTGGCCCGCGCAGAACTCGTGCACGAGGTAGCTGCCGGGCTTCACGTCCGGCGCGATCCGCGCCGCCGCGTACAGGCCGCCGTCCGCGGCCATCGCCAGGCCGACGGTTCCGGCGAACGCCGCCGACCGGACCTCGCCGGTGCTGGCGCCGCCGCAGTCGGCGAAGGTCCGCAGGTCGACGGAGGCGCCGGGGCGGCTCTCCGCGGGGTCGACCGTCAGCGTCTCCAGCACGACGGGCGGCTGCGCCTTCTCCCGTGCGACGACGCCGGGCGCGGCCGCGTTCTGCTGCGGCGCGCCGCCGACGGTCACCAGCGTGGTGCCGCCGCCCGGGACGGCGTCGGATCCGGAGCCCGAGCCGGAACCGGGACCGGCGGCGAGGGCCGCCCCCGCCCCGCACACCGCCAGGAGCGCGGCGGACGCGAGTGCCCCCGCGATCGCCCTGGACCGCATCGCCATGCCCCGACCTCTCCGTTCCCAGACACTCCGTCGGCTGACTGTCCGTAAGCTGACTGTCCGAAAGAAGTATGACGATCGCCCCGTGCCCGAAACGCCGACTGGGCCGGCCGGGTGAGCACGGCGATGCCGTGCCACCCGCCCGGCCCAGCCAGACGTCGATCGCGTGAGCGATCCCGCTCAGATCTCCTCGACCAGCTCCGCGACGGACTTGACCACCCGCGAGGGGCGGTACGGGTACCGCTCGACCTCGGCCTGCGAGGTCAGGCCGCTGAGCACCAGGAAGGTCTTCAGGCCCGCCTCCATGCCGGACTTGATGTCGGTGTCCATCCGGTCGCCGATCATCGCCGTGGTCTCGGAGTGCGCGTTCAGCGTGTTGAGCGCCTCACGCATCATCAGCGGGTTGGGCTTGCCGACGAAGTACGGCTCCACGCCCGTCGCCTTGGTGATCAGCGCGGCGACCGAGCCGGTGGCCGGCAGCACGCCCTCGGTGGACGGGCCGGTCTCGTCGGGGTTGGTGCAGATGAAGCGCGCGCCCGCGTTGATCAGGCGGATCGCCTTGGTCAGCGCCTCGAAGCTGTAGGTGCGGGTCTCGCCGAGGACGACGTAGTCAGGGTTGCTGTCGGTCAGCACGTACCCGACCTGGTGCAGCGCGGTGGTCAGGCCCGCCTCGCCGATGACGTAGGCGGTGCCGCCGGGGCGCTGGCCGGCCAGGAACTTGGCGGTGGCCAGCGCGGAGGTCCAGATGCACTCCTCGGGCACGTCCAGACCCATGCCCTTGAGGCGGGCGTGCAGGTCGCGCGGCGTGTAGATGGAGTTGTTGGTCAGCACGAGGAACGGCTTGCCGGACTCGCGCAGGGTGCCGATGAACTCGCCGGCGCCGGGGATGACCGTTCCCTCGTGGACGAGGACGCCGTCCATGTCCGTCAGCCAGGACTCGATCGGCTTGCGCGGGGCGGCCTGCTTCGCGTCGGCAGGGCCGGCTTGGGCGGCGGAGTTGCTCTGAGCCACGACCGTTTCTCCACTCTGGTGAACTGGTGAATCGCTGATTGCCCCGACCACCGCTCAGCCTAATCGGCTCACGCCGACGCCCGCGCCCCTGAGGATGCTGCAACTGAATCTCAGCTGCTACAGCACCAGCGCGGGCAGGTCCGCGATCGTCGCGAGGACGTGCGTCGCGCCGTCGGCACGCAAGCGCGCGGCGTCGTGGGCGCCGGTGAGGACGCCGGCGACGATGCCGGCGCCGGCGCGGACACCGCACTGCATGTCGTAGCCGGTGTCGCCGAGGACGGCCATCTCGGCGACGCTGTCGGCCGCGGCGGTGCGCAGGAAGGCGGCGAGCGCCAGGTCGGGGTAGGGGCGGCCGCGGCCGGCGTCCGCCGGGCAGAGGGCCAGGTCGACCAGCTTCTGCCAGCCCAGGGCCTCGATGATGCGCTGCTGCGTCGGGCCGGAGAAGCCGGTGGTCAGCACGACCGTCAGACCGGCGTCCCGCAGGCGGGTGATGGTGTCCACCGCGCCGTCGATGGGGGCGACGTGGCCCTCGCCGACCAGGCGGTCGTAGGCCGCCTCGAAGGCGACGTTGGCGCGCTGGGCCAGGGCCTCCTCGCCGAAGAGGCGACGGAAGACGGTGATCTTGCTCTCGCCCATCGTGGCGCGCACGTCGGCGAGCATCGCCTCGTGGCGCTCGCTGCCGGGCTCGACGCCGAGCTCGCGGGCGGCGGCCTCGAAGGCCAGCTCGACCAGGCCGCCGTCGGCGACGGTCGTGCCCGCCATGTCGAGGACGACCAGCTTCGTCTGCTTCGCAGCCATCGGTCTACAGCTCCATCTCGTTCGCAGTCGCCTCGCCGATCGCGGGCGAACAGGTCATACCGCGGCCGCCGGGGCCGGTCACCAGCCAGACGTCCTCGCGCACCTGCTCGCGGTGGACGACGCGGGTGGTGTCGACGCACTGGGCGTAGACGCCCGCCCAGCGGCGGCGGATCGCCGGCATCGGCCGGCCCAGCAGGTCCTCGACCACGCCGCGCAGGTAGGCGTAGGGCTCCTCGACGACGTCGAAGCCGAAGGGCTGGTCGTACTCGTGGGTGTCGCCGATGGTCAGCGAGCCGTCGCGGCGCTGCACCAGCAGCAGCTGCATGCGGTGCTCGGAGGCGATCGGGTGCTGCGCCTGACCGGCGTTCAGGCGGTCCAGGGCGAGGCCCTGGTACGCGGGGTAGTAGCGGAAGCTGTCGCCGTCGGCAACGGAGGTGGTGAGCGGCACGTCCAGCGGCTCGGTCTGCATCATCTGCAGCCGCACCTTGCGGACCGGCAGCTGCGGGGCGAGTTCGCGGACCATGCCGCCGAGCCAGGCGCCGGTGCACAGCACCACGCGGTCGCCGGTGTGCAGTTCGCCGCGGTCGTCACGGACGGCGTTCTCGCCGACGACCTCGCGAACCTCGCGTCCGCCGAGGAAGGTGTAGCGGCCGGTGGCGCCCAGGTGGTCCTGGAGGGCGCGCTGGGTGACCCGGGGCTCGACCTGGGCGTCGTGCGGGGACCAGAGCGCGCCGAGGTACTTGCCGCCCAGCGCCGGGTTGGCCTCACGGACGGCGTCCGCGTCCAGCCACTCCCAGCCGCGCACCGCGGCGTCGGGCCGGGCGGCGACCTCGGTGGCGACGGCGCGCTCGGCCTCGGTACGCACGACGGTGAGCGAGCCGGAGGCGCGGAAGCCGATGCCCGGCACCTCGGTGGCTATGCCCTCCCACAGTTCGCGTGCCCGCAGCGCGGTGTCGAGCTCGGCTCCCTCGGACCGGCCGCCGACCCAGACCAGGCCGAAGTTGCGCACGGACGCGCCGCGCGCCTGCTCCTCCCGCTCCAGGTGGACGACCTCATGACCGCGCTGGACGGCATGCCACGCATGCATCGTCCCCAGCGCTCCTGCTCCCACAACGATGACCTTCACGCCGACGACCTTCGATCTCCCTGGTTGCACGTCGGGGATTTCCCGGTGAATCCAGCATGAACAGGAACGGCATGTTTGGACTAGACCCGTTATTGTTTTGTGACGATGCGCCGCCCTTGGCACTCCCGCGCGTACCGCCTACTCGGCGGCCCTGAGCTCGGTGGAGAAGCTGAAGCGGTCGCCGCGGTAGAGCGTGCGCACCCGTTCGAAAGGGCGGCCCTGCTTGTCCCAACTGCGGCGGTGCAGCAGCAACATGGGCAGCGCCGGCGGCGTGCCGATCAACAGCGCCTCGCGCGGGGTGGCCAGCACGGTCTCGATCCGCTCCGCGCCGCCGCCGGACACCAGGCCGCCCGCGTCGCGCGCGTAGGCGTAGAACGAGCCGACCGGGTCGAAGTCCTCGTCGAGCCGCGGCAGCAGCGCCACCGGCGCGTAGGTGCTCTCCAGGCCGACCCGCTCCTCGTCGACGAGCAGCACACGCTCCAGGTGCCAGACGAAGTCGCCGCGCTCGACCCCGAGTTCCCGCGCGGCCTCGTCGTCGGCGGCGGCGAAGCGCTCCAGGCCGATCAGGGCGCGGCCGGGCGTGTGGCCGTGCTTGCGCACACCCTCGGTGTAGGAGCCGAGCGCCAGCGCCTGCTCGATCTTCGGGCCGGCGACGACGGTGCCGCGCCCCTGGCGCCGCACCCGCCCCTCCAGCAGCAGCTCGCGCAGCGCGAGCCGGAGGGTCTCCCGGGCCACGCCGTAGCGCTCGGCCAGCTCGCGCTCGGCCGGCAACGCCGCACCCTCTCCCAACTCGTCGAGAAGCTCGGTCAGTTGGGCCTTGGCCAGGTAGTACTTGGGCATCCGCCCGTGCTCGGGGATGCCGGCCCGGACGGGTGCGCCGGGCGCGTGCGGCAGGCGGGGCGCCTGCGGGGGTGATGGACTCACGCCCCCACGGTAACCGGACGCGGCTGCTGACCGACGAGATGCCCCCAGACGACCATCCGGTAGAGCGAGGTGAACGCGGGCGTGCAGGTGGTGAGGGTGATGTACTTCCCCGGCGTGCGGTAGCCGTACCGACCGGAGGGGTGGTCGCTGCTGTAGGGCTCGGGCAGGATCACCGTGCCGTCGCTCGGCTCGGTCTGCGGCAGGACCGAGTCCACCCGGTAGACGTAGTCCCAGCCGGACACCTCGACGATCACCACGTCGCCGACGCCGATCCGGTCGAGGTGGCGGAACGGCTCCCCATGGGTGTTCCGGTGACCGGCGATGGCGAAGTTGCCCTGCTGGCCGGGCATGGCCGTGCCGGGGTAGTGGCCGATGTAGCCGTGGTTGAGCACGGCGTACTTGTCGACGCCCTCCGCGACGGGGAAGACCAGGCCCAGCACCGGGATCCGCACCACGGCGAAGGCAGTGAGGTCGCGCGCCATGCTGTCGATCCCCGTACCGCCGCCCGAACCGTCGGAGCCCGGGCCGACGGCCCAACTGCCGTCGCTGCCGCCGTTGTTCGCATGGCCGGGTGTGGCGATGGGGGAACCGCTCGGGGAGGAGTCCGGTGTCGGATCCGCGCTCGGGGTCCCCGGCGTGGGCATGGGCTGTTGCGCCTGCTGCTGGGCCTGCCGGTCCCACTGCTGCTCCAGTGCGGCGACCGTGTTCGTGGCGTTGGCCTCGGCGGCGCGGTTGGTCCACCACAGCTCGTAGGTCGCCAGCAGGATCGTCACCAGCCCGAGGGTGACGGCCAGTTCACCGAAGAGGATGAGGCCGCGGCGCAGTCCCCACAGCAACCGCGGTCTCATCCCGGCTCCCCATGCGTCTCAACCTCAACCCCATGAACCTGACGCGCCGTCAGGTTACGCCTCGGGGAGCCAGGCCGCCAGATGCGCGTCGATCTCGCCGAGCAGACGCGTCTTTCCACCCTCCTCCAGGAACGAGGACCGCGCCGCGTTCCTGGCCAGCTCCGCGACACCGGCCTCGTCCAGGCCGAGCAGCCCGGCGGCGATCTCGTACTCGCGGTTCAGGTCCGTGCCGAACATCGGCGGGTCGTCGCTGTTGACGGTCACCACCAGCCCGGCGTCGACCATCTGCCGGATCGGGTGGTCCTCCATCCGGGTCACCACGCGGGTGGCGATGTTCGAGGTCGGGCAGACCTCCAGGGGGATCCGGTGCTCGCCGAGGTAGTCCACCAGCGCCGGGTCCTTGACGGACTGCGTGCCGTGCCCGATCCGCTCCGCGCCGAGGTGGCGCAGGGCGTCCCAGACCGTCTCCGGCCCGGTGCTCTCGCCCGCGTGCGGCACGCTGTGCAGGCCGGCCGCGCGGGCGCGGTCGAAGAACGGCTGGAACTGCGGCCGGGGCACCCCGACCTCCGGGCCACCCAGCCCGAAGCTGACCAGCCCGTCCGGCCGCAGGTCGAGCGCCAGCCGCTCGGTCACCTCGGCCGACTCCAGCCCGGCCTCGCCGGGGATGTCGAAGCACCAGCGCAGGGTGACCCCGAGCTCCCTCTCCGCCGCGTGGCGCGCGTCCTCGATGGCCTCCATGAAGGCCTCACCCGGGATGCCGCGCCTGACGGAGCTGTAGGGGGTGACGGTCAGCTCGGCGTAGCGGATCTGCTGCCGGGCCATGTCCTGCGCGACGCCGTAGGTCAGCGCCCGCACGTCCTCGGCGTCCCGGATCAGGTCCACGACGGAGAGGTACACCTCGATGAAGTGCCCGAAGTCGGTGAACTCGAAGTACTTCGCCAGCGCCTCCGGGTCCGTGGGCACGCTGGTACGGCCCTCGTAGCGCGCCGCCAGCCCGGCCACGACCTGCGGCGACGCCGAGCCGACATGGTGCACGTGCAGTTCGGCCTTCGGCAGCCCGGCGATGAACGCGCGCAGCGACATGTTCTCTTTCCTCCCAGAATCGGCTGCCCTCAGCCTCTCACGCACCGACCCGGGCATCCGTGACGGCCGTCGGTCACGATGCGGAATGAAGGTATCGAAAAGACCCTCCACAATTCCTCTACAGGTCTACGCTGAGTGCTCCGCAGCGGATTCGGCACCAGGGGGAGACCGTGGGGCTGTTAGGGGAGCGCCGCACTTTCATGAGCGGCCTCGGAACGGCGGACCGCACCGCGTTACTGGCACTCGGAGCTCCCCACACCTACCGGGCCGACGAGCCGCTGATGGGCGAGGGCGAGCGGACCACCTTCGCGGTGCTACTGCTCCGCGGCTGGTGCACGGTGTGGGCGGCCACCGAACGCGGCACCATCATCCTCGGGTTACGGCAGAGCGGGGAGGTCGTCGGGGACATGGCCGCACTCGACGGCCGGCCCCGCAGCGCCTCGGTCAGCGCCCTCGGCCCGGTCACGGGCCTGGTCGTGCCGGGCGACCGCTTCCGCGTCTTCCTCGCGTCGCGGCCCCATGCGAACGCCCTGCTCATCGCCCAACTCACCGAACGACTGCGGCACGCCGACGTCGAGCGCCGCGCGCTCGCCTCCCTGACGGTCCTCCAGCGCCTTTCCGGCCGGCTGGTCGAGCTCGCCGAGCGGACCGGGCAGGCCGAGGGCGACGGCCGACTGACCATCCGCGCGCCCCTCGCCCAGCACGAGCTGGCGGCAACCGTGGGCGCCACCCGCGAGGCCGTGGCCAAGGCGCTGCGCCTGCTGCGCGACCAGGGCCTGGTCCGCACCGGCCCCGGGACGCTCGTCGTCAACGACCTCGAACCCCTGCGGCTGCTGGCCGCGGGCAGCGATCTGTGATTCGGGGCGCACGCCGGAGTGTGTAAAGCGCTACAGCGGCGCGCGTCCACGCCGCACACCATGAGAACCGATCGGGCGGCGGTACAGGCGAGAAGGAGCCACCAATGCGCACGGAACCCGCACGGGAGCCGGAACCTGAGTACGCGTTCGTCGTCAACGTGGACGTCCAGGGCTCGGGCCTGCTGTCCGACCCGGAGAAGTCGGCGATGCGACAGCGCCTCTACGAGGTGACGGGCCGCGCCTTCGAGCAGACCGGGATCCGCGAGCCCCGGCTCTACCAGGAGGACCGCGGCGACGGCGTGCTCAGCGTCCTGTCGGCCGGCGTCCCGCCCAAGCAGGTGCTGGGCGAGTGGCTGGAGCACCTCCACCAGAACCTCCGCGCCGTCAACGCCGGTCTGGCGCACCCGCTCCGCATCCGGGCCGGCATGCACGTCGGCCCGGTCTCGCGCGACGCGCACGGCCTGTCCGGACGGGCGGTGGACCTGGCCTGCCGCCTGTCCGACTGCGACCTCGCCAAGCAGGTGCTCGCGGCCGCGCACGGCTTCTGGCTGGTGAACGCGGTCTCCGACCAGGTGTACCGGGACCTGGTGCGGGACGGCGGGCGGTGGATCGACCCGCGGGCCTACGCGGGCGCCGAGGTCCTGCTCAAGGAGGGCCCGCAGCGCGCCTGGTTCCTGGTCCCCGGATTGCCCACGCCACCCATGCCGTCGTCCGAGGAGAGCGGGACGTCCGGCGAGGCCGGGGATAAGCGCGGCGTGGTGCTCGAGAAGGGTGACGCCGCCTCGGGCGGGAGCGTCAACAACAACTACCACTACGGCAGCGGCGAGATCATCAGCGACGCCCGCATCGGTGTCCTCAACATCGGGCACGGTGCCGGTCAACTCCCCTCCGGAGGCGAGAAGTGAGCGCGGAAGCCGGGGCGGCGCAGGCGCCCAACCAGCCCCCCAAGCCGGCCCCGAAGCCGGCCGCCGACCAGGCGGCGCCGGAGGGGAACGAGAAGCAGGCCCAGCAGGACCCGGGCGGCCAGCCGGAGCAGGGACGGGCCGGTCTCGTCGGCGCCGCCGACCCGCTCGCGGGCGAGGGGCTGCCCGGCGGCGGCGCCGCCGCCTCCCGGATCTACCGCTCGGCCGTGCCCGCCTTCACCGCCTACGACTCCAGCACGCTCATCTCCGGCACCATCGGCTCCATCAACGTCGGCGTCCCGCAGACCAGGCTGCTCTCCGGACCGCTGCCCGAGGACGAACTGCGGCGGCTGCGCCGGGTCTTCCAGGAGCCCGAGGGCTACGCGGGGCTCAAGACCCGGCTGCACGAGGGCCGGCTGCTGGTCCTGTCCGGACAGCCCGGAACGGGGCGGTCCTTCCTGGCGCTCTCGCTGCTGGACGACCTCGCCCGGGGGCAGGTCTCCCGCATGGACAGCCGGTCCGACCTCTCGCAGCTGGACGCCACGCACATCGCCGAGGGCCACGGCTACGCCCTCGAACCGGCGACCGGCCTGCCCGACGAGACGGGGCTCGACCGCCTGTGCGCGCTGCTGAAGGACCGCGACGCCTACGCGGTCCTGCTGGCGATCCCCGAGCCCGGCGACGCCGTGGCCCGGCGCGGCCGCTACCACGTGTCGCACCGCACCGCGTCCGCCCACTCCGTCCTGGAGGGGCACCTCACCCACGAGCTGGTCGACGAGCCCGAGGAACTGCTCGACCGGGCCCGGCTCCTGGGCAGCGCGCCCCTCGTCGTCGAGGCGCTCGGCCTGGACGAGCTCCGCCCCTCCGAGGCCGCCCGGCTCGCCGGACTGCTGGCCGGCCGGGTCCGTGAGGAGCTCAGCGAGGACCAACTGG
Source organism: Streptacidiphilus pinicola (assembly GCF_003258295.1). Lineage (GTDB taxonomy): Bacteria > Actinomycetota > Actinomycetes > Streptomycetales > Streptomycetaceae > Streptacidiphilus > Streptacidiphilus pinicola. The sequence continues at coordinate 7,159 of NZ_QKYN01000033.1, read as the reverse complement.
TGGCAGCGTGCCGGGGTTTCGCGAACGCCCAGGCGGTGGAGTGGTTCTCCGGCGACCGGCAGCCCGAGGCCCCGGCCCTCCTGCGCGACGCGGCCTACCGGATCGCCGTGGCCGCCCTCGGCGGAGCGTCCCTCAGCTCGGTGACCGAGGCGGCGGAGCTGCTCGCCTGGGAGCTGGCCGTCACCGTCGATCCGGAGGCGGCGCCCGGCCGTCCGCTGTTCAGCGAGGCGCTGGAGGCCCGACTGGCCTCGGCCCGCGCCGTGGTGAAGCCGGGGACGGAGCTCGTGGGCGACGAGGAGGTGCCCGTGCGGACGGTGCGCTTCGAGGGGGACGCCCTGGCTGCCGCCGTGCTGAAGCATCTGTGGGACCACCGCCACAACGTCAGGGGCCCGGTGCTGCGGTGGCTGGGCGGGCTCTGCCAGGACCCGCGCCCGGAGGTCTGGGTGCGGGCCGCGGTGGCGGCCGGCGAGCTGTGCCGACTGGACTGCTCGCACACCCTGAGCGAACTCGTCCAGCCGATGGCCGGGGCGGACCAGGCCCGGCGCCGCCTGTTCGCCGCGACCGTGCTGGACGTGGCCGTCGCCTCCGGCGACGTCGGCTCGGCCGTGCGGACGCTGGTGGCCTACTGGGCGCGCGAGGGCGACGACAACCAGCGCTGGACGGCGGCGGCGGTGCTGGGTCGCGGGCGGGCCACGGCCGGCGCGAAGGAGGCGCTCGACCTGCTGGCCTCGATCGGCGTCGTGGACGAGGGGGCACTGCGGGTCCCGGCGTCGCTGAACGTGGTCCACTACGTGGGCGCGAGCTGCGATCCGCTCACCCTCGAACGCATCCGGGGGTGGATGTCGGACCCGCGCCGGCCGCACCAGGACCTGGGCCTCCAGTCGGCGGTGTTCCTGGCCTCCACCAAGGTCAGCGACCTGTGGAGCCCGAACCCCGCGCTCGAGGGGTACGCGGAGTGGCCGCTCATGCTGGCGCTGGTCGCGTTGCGCCCGGCGTGGGCGCCGTACCTGGCGGGGCTGCTGTGGACGGCACTCCAGACGAGCCGTTCCTACGAGGCTGCCCTCGACTCGGTGTCGGGCTGGCTCACCGGCCAGGCCGGCAAGCCCTGGGCGGAGGCGCCCGTCACCTTCCTGCCGATGCTGGTGCACACCGCGGACGACCGGCACCGGCTGCTGTCACTGATCAAGGAACTGTCCGAGGACCCCGACAACCCGTTGGACGCAGAGCAGGTCCGCCGCCTGGCCGCGGCGGTCCAGGGAGTGGGCACACGATGAGTCAGCAAGGATGGGCCCCGAGAGGGGCGGCGCCGAACGCGGGGTTCGTCCTTCCCGCGCACCTGCCCGGACCGTTCGTCAGCGAGTTCTCCCCGCAGGGCTCGTACCAGCACCGGGGCGCCCAGGTGGCCTCGGTGATCTTCTACAAGAACGGCGGCTACACGATCGCCACCGTGCGCGGCAAGCAGAACGTGAACAAGCCGCTGTTCGGCGCGCCCACCTCGGTGTGCCTGATCGCCCGCGGCCAGCACCAGGTGTCCTTCCAGCTCGACCTCCCGAGCCTCGGGGACCGGGCCACCTTCCGGGCCGAGGCCGACGTCAACTGGGAGGTCCAGGACTTCCACCTGGCCGCGGAGAAGCGGGTGGTGGACGTGGCACGGATGCTGGCCCCGTCCCTGCAGGCGCGGCTGCGCGCGATCACGCGGAGGCACAACCTGGACTCCGCCCAGATCGCCGACGAGGCCATCCAGCAGGAGCTCGCGGGCGGCCACTGGGCCGACTTCGGCGCCGAACTGGGGCTGCGCACCGAGGTGTTCGTCCGGATCGACCTGGGGCAGGCCGCCGCCCAGTACCAGGCGCAGCTGGTGGCCGTGGAGAAGGGCAGCCACGTCCAGCAGGCCATCGACGCGGCGGGCGTCGCCCGGGTGGAGGCCAACATGGACGCCGCCCGCTCCCTCATCGCCGCCGGAGAGGCGGGGCAGTACGCCCACATGCTCGCGTCGGACCCCAGCCGCGCCGCCGAGATCCTGGGTGCCCTGCAGAGTCAGGCGCGGGAACAGCGTCAGGGCGCGCTCGACTACCTGTCGAAGCTGATCAGCGAGGGCGTGGTGCAGCGTCACCAGATCGAGGACCAGGTGCAGTTGCTGATCGACTACAGCCGCTCGGTCGCCGGGAACGCCTTCCCCAACGGACTGCCGAACGCCGCCCCGACGGCGCTGCCGGCCCCGCCCGTCCCGCTGCTGCCGCCGACTCCGCCCCCGGTCGTGATCCCGCAGGACGCGCCCGCCGACTGGACCCTGCGCCCCGCCGAGGAGCACGAGGAAGACCAGAGCCCCGCGCCGGACGGCCGGGGGTGAGCCTGACCAACGCCCGCCCTGACGGCGCGACGGGTTCCCGCTACGTCGCCGAGCGGCTGTTGCAGACCGTCCGTGACGATCTGGGCCGGGCGGACCTCAAGGCGTCGGTCCTGCTGTCCGCGGCGACGGCCGTCCCGGCCCTGATCCTCAGCGGCCGGGCCGCCCCGGCCGCGCGGCTGAACGGGCTGCCGCTGGCGCTGCTGCTGCTCGGCGGCGTGTTCTGGATGTCGGGCACCTTCCTGCTGCTGGGGGTGATCATGCCCCGCAGCGGCACGGTCCGCGAGGCCGACGCCCTGACCTTCTTCTCGGACGTGCTGAGCGCCCCCGATCCCGCGGCCCTGTCGGACCGCGTTGAGGTGGCGGGCCGCGACGAGGTCGGCTGGCTGCTCACCCAGTTGCGGGACGTCAGCGCCATCCTGGCGACCAAGTACCGGTGGCTGCGGTGGGCCGCCTGCCTGCTCGGGCTGGGCCTGGCCTTCGCCCTGTACCCGCTGGCCACCACGTAGCGGGGGCGGCGGGCGCCGGCGCCCGCATCCTCCGACCGCGCTCCCGGGACGCCCGGAGGGGGTCCTGGCCCTCGGGAGCGCGGGCAACCCCCGGAGCCCCCCGCCGGCACCGGCCTGATCCGTAGGGGAGGCCCTAGACCAGCACCGAGATCGTGTGGATCAGCAGGCCCGCGATCGCGCCGACGACCGTGCCGTTGATCCGGATGAACTGCAGGTCGCGGCCGACGTTGGCCTCGATCTTGCGGGAGGCCTCGGTGGCGTCCCAGCCGGCGACGGTCTCGGAGATCAGCGAGGTGATCTCGCCACGGTAGGTGTCGACGACGTACTCCGCCGCGTCCTCCAGCCAGCCGTCCACCTTGGCCTGCATCCGGGGGTCGTCCGCGAGGCGGGCGCCGAAGCTGCGCAGGCCGTCGCGCATCCGGACGCGGAGCTGGCTGTTCTCGTCCTCCGCCGCCTCCAGGACCATGCCGCGCACGGCCGACCAGGCCGAGGCGATGAGGTCCTGGACCTCGGGCCGGGAGAGCAGGTCGGCCTTGGCGCGCTCGATGCGCCCGATGGTCTCCGGGTCCTCGCGCAGCTCCCAGGCGAAGTCCGTCAGGAAGCTGTCGATCGCGCCGCGCGCGGCGTGCCCCGGGTCGTCGCGGACCTCGGTGGCGAAACGCAGCAGCTCCCGGTAGACGCGGACGCCGATCTGGTTGTCGATGAACTTCGGCGTCCAGCCGGGGGCCTCCTCGGAGATGGTCCGCACGACCTGCTCCCGGTGGACGACCAGCCAGTCGTGCAGGCGCACCACGCAGAGGTCGACCACGCCACGGTGGCCGCCCTCCTCGACGACACGGGAGAGCATCCGGCCGATCGGCTGGGCCACCGGCTGGGCGGAGGCGCGGCGGGTGACCGCCTCGCCGACGACCGCCTGCACGTCCTCGTCGCGCAGCACCGCGAGCGCGCCGCGCAGCGCGGCGGAGGCCTCGCGGGTGACCTTCTCGGCGCTGCCGGGGGCGGAGAGCCACAGGCCCAGGCGCTTGCCGACGCCGAGCGCGCGCAGCCGGGCGCGGACCACCTCGACGGAGAGGAAGTTCTCACCGACGAAGGTGCCGAGGCTGACCCCGAAGGCGTCCTTCTTGGTGGGGATGATGGCGGTGTGCGGGATGGGCAGCCCGAGCGGGCGCTTGAACAGCGCCGTCACGGCGAACCAGTCGGCCAGCGCGCCGACCATGCCCGCCTCGGCGGCGGCCTGCACGTAGCCCGCCCAGGAGCCGGCGCCGGAGCGCAGCGCCCAGGTGGTCAGGACGTAGATCACCGTCGCCGCGACCAGGAAGCCGGTGGCGATCGCCTTCATCCGCCGCACGCCACGCCGTTTCACCTCGTCGGAGGCGGTGTAACGCACCGCACCGGCTCCGGCTGGCATACGGTCTACTCGCGCGTCGGACGCTTCTTTCGGCATCATCGGGAGCGTATCCACGGAGCAAGTGTCACCCGCCTCTCAGAAAAACCCGCGCTGAAAGCAAAACGGTCGAACCGTCGGAGAGATCAACGATGGCCTCCCCCCGTTCCGTGCCCACTCCCTTCCCCGCGCGGTCGGCGACCGGCGGCCTCGCCGGATACGCCGAGCAGTTCGCCGAGACGGAGGGCTACCTCGACTTCGCCCGGTTCGGCCCGCCCTCGCGGGACGTGCTGGACACGACTCGGCAGCTGCTGGAGCAGAGCGCCCGCGCCGACGCCGGCACCGTCGACGAGCTGATGCGGCAGGAGCTGCGCGCCCGCCAGGCGGCCGCACGGCTCCTCGGCGACGTGCCGCCGGCCGGGGTGGCGCTGCTGCCGAACACCAGCACCGGCCTGTTCCACGCCGCTTTCGGCCTGCCGCACGGCACGGTGCTGGTGCCGGCGCGCGAGTTCCCCTCCAACGCCTACCCGTGGCTGCGCGCGGCCCGGCTCGGCCGGGTGCAGCCCGTCTCGCTGGAGCCGGACGCGTACGGGAGGGTGACGCCGGAGCTGGTGCGGCAGGCGCTGACGCCGGAGACGGTGGCCGTCTCGCTCTCGGCCGTCGACTACCGCACCGGCTATCGCGCGGACCTCGGCGGGATCCGCGAGGTGATCGGCCCGGACCGGCTGCTGGTCGTGGACGCGATCCAGGGCATGGGCGTGGCGGACCTGCCCTGGACCGCCGCCGACCTGCTGGTGACCGGCGGTCAGAAGTGGCTGCGCTCGGGCTGGTCGACGGGCTTCCTCTACGCCTCCCCGCGCGCCCTGGAGCGCTTGGAGCCCACCCTGACCGGCTGGACCGGTGTGGTGGACGCCGGGGTCCTCGACAGCCAGGAGCACGCGCCCGCCCCGGACGCGGCCCGTTTCTCGCTCACCAACCTGAGCCCGGTGACGGCCGGTGCCTTCGCCGCCGGGCTGGAGCTGGTGCTGCGCACCGGCGTGGACCGGATCCAGGCGCACATCGCCGAGCGCACGGCGCAGCTGATCGACACGGTGCGCAGCGCGGGCGGCGTCGTGCTCTCGCCCGAGGCGGAGCACGAGCGCGCCGGCATCGTGGCGTTCACCATGCCGCGCGCCGAGCCGGCCGTGGTCGCGGCGAACCTCGCCGAGCAGGGCGTCACCGCGACCGTTCGCCCGGACCAGCTGCGGCTGTCCGCGCACGCGTCGACCACGCTGGCCACCGTCGACCGGGTCCATCGGGCCCTCACCTCCCTTCCCGTGTGATTCCTCAGGTCCGGCCCCTTTACGTCCGACCCCCTTTCGCGCGCCCCCGCCCGGTCTTACGCTCAGAACCGCACACGGCCCAACAGGTTCCAACAGCGAGGACCCTTCATGCCTGCCGCCCTCTCCCACGACGTGTCAACCGGCACCTGGGTGCTGTCCACCCCGTCCACGAGCTACGTGCTGAGAGTCGACACCGAGGGCGCGCCGCGCCACGTCCACTGGGGCGGCCCGCTCACCCTCGCCGACGCGGCGTCCCTCCCGCTCGCCGGCTCCGGGCCGCGCAGCAGCTTCGACGGCCGGGCGGCCGCCTCCGAGGAGCTGACCGTCGACGGCGCCGACCGCTACGGCCCGCCCGCCCTGCGGGTCCGCTTCGCCGACGGCACCCAGGCCGTCACCTGGCAGGCCGACGGCCACGAGCAACCGGACCCGTCCACCCTGCTGCTGCACTTCCGCGACCCGCACTACCCGCTGCGCACAACGCTCGGCTACCGCGTCCACCCCGACACCGACGTGATCGAGCGTTGGACCACGCTCACCCACACCGGCGACGCGTCCCAGCCGGGCGACATCCTGATCCGCCGCGTCGACTCCGCGACGCTCTCCCTGCCCGCGCGCGACGACTACCGCCTCGGGCACGCCGTCGGCCAGTGGGCCGCCGAGACCCAGCTGCGCCGCACCTCCCTGCCCTACGGCGAGACCGTCCTCACCAGCCGCACCGGCACCACCAGCCACCTGGCCCAGCCCTGGGCGATCCTCGACGCGGGCGACGCCACCGAGACGCACGGCCAGGTCTGGAGCGCCGCGCTCTCCTGGAGCGGCTCCTGGCAAACGACGCTACACCGCACCCCTGACAACCAGCTCTCGCTGAACCTCGGCGCCGGCCACGACGCCGTCACCGTGACGCTCCGGCCCGGCGAGACGCACACCACCCCGCCCGTGCTCGCCCTCCACGTCGGCGAGGGCGGTTTCGGCGCGCTCAGCCGCGCCTGGCACGCGCACCTGCGCGCCCACGTGCTGCCACACCCGGAGGAGACCCGCCCGGTCCTCTACAACTCCTGGGAGGCCACCACCTTCACCGTCACCCTGGAGAACCAGAAGCGGCTCGCCGCGCTGGCCGCCTCGCTCGGCGTCGAACTGTTCGTCATGGACGACGGCTGGTTCGGCGCGCGCCGCGACGACCACGCCGGCCTCGGCGACTGGACGCCTCACCCCGGCGCCTTCCCGGACGGACTGAAGCCGCTGGCGGACGAGGTGCACCGGCTCGGCATGGCCTTCGGCCTGTGGGTCGAGCCGGAGATGGTCAACCCGGACAGCGACCTCTACCGCGCCCACCCCGAGTGGGTGCTGCACTTCCCGCACCGGCACCGCACCGAGCTGCGCAACCAGCTCGTCCTCAACTTCGCCCGGCCGGACGTCGCGGCCTGGGCCTTCGACTGGCTGGACCGCCTCGTCGCCGAGAACGCCGTCGACTACCTCAAGTGGGACATGAACCGCCCGTTCTCGGAGGCCGGTTGGCCCGACGAGCCGAGCGGGCGCGGCGAGCGCCTCTGGTTCGACCACGTCCGCGCCTACCACGCCCTGCTGGACCGGCTCCGGG
>NZ_QKYN01000217.1 GCF_003258295.1 Streptacidiphilus pinicola | reverse complement strand
GACTAATGAAACGAGTGAGCCTCTGACGCAGCGGCTCATCCGGCGCTCGGCTGCCCCCCGGGCGCTTGCTTGAGTGCCTGGGCGACCGCCGATCACGGGCAGATGCCCTGGGGTTGGGCGCCCAGTAGCGCTGGCTTGCTTTCACTCCACGCACCCGGTCGGAGCTCGGACCCTGCGCGGCAGTGGCCGGCTTCGCGGTCCGCTACGCGCTCGTCGCCCGCCTCGTCAACGAACTCGTCGAAGCCGCAGAAGAGAAGCAGCGGACCAGGACCGTTACATGCCAAGGCCGCGATCGCGCCACCCCCGCACCACGGCGTCGAATGGCACATGCCAAGTTCCTTGTACCGGGTGTCAATAGCTGTTGAGCAGGGTCATCCTGGTGCAGGTACGAACTCGCGCTGCTGAACAGAGGACTCCGCATCCATGCCTGCTTCCACGGATGAGACTGCCGTTTCGCCGCGCGCCACCCCCGCACGTCCGACCGTCGACGTTCACCGGCTCGGCGAGGAGCTCGTGAGCGCGCTGAAGTCCGCCCTGGCCCGTCACGGCATCACGCTGCCGTCCCTGCAGGCCGACTACCCTCTCGGCGACCGTCCCCTGATCATGCTCGGGCGGGTCAACCAGGAGACCGCGGAGAAGCTGACGGTGCTGATGAACTCCCTCGACCCCGACACGGACGAGACGGACTGATGTCGCCACCAGCCGGGCCGGGCCGGGGTCGTGTCACGCTCCGGAAGGGGCTGGAGTGAGGACCCCGTCCTGGCCCAGGACGAAACGGTGGACCTCTCCGACCTCCGTCACCTCAAGGACCGGCTGCGAAGTGGAGCTCGTGGCCGGGACGATGCTGAGCCCGCCGACTGTGTCCCAGTTCACGGCCGCCGTTCCCTTGGCCTGGGTGAGTTCCTGAGGGGCGCTCGCAAAGGTGCCGCCCGGCCGGCCCTGGTAGAGCCAGAGCCGGCCGGTGGTGTCGAGGACGACGCGGTCGGGCAGGCCGTCGCCTGACAGGTCCCCGGGCGCGGTCAGCCTGGCTGCCGGGGCTGCCACGACGAAGGTGTAGGCGATGGCAGGGTAGGTCCGGCCGTCCTTCGTGGTGTAGCGCAGGTAGAGGGTGTTGGTCCCGGAGCGGGGCGGCGTGAGGGTGACGACGGCCCGGGCGGTGGCCGGCGAACGGACGCGCTCTTCTTCGCCCGCACCGAGAACGCAATCCTCCCACCCACCTCGGCCTGGTCAGCGATGACCGGGCGCAGGCGGGAGGCTCCGGAGGATGCCGCTTGGCAGCGCGCGCCATGGAGGAGCGGTCGGTGTCGCCGACAACGTTCTTGGTGCGCACGCGGGCTCTGCGGCCGCCTGCGGCGGTCACTCACAGTGCCGCGTTCAGCGACACCAGCGAGATCAACACATCCCGTCCGGGAATGCTCGTCAGGCGGAGGCGATGCGCGGCGCGGTGGGCTGGCGGCGGGCGCTGAGGCCGCGCCAGCCGACGACGGCGGTGCGGGCGATGACCTCGCCGAAGGCCATCAGCAGGATCGCCGCCGTCCAGGCTGAGGGGTCCAGGTGGTGCTCCACCGAGAAGCGGCCGATCGAGGCACCACCACCGTGCGTGGCGTAGACCTGGAAGGCCAGTCGGCACCCGACCCCGACGACCCACAGGACGGCCGCGGCGATGGTGGCCCGGACGATGACGGCGCCGTCGGTCGTCCGGTGCACGCGCGACAGCACCCCGGCCCCGATGCCCAGCGCCAGGCCGAGCAGGGCGACGGGCACGATCAGTTCAAGGTCGTTGCCGCCGGTCGGGATGGTCCGCAGGTACTGTGCCCCGGCCCATGCGACGAGTGCCACGGGCAGCAGCAGTGTCCGCAGGGTGAGCCGGCGGCCGCGCACCTGCAGCACCACCAGCCCGATGAGAGCGATGTCGATCAACCAGTCCGTAAGGCTCATGCCGCCATCGTGCGGCGCAGGCCCAGGTCAGCGCCTCAACCCACGGGTAGACGCCCGGGTGGATCCGCTCTCCACCCGGCCTCTCCATCCCGACATGGCATGAACGCTGGGTGCGCGGTTTTCCCGTATCAGGGAACCCGTGCGCTCGTATAGCAAGGTGCTATACGCTTGGGGTGTGACGAAGCAGATCAACATTCGGCTCGACGACGAGGTCCACGCCAGGCTCGCCGCGCGCGCCGAGGCCGAGGGCACCACGGTGACCGCGCTGATCACGCAGGCGGCCGAGCGCGATCCGCGCCTGGACGGCGGTGCCGCGACGGCCGCCGCGTTCCTGGCCACGCACGCCGCGGAGTTCGCCGACGCGTTCCCGGACGAGGAGCCGGACAGCGCCACCGGGCAGGCCGCCTGAGATGGAGCTGTTGGTCGACATCCGCTGGCTCCTGGAACGCCAGGCAGAGGTGCTGCCCAAAGATCCTGACGTCCACGACTTCTCCGGCCTGGTCGCCGCGGTGGCCCGACACCGCGTCAACACTCCGCGCCTGGACTACACCGCCGACGCGGCCTGGCGTGCGGCCGCACTGTTCCACGAGATCGTCTCGGTCCGGCCGCTCCCGGCCCGCAACGCCCTGTACGGGGCGCTGATCGCCGTCGCCTACATGGCAGCGTCCGGCGAGGCCGTCGACGCCCCCTACGGGGGCCTCAGCGAGCTGGCGAAGGAGGTCCGCGCGGGGCGCGCGGACGTGTACGCCTGCGCGGACCAGATCCGCGGTTGGCGGCTCTGACCTGGATTCCACATGCGGATGTCTCGTGCGGTCGTCCGCCCTGGAAGACGCGAAGAGTGAGGCAGGAGCGATGAGGTCGTACGTCACCACATTGATTCCCGTGGTCGTTCTGCTCGCCACGGTGCTCTGGGTCTACCAGGACGCCTCGGCCCAAGCGCGGCGGGGAACGCCCGTCTTCTTCTCGGTGGGATCGGTCGAAGTCAGCAAGCCCGCCACGTGGGCGCTCGGGTGCCTGTGCGCGTGGATCGTCTTCACTCCGCTCTACCTAACCTGCCGCCGGGTCAAGGGCTGAGCTGGTCGCCGAGTGAGGTGCGCCGGTACAGGACCTGGCGACCGTGCCGGGCTCGGGTGACCAGGCCCGTGGCGAAGAGCACCTGCAGATGCTGGGAGACCGCGCTCGGGGTGACGCGGAGGCGGCGGGCGAGTTCGACGGTGGGAAGGGGCTCTTCGAGCAGGGAAAGCAGCCTGGCCCTGGGCGCTCCCAGCAGTGACACGAGCGCGGGGGCAGCAGGCGCGGGAGCCGGGCCCCAGAGGGTCGCCGTCCCACGGCACGGATAGACCAGCGACGGAGCCTCGTGCGGGCTGACCGGCGGGGCCGGCTTGTGGGAGAAGACCGAGGGCATCAGCAGCAGTCCGCGCCCCGCCGCGGCGACCTCGTGGTGGCCGATCATCTGGTCGATGCGCAGAACCCCCTCGTCCCAGCGCAGATTCGGGTGCATGTCGGAGAAGAGCAGCCGGGCACCGCCAACGGCCAGTCGGCGCGCGCGGTACGTCATGTCGGCCTCGACCACGAGCCTGATCTGCGGCCAGTACGGCTCGACGGCCAACTCCCAGTAGCGCTGCAGCAGATCGCAGATCTCGTCCCGCAGTGCCGCGACCCGCGTGTCGTCCGTCTCGGGCGCGGCGTCGAGCAGCGCGGGCGGGAGCGGGTCCGGGGCGTGCGCCAGGAGGAGGTCGTGGCGGACCCGGGCGACGGGTGTGCGGCGGACGAGGGCGAGCTCGTCCGCGAAGGCGGGCGCGAACTCCGTCGGGTTCGGGGTCAGGAAGTCGGGGATGGTGCGTCTGCGAGCGACCAGCGACATCAGCAGGTCCGTGTCGAGGGCGCCGAGGCGGCCGAGTACGGACCTGCGCCACGGCAGGTGCAGCGCGGACAGGCTCGGGTCTTGCAGGATGCGCAGGCTCATCAGGGTCTCGTGCACGGGCGAGACGGCGAAGCGCGTGTCCGCCAGATCCACGACACTGAGCACAAAGCTGATCATTAAGCCATACGCTACATCGATTGGTCGGGGCGGACCGGACCCGTGCACTGGATTCCATGACGCAGACACCCGTTCAGTCGCTCACCAGGTGCGTGCCCGAGACGCCGACGCTCAGCCGTCGCGTGCTGTTGCTCCTGTCGGTCGTCTGCGGCGTGGCCGTGGGCAACGTCTACTTCCCGCAGGCGGTCACGCCGTTGGCCGCCGCCGCGCTGCGCGTCCCGCCCGGTTCTGCGGCGCTCGCGGTGACCGCCACGCAGATCGGGTACACCGCGGGCATCGTGCTGCTGGCGCCGCTCAGCGACCGGCTGCCCTACCGGCCGCTGCTGGTCACGTTGTTGGCGCTCAGCAGTGTCGGACTCCTCGCCGCCGGTTGCGCCGGGACGCTGCCGCTTCTCGTACTGGCCAGTGGCCTCGTGGGGTTGACCTCCGTCGCGGCCCAGGTGGTCGGCCCGCTGGCGGCGAGCCTGGTGGAGGCCGACCGTCAGGGCGTTGTGATCGGCACGCTGTTGAGTGGCTCGACCGGCGGGATGCTGCTGGCCCGCGCGTTCAGCGGGACGCTCGGCCAGTGGCTCGGCTGGCGTGCCCCCTACCTGGTGGCCGCCGGCGCTGTCCTGCTCCTGGCTGCTACGGTCCGTCGTGCGGTGCCGCCCGTGGTCCCGCCCACGCGCGAGCCCTACCGGGCATTGTTGACCGAGCCGCTCCGCCTGCTGCGCACCGAGCGCGGCCTGCGCCACTCCAGCGTCAACCAGGCGGCTGTGTTCGCCGGCTTCTCGGCGGTGTGGACGTGCCTGGCGTTCCTTCTCGCGGGGCCGGCGTACCGGCTCGGCGCTGCCGCTGTCGGGACGTTCGCCCTGGTCGGTGCGGCGACCATGTGCTGCACCCCGTTCGTCGGCCGCCTGGTGGACCGCCGCGGGCCGGACGGCGTGAACCTCGTCTGCATCCTCGGCGTGCTCGTGTCCGCGCTGCTGCTCGCTGTCGGAAGTGGGGGCGGTACACCGGGGTTGGCCGCGCTCACTCTTGGCGTCCTGCTGCTCGACGTCTCCATGCAGTCCGGCATGGTCGCCAATTCGGCGCGGGTCTACGCCCTGCGACCGGATGCCCGCGGCCGGCTCAAGACCGCCTACATGACCTGCGCCTACACCGGGGGCAGCGCCGGTTCCTGGCTGGGCGTGCGCGTGTGGAGTCGGACGGGCTGGCCGGGTGTCTGCGCGCTGGTCGCCCTGCTCGCGTCGCTCGCCCTCATCGGCCACCTTCTCGCCGTGCGGCGGGCAGGGCGCGATGGCCGGTAAGGCCGCGCGCACGCGGCCGTGCCGCTCCGGCTGCCCCACGCGCGTGCCCCCCCGAAGTCGACATCTCGCGCCTCTACGATGCCGGGGCAAGGATGAGCGGGCGTGGTCGGGAGCAGGGCAGTTGGTGGAGAAGCTGGCGCGGCGTCTGGGTGTCGGGGACGCGGTGGTGATCGGGCTCGGGTCGATGATCGGGGCCGGGGTGTTCGGCGTGTTCGGGCCGGCGGCGGCCGCTGCGGACAGCGGGACGGGGCTGCTGGTCGGGTTGGCGCTCGCCGGGGTCGTGGCGTACGCGAACGCGACGTCCTCGGCGCGGCTGGCGGCTCGTTACCCGCAGTCCGGCGGCACGTACGTCTACGGGCGGGAGCGGCTCGGCGAGTTCTGGGGGTACCTGGCCGGGTGGGCGTTCGTCGTCGGCAAGACCGCGTCCTGCGGGGCGATGGCGCTGACCGTCGGGGCGTACCTGTGGCCGGCGCAGGCCCGCGCGGTCGGGGTGGCCGCGGTGGTCGCGCTGACGGCGGTGAACTACGTCGGGGTACAGAAGGCCGCCTGGCTGACGCGGGCGATCGTGGCCGTGGTGCTCGCAGTCCTGGCGGCCGTCGTGGTGGCCTGTCTGACCGGCGGGAGTGTCGAGGCCTCGCGGCTCGGCGACGGCGGGTACCTGGCGGCCGGCGGGGTGCTGACGGCGGCCGGGCTGATGTTCTTCGCGTTCGCCGGCTACGCGCGGATCGCGACGCTGGGGGAGGAGGTCCGCGATCCGGCGCGGACCATCCCACGTGCGATGCTGATCGCCCTGGGTATCACCTTCGTGGTCTACGCCGCGGTCGCCACAGCGGTCCTGGCGACGCTCGGTGCGGGCGTCCTGGCCCACTCCTCGGCGCCGCTGGCGGACGCGGTGCGGGCGGCGGGTGCGTCCTGGCTGGTGCCGGTGGTCCGGGTCGGCGCGGCGGTCGGCGCGCTGGGATCGCTGCTCGCGCTGATCCTCGGAGTCTCGCGGACCACGCTGGCGATGGCCCGCGACCGTCACCTGCCGCACGCCCTGTCGGCCGTCCATCCACGCTTCGCCGTGCCGCACCGGGCGGAACTCGCCGTCGGCGCGGTCGTCGTGGTGCTCGCCGCCACCGCGGACCTGCAGGGCGCGATCGGCTTCTCGTCCTTCGGCGTGCTTCTCTACTACGCGGTGGCCAACGCCTCGGCCTGGACCCTCACCCGCGACGAGGGGAGGCCGCCCCGAGGGGTGCCGGCGGTCGGTCTCCTCGGCTGCCTGACGCTCGCCTTCGCCCTGCCGCTGACGTCCGTCGCGTCGGGCACCGCCGTGATCGCGGCCGGCGCGGCGGCCTACGGCGTTCGCGCGCGCGTCCTGCGGCGACGAGGGCGGGGAACGGGGGCGGGGGACGGGCGGAGCTGACCGGCCGTGACCGGAGGGTGATCCTGCTCTGCCAGACTCTCTGACGTGACCACAACGAACGATCTCGAACGTGCCGCGCTGCTCCGTCGCGGCTTCGCGCTGGAGTACGCCACGCTCGCCTGGAACGTGGTCGGCATCGTGGTGCTGACGATCGCCGCCGTGGCCGCGCAGTCCGTGGCGCTGGCCGGATTCGGGCTGGACTCGCTGATCGAGATCGGCGCTTCCACCGTGGTGATTTGGGAGCTGTCCGGCACCGGTGAGGAACGGCAGCGGCGCGCCCTGCGGATGATCGGCGTCGGCTTCAGCCTCCTCGCGACGTACCTACTGGTCCAGTCGACCGTCGTGATCGCCACCGGCTTCCACCCGCGCCACTCCACCCTCGGCATCGCATGGACCGCGGTGACGGCGGTCGTGATGTTCGGCCTGGCCTTCGGCAAAGCCCGCACCGGCGCCGCCCTGGACAACCCCGTCCTGCGCACGGAGGGTCGCGTCACGTTGATCGACGGCCTGCTGGCCGCCGCCGTGCTGGTCGGCCTGGTGCTCAACAGCACGCTGGGCTGGTGGTGGGCGGACCCGCTCGCGGGTTACGTGCTCGTGTACTACGCGCTGCGCGAGGTGAACGACATCTTCCGCGGCGACCACTGATCCGATCCGCCCGACGGGGGAGAGGTACGGTCCCACTGTGGTCGCACTGTTGCTCGTCGCCGTGGCGCTCGGGCTGTCGAACTTCGCCGCCGCTATCGGCATCGGCATCTCGGGTGTGGACCGGCGGACCCGCTGGCGCGTGGGCATCGTCTTCGGCCTCTTCGAGGCCGGGATGCCGGCCGTCGGTCTGGCGCTCGGGCGCGGGCTCGCGGACGAGATCGGCTCCGCGGCCCGGTGGATCGGCGCGACGCTGCTGATCGCGACCGGCTGCTACGCCCTGTGGCAGAACCTCCGCGGCACGGGGGGCGGCGCGGGGGACGGCGCGAACGACGACGGCGCCGGCCGATTGCCGCTGGGACGGCTGCTGCTGACGGGTCTTGCCCTGAGCGTCGACAACCTCGCGGTGGGCTTCTCGCTCGGTGCCGAGCAGGTGAACCTGGCGACCGCGGCGGCGGTCATCGGTGCCGTCAGCCTCGGGCTGTCGCTGATCGGTCTGGAACTCGGAGCCCGGATCGGCGAGAAGACCGGCCACAGGGGCGAACTCCTGGGCGCCGTGGTCCTGATCGGGGTCGGGATCGCCGTCGCCACGGGCGCGCTCTAGCCGACCGCCCCCCGTACGGGTCAGCACGGACCGGCTAGCCGGAGACCAGTACCAGTGCGGCCTGGTCGTCGTCCGTGACGCCGCCGGTGAAGCCGTCGACGGCGGTGGTGACGGCGTCGAGGATCCGTCGCGCGTCGGCGAGCCGGGCGGTCGGGCGCAGGGCGGCGACGAGGCGCTCCTCGCCGAAGAGGGTGCCGGCCGGGCTGCGGGCCTCCAGGATGCCGTCGGTCACCAGCACCAGGTCGTCACCGTGGCGCAGGGTGAACAACTCCGTGCCCAGCCCGAGTTCGGGGGAGACGCCCAGGAGTCGGCCGGCCGGGTTGGGGCAGGCCACCGTGCCGTCGGTCCGGCACAGCAGGGGAGGCGGATGACCGGCCCGGACCATGCGCACGGCCACTCCGTCCCGGGTCCGGTGGAGTTCGGCGTAGATCAGGGTCACGAAGCTCTCGTCGCTGTCCGCCCGGGCGAGCAGCGCGTGGTTGACCGCCCCGACCACCGCGTCCGGGGTCGGCAGCAGCGGCGCTACCGCGCGGATGGTGGTGCGCACCAGCGCGGTCGTGGTCGCCGCGTAGGCGCCGCGGCCGCAGACGTCGCCCATGACGAGCCCCCACCGGTCCCCGGGCAGGGGGAAGGCGTCGTAGAAGTCGCCGCCGATGTCCAGGCCTTCGCCCGCCGGGCGGTAGAACGCGGCGAGGTGGGCTCCGGGGACCTCGGGCAGCGCGGCCAGCAGCAGCCCGGCCTGGAGGTCGTGCGCCAGCTGGGCCTGCTGCGCGTGCTGACGGGTGGTTTCGGCGCCCGCCGCCGCGGTGCGGGCGAGCTCCTCGGCCAGGGCGATCGCGCGGGCACCCAGGGGGTGCTGCGTGGTCGCGACCACGGTCAGTGCGCCGAAGGTGCGGCCACGGGCGGTCAGCGGCACACAGACCTGCCCGGTGATGTCGACGCCGAGCTCGCGCCACGCGCCCCCCGGAACGGCCCGGCTGACCTCGCTCGCGCCGGTCGCCAGGACGCGGCCGACCGGACCGTTCTCGACATCACCCGCCTCCTCGGTGGTCAGCAGGGCCCGCGCGCCGGCCGGCAGCTCCGCGGCGAGGGCCACGGCCACCCGTCGGACCCGGCCGGACTCGATGACGTCGATCACGCAGACCGGCCCCAGGGCCGGCACCGCGAGCTCCGCCAGCCGCTGCAGGTTATGCGGGTAGCGCGCCTCCTCGCTCACGGCCGTGCTGGTCCGCAGGACGAACTCCAGATCGGAGCTCAGCGCGTGCTCGCGCTCGTGTGCCTCGCGGCGGGCGAGCTCGGTGCGGTTGCGCTCGATGGCGAGTGCCGCCGTCCGGGTGAAGACGATGCTCAGGTCCAGATCCTCCTCGCGCAGCGTCTGCGGGGTCCGGTGGTACATGGCGAAGGTGCCGAGCAGTTCCCCCGCGCTGGACACGATCGGCGCGGACCAGCAGGCCCCGAGGCCGGCCCGGGCGGCCAGGTCGCGGTAGTCGGTCCAGAGCGGGTCGGTGGCGATGTCGTTGACCACGACCATCTCGCGACGGTAGGCGGCGGTTCCGCAGGAGCCCTCGCGCGGGCCGATCTCGCTGCCGTCGATGGCCTCCGTGTAGAAGTCCGGGAGGCTGGGCGCGGCGCCGTGCAGCAGCCGGGTCCCGGTCTGGTCGAGGAGCAGCACGGAGCCGAGCACCTTGGGGGAGAGCTTCTCGATGGCCCGGCACATGCCGTCCAGCACCTCTGCCAGCGGCGCGTCCCGCGCGATCTGCTCCAGCAGCACCTGCTGCTCGGCGGCCAGCTTGTGGGCGGCGCGCTGCCGGGTCACGTCCACCGCGACGAAGGCCACACCCCGGACGCGTCCTGCCTGGTCACGGCGGGGTTCGAGGCTGAAGTCGAAGTACCGCAGCCTGGTCTTGCCGGCCGGTCCCAGCAGCACCCCGACTCCGTGGGCGACGAACGGCTCACCCTGGCGGTATACGGAGTCGAGCACGGGCAGCAGGCCTTGGTGGACCAGCTCGGGCACCACCTCCGCGACCGGCCGACCCGACACCTCCGTGGCCTGCTCCACCCCGACGGTGTCGAGGAACGCCTGGTTGGCCCCCTCGACGAGGTGGGTGGGGCCGCCGAGGGCGGCGAAGATCACCGGGGCGTGCGCGAACATGCCGGGGAGCGGGTCGGCCCCGGCAGCAGCCGCCGCCGGCACGCCGATCACCTGCGCGCCGCCGTCTCGGCCCGTCGCGTCCATGCAGTCAGCCTCGCCCCGACGTCCGGGCTGAACAACTCGGGAGCCCGCGAGAACTCGGGACGCCCGCGGCGCCGCGGCTGTAGGTTCTCTGCGGTGACCTCGATGGAGACAAGCGGCCTCGCCTCGATGACGGACGCGGCACGGATCCGCTGGAACGCCCTGGGAGACACGACGCGGAAGCCGCCCGTGGTCCTGCTCCACGGCGGCCCAGGGCTGCCGGACTACCTGGGGGACGTCGCCCCCCTGGTCGCGGGCCTCGCTCCCGTCTACCGCTACGACCAGCGCGGCACGGGTGGATCTGCCTGGCAGGGCCGCCACACCTTCGCCCGGCACGTGCGGGATCTGGCCGAACTGCTCGACGTCTGGAGGGCGCCGCAGGCGGTGCTTATCGGGCACTCCTACGGCGCCGACCTGGCCCTCCGTTTCTGCCTGGCCCACCGCGAGCGAGTGGCCGCCGTGCTGCTGATGTGCGGGCCCATGACCGAGGAAGGCCGCCCCGGCTACCGGGCGGAGCGCGACCGCCGGACGTCCCCGGCCCAGCAGGAGCGGCTCCACGAACTGGAGGCGCTCACGCGGCGCACCGAGGACCAGGAGGCCGAACTTCTCACCCTGCACTGGTTCACCGACCACGCCGACCCCGAGCGCGGCCGGCTCTGGGCCGCGCAGGCGGCCCGCCGGCGCCGCCCCGTCAACTGGGCCATGAACCGGGAACTGGGAGCGGAGGGACGCAAGGACCCCCTCTCGCGGCGTCTGAACGAACTGCGGGCGTGCTTGCCGGCGGCTACGGAGCTGCTCGGCGGGGTCGCCGACCCTCGCCCCGTCTCGGCGTTGGAATCCGTCGCGCGCGGGCTCGGAGTTCGGCTCACCCGGATCGAGGGAGCCGGGCACGAACCGTGGTTGGAGCAGCCCGACGTCCTCGGTGCGCACCTGCGCCGGTTCGTGCGGGACGCGGTCGGCGGCTGAGCGCGAAGGTGGACGGACCGTCCATCCGGTGGTTGGCACCGTTATGACGAAGCGTCAGCCCATCCCCAGGGCGCAGTACTTGCCGATGACGAGTCGCTCCGGGCGGCTGCCGTCGCGTCGCGATGCTGGCACAACCGGGCCGCGATCCACCGGCGCCGGCACGGCCCCGGCACGGCCCCGGCGAGGCCTCGGCGTGCGCCGAACGTCCGGGCCATGCGCACAGAATCTTCACGACTTTCGCCGAGGAATTACATCAGAATCACAGTCTCGTCATCTATCGGAACCACTTCCAAAATGGCTTGGGTGCCCATTTCGTCCGCTTGAGGATCATTTCCGATCCGGATCGACCACCCGCGGATCTTGGTGTAACGTCTGGCTTCCGGTGAGCCCAACAACGCCGGATGGTCTCGCAATTGCCTGCCTGCCCGTGACCGGGAAATGCCTTCCTGGCCGCGTGCGGCACACCTGAGTTTTGTGGTGGCCGGAAAAGGGATCCTGAACATGATCACGATCGCTTCATCCCTGGTTTCCAACTGTGTGAAACGCCCCCGTGCAGCCGTTCTCGGGCTTTTCCTGGCCCTGCTGTTCCTCCCCGGTATACCGGCGGCGCACGCTGCGTCACCGGCCGGCCCGGCGCCCATTCCGGGATCGCCACTCGACGCCCACAACCACGGGGTTCCGTACGACACGGGCGTGCACCAGATTGCGAGGCTTTTCGCTCTCATCGCCTACGTCCTGATGGTCGCGACCCTGCTCCTGGGTGCGATCCTGCGGATGCGTTACTTCGAACGCCAGGTCAACCGCGCCACCGTCTACGGGGCGCACATGACGATCGGCCTGAGCGCGCTCATCTTCGGGGCGCTGCACGGCCTGACCTTCCTCTACCAGCCGATCTGGCACATCGGCACGGTGCGGCTGCTGGTGCCGTTCCTCGGGCCGGTGCAGCGATTCCCGGTGGGCTGTGGGGTGTTGGGCACGGAGCTCGCCATCGCGGTGGGCTGCTCGGTGTGGCTGCAGCGACGGCTCGGCTACCAACGATGGCTGAGGTTCCATCAGTTCGCTTATCTGTCCTTCGCGCTGGTCTGGCTGCACGTCTTCCTGGTCCACCCCGAGCCCCGGCACCTGAACCTGGTGGCGGTGGGCGTCGCGCTCGGCGCGGGCGTGTGCCTGCTGGCGTTCCTGATCCGGGTGCTGCCCTCGCGGTCCCGGCTGCGACAACGTGCGTTCCGGACGGGCGGGGGCCAGGCATGAACGGACCCCTGATCGCCCGCCCCACCGGCCTGCCCCACCCGCAGCAGCCACAGACCACAGCGCAGTTGGCGCTCCCACCGGTGCCCGGGGACGCCTTCCACGCCCCGGAGCCGGTGCTGGTGCCGGAGACCAGGCCCGTCCGGGTCAGCGTGGACAACAACCGCTGCCACATCTACGGCATCTGCCAGCAGGAGGCACCGGAGGTCTTCCGGATCTCCGACGGCGGGTCCCTGCACTACACCGGCAGCGTCCCGGCCGAGTTCGCGGCCAAGGCGCGGCAGGCGGCCCGGTGCTGCCCGATGCAGGCGATAGGGATCCAGGGCGGCGGCGTGGCCGCGAGCCGGCGCAGGCCGGCGCGGACGGTGCGCAGCGGGGCGGGCATGCGGGGGCGGCGCCGGCGGATCGTGATCGCCGGCGGCGGGCTCGCGGGCCTGAGCGCGGCCAACCGGCTGCGGGACCGCGGGTTCGACGGCGAGCTGGTGCTCGTCGGGGAGGAGCGGCGGCGGCCGTACAGCCGTCCCCCGCTGTCCAAGCAGTACCTGGCAGGCGAGTTGACCAGCGATCAGCTCACCTTCGAGGCCGAGCAGGACCTCGACGCGCACTGGCTGCTGGACACGCCGCTCACCGGTCTCGACCTGGCGCGCGGCTCGGTGCTGCTGCGCGGCGGGGAACGGCTCCCGTTCGACGGACTGGTGGTCGCCACAGGGGTGGACGCCAAACGGCTGCCCGAGGCGCCGGTGTTCAGCGAACGGGTGCGCACCATCCGCACCCTCGAGGACGCCGCGACCGTCCGGATCGCGCTGCACGAGGCGCAGGCCCGCCACGTCGTGATCCTCGGCGGCGGCTTCGTCGGCTGCGAACTGGCCTGCACCCTGCGCGAGCACGGGATGGACGTCACCCTCGTCGTCCACAGCGCCCCGCTGCTGCGACGGGTGCTCGGCCCGAAGGTCGGGGCGGTCGTCGGAGCGATCCAGCGCCGCGCGGGCGTCGACGTGCGGGTGAACACGCAGATCGCTGATTGGCAGGACCATGGCGAGACACTCCGGCTGCGGCTGGACGACGGCGCGGAACTCGACTGCGACTTCGTGGTGCTGGGGCTCGGCAGCCAGCCGCGGACCGAGTGGCTGCGCGACAGCGGCCTGGAGGTCTCCGACGGCGTGCTCTGCTGGCCGACCGCCCACGCGGTGGACCAGTGGGGGCGGGTCCTGCCCCACGTCGTCGCGGCGGGCGACGTGGCACGCTGGCCCAACGCGCGCTTCGACGAGGTGCCGCGCCGGGTCGAACACCTCATCCACGCCGTGGAGATGGGCCAGCACGCCGCCGACGCCCTGCTGCGCGGCCCGGGCCGCGCCGACCGCTTCACGCCGGTGCCGCGCTTCTGGTCCGAGCAGCACGGCGCGCGCATCCAGGCCGTGGGCATGCCCGCGCTCGGCACGGATGTGGAGATCGTCGAGGGGTCGCTCCGCTCGGAACGCTTCGTGGCCCGGTACACGCGGCCGACCGCGTACGGGCCGCAGGTGGTCGGGGTCGTGGCGTTCGACATGCCGGTGCAACTGCTGGCCTACCGGGACCAGATCGGCGGCAGCCGACCCCGCAACCGCGTTACCGCCCGCTCCAGGAGGCGCCGGTGAACCCCCGCTCCCACCGGTCCGTTCCCCCCGAGACCTCAGGATCACCCGGCCCCTCGCTCCCGCCCGGCAGCCGCGCGGCCCGCGCCGGCGCTGCCGGTCGGGCGAGCCGCCGGCGTCGCGCCCGACGCGCCCTCACCAGCGGGGACGTGATGCGCCTGGTGCTGGCCCTGCCGGCGCGCCTGGGCGTGCGCTGGCTGGTGATCCTGCTGGTCATGGTGGCGGCCATGGGCGCCTACGGCCAGACGCTGGTCACGGCCCCGCCCATGCCTCCGAGTCAGGTGCCCACCCACGCAGCCGGGTCCCCGCCCGCCGCGTCGCGCTGAGCCGTGCGCGAGCGCCTTGTGGCGCGGGCCGGCGCGGTGGAAGGCTCTGGCCCATGTCGATCTCAGTGAGGACCGCCCGGCGGGACGACGTGCCCGCCCTCGTCCGACTGCGTCTCGCGAACGCCGAACCACATATCCAACTCGATCCGGCCTCTTACCGCGTGCCCGACGCCGAAGTCGTGCGCAGGCACTTCGAGGAGCTGCTCTCGGCCGAGTCCGAGACCGCGACAGTGGTCCTGGTCGCTGAGGTGACGGGTGCGGTGGTGGGCATGCTGGAGCTGGTTCCGCTGCCGGTGCCCCCGGACCACCAGATTCTCGTTCCACGCCGTGTAGCCGACGTCCACACCGTCGTCCTCGAGGGGCACCGCGGCGAGGGCGTCGGTTCGGCCCTCGTGGCGGCGGCGGAGCGGGCCGCCGCGGAACGCGGCATCTCGACCCTCTTCGCCGGCATCTTCACCCCGAACGAGCCAGCCGTCCGCTTCTACTCCTCGGCCGGCTTCGGACCACGCGGAACCGTCCTCAGCAAGGACCAGCGCGCACACCTGGACGAGTAGTTCCGATGCGGCCAGGACCAGAGCTGGTACGTCTACCGGCACAACGACGGCAACACGTACTCCCTGCGGGAGTTCACCTGCGGCGACCCCTCGGCGCAGAGCCAGTACCGGACTTGGTACTGAGGGGGCGCGAGGCAGCGGGCGCAGGCTGACATGCGGTGCTATACAGGGACATCGTGACAGCTGCCGCAAGAGGCCAAGGCACCCGCGCCGAGTTCGTCCGTCGGCTGGCGGAGGCGATCTCGTCCGTCGCGACCACGCACCCGCTGCGGGTCGCCGTCGACGGGCCGCCCGCCTCCGGAAAGACCACGCTGGCCGACGAGCTCGCCGTCGTCCTGCGCGCGCTGGATCGCGACGTGATCCGTGCGACCATCGACGACTTCCTCGTCCCTCGTGCGCAGCGCTACCGGCGCGGGCGCTACTCGGCCGAAGGCTGCTACTTCGACGCCCACGACCGCGCCGCGCTGTGCCGGGTCCTGCTCGATCCGCTGGGTCCAGGCGGAGACCTCACGATCCAACCCGCGGTCTTCGACAGCGACACCGACTCCCCCTTGTCACCGCCGGCCGTGACCGCCCCCGCAGACGCCGTACTGCTCTTCGGCGGCGTGTTCCTGCTGCGTCCAGAACTCATCGACCGGTGGGACCTGCGCATCTTCGTGTCCGTCCCCTTCGAGCAGACGGTGGACCGCGCCCGGGACCGAGGCACAGCGCAGGCCGGGTCCATCGCCGACGCCACCGAGATCGAGCGGTCGTGGCGTGATCGCTACATTCCCGCCCAGCAGCTCTACTTCGCCACAGCCCGCCCAACCGACCACGCCGACATCGTCGTGTACAACGATCAACTCCAACGGTCGACGTGGGAAGTCGGACCGAATTCATCGATACACCGGATCTGACCATTGGCTCCGACCTGTGCCGAGCGGGACACGTGGAGGGCTATCCGCGTGGCGTCAATACGGCGTAGATGAGCACCGTGTGACGAGATGTCAGGACGAGCGGCGTGTGTCCGAGTAGGTGCACGACGTGGATTCCGTCGGGCCGGGACCGCAGATCTCCGATCTGGTAAGGCCGGCCTTCCAGGCACATCCAGTCCCCGACGCGCAGCGAGTGTGCCGTGGTGGCCACCAGCCGTGCCCGGATGGTTTGGTCAGGCGGTGTCAGCGGCTCGCGGGATGAGGGGATGGACAGTGCCCCGTTCCTTCCGGCAGGTGGGCTGGATGCGGGCTCGGCCAGCGCAGTGATCGTGGCGTGATCATGCCATGAGCGTCCCGTTTGGTCCATACCAGGGCGCGGACCGTCTCTCCATTCGACTTCAGCCCTGCCCCACCGGCCGCCGTGCTGTTTCGGCACCGCCTGCTCAGGGTCCTCTTACGCGCTTGCCCGGGGTGGATATCGCGGGAGGCGGCCGAAGCGGCGGCCGAACCCCGCGGCCTCGCTAACCGCGAGGACTACCGATTCACCTCGCTCGGACCGAACGGCGTGATCTCCGCGGACAGCCGCATCCGCCTCGCGTGGTTCACGGAGCCGGCCCTGGCCGCGATGACCGACGTATACATTCGGGTGACCGTGCTGGACCGCGTGGGCGACCTCCATCAACGAACGGTCCCCTGCCTGATCGATGCGGATCGCGTCCTCACCCACGCGATGCCCAACCTTTCGGGCTGACCCCCCCGCCGTCCGAGGTTCAGCGGCCCGGGGCTCCGGCCGCCATGTCGGTCGCTTGCCGCCCGTTGCCTGACACCCGAGGGTGTCAGGAACGCCCTGACAACCGCTCAGGCCGCTGTGAGAACGGGGCCGGAGGGGAGGGAGCCGAGGAAGGCGTCCACCGCTTCGAGCAGCCGCTCTTCCGCCTCGGGCGTCAGGTCGACGGTGTCGCGGCCGAGCGCGTCGATCCAGCGGTCGAGCAGGAAGACGCCGCCGACGACGTGACGGGCCGTGAGGGCGGTGAGGACCGGGCGCAGGGCGTAGTCGATGCTGAGCAGGTGGGCGATGGTGCCGCCGGTCGCCAGGGGGAGGACGGTCTTGCCGGCCAGGCCGTCCTGGGGCAGGAGGTCGAGGAAGGCCTTGAGCAGGCCGGTGTAGGACGCCTTGTAGACGGGGGTGGCGACGACGACGCCCTCGGCCGCGGCGATGGAGTCCAGGGCGCGGCGTACCTCGGGGTGGCGCACGTCCGCCTCCAGGAGGGCGTCCGGCGGCAGGCTGCGCAGGTCGAGGTGTTCGACGTCGAAGCCGCGCAGCGAGAGTCTGTGGGCCAGGTGGCCGGCGAGCGGTGCGGTGCGCGAGGTCCGGGACGGGCTACCGGAGATGACGACAAGGGAGGGCACGACAGGCTCCTTGGAGATGAACACGGGTGTGGAAGCGGGGAGTCGAGGGGGCCGCCAGAGAGGGCGGCCCCCACCGGTGGTCAGGCGATGGCGGCCGCCGTCGACGAGTGGAACTGGTTGGCCGGGACCGGCAGGCCGTAGTGCTCGCGCAGCGTCGCGCCCTCGTACTCCTCGCGGAACAGCCCCTTGCCGCGCAGGATCGGCAGCACGTGCTCGATGAAGGCCTCCAGGCCCGACGGCAGGGCGGGGGCCATGATGTTGAAGCCGTCCGCCGCGCCTCCCTCGAACCAGGCGGTGATGGTGTCCGCGACCTGGTCGGGCGTGCCGACGAGCTCGAAGTGGCCGCGGCCGCCACCGATCCGGGAGATCAGTTGGCGGACCGTCAGCTGCTCCCGGACGGCGAGCTCGACGAACAGGTCGGCGCGGCTCTGCGAGCCCTCCAGCTTGGGCCGGGCCAGGATGAAGTCCGGCAGCGGCCGGTCGAGTTCCAGGGCCGACGGATCGGTCTCGAAGATCGCGGCGACCTGCCGCAGCCCGTACTCGGGCACCCGCAGTTCGTCGAGCTCCGTGGCGATCGCCCGGGCCTCCGCCTCGGTGGAGCCGAGGTAGGGGACGATGCCGGGCAGCACGATCACGTTGTCGGGGTCGCGCCCGGCGGCCGCGGTGCGTGCCTTGATGTCGCGGTAGAAGTCGGCGGCCCGCTCGTACGTGCGGTGCGCGGTGAAGATCGCCTCGGCGTGCCGGGCGGCGAAGTCCTTGCCGTCCTCGGAGGAGCCGGCCTGGACCAGCAGCGGGTGGCCCTGCGGCGGGCGCTCGACGTTGAGCGGACCGGCCACCGTGAAGTGGCGGCCGCGGTGGTCGAACCGGTGCAGGCGCGCCGGGTCGGCGTAGCGTCCGGCGGCCTTGTCGGCGACCACGGCCTCGGACTCCCAGCTGTCCCACAGCGCCTTGGTGACCTGGAGGAACTCGTCCGCGCGGGCGTAGCGCTGCGCGTGGCCGGGTCGGTCGGCCAGGCCGAAGTTGGCGGCCTCGGCCGCGCCGGCGGACGTGACGATGTTCCAGCCGGCCCGGCCGCCGCTGACGTGGTCGACGGAGGCGAGGCGGCGGGCGAGGTTGTAGGGGTCGTTGTAGGTCGAGGAGACGGTGGCGATGAGGCCGATGCGGCTGGTCGCCTGGGACAGCGCGGTCAGCAGGGTGAGGGGTTCGAGCTGGCCCGGCGGCCGGAACTCCCCGGTGCCGTTGAGGGCGGGGCCGTCCGCGAGGAAGAGCGCGTCGAACTTGGCGCTCTCGGCGAGTCGGGCCAGCTCGATCCAGTGCTTCAGGTCGAAGTCGGCGCGGGCGTTACCGTCGGGCAGCCGCCACGAGGCCTCGTGGTGGCCGGCCTCCATGAGGAAGGCGTTGAGGTGGAGCCGGCGCGGTGCGGTGGTGCTCATTGCTGCGTGTCCCTTCCGGGTGTTCGGGGTCCGGGGTTCGGGGTTCGGGGT
>NZ_QKYN01000216.1 GCF_003258295.1 Streptacidiphilus pinicola | reverse complement strand
GGCAAGCCAACAAGGACGTTCAGGTGCCGGGTCCTGCATCGGACACCGCCAGCGCAGGAGCACGACCGGACCGGCTCCGGGCTGAGTCCCACGAGCTGAGCCGCTTCATGGTCCGCTGAACAGACCCGCCCCGGTCAGCGAGCCATTAGAAACCGCGTCTTAGCCCGGCGAGTATGCGGGACAACAGGCGGGAGACGTGCATCTGGGAGCAACCGATCCGCTCCCCGATCTGAGCCTGGGTCAGGTCGTCGACGAAGCGCAGCTTGAGCAGACGGCGTTCCGCCTCGGACAGCTCCGGCAGGATCTGACGCAGTGCCGTCAGGTCAACCACGTTCTCCAGGTCCGTGTCGATGACGCCGAGTCGGCGCTGCAGAGGGCCACCGTCCTCGTCCTCGTCGCCAACGGGGGCAGCCAGGGTTCCGGCGGTGTAGGCGTCGGCAGCGATCCGCCCCTCCCTCACTTCTTCCTCGGTGACGTCCAGTCGGGCGGCGAGTTCCGCGGTGGTTGGTTCACGGCCGAGCTCCTGCTCCAGCGCCTCGCTGCTCTTGGCGAGGTGGAGACGCAGTTCCTGCAGGCGGCGCGGTACGTGGACGGACCAGCTGGTGTCGCGGAAGAACCGCTTGATCTCGCCCGTGACGGTGGGCATGGCGTAGGTCACGAACTCCACTCCGCGCCCGGGGTCGAACCCGTTGATGGCCTTGATCAGGCCCACCACGCCGACCTGCAGCATGTCCTCCAGCGGTTCGGGGCGGTGCGTGAACCGCTGCGCTGCAGTGCGGACCAGGCTCATGTTGAGCTCGACCAGGGTGTTGCGCACATAGGAGTAGGCGGCGGTGCCCTCCTCCAGCTCCTGCAACCGGAGGAACAGCACGTCCGTCAGAGCGCGCAGCTCGAGAACATCCAAGGTGACCGGGTCGCACGAGATCGGGGGCAGGTCGGTGTCGAGGGCGCATGTGCCTGATGAGTCGTGGTTCAGCGTTCGGCGCTGCTCGTTTGACTCAGGGGCTCCCGGTGTCACGGTCTCTTCTCCCTCCTCGAAACGGACGGCCAGGCGAGGCGCTCCAGCGCCGCGGCCTGGCCCGGCTTCACACGGCGCTGTACGCGATGCCGCTGGACGCTTCCTCGCCGGCCGCCGGTGCGTCGCTGCCGGCTTGGTGAGCGGCGAGCAGGTTGAGCAGATCGGCGACGGTGGGACCGGCGTCGGCCGGGTGCCGAAGCGGACTGGTGGCGGTGACCTGGTAGCGATTGGCTCGACCGACCCGTGTGTGGGTGAGGTATCCGCCCTGCTCCAGGTCGCTGATGATGCGCTGCACGGCGCGTTCGGTCAGCAGGCAGTTCGCGGCGATGTCGCGCACCCGCACACCGGGGTCCCGGGCGACCTGCACCAAGACCCGGGCGTGATTGGTCAAGAACGTCCAGCCCATGCGGGGACCCGGCATCTGCTCCATGGAGTCATCATAGGACATCTATTTCACGTCTTGTAAAGACGGATATGGATTTCACGCAAAGGTTGACCGGATCCCGTCGCGGCCCGAGACTTGGCCCCAGCCGGACCGGGACCCGGTCTCGCGCGCCATCGCGCGACAGCTATTTCGTGCTTTGTGAAGAGCGACAATTCTTTCGTGTAAATCTTGACAGCTTGCCTGGCCTGGGCGGAGCCTGGTGCTCGGCAGCCGACTGCGCGCCGTCGCCGGCTCCCGCGCGCCGGCCTGTCCGCACCAAACGGAGGAGGCGAACCCGATGAACAGGAGCGAACTCACCCAGCTCGCCACATTCCTGCGTGCCCGTCTCGGTACCCCTCCTCTCCCCGGGCCGGGGGAGAGTGACAGCCTTGTCCAGGCGAGCAACAACGGTCACGCCGCGGCGTCCGGGCGTGTGAATCCGCGGTTGGGCACTGTGGAGCGGGCCGTTCTCGGCCTGGACGCCTATCTGCAGCTCGCCGAGGAACACCGCGAGCTGCCCAACGGCCTGCGTATGGAGGAGCAGCGTGTCCTGGCCCTGTGGCAGGAGCTGCAGGACATCGCGTCGCAGTGGGCAGACCACCCCGACCACCCGTTCCCGCCCGAGCATCACCCGGACGCTGGCGGGCCCGCGCTTCCGCTCGCCGAGATCCGCCAAGTTTCGGCGCTCACGCCCAAGACCCCGGCGTCCGACGACGAAGCGGCTCCCCCGGCGACGACACGGGGGGCGGACGCTCTGGCCGGTCAGCGCGGCCCTGCCGACGCACCCAACTGTGCGGCCACGTGTCACCACGAGCTGCACGCCGACGGCGTCCTGGTCTACACCTTGGCCGGCGACCTTGACTTGAGTGCCGCGGCTGCCGTCACCCTAGACTCCCCTCTGGGCGCCATCCGCGCCGTGGTGGTCGATCTGGCCGCCGTCACCTTCTTCGACTCCACCGGACTGAACGCGCTCCTGCGCCTGCACGCGGCAGCCCAAGAGCGCGCGGTCACCGTCCACCTCGCAGCCGTCCCCGCGCAGACCGCACGGGTCCTCGACATCACCGGTGCCGGCCCGCTGTTCCCCACCCATCCCAGCCGCGAGGCCGCCCTGGCGACGGTCAGCAGGCCACACCTGCCCCCAGTTACGGCGCGCTCGGCGTCTACCCCGGCCCGCGAGGAGTAACGGCCAACCGCTCGGTGCGCCAGCTACTCGGCGCCCGGCACTGGTTCGCACCGGCGCTGAGCTCCAGCAGCTCTGACCGGGTTCAGGCCTCGCCGCGGGCGGCGGTGGGCGCGCCGTCCACATGGCCGGCGGTGGCCGGCTCATGGGAGGTCAGCAGTGCGAGCAGCTCAGCGACGGTGGGTCCGGCGTCGGCGGGGTGCCTCAGGGGACGGGCGGCTGTGACCTGGTAACGATTGGTGCGTCCGACACGGGTGTGGGTCAGGTAGCCGCCGTCTTCCAGGTCCGTGATGATGCGCTGAACCGCGCGCTCGGTCAGCAGACAACGGGCCGCGATGTCGCGGACCCGTACCCCTGGGTCGCGCCAGATCTGCACCAGAACCCGGGCATGGTTGGTCAGGAATGTCCACGTCGCGCGCGCGTCTGGTACGTGTTCCATACTCACCATCGTACGATTCCCGTTTCACGCTTCAGGAGGTCTGACACTGTTTTCGTGCAATGCTCAGGCTCGCGAACCCGGGCGGTGTGCGAGATGCGTACTGCGACCGCGATCCGTCCCCATCGCGCGAGGTATGTGTCCTCTCCCGTGAAAAGGCGGACGGACGGCCAGGGACGAGCTCGACCGCCTCGCCTCGTTCCTGCGCGCTCGCCTCGGCGCCGCCCTTCCCGCCCCCGACGAACCGTCAACCCGTCTGGCAGACTGGGGCGCACCGTCGAAGAGGCCATCTTCGGCGTCGAGGTGTAGCTCCAACTCTCCACGGGGGGCGCTTGGCCCCGCAGCGCGCACCTGCCCCAGGTGGGCCGTGTGACCCCGTCTCCCGCCACCGGCTGCTCCGATCGGCGGCGTGGGGCGTGGCACGAGCGGGAGTCGACGGAGATGGGGGCATCCAGGGCCTGTACCCCCAGCGCCTTCCTGGCCTGCTCGCGTGGAAGCGCGGGCGCTGCATGGGTTGCGCCGCGCATGTGGCCGGTGGTCGCGGTGAGCGTGCTGGACGTCGCCGCGCCCACCAACCGGACCGGTGGGGCGAGCAGCACCTCAGCTCCCCCGCCGCGGGGATTCTCACCGCGACGGACTGAGGTCCTCCGGCTCGGAGCCGGCCTTGTTCACCATCGATACCAGCGGCTTCGTCCGCCGCCGACCCTTTCCCCGGCCCGGAAGAGGAAGCCGAGGAGCCACAAGACGAGCACCGCCAGCGCGACCCACCACAGGATGTGCACGGCGAAGCCGACGCCGCCCAGGAGCAGGGCGAGCAGCAGCACGAGAATCAAGACGATCATGAGATACCAACCTCCTTGCGGCGCATCTGCCCGTCCCGCCGATGTCCATGCACGGGCCCTGCCGGCCCTGTGCCGTGTCGACGTCCACGGTCCGCGTCCAACGTGCCTCCGATCAGGGAGGAGTGACCGACGCGAACGCGGGCAGGCGCTCGTTCCAGACACGGCGCCATCGGCGAAGGAGTTCGGTGATGAGCAATTCGGCGGCAGCGCTCTTCGACGTGGACGGCACCCTCGTCGACAGTTCCTACCTGCACACCGTGACCTGGTGGCAGGCCCTGCGCCAGGGCGGGCACCACCTGCCCATGGCACGGATACACCGGGCGATCGGCCTCGGCGCCGGCGAACTCCTGGACCATCTGCTCGGTGCAGAGCGCGACTGCGACGGCGACACCGAACTCGATGCGGCGCACCAGGCTCTGTACGCCGCGCAGTGGCCGTCACTCGAACCGCTCCCCGGGGCGGGCCGGGTGCTGCGGGCCTGCGCCGAGCGCGGCTGGACCGTCGTTCTTGCCACCTCCGCGAGCGCTCAGGAGGTCGAGGTACTGCGCAAAGTGCTGGACGCGGACGACGCGATCGCCGACCAGGTGCACGCCGACGATGTGGCGGCTGCCAAGCCGGCACCGGATCTGGTCGAGCAAGCACTGGCGCAGGCGGGCGCCAACGCCGGGCGCGCCGTTTTCGTGGGCGACACCGCCTGGGACGTCCACGCGGCCCACAGGGCGGGGGTACCGTGCCTGGGCGTACTCAGCGGCGGCTGGTCCCGGACCGAGCTCGCAGACGCCGGAGCGGCCCAGATCTATCGCGACGTCGGCGAGTTGGCCGACTACCTGGACGCCAGCCTGCTCGCCGATCCGGCCGCATTGCACCCCGCCCACGCACTGTAAGCCGCGCGCCTCGATCACTTTCCAGTGATCGCACCGCCGTCCGCACCGACCGTTGCTCAACGACAGAAGCGGATGCAACCGCTCCAACTCCACGTCACCTGATCGGCCGGTCAGTCCTCGTCATCGGCTGATGACGGCTCACTCTCGTCCTGGTCATCGTCATCGCCCTTGGCCCGGACATCCTTTGGATTCGGCACAGGGATGTTCCGCTGCTCTGCGGACCGCTCCCGCGTCTGGTCGTCAACCTGAGCCTCGTCGTGCTCATCGGGGGTGCGCATGGGCCCCAACTTCGCCCCCGGGACACCGAAATCAGCGCAGACACGTGGGCAGCCCACCGGCGAACCGGTCAGCCGCCGGGCGGGGTCTGTACGCATGGGAGGTTCGCGACGGGGCAGGCGCGCGACACCGCCGCCCCAGACCCGGGCGCTGTGCATCGCCTTCTTCTATGCGGTCGGCATGGCACTGGGCGGAATCACCGGCCCGCTGCTCTTCAATGGGCTCGTCAGCAGCGGGAAGACCACCGACACGACGCTCGCTTTCTGCATCGGCGCGGCCCTCATGGTCGCGGCCGGTCTGGTGGAGGCAGCCATCGGGGTGCGGGCCGAACGCCGAAGCCTGGAGTCGATCGCCAAGCCCCTGACCGCGGTAACCGCCCGGAGCGGAAACCCATGAGCAGTGGCAGGTCGCCGCTCGCACCTCACCGA
The DNA here is from genome assembly GCF_003258295.1 of Streptacidiphilus pinicola. GTDB lineage: Bacteria > Actinomycetota > Actinomycetes > Streptomycetales > Streptomycetaceae > Streptacidiphilus > Streptacidiphilus pinicola. The sequence goes on along the minus strand of NZ_QKYN01000216.1, from coordinate 5,003 downwards.
CTTCTACGAGCACGCGCCACCACTCAGGATTGGACCGCCGCCGGCGGGGCAGCCGCCTTGCCCGGAGATCACTTCGGCATCATGCGAACATCCGGGGCCATGTGAAGGAGAACGCCATGGTCACCACGGGGACAATGTCACCGACCTGCCTCGCGTCCACTGCGCAGCGCTGAACCTTTTCGGCCTACTGGTTCGGGAAGTCGAGCCAGATCAATGGGGGCTGCCGACGCCCTGTCGGCTCTGGAACGTGGGGGATCTGGTCAACCACGTCGCAGTGCAGGAGCAGTGGCTCGCCCTGCTGCTGTCGGGCGCCCCGGCCGCGGCCGTCGGCGACCGCTTGGACGGGGACCAGCTCGGGGACGACCCGGTCCTGTCGTTCAAGCGGGCCGCCACGGAGGCGAAGGAGGCCATCCAAGCCACCGAAACGCTCGACAGCACGGTGACTCTGTGGTCCGGCCCCGCCCCGGCTCGTGACTTGGTCAGCCAGCTGACGATGGACCTGGTCGTGCACAGTTGGGATCTGGCGCGCGCCATCGGCACCGACGAAGGCCTGCCCGCCCTCCTCGTCGCGTTCGCGCTGTGGGAGGTGTCCGACTATGCCGACCGCCTGACCGGCTCAGGCCTGTTCGACCCGCCGCTGCCCGTGCCGGAGGGACCCGGCTGGCAGACGCGGCTGCTGGCCCTGACCGGCCGACAGGCCGGCACACCTTTCACGGGGACGCGGACGGAGCCGGTCCGGTGATCGCCCCCTCACTGGTACCCCGTGTAGGGCTGAGCGAGCGGGGCAAACGCCGCGCATGATCACGGATGCACACACTGAACGCGAGATCACCTTCGACGGGGCTCTGAGCCAGGAGCTGACCGCCGTCCGACCCCCGGGTGTGGCACGGACGGAGACATGCGAGACGGAGATCCTGGACGCGCTGTACTTCGACACGGCCGACCACGGCCTGCTTCGTCGTGGTGCGACGTTGCGACGTCGGACCGGCGGCCATGATCCGGGGTGGCATCTCAAGCTCCCGGACGGGCACGGGGGTCGCCGTGAGTTCAGGCGCCCGCTCGACGAAAGCGGTCCAGAGGACGAGGTACCACCGGCCCTGCAGCAGCTCGCCTGTGCTTGTGCGCGGGGGCAGCGGCTCCGACCGACGGCCCACCTGCTGACCCACCGGCGGCGTGCGGTCTGGACGGACGGTGAGGAACGAGAGCTCGCCGAGCTGGCCGCCGACCACGTCGCGGCCCACGTGTTCGCCGCCACAGGCCCACCCGGCTCGGATGCCGGCAAGCCGGGGCCAGCCGTCGAGCTGAGCACGTGGGACGAGCTCGAGGTCGAACTGACGGGCGGTACTGAAGACCTCCTAGCCCTGGCCGCCCAGGAGCTGAACGCCCAGGGGCTACAGCGCGCCGAAGAGGGCATCAAGCTGGCCCGCGCCCTGCGCGCGGCCGGTGTCGAGGTCGAGCCTCGGCAACGGGCCGACATCGACGGCGCGGGAAGCACGGCCGCGGCAGTCGTCTCGGCCCTGCGGCAGCACGCCGACCACCTGGCCAGCCTCGAACCGAGCGTCCGTCTGGACGAGCCGGACGCCGTGCACCAGATGCGTGTCACGACCCGCCGACTGCGCAGCGTGCTGCGGGGCTGCGAGGGCCTCTTCGACAGCGGCCGGGTGGCCGCTCTCGCAACGGACCTGCGCTGGCTCGGGCACCGGCTCGGCGAGTACCGCGAGCCCGAGGCACTGCGCGAACGCCTCACCTCGCAGGCCCGGAGCCTACCGGCCGACTGCGCGCCGCAGCAGGCAGAACGGAAGCTGCGCAGAACTCTCGACCGGCGCTGCCGCCTCGCGCACCGCTCGCTTCTGGACGCCCTGTCCTCGCCCCGGTACTTCACCCTCCTGGACCGGCTGGAGGACCTCGTGGCCGACCCCCCGCTGCGCGACGGCAAGCATCCAGGCGCTCGGCGCGCCGAGCGGATCCTTCGCCACGAGACTCGACGGACGCGCCGCCGTATGCGCAAGGCGATCCTGCTGCCGGCCGGCGATCAGCAGGACGAGGCGCTGCACCGCGCCCGCAAGGCAGCAAAACGGACACGCTACATGGCCGGCGCCCTGCGCCCCGTGCTCGGCTCCGACGCGAAGCGGCAGGAACGCCGTCACAAAGAGATCCACAAGCGACTGGGCCGGCACCAGGACGCCCGCACCGCCGAACAGGCCCTGGCCGAGCTGGCCCAACGGGAGGGCACCCACCCGGCGCAGGCCTTCGCCTTCGGCTTCCTTCGCTCCCATCAGCGCGACGACTCCCCCGCGGACATCGCCGCTGCACGGGACGCGGCGGGGCTGTGAAGCAGGGGTTGCGGCGGACGGCCCGGGCGGAGAAACCGTTCGAGACCATGCGCCCCTCGGCGAGCTGCCCGCGCCCCAGAGCCGTCCAGGTGAGGCCGAGCCAAGGACCACGTGCGTTGCCCCGAAGACGGGGTAGACGCCCCACATGGCCGCCCACCGGGCGGCGGCAACAACAGGAGCGCCGATCATGGACAGTGCCGACATCCGGGAGTGGCGTGAGCACAACGTCGTCGACGAGAAGGGCAAGAAGATCGGCACGTTGGAGTCGGTATACGTCGACACCGCCACCGACGAGCCATCCTTCGGCACCCTCAACGTCGGCCTGCCCACCAGACGCCGCCTGGTGTTCGTGCCGCTGACCGGCGCGGTCCTCGGCCCGGGCTACGTCAAAGTCGCCTTCCCCAAAGCTCTGGTGAAGAACGCGCCAGCCATCGACACCGACGGCGTGCTCGCCGCCGAACAGGAACAGGCCGTCTTCGCCCACTATCAACTCGCCTACGTCCCCGGCGCGGGCGGCGAACGCCGCCTGGCCCGACGCTGACCCCGGGAGGGGCGTCCCCATGGTCTGGGTACTGCTGCTAGTCATCGTCGCGATCGCGCTCGGCATCGTCGGCACCGTCGCCAAGGGACTGTTCTACCTGCTCATCGTCGGCATCGCGCTCTTCGCCATCGCCCTCCTCCTGAGCGTCCTACGGCTGCGCCGCGGCGGCCGGCGCCCCGCCCGCTGACCCAAAGTCTGTCGGTGGCGTCCGACGAACTGTCGCGCGCGTCCTGCTGCGGGCGCTATGCCGAAGGTCCGATGGTCACCACGCCGACCTGGCTGAGCAGGTCGAGCCAGTCCCAGATCCCCCACACGTCCACGATGCGGCCGTCGGCGATGCGGTAGGTCACCGCGCACGCCGAGCGCCACCGCCTTCCGGTCGGCGCCAGGGCTTGACCGGCGAACCCGCCCACGGACGGGGGCAGCACCCAGGTTGCGCTGTGGGTTCCAGAGCCGTAGCACCACGCGGAGACTCGGTCGCCGTGGGCGGCGATCCATTCCACGTCCATGTGCAGGTCGGGGTTGGCCCGCCAGAGGCCGTCGCGCACCGCCGTGCGGAGCGGCTCGACGGTGAGGGGGCGACCGCGTCCCAGTCATGGGCGTTGATGCGGTCGGTGCAGCGGCGGACGACATCGACGGAGGCGTCGGCGTCGGCGTCGGCGTCGGCGTCGGTCACCGGGTACCCCACGGGTTTGTCGATTGCCAGCAGCCAGGTCCCATCCCGCTGACGCCGGGCGACCTCCGTGCCGTGACCGGCCATGGCAAACGTGGCACCCTGCGGGTCCATGGCGGTGGCTGACCAGTCGGAGCAGGTCATGTCGCCGGTCTCGAACACCATGGTCGTGGTGACCTTGTCAAAGTGCGGTCGGGCCGCCAACAGCCCGGTCAGGTGCGCTCGCAGCGCGGCGCCGCCGACGGCCGGGTCGCCGTTCCTGGTTGCGAAGGCGGGTTCGGGTTCGTACAGGGCGACGAGCGCATCAACGGCGCCGTCGTTGACCGCCTGCTGGAAGAACGCCTGCAGCTCGGCGGGAGTCTGAGCGGGCATGGCGACCCGCGCGTCTTCCCCCAGCAGCCGGGTGAAGGCCAGCGTTCCGGCGGGGGCCAGCACTGCCAGCACCAGCGCGACGTCGACATACGAGGAGCGGCCGAAGCCCTGCGCCAGCAGGAGCAGCACCCTCACCAACACCGCGCTCGCCAGGCTCGCGCCCACCAGTCGCTGCAACGGGTCGCCACGCCCGGCCACGGCGATGCAGGGACCGATCCCCAGCACGATGAGCAGGGCGGCGGCCAGGGTCCAGGCGTTCACCGCTGCTCCTGCGGCAACCGTTCCGTCAGCGCCCGATCGAGGGGCGGGGGCTCAGGGAAGACCTGGTGCACCGTCAGCACCGTCGCCGTCGCTGCGCCCTCGGCCCAGTCCTCGGTCCGCGCACCCACGACACAGCCGCCCGGCGTGGCGGAGATCAGCGCGGACGCCCACGCCACACCGGCCCCGGGCAGCAGTCGCACCTCCGGAGGGAACCGCGCGACCGGCGGCCGCTCACCAGGCTCACCGCCACCAACCGGACCAGAAGCACCGTGTCGGCCAGGAGCGTGCCCGGCCACACGGCCAGAGCAGCGGCGAGCCTGGCGACCGGCCCGGCATGCACCCGCTCCAGGCGAGACAGGGCCGCCGCCCCGGCCGCGCCCACAGCGGCAGCGCTGGCGCCCGGCGCGAGCTCAGCCGGTTCGAGCGTGCTCACAAAGACGCATTCGAGGGCGAACAGCAGCACCGCCCATGCAGTGAGGGCCGCCCAGGTCCGGCCCATCACACCTCCCCGTTCGGGACTGGGGCCCGCAGGCTCACAGACCGCGGTGACCGTAGAGCGAGCCATAGTAGCCCCCGAGCTGATCCAGGTAGTCGGTCTCGGGAGGCTGGATCAGGGTCGTGAACTCGGGTGCGTCCTTGATCTCCTGACGGGTGCGGTCGACGAAGACCACCTGCCGGGGCAGGTCGATCAGCGAGACGGCGCCCGCCGGTAGCACGACTTGGCGCCCAGGCGCCCACAACGCCCCGCATTGGCAGGAGGCTTCGATGGCCGTGACTTCAGCTCCCGTCCCACCCGACCGCGATGCTCCCCGCCACCGCCGCC
>NZ_QKYN01000032.1 GCF_003258295.1 Streptacidiphilus pinicola | reverse complement strand
GTCCGGGCGCGCGGCCGGGCCGGCAGCAGCCGGGCGGGCGGCCGGGCCGGCAGCAGCCGGGCGGGCGGCCGGGCCGGAGGCCAGGGGGCGGGCGACGGTCGTCATGCGGGGACCCGGCGGTAGGACTCCAGCAGGTCGGCGACGCGGTCCAGGCCCTCGCCGGTCAGGCTGTTGGTGAGCACCACCGGTCGGCCCTCACGGACGCGGTCGGCGTCGGACGTCATCACGTCGAGGTCGGTGCGCACGTACCGGGCGATGTCGATCTTGTTGATGACCAGCACGTCCGAGTCGGTGATGCCCGGACCGCGCTTGCGCGGCATCTTCTCCCCCTCGGCGGTGTCCAGCACGAAGAAGAACATGTCCACCAGGACCGGGCTGAAGGTCAGCGTCAGGTTGTCGCCGCCCGACTCGTAGATGAGCGTGTCTATGTCCGGGAACCGCTCCAGGAGTTCGGCCCCGGCGGCCAGGTTCATCGTCGGGTCGTCGCGCACGGCGGTGTGCGGGCAGGCGCCGGTCTCCACGCCGACCACCCGCTCGGGGTCGAGCATCCCGGCCAGGTTGCGGCGGACGTGCTGGGCGTCCTCCTGGGTGTAGATGTCGTTGGTGATCACCGCGGGCCGTCGGCCACGGCCGATCAGCACCGGGACCAGCGCCTCGATCAGCGCCGTCTTGCCCGAGCCGACCGGCCCGGCGATGCCGACCCGGAGCACCTCGTCGTCCGTCATGTCCCGACTTCCTTTCTCATGAGACGAACATCCGCGCGTCGGCGCGCTCGTGGCGGCCGGACATCGCGTCGGCGACCGGGGCGCAGCCGCCCAGGTCCGCCAACTCCCGTTCCAGTGCGGTCGCCGTGACCTCCGCGACCACGGGTGAGAGGGCGCGCAGGGTGATCTGGGCGCGGCGGTGGTCCGTCAGGCGCAGCCGCAGCGCCGCGCTGACGAAGCTCACGCAGAACGCGAACAGGTCGCTCGCGACGGCCTGTTCGGCGGGAACCCGGCTCGCCGCGTAGGCGACGCCGGCGGCCACGGCCTGACAACCGGGCGACCGCTTGGCCACCACCAGGGCGGTGTAGTGGTCCAACTCCTCACCGCCCAGCGCGATCCGGGCGGTGTCCAGCATCTGCCGCCCGGTCCGGGTCGAGGCGATGCGCACCTCACGGTTGAGCTTGCTCGCGAAGAGCCGCTGGTCGATCTCGACCAGGTCGTCCCACCGCCCCGCCGTGACCGCGCGGTGGGCCAGCGCGAGCGCGGTCGCGTCCGCCGGCCCGACGGAGTGGCGCAGCAGATCCTCCAGCAGCACCGGCATCGTCTCGGCGTCCACCTGCTTGGCCTGGACGTAGCCCTCCAGGCCGTGCGAGAGCGTGTAGAGCCCGCTCGGGAACGCCGAGTCGGTGAGCTGCAGGCTGACCAGGAGCCGGTCGATGGCCGCGCTCATGCGAGGTAGAAGAGGTGGTTGAGGGGAAGTTCCCGGGCCGGCTCGATGGTGGCGGGCTCGCCGTCCAGGGTGACCTGGTACGTCTCCGGGTCCACCTGGATCTTCGGCAGCGCGTCGTTGCGGACCATGTGCTGCTTGCCGACGGTGCGGCAGTCGCGGACCGGCAGCACCCGGCTGTCCAGACCGAGTTCGGCGGGCACGCCGCGGTCGATCGCCGCCTGCGACATGAAGGAGACCCTGGTCGCCTGCCGCGCCTTGCCCATCGCCCCGAACATGGGGCGGTAGTAGATGGGTTGGGTGGTCGGCAGCGAGGCGTTCGGGTCGCCCATCAGCGCCCAGTTGACCACGCCACCCTTGATCACCAACTTGGGCTTGGCGCCGAAGGAGTGGATCGGCCACAGCACGATGTCCGCGAGCTTGCCGGGCTCCAGCGAGCCGATCCAGTCGGCGGTGCCGGTGGCGATGGCCGGGTTGATGGTGAGCTTGGCCAGGTAGCGCAGCACCCGCTGGTTGTCGTTGCGCTCGCTGTCCCCCGCCAGCTTCCCGCGCTGGTCCTTGCAGTGGTGGGCGGTCTGGAACGCGCGGGCGAAGGACTCCCCCACCCGGCCCATCGCCTGCGAGTCGGAGGAGAAGATGGAGATGACGCCCTCGTCGTGCAGCACCGTCTCGGCGGCGACGGTCTCGGCCCGCACCCGGGAGTCGGCGAAGGAGACGTCCTCCGGGACGTCATGGCTGAGGTGGTGACAGACCATCACCATGTCGAGCAGCTCGTCGACCGAGTTCACGGTGTAGGGCAGCGTCGGATTGGTCGACGAGGGAAGGACGTTGGGCTCGCCGGCGATCCGCATGATGTCGGGCGCGTGGCCGCCGCCGGCACCTTCGGTATGGAAGGTGTGGATGGTCCGGCCGTCGATCGCCGAGAGGGTGTCCTCGAAGAAGCCCGACTCGTTGAGGGTGTCGGTGTGGATCGCGACCTGCACGTCGTACTCGTCGGCCACGCGCAGCGCGGTGTCGATGGTCGCCGGAGTCGCGCCCCAGTCCTCGTGCACCTTGAGACCGCAGACGCCCGCCTCGACCTGCTCGCGCAGCGCCTCCGGAAGCGAGCCGTTGCCCTTGCCCAGCAGGCCGGTGTTGACCGGCATCTCCTCGACCGCCTGGTACATCCGGCCGATGTTCCACGGACCGGGCGTGCAGGTGGTCCCGTTGGTGCCGTCGGTCGGGCCGGTGCCGCCGCCGATGAAGGTGGTGATGCCGTTGGTCAGGCCCTCCTGGGCCTGCTGCGGGGCGATGAAGTGGATGTGCGTGTCCACGCCGCCCGCGGTGGCGATCAGGTGCTCGCCCGAGACCACCTCGGTGCCCGGCCCGATCACCAGCTTGGGATGCACGCCGCTCTGCAGCCGCGGGTTGCCCGCCTTGCCGACGGCGGTGATGAAGCCGTCCTTGACGCCGATGTCGCCCTTGACCACGCCGAGCACCGGGTCCAGCACCACCACGTTGGTGATGACCAGGTCGAGCGCGCCCGTGAGGTTGGTCGCCGCCGGGTCCTGGGCCATCCCGTCCCGGATGCCCTTGCCACCGCCGTAGACGGCCTCGTCGCCGTAGTGGCCCTCGTTGTGGTCCTGCTCGATCTCGACCACCAGGTTGGTGTCGGCCAGGTGGAACCGGTCACCGACGGTCGGGCCGAAGAGGTCGGTGTACTGGCTGCGCGGGATCAGCGCCATCAGGCGTCGCCGCCCTTCGCGTCCTTGTCGAAGGCCAGCGTCGCGCCGACGGCTTCTCCGACGACGTCGCTCCCCGGGCGCGCGCCGAGGAAGCCGAGTTCGGCGGCGCGGCGCAGCGCCTTGGCGCGCGTGTCGGCCGCGTTCAGGCCGCCGTCGACCAGGCCGCTGAACCCGACCAGTCGCCGGTGCCCGGCGAAGGCGACCAGATCCACGTCGCGGGTGTCGCCCGGCTCGAACCGGACGCCGGTCCCGGCCGGCAGGTCGAGGTGCATCCCGTAGGCCTGCGCGCGCTCGAAGTCCAGGGCCCGGTTCGCCTCGAAGAAGTGGTAGTGCGAACCGACCTGGATCGCCCGGTCACCGGTGTTGCTCACCCGGACGCGTGCCGTGGCCCGGCCGGCGTTGATCTCGACCGGCGCCTCTCCGTAGAGGTAGGCGGGTCTGCCTGCTGACATGGCATCTCTCTTTCGGCGTCGTCAAGCGCGAGCCCGGAGGGTCTCGGCGGTGGGGCTGGTGACGTGCGAGCGGCGGGGACGGGGGGACGTCAGTGGTGGGCTTGCAGGACGTCGTGGCGCGCGCTGTGGGTGTGGGCGTGGGCGTTCCCGGTGGGTGAGGTGGCGCCCGGCTCGTGACGGTGGGGGTGGAGTCGCCCGTGCTGGTCGTGGTCGTGGCTGTGGTGATGGCGGTGCGGTTCGGTCGCGGCGTGCGTGTGGGCGTAGCCGTGGCCGTGCTCGGCGTCGAGCCCGTCGGCGATGCCGTCGTCGCCCTCGCGCAGCCGTCGCAGGGCTTCCTGCGTGCGGGCGGTGAGGACTCCGGCGACGGCGTACGGGGTGAGCAGGGGTCCGCCGTCCACCACTGCGGCCGTCGATGTCGGCGTCGGTGCGGCGGGCGCGAAACCGGCCGGGACGAGCAGGACCCGGGCCGCGCCCAGTCGGCGGCAGCGATCCACTCCGTTGGCGAGGTCGGGGTCGCCGCCGTGGAAGGCCACCTCCACCCAGCGGTGGGCGCCGTACTGCCGCACCAGCCGCGCGACCCGGAAGAGCTCGGCGTCCTCGAACGGGCCGGCGGCGGGGGCGGTGAGCAGCACCGCGGTGGCGCCGGCGTCCGGCCCCGGGGCGCCGGTGCTGGGGCGGTCCGTCGCGACCGCGTTGGTGGGGTCCGCGGCGAGGTCTGCGCAGGCGCGGCCGGTGGCGGCGCGGAGCCAGCCGACCAGATGGCCGGCGCTGCCGAACGGTTCGGTCAGGGCGATGCGCTTCCCGCCGCGGACGTCACCGCCTCGGACGTCGGCGCCCCGGTGGTCGCCCCTTCGGACGTCGGCGCCCCGCTCCCGCGTGAGCCACCGCAGCGCGCGAGCCGCGTCGGCGACCAAACGCGGGTCGCGGCCCAGCGTCATCGGCACCACGCAGACCGGCCGCTCCGGCACGGCCGTGAGCGCGTCCATGACCGCGCGGGTCAGCTCTCGACCGACGGTGACGGCGCGGAACGCGGTTCCGCGCTCCACCAGCGGCCGGAGTTCCTGCGCGCCGACGCTCTCGTGCCCGCCGACCAGTACAAGGGTGGCCGGCACACCGGCTGGCCCCATGCCTCAGGCTCCGACCGGGTCGTGGCACGAGACCAGTTTGGTGCCGTCCACGAAGGCCGCCTCGATCTGCAGGAGCGGGAGCATCTCGCGCACGCCGGGCATCACGTCGTCGGCCGCGACGATGCCCTTGCCGAGTTCCATGCACTCGGCGACGGTTCGCCCGTCGCGGGCACCTTCCAGGATGCCTTCGCTGATCAGCGCGACGGCCTCGCTGTAGTTGAGCTTCACGCCGCGATCGCGGCGTCGGCGGGCCAGATCGGCCACGACGTAGACGTAGAGCTTTTCGATCTCACGCGGCGCGAGATTCATGGGGCGCTCCTTCTGCGGGCGTCAGGGCTGCCCGCAGTCGAGCCGGGCCACCCTGACAATGTTCCACGATACGGAAACATAATTCCGTTCGAGAGGACCGTAGGGGTGACGCCCACACTCGTCAACATGTTGTTGCAGCAACGAGCGCTTTCCTTAACCAGTTCTTTCTCAGCCTGGTGATCTCCACAGGTCAGCCGCTCATCCAGCCGCCTCGCCAAAAAGTGCCCGGACGTGCGGAACGGGGGCGCCGGCAACGGCACCCCCGTCCAGATCAACGACCGCGATCGGTCCGGCGCAGCCGTCAGCCTCGACGTCGCATCAGGCGGGCCTCGGCGCGCAGGAGAGCCGGCATCAGCACGTAGACGACGACGGGGACGACCAGCCCGGTCATCACCAGGGTCCGCACGGCCATGGGCAGGTGGGCGGTGAACGGGCCGAACAAGAGAAAGGCCCCGGTGATGGTGGGGTAGACGGCCAGCCAGGTGAGCAGCGCCCGGCGGTGGACGGAGGGCCCGCGGGTCACCGGGGCCGTGCGGCCGGCGTCATCGGCGACGACGACGGTCGACATGGTCTGCATCATGTGTTCCCCCCTTGAACGAGGGTCGGGGTCAACCGACTCCAACCAACTGGTTGGAGTCTCGCACAGCCCCGGCCCTGAGTCCAACCATACGGTTGGACTCCCGGTATTCTGAGGCCATGGCCTGGGACACCGCACGCACACAGCAGCTCCTCCTCACCGCCGCCGTCGAGGAGTTCGCCGAGCACGGCCCCGAGGGCGCCCGAATTGCCAGGATCGCCACACGGGCGGGAGTGAACAAGGAGCGGATCTACCAGTACTTCGGCAACAAGGAGCAGCTCTTCGCCGCCGTCCTGACGGCCGAGATGGGCAAGCTCGCCGCGTCCGTCCCGCTCACACCGCAACACGCGGAGGACCTCGCCGACTACGCCGGGCGCTGCTACGACTACCACGTGGCCAACCCGCACTTCACGAGGCTGCTGGCCTGGGAAGGCCTGCAGCGCGGCGCCGGCCCAGGATTCGGTTCGGGCGAACCGCTGGCCGCCGAGTCCGAGCGGCTCGCCCACTACGCCGAGAAGGTCGGGGCCATCGCCGCGGCACAGCGCGCCGAGGCACTGACCGACGAACTGGACCCCGGGCGGCTCATGTTCGCGGTGATCGCGCTGGTGACGTCCTGGATCATGCTGCCGCAGCTGACCCGTCTGCTGTTCGCCCCGCCCAACTCACCCCAGCCCGCCTCGGACCGGGAGGCGATCATGCTGCTGGCCCGCAAGATGACGACTCGCTCGTCATAGCGCCGTTGTTAACCCCCGACTCTGCCTCAGCGCGCTCCGCTCGCCATGGACACCGATCAGCACACCATGGCAGATTGTCAGCAGTCGGAATCCAACTTCCGTACCACGGAAGAGCAACGGGGGTGCTGCCATGAAGGAGCTGGACGCGACGCCGGAGTCCTTCGCCTTGATCGCCGCCGCGACAGGCCGACTCCGCTCCGGACTGGCCGGGCTGACCGACGGCGACGTCTCCGCGCCGTCCCTCCTGCCCGGCTGGAGCCGCGGCCACGTCCTCAACCACCTTGCCCGCCAGGCCCCGGCACTGGAGCGGCTGCTGGAATGGGCCCGAACGGGGGTGCGCACACCGCAGTACGCGAGCCGGGAGGCCCGCGACACCGAGATCGAAGCCGGCGCGCAGCGGTCCGCGTCAGCCCTGGTGGCGGACATCGAGGAGACCGCCGCGCACCTGCGGCAGGCGATGGAGGAGCTTCCGCCGCAGGCATGGGAGACGTCCATCAGGCCCTTCACCGGTGAACTGTGCACCCCACGCCGCATTCTGGTGATCCGGCTTCGTGAACTGGAGCTGCACCACGTGGACCTGGACCTCGGCTACGGGTTCGGCGACATCCCCGAGCCGGCCTTGCGGATCATCCTGGACGATGTTCTCGGCTACTACGCCGAAGCCGACGGCGCACCGGACCTCGACCTGCGCGACACCGCCGGGCACCCACTCGGGAGCCACGGCTCCGGCGCCCCCGTGATCCGGGGCAATCCGGCGGACATCCTCGCCTGGCTGTCCGGACGCACGCCGGGAACGGACCTGGAATCGTCGGCGCCCCTCCCCGAACTCCCCCGCTGGCTCTGAAACGCGACCTTGCCGACGGGCGAACCAGCTCGGACTCAACAAGGAGGCAGCGCTGCAGCGTTCAGCCCCGGCGATCTGGCCTACCCTGGTCGCGTGGATCTGCGCATCTTTACCGAGCCCCAGCAGGGTGCCGACTACCAGACGCTCCTCCGGGTGGCCAAAGCCACCGAAGACCTGGGCTACGACGGGTTCTTCCGTTCGGACCACTACCTGAGGATGGGCGAGGTGGACGGCCTGCCCGGGCCCACCGACGCCTGGATCACGCTCGCCGGCCTGGCGCGGGAGACCTCCCGGATCCGTCTGGGGACACTCATGACGGCCGCGACGTTCCGACTGCCCGGAGTCCTCGCCATCCAGGTCGCCCAGGTCGACCAGATGAGCGGCGGCCGCATCGAACTCGGCCTCGGCGCGGGCTGGTACGAGGCCGAGCACCGGGCGTACGGCATCCCCTTCCCCGCCGCCAGGATCGGCAGACTGGAGGAGCAGCTCGCGATCGTCACCGGTCTGTGGCGGACCGAACCGGGCAAGACCTTCGACTTCGAGGGCCGCTACTACCAACTCAAGGACTCCCCCGCGCTGCCGAAGCCCGCGCAGGAGCGGATCCCCGTCCTGATCGGGGGCATGGGCGCGGAGCGCACACCCCGGCTCGCCGCGCGCTTCGCCGACGAGTTCAACCTCCCCTTCGCCTCGGTGGCCGACACCGCCGCCCAGATCACGCGCGTCCGCGAGGCCGCGGCGGCGCACGGCCGCGCACCGGACTCCCTGATCTACAGCAACGCTCTGGTCGCCTGCGTGGGCCGCGACGACGCCGAGGTCAGCCGCCGCGCCGCGGCCATCGGCCGGGATGTGGCGGAGCTCAAGGAGAACGGTCTGGCCGGCACCCCCGCCGAAGTCGTCGACAAGCTCGGCCGATATGCCGAGACCGGCAGCACCAGGATCTACCTGCAGATCCTGGACCTCGACGACCTGGAGCACCTGGTGCTCGTGGCGGACCAGGTGATGCCCCAGCTGAGTTGACCTCGTCGGACGCGAACCGCCCCGCCCCCGAGCACTCATGGGGGCGGGCTTCATGCTCTCTGCTGCCGTGCGGTCAGCGCCGGGGGCGCGCGTACGATCGGCAGCCCCGCGGCCGTGAGCTTCGTCGGCTCGTAGGTGACATGACCGAGCCGGCTGAGGGCCCGGATGGCGTCATGGCTGTTGTCGGCGTCGGTTCCCAGCGTGAGCCGGATCAGCTGCTTCGGCGGCCACAGCACGCCGTTGACGCTGGTGCCGTACTTCCCCAGCTCGATCGGCTGCTGCCCGTAGGTGGCGAGGAACACCCCTGAGCGCGTGCGCCCAGGTGACTTCCTCTGCTGGACAACACCGTCGTGCTGCACGGCCGAACGGCTTTCACCGATCCGACGGATCCGGGCGCCGGCCGATGCCTCGTCCGTGTGTGGGTGGACTGAGCCATTCACCCCCCCAACGTTTCTCCGATGTCGTTCGTGTCTTGTCCGAGAAGGGGTTCGGTGACCACCTGAACGGCGGTCACGGCCTGAACGAACGAAGACGCGAAGGAACGAAACGTGATCTCTGATCGAGTCGGCACAGAACCGCGCGGGCGACGGAGCGTGCGCGGGCGGTCCGGGCGGCGGTGGGCCATGGCGGCTGCCGCCGTGACGGCGGTCGTCGCCACGGGCGGGGCGGTGCTGCCGAGCGCGATGGCCGAGACACGGCAGAGCGCCCCGCAGAGCGGCCGGGCGACGGAGTCGGCGCACGGTGTCGGCGCGGGCACGGTCACCGGCCGGCAGATGGTCGCCCTGCTCACTCACGTGCTGCCCGCACGCGGCAAGGTCAGCGACGGGACCGGACGGGGCGTCAAGGACAAGGGTCTGCCGAGCCCGTACGGCGACGGCCTGTTCGAGCCGGGCGCTTGGGTCAGGTACGACGACGGCCACGGTCCGGCAGGCATCTGGGTGGACGTCACCCGCTGGAACCGGCCCGACCCCCGGCAGGAGCCGTTCACCTGCAAGACCTCGGAGCCGACGGGCAGCAACCGGCACTGCACTGTCGTGCATCTGGCCGGCGGCGCCGTCGTCAGCCTGACGCGGCAGGACTTCGCGAATCCGCAGGGCGGCTGGGAGCGGATCTGGACCGCCACCTATGCGCGTCGGGACGGCGGCCGGGTCGTGCTGCAGGAGTCCAACTCCGTCTACGACAAGCAGCTGGCGACCCGCGTCAACCCGCCGCTGACACTCGCGCAGCTCCAGGCCGCCGTCACCAATCCGGTGTGGGCGAGGGTGATCGACGACATCCCGGCGGCAGGCGCGCAGCCGAGCAACCTGAACACGCCGTTCGGGCCGGACGGGATAGGCGCGATCTTCTACCGGCTGATCCCGTCCGGCTTCACCATCATGGGAGCGCAGGGGAGCATGTTCCCCGCGCCCGGCAACACGGTGGTGCTGAGTGACGCCCACGGCCGCGGCAGTGTCTACAACACGGTCATGGCCTCGAGCTCGACGGCCTTCTTGTCGACCCAGTTCCACAAGCAGTACCCGACCGCAGCGGCCCTGCCCGGCGGCGGCTGGCTCGGCGTCAAGCGGGTCGCCGGTCGCCACGCGGGCACCGAGCAGTTCTGGGTCTCGGTCTACCGCGGACACTCCGTCGTCACGGTCGTCGCCCTCAACAGCGTCGGCCCCGACGGGACCCGCACGCGTCCGGCGCCGGTGCTGAGCATCGCGCAGCTGACGGCCATCGCCGAGAGCCCCGCCTGGGGCGCCGCGAACTGACCTGCAGGTCAGGCTGACCGTGGTGCCCACCGCCCCCGGCCCGGCGGGGCCGGGGGACGGCGGGCGCCACGGCACAGCACAGCGCGGCAGGGCAGGGACACCCCCAACCGGATCCCGCTGTTGTTCGTATGAGGTGATGGAGGGACGAGGGGGGGACGAGTGGCCGAGTGGTCCGAACTGCTCGCGGAACTGGTGGAAGTCCGCGGCACAGAACTGAACAGGTACGGGTTCCTGCTCTGCGGCAACCGCAGTGAGGGCGCCGATCTGTTCCAGGACGCGCTGGTCCGCGTCTTCACCCACCCGAAGGGCGGATGGACTGTCCGGGACGTGGAGGGCTACGTCCGCCGGACGATGCTCAACCGCTACCTCGACCAGTACCGGCGCCAACAGCGGTTGCGGCGGCTGCTGCCGCGTCTGAGCGGCGGTCCGCAGGCGGAGGTGGTCCCGGACCACGGCGAGGGCGCCGACCGGCGCCTCGACCTGCTCGCCGCACTGGACTCGCTGTCGCCACGTCAACGCGTCTGCGTGGTTCTGCGGTTCTACGAGGACCTGACGGTGGCCGAGGTGGCCCACCGGTTGCGGCTGAGCGAGGGTACGGTCAAGCGGCACCTGAGTGACGCCTCCTCGCGCATGTCCGCCGTCCTGGGCGGACCCGCACGTCCGGCACACGTCAGCAGCACGGGAGGGAACCGGTGAACGAGCCGCCCATCGCCGACGGACTGCGGGAACTCGCCGAGCTCGCGGGGCCGCACCAGGTCGACCTGCACCACCTCGGCGACCGCATTCGCCGTCGCCGTCGGACCCACCGCGTCGTCGCCACCTCTGCCGTCGTGGCTCTCGTCGCCTGCTGCTGGCTCCTGCCCGGCCTGCTCTCCGGCGGCGGCAGCACCGCCGTGCCGGCCGCGCCCCCCAGCCCCGCCGCAACATCCTCTCCCGGTCCGCACGAGCCGCGCACGCAGCAGCCGCCGCTGCCCACACCGGGCAGGCTGGACGCGGAGGCCCTGCAGGTGGCGGCCGTCTTCCAGCGCGTCGTGGCATCGGGCAAGCTCACCGTCATGGGTGGCCAGGGTCTGCACGACAAGGGCTCGGCGACCCCCCTCGGCAGCGGTTTGTTCGAGCCTGGCGCCTGGGGCCTCTACGACGACGGGCACGGGCTGTCGTCGGTCTGGGCCGACCTCAGCCGCTGGAACCACCCCGACACCACGAAGCCGCCGTTCACCTGCGCAGTCGTCCAGGGGACGCCGAAGCCGGACGACTGCCGGACGGTGCGCCTGCCCGACGGCGGCGTGTTCAACCTGACCAAGCTGAACGCGAAGCCGGGCATGTGGAACGCAATGTGGACCGCGACCTACGCCGCCCCGGACGGGGCCCGGGTGGTGATCCAGGAGGAGAACGCGCCCGGCGACAAGGGCTACACCCCCACGCGCGCCGAGCCTCCGTTCGATGCCGCGCGGCTCCAGCAGATGGTGACCAGTCCGCTCTGGGACCCGCAGCTCACCGCCATCCCCGCCGTCGGTGGCCAGAGCAACGACGTCAACACCCCGTTCGGCCCGGACGGTATCGGTGCCATCTTCTACCGCCTCATCCCGTCCGGCTTCGCCATCTCCGGCGCCACGGGCGCGGACAACCCCACGATGGGCAACACCATGGTGCTGACCGACAGCCAGGGCAAGGGCAGCGTCTACGGTTGGGAAGTCATTGGCGGCGCGAACACGCCGGCGGGCCTGTCCGCCTTCCTGAAGGACTACCCGAACGCGACCCGCCTCCCCGACGGATCCTGGCTCGGCTCCAAGCAGACCCCCGGCCAGGGTGGCGCGGGCACCGCGCAGTATTGGGTCGCCGTCCAGCGCGGCAACACCCGCATCGTCGTGGTCGCCCTCAACAGCGTCGGTCTCACGGGCGCACGCAGCCGCCCCACCCCGGTACTGACGATCGACCAGCTGACCGCCATCGCCGAGAGCCCGACCTGGGGCTCGGGCGGGTGACCCGTGGTCCTGCGGTCCGGGGCTTCGACCAGGATCCCGACGACGCTGACGAGGAGCCGGAGATACCGCACGGTCGTGGGACCGGGCGGTATCTCCCGCACTCAGTGATCGGACCGCTTGGGGCGGTCCGCGACTGCCCAGGAGCTCACTAGGGAAGATTCCATTGCTGGTTGGAGGTGTCGTTGCAGTCCCAGAGCTGGAGCTTGGTGCCGTTGGCGGTGCCGAAGCCGGTGGCGTCGAGGCACTTGCCGAGGGCCGTCAGCTCGTGGTTGGTGGGGTTGTACGTCCACCGCTGGGCGGCGGTGCCGTTGCAGGGGTAGGTGTCGACCGGGGTGCCGTTGGCGGTGGAGGCTGCGGCCACGTCCAGGCACATGCCCATGGCGTGGATGGTGCCGTCGCCCGGCTGGGACCAGGTCTGCGCCGCGGTGCTGTTGCAGTCGTAGAGCTGCAGTTGCGGTGCCCCCAGGGGGTCGGCCCCGGGGATGTCGACGCAGCGGCCGCTGCCGACTCCGGCGATGGTGTGGACCGGTGAGACCCAGGACTGGTTCCCGGCGCCGGTGCACGCGCTGATCACGGCCTGGGTACCGTCGGTCGCGAGGGCCTCCGGGTCGGTCAGGCACTTGCCGGAGTGGGGGTTGACCAGGGCGCCGCCCGCCTGGTGCTGCCAGACCTGGGCGGACGTGCCGTTGCAGGCGTAGATCTGTACGGGGGTGCCGTCAGCCGTGCCGGCCCCTGCGACGTCCAGGCACTTGCCGTCCGCGCGGACGGTGCCGTCGGGTTGCTCGGACCACTGCTGGGCGGCTGTGCCGTTGCAGCCGTAGACGTCGGCCTTGTTGCCGTCGTCGTTGTTGTCGGCGTAGAGGTCGAGGCAGGTGCCGCCGTTGCCGATCAGGGGTGTGGCAACGGGGGCGTCGGCGGGGACGACGGTCCAGAGGAAGGTGGTCGTGGCGAGTGCTCCGGCGGCGTCCTGGGCGGTGACGGTGACGGTGCTGGTCCCCGGGGTGGTCGGGGTGCCGGTGATCAGTCCCGTGGAGGAGACGGAGGTGCCGGCCGGGAGTCCGGTGGCGGCGAAGACGGGGGTCTGGCCGGTGGTGGTGTCGGTGGCCGCCACCTGCACGGAGATCGGCGTGCCGGTCGGGCCTTCCTGGGGGCCGGGGCTGGTGAGGGTGAGCGGCTGGCCGAGCTGGCCGGAGGTGACGGTCAGCGTTCCCTTGAGCGGGAGGTTCGCGTCGGAGGCGGCGTCGCCCACGGAGATGCCGTAGTCACCGGTGGCGGTGGTGGAGGCTCCGGAGGTGGAGTCGTAGTGCTGCAGGTTGCGCTGGGTGAGCTGGAAGGTGACGGTCTTGCTCTGCCCCGGCTGAAGGTCGACCCGGGAGAACCCCTGCAGCTGCCGGGGAGGTTCGCCTGTTGAGGCGGGCTGGGTGAGGTAGAGCTGGGCGATGTCGGCGCCGGCGCGCGAGCCGGTGTTGGTGACGGTGGCGGTGACGGTGGCCGCACCACCCTGTGAGAGCGTGCCGACGTGAAGGTCACTGAAGGAGAAGCTGGTGTAGGACAGGCCGTAGCCGAAGGGGAAGAGGGGCGTGATGCCCTTGGCGTCGTACCAGCGGTAGCCGACGTCGAGGCCTTCGGAGTACTGCACGGTGCCGTTGGAGCCCGGCCACTGCGCGGCGGTGGCGGCCGGCACGTCGCTGAGGGATTTGGGGAAGGTCACGGGCAGGTGACCGGAGGGGTCGGTGTCGCCGAACAGCAGGGAGGCGATGGCAGTTCCGGCCTGCTGGCCCGGGTACCAGGCCTCCAGAACGCCCTTGACCGATGACAGCCAGGGCATGGTGACCGCGGAGCCGGTGTTGAGCACCACGATCGTGTTGGGGTTGGCCGCGGCGACCGCGGAGATCAGCGTGTTCTGCGAGCCCAGGTCGATGTCGCCGAGGTCCCAGCCCTCACTCTCGCCCTTGTTGACGAAGACCACGGCCACGCTGGAGGACGCCGCCAGGGCGGCGGCCGAGGCGGTGTTTGTGCCGTCGTCGTACTTCACGGTGGTTCCGCTGCCGGCGCGTGCGGTGATGGCGTCCAGCGGGGTGACGGTGCCGCTGGAGGCGACGTGGGCGCTGCCGCCGCCGGCGGTCATCGCGTTGGCAGAGGCGGCACCGATCACCGCGATCGAGCTGGCGGACGCTCCCAGCGGTAGAAGGTTGCCGCTGTTCTTCAGCAGCACCGTGCCTTCGGCAGCGAGTTGCCCGGCGGCGCTCTGGTTGGCCGTGCTGGTGGCCGGTTGCGCGGGTGAGCCGGTCGGTGCCTGGTCGAACTGTCCGAAGGCGAACATCTGGGTGAGGATCCGCGAGACGGAGGTGTCGATGGTCGACTGGCTCACCTGGCCGGAGGTGACGGCCGACTTCAGGGCGTTGCCGTAGTAGGGGTCGCCGGGCGGCATGTCCTGGTCGAGGCCGGCGTTGGCCGAGGCGACGGTGGACTGCGTCGCGCTCCAGTCGGAGGTGACGAAGCCGGTGAAGCCGAACTGCTTGCGCAGCGCGGAGTCCAGGATCTGGGTGTTCTGGCAGGCGGGGGTGTTGTTGATGGTGCTGTAGGAGCACATCACCGACGAGGGTGCGCTCTGCTGCACGGCGGTTTGGAAGGCAGGGAGGTAGATCTCCTGCAGTGCCTGGTCGCTGACGATCGCGTTGTCGGCGGGGGTGTTGCGGTTGGTCTCCTGGTTGTAGACGGCCAGGTGCTTGACCTGGGCCATCACCCCGGTGGACTGCACGCCGAGGATGTCGGCAGCGCCCATCTGCCCGTTGAGGTAGGGGTCTTCACCGACCGTTTCGAAGGCGCGGCCCCAGCGCGGGTCGCGGGTGATGTTGATGGTCGGACCGAGGTCGATCGTGGCGCCCTTGGCGGCCTGTTCGGCGCCGATCACTTGGCCGTAGGTCCGCTCGGCGCTCGTGTCCCAGGTGGCGGCCAGGTCGACCGGCGCCGGAAGCTGGGTGGCGCCCTGGAACCCGTTGTCGTCACCCACCCCCGCGGGGCCGTCCGCCAGGGTCGTGGCGGGGATGCACAGCGAGCCGATGGCGGGGGTGGCGCCGGAGTAGCGTGAACCGACTCCGGACATGAGCGAGATCTTCTGATCGAGTGTCATCCGCGCGAGGACCTGGCTGACCCGCTGCGGGATCGGTGCGCTGGAGTGCACCCAGGGGCACGCGGCGCTGACGCCGGTCGCCGCCGCGGTGGCGGCGTTCGCGGCGCCGGCACCGTTGAGCATCCCCGCGCCGCCGGCGATCAGCGCCAGGACGGCAAGAGCCGAGGTTCGTCGTTTTGCCTGCGTTCGAGCTTTGTACACGAGACCTCCCAGGAAGTGGGGTGGATCTGGGCAGGGCAGTGCAGGACCGTTCGTTCGAGCCCGACCGGGTCGCTGGGCCGGACTCGCGGAATGCTTGCGGTTCGCGAAGGACATTCGGCCGACCGCCGGGGAAGGGACTCCCGGTTGCTGAGCCCGTTGCAACCAGGTGGGGTTCCTGCGGCTGCTCGGACCTCCAGCACGTCGGCATGCTGACGCTACGACCCTTGAAAATTGACCGTCAAGAGTCAGAAAGGTCCCGGAAGTTGTTCCTTTGAACGGTAAAATGGGTCCATGTTGACCTTGGACGCCCACGCGGTGCCCATGGTCGCTCCTGCTTCGCTATGCTCCGCTCCCACGGGGGCGGCGGTCGTACGCTGCCGTCCGCGTCGCTTACGAGGACATCGATGACAAGCTCGCGTCGTCAGCGAACGCATGAACAGGTCCTTCAGGTCCTCGCCCAGCACGGAGATCTGACGCGCGCCGAACTGGGTCGCCTCACGGGTCTGTCCCGAAGCGCCATCGCCAGCGCCGTGACCCTGCTGTCCGACGAGGGGCTTCTGACGGAGCAAACACCCGTTCCCGCCGGCACCGGAGCGAGGGGTCGCCGACCCACGGTCGTCGCCCTGCGGCGGCGACCCGGCGTCGTGCTGGCGATCGACTTCGGGCACTCCCACATCACCGCGGCGATCGCCGACACCTCAGGAAGACTGCTCGCGGAATCGTCCGCCGCCCTGGACGTCGACAGTCAACCCCAGCAGGCGCTCGACACCGCAACGGAGTTGGCCGCACAGGCACTGGCTCGGACAGGACACACCTCCGGTGCGATCACCGGCATCGCGGCCGGAATCCCCGGCCCGCTCGACATCCGCACCCAGGCCGTCCGCGCGCCCACCATCCTGCGTGAATGGATCGGCCTGAACCCGGCAGAGGAACTGACCCGCCGATTCGGCCAGCCCGTCGCCATCGCCAACGACGCCGACATGGGCGCCCGCGGCGAACACACCTTCGGCGCCGCCCGCCGGATCGACGACTTCCTGTACATCAAGGCATCCCACGGCATCGGCGCGGGACTGGTCCTCGCCGGACGGACCTACCGCGGTTCCAGCGGCATCGCCGGAGAGATCGGCCACACCCACCTGGAAGGCGCCACCAACCTGTGCCGATGCGGCAACCGCGGCTGCCTGGAGACCGTCGTGTCGATCACCGAGGTGCGCCGCCAACTCGCCCACGTCCTGCCCACCGAGCACCTGTCCGGCCAGTCGGGCGAGGCGCGGGGCGAGCCCCCGTCACTGACCGAGCTCGCCTCCAGGCCCGCCGCCGCCCGGGTCATCACCGACGCCGGAAGAACCCTGGGCCTCGTCCTGGCCGACCTCGTGAACTGTCTCAACCCGGCCGCCGTCATCCTCGGCGGCGAACTCAGCGCAGCCGGCGAACCCCTGGCAGAGGGCGTACGCGAGTCCATCAACCGGTACGCCCAGCCCGCCAGCGCCAACGCCGTGACCATCACCACCAGCACACTTCAACAACGCTCTGAACTCCTCGGCGCCGTGGCAACCGCCATCCAGCAATCAGCCGTCGGGCAGGTTCCATCGGTATGACCAGCGGTATTGCACGGCCCGCCGCGTCACCGCCTGATGTCGCATCGCTCAGGGCCCCATCGTCTGTTAACGCTCACAATCGAGTGCTCAAGCCCTCCCCTTCCGCGCGGACGGGGAGGGCGTCGAACGGCCGAACCGGACACAGCGTCAGGCGCGGTGCGCGCCCTTTCGGCGGGAACGGATGCGGAGGGCCAGCACGCCACCGCCGATGGCGAGCAGGCCCGCCCCGGTGAGCGGCAGAAGGTCGCTGGAGCCGGTGAAGGCGAGGCCCTTGGCCGAGCCTCCGGCCGCGTTCGGCGAAGCCGGCGCCGCGGAGCCTCCGGCGCCCGCCGAAGACCCCTTCGGCGTGGGCGGCGACAGCGGAGCCGCGGCCATGTCACGGGTGAAAGCCAGTGTGCCAAAGCCGAGTTGGTCGAAGCCGCCGCTGTTCGGGCCGTAGTTGCCACCGCCACCCTCGGGCGCGAGCTTCGTCGCCATGGCGGTGCAGTAAGGCGCGGCGAGGCCGCGGCGGTTGACGTAGTGGTTCTGGATCATCGCCCAGATCGGGCGTAGGTTGCCCCGGCTGTCCGCGGAGGGCATCGTGTCGACCACAGTCCTGGACCAGACATGGGGCGCGCCCTGCTCGAAGCTGAGGCGGGTGAACGGGACGTCCTCGCCCAGGTTGTACTTGGCGACGTACTCGGCCCCCTTCAGGAAGCGGTTGTCGTCCTCCCCGTAGAGGTCGATGCCCTGGTTCCAGGCCATCTCGCACAGGGTGCCCATCAGGCCGACGGATAGCGTGGTGTGCCCCTGGTCACGGCCGGACTCCTGGAACTGGGCCAGGCCGCCGGGGTGGACGTACGGAATGGCATGCTGGAGCGAGCCGTTGCCCGCGCCGTTGCGGTAGTACTCGACGGCCTGATCGACCTTGGCCCGGTCGTCGCAGAGGACGCCGACAGCGAAGACGCAGCAGAGGGCGAGCAGATCCCAACTGGCGTAGTAGTTGGTGATGAACGCGCCGTTGTGCTCGCGGAGGAAGTTGTCGCAGACCGGGTAGAAGACCTGCAGCATCATGGTCTTGAACCGGTCGAGATCGAACCCGGGGTAGCCGCGCATCAGTTCGGCCGCGTTGGCGAACTGGTAGCCCTGAATGCCGGCGGCGAGGTAGTGGTCGGCGCTGCCGGTGACCTGCTTCAGCGTCCCCGACCAGGCGTTGAGGATGTCCCGGGCCGCGTCTGCGTGGGCGCGGTCACCACTGATCCGCCAGCGCAGGGCGTTCTGGTAGGCGGCGTGGACGTCGTTGTAGAGGGTGGGGAAGTTCTGGGGGGCGGCACCTCCCCGGTAGACGGTGGGCTGGGGGTTCGCCTTCCAACTGCTCTGCGCGTGCCCGTTGCCCGTCAGCCGCTGCCAACCCGCCAGGTACGGCTGCGCGCCGGCCTTGACCTTGGCGGCGATCCGGTCGAGGTCCGCCTGGGAGTGCAGCAGCCCGGGGTGGGCGAACGCGGGTGCGGGGGCCGCCGCGGCACCGGCGGCGCCGCTCACCGCGACGGCTCCGACCGCGAGTCCGGCCGTACCGGCTAGCTTCAGCAGGCTGCGGCGGCTCGGTTGCTGGTGGTCGTCGTTCTGAGTCACTGGACTGGCTCCCGGTCATCGACGCTTCTCATCCCAGGAGACGGTCTGGGATTGTGAGCGCTAACAGAAATTGCCGGTGCGATCATAGGGCGAACTTGCATGGCGGCAGATCAATCTCGCGCGCTGAGCTTCTGAATCAGCACCCACGACCGGCCTCGTGCTGCAGCACGACTCGTGGTCTCAAGATCGCGCCGACTTTGGCCTGCCGGTACACCGTCAACCGCCATGTGTGAATATGATGGTGAGGACACGTCATCGGCACGGGCGATGAGGTCTGTTCGTGCTCTCCCCCCGTGAGCAGGAACGGACCGGACGCGGCTGGTGACCGTGGTCGGGTTGCGGCCCGCGCCTCCCCCCGTGGGCGCGGGCCGCAGCCGTTCGACCATGCGGTTCGAAGTGGGCCGGGGCGTGCTCTGGCAATCCCCTCGCGCTGCCAGAACACACCCCGCCCCTGATGCGCCGTCAAAGTGACTGGCCCCCTGCACGCCGATCACTTCGGCAAGACGCCGTGCCTATGATCGTGCAGAGCCAGCCGAGTCATGTCAACCCCGTTAGATGAAACCCTGCCCCTGACATCGATCCATCAACTAGAATAGATGCAAGGCCCAATGGTCCTGCAGGAGCAGCCCGGAAGGAACGAGGCAGGTAGATGAGTGACTCGCTCGCACGTCGCGTCGCAGAGCGACTTGACTACCTGATGCGCACCGGGCACCCGGACGGGAGCGGCCCCACCCACTACGCCGCGGTGGCTGAGGCGAGTCAGGCCTACGCCAGAGAGCACGGCGGGCCGACCATCAGTCACCAAGGCGTTCTCAACCTGCGCAACGCGACGACGGGGAACCCCGGCGTCGAACGCCTCGAAGCACTCGGCAACGTCTACGGCGTGCCGGTTGCCTACTTCCTCGCGGAAGACCTCCCCGGCGGTGAGCCGGAGGCAGACACCGGCGGCAGCAGCGACTCCTCGCCCGACCCGGAGAAGGTCCTGACCAGACTGATGCTGCTGGTCTCGATCGTGGAACGCCGTGACCTCGACGGCACGTACGCCGACAAGGAGTTGGCGCACCTGATCCGGGAGCGAGGGGGTCTCCTGACGGAGGACGACATCGTCCGGCTCCGCGCCGGCGAGTGGCAGGACCACCTCTTCAGCAGGCTCCGCGCGTTCGCCACGACGATCGGCGTGCCGGCGGACTTCTTCTTCGACGAGGAGGTCGCCGCCAAGGTCGCCGAGGACCTGAAACTGCTGAGCGCCTTGAAGGGCATCGGCGCCCGCCAGGTCGCCATGCGCAGGGTGGCCGAGCTCGACGAGGACGCTCTGTCGGCCCTGACGCCGATGATCGAGCATCTCAGCAACCGCACGAAGCCGTAGACGGGCCAAGCGGGACCCGGGCGGGGGCCGGGCGCGTATCGGACGCGCGCTCTGATATAGGCTCCCTGTGGTCCAGGGATGACGTGTGCACGGTCGGACCGGCTCGTGGAGGGCCACGTGGTGTTCGTCCGCTGGCGCAGTCCCGCTGACGGCTTAGAGGGGTCCGAGATGGACGACAGGCAACTTCGGCGCGAGTGCGCCGACCTGGTCAGGAGCCTTGACGTCCCGAGCCCGTTCAACATCCCGGCCCTGGCCGACACCATCGCGGCGCAGCGCGGCCGGACCATCGAGCTGGTCCCGATGCCCATGGCGCCGCGCCCGAACAGCCCCTGCGGACTGTGGGTCGCCACCGACGGCATCGACTACGTGATGTACTCCGAGCAGACGACCCGTCGGCAGCAGCAGCACATCCAACTGCACGAGCTGGCCCACATCCTCCTCGGACACGAGTCCACCGAGACCGACGAGGACGAGATGGCCCGTCTGCTCATGCCGAACCTCGACCCGGCACTCGTGCGCCTGGTCCTCGGCCGGACGGTGTACGACAGCACCGAGGAGCGCAGGGCGGAGACAGTGGCCAGCCTCATCCCGCTCCACGTCGGCCGCCAGGCAGGCGCCCCACACCCGACCACCGCCGTGTCAACGGGGGCCGCCACCCTGGCCCACCACCTCGGTGCCGCACTGGAGCGCAGCGCCCCAAGGAAGCAGGACTGACGTCGCATGCTGCTGTTCACGATCGTCTACGGCATCCTCGCCGTCATCAACACCTGCGCGCTCGTCTACAAGTTGCGTGACCTGATACGCGACCCGCGCAACCGCGAACTCCAACTTCTGTGCCTGGCCATCTTCTGTTACGACGCGCCGTTCGTGCTGGCCTCGCCCGCGGTCTACACCGGCATCGACAAGGCCTTCCACATCCCCAACGTCTCCACGCTCATCGTCTACATCAGCGTGGCCGTCTGCCTGACCGCCTTCGTCACGCTCCTGATGAGCTGGTCCTCGGCACAGAACAAGACCCGCCTGCGGCACCGGCTGCTGGTGAGCTACTCCGTGCTCAGCCTCGCCGTCATGACGCTGTTCTTCTTCCTCGGCCAGCCGAACGTCGGCGGGGCCGAGCACCCGACCGACTTCGACGTCCACTACGAGGCCACGCCCTACATCTCCGTCTTCCTGCTCTCCTACCAGCTGCTCTTCTGCGTCAGCGAGGGCATGCTCGGGGTCCTGTGCTGGCGCTACGCACGGATGGTGGAGGACCGGCCCTGGCTGGCGAGGGGACTGCGGATCGTGACCGTGGGCGCCGTGTTCGGCGAGGGCTACTCCGTCCCCAAGATCGTCAACATGGTCTGGGACCAGATCGGTCCGAGCCCCCTGCACACCGTCAGCAGCGTTGTCGCCCCGATGAGCGCGAGCGTCTCCGCCGCGCTGTTCAGCCTCGGCTTCACGATGCCGGCCTGGGGTGCCGGCTACGCGCGGCTGCGTGAGCTGACGGTGGCCTACCGGCGTTACCAGCGGATCTACCCGCTGTGGCACGACGTCGCCACCACCCTTCCCGGCATCGTGCTCTTCCAGAGTGCGCCGCGCACCACGCGCTGGACGTTCCGGAACGCATGGCGTCTGGCCGGCCGCCTGGTGGTCGAGGTGCGCGACGGCAGGCTCGCGCTCCGGCCGAAGGGCGATCCGGAGGTGAGGTACGAACTGCAGGACATCGAGCTCCTGTTGGGCCGTCAGATCACGGAGATCCGGGACGCCCAATGGCAGCTGCGGCTGTCCTTCACCGAGCAGACCGCTGAGATCTCCCGAGAGTTGGCCGCCGGACTCGCGCTCTCCGGCGAGGACGCCGACGCCGTCGTCGAGGCGGCGCAACTCGCCATCGCGCTCAAGGCGCACGCGGCCGGCGTGCAGGTGCCCGGAGAGGACGAGAGTCCTCTGCTCGACCTCGCCGAGGGCGACGACGACGTCGAGGCCGCCTGGCTCATGAAGGTCGCCGACGCGTACCGCACCTCGCCGGTGATCCCGCTCGCCCTGGCCCGCGCCGTGCAGGCCGAGACAGCCGACACCGGGGCGGGCGCGTGAATCGCGCGACGCCGTCCGAAGTGACGGCTCTCTTCACGTCGTCCCTCCTCGCGGACCCGCACGCCGGATACGCGGACCTGCGGGCCCAGGGGCCGATCCAGCGCACGACCACGCCGGACGGCGCGCCGGTGTGGCTCGTCACCCGCTACGACGACGTGCGGGCCCTGCTCAACGACCCACGGCTGTCCCTGAACAAAGCGACCGCGTCCTCCTCCGGCGAACATGGTGCCTCCATGCCGGCAGAGCTGGACGCCCACCTGCAGAACAGCGATCCACCCGACCACACCCGGTTGCGCAGGCTGGTGTCCAAGGCGTTCACTCCACGTGGCATCGAAGGGCTTCGGCCCCTCGTGGAGCGGCGCGTCGACGACCTTGTCGCGCGGCTGGAGGCGGGCGAGTCCACCGATCTGATCCAGGCGGTGGCCAATCCGCTGGCTCTCGCCGTGATCTGCGACGTGCTGGGCATCGACGAGGGCGACCGGCGTGACTTCCGGCGCTGGACCGACGCTCTGCGTTCTCCGGAGCCTGACGCCGCCCTGGACTCACGCCAGGCGCTCAAGCAGATGTACGGCTTCCTTTCGGAGCTCATCAACCGCAAGCGCGCTGACGATCCCGGCGACGACCTGCTGTCCCAGATGGTCGCCGCCCGCGACGAGGAGGACCGGCTCACCGAGGCCGAACTCGTCGCCATGGCCTTCTTGCTCCTGTTCGCCGGCTACGACAACTCCGCGAACCTCATCGGCAGCGCCATGCTGGCCTTGCTGACCCACCCGCAGGTACTCCGGGCGCTGCGCGCAGGAACCGTGTCGATGGACCAGGTCCTCGACGAGACGCTGCGGTGGGAGACGCCCTCGATGCTCGCCTCTCGGCGCTTCGCGCGCGAGCGCATCGACTTCGGTGGGCAGGTCATCGCGCCGGGCGACCGGGTGTGGCTCTCACTGGTCTCGGCCAATCGCGACGCGGCGCAGTTCGCGCAGCCGCACGAGTTCCAGGCCACACGCTCCGGCAACGGTCATCTCGCCTTCGGCCACGGGCTTCACTACTGCGTGGGTGCCGCGCTGGCGCGCATGGAAGCGAGCGTGGCCATCCATGCCTTGCTCCGGAGCCTCCCCGAGATCCGTCTGGCGTGTGCCGCTTCCGAACTGCGGTGGACGTCCTCGTTCCGCACCCGTGGTCTGGTGGCGCTGCCGGTCGCTTGGTGAACGTGAACGTCCGCGCGGTCACCGTCGCGTCGGCTCAGGGGTGCTCCTTGCGGGCCACCGCCGCCATGCCGTGTTGCCGGACGGTGGACCGGACCGGGGCGGCCTGGTCCGGGTGCCAGTCGGGGGTGGGCACCAGTCCGGGGGCAACCAGGCTCCAGCCGTCGAGGAAGGCCGAGATCTCGGCGCGCGTGCGCAGGTGGATCTGGGCGACGCCCCTGGAGTAGACGCGGGCCGCCTCGAAGGTGCCGGGCAGCCGCTCGGCGTTCTCGGCGTGGGTGAGCGCCAGGAAGCTCCCCGGCGCGAGGGCGTCCCGGTAGCGCGCGACGATGTCCGCAGGCCTGTCGGCGTGGTCGATGAAGTGGAGCACCGCGATCATCAGGACCGCGATCGGCTCGTCGAAGTCGAGCAGGCTCCTGGCCTCTGGGGAGGCCAGCACGCCGGCGGTGTCGCGCAGGTCCGCGCGCAGGACGGCGCAGGTGTGCTCCGGCGCCAGCGTGCTGTTGTGGGCGGTGACGACGGGATCGTTGTCCACGTACAGCACGCGGGCGTCCACCCCCGCCGCCCGGACGACCTCGTGGGTGGCACCCGCGGTGGCGAGGCCCGAGCCGAGGTCGAGGAACTGGCGGACTCCCGCTTCGGCCAGGAACCGGACCGCACGGACGGCGAAGGCCCGGTTCGCGCGCAGGATCTCCGGCAGGTCCGGCATCGCGGCCAGGATCTCGCCCGCGACCTGCCGGTCCGCCTCCGAGCTGAGGTTTCCGCCGAGGAAGAAGTCGTACACACGGGCGATGCTCGGCCGGGTGAGGTCGACCGGCGGTTCTTCGTCCATGGGCGTTTCTCCCCGGGCTCGAGGGTCTGTGGATTCCAATGAACCAGCATTCCCCGAAGGCCGCTGCTCGGGAGCATCGAGAATCTGCTCTGCATATCGTGTGTGACATGTCACACACGACGTTGTCGGTTCTGGACCTTTCGGGCCTTCCCGGCCGTCCATATCATCCGCGCATGGAGCTGGAGGTACGGCATCTGCGAGTGATCTCCGCGATCGCGGAGGGCGGGAGTCTCACCCGTGCGGCGGTCACGCTGCGCATGACCCAGCCGGGGCTCAGCGCCCAGCTCCGGCGGATCGAGGTCATGCTCGGTGGGATCATCTTCGAGCGTGGGCAGTCCGGCGTCGTGCCCACGCCGTTCGGAGAAATGGTGCTCACCCGGGCCCGGGCGATCCTGCCGGGCATCGACGATCTGCTGGCCGACACCGTGCGGGCAACCCGCCCCGGCGGGAGCCCCGATCGCATCCGTCTCGGTTCGGTGGGAGCGCCCCTGCTGGCCGATCTGGTCCTGGCGGTACGCAGTGTGCTCCCGGCGGCCACGGTGTCGACCCGAGGTCAGTACTCGCAGTCGCCCTTCCTGGACGACCTCGCGACCGGACGCCTGGACGCGGCGGTCCTGGGCGACAATCCGGGCTACGAACTTCCGCCACAGGACCGCGTGGTGTTGCGTCCACTGGTCACCGAACCGGTGTTCGCCCTGCTTCCCGCCGCTCACCCGCTGGCCCTCCAAAAGGAGGTGAGCCTGCATCAACTCCTGGACGACGACTGGGCGATGCCGCGGCCCGACAGCGACCGCAGCCGGGAGTACTGGGCGACCGTCTTCGCATCGATGGACCGCCAGCCCCGGACGCCCTACGAGGCCGAGGGACGACAGCTGGTCGAGATCGTCCGGGCGGGGCTGGCGGTCAGCTTCTGCCAGGCCACCTTCATCGAGGTCCCGGGCGTCGCAGTCCGCCCGTTGGCCGGGTCCCCGGTGTGGTACCGGCACGTACTGGCCTGGCATGACGTCGGTCAGTTCGCGGCTCACTGCGACGAGATCGTCAGCAGGGTGGGCGCGGGGTATCTCGCCGTGTGCGCACGCGCGCCGGTCTACGCCAGGTGGCGCGAGCGCCATCCCGACCAGGCGCGGCCGTGCGGGGCCGGTTGAACCTCTCGTGGCCTTGGCGGTGGTGGAGGTTCCGGGAGGTGGTCAGACCCGTCCGGCGGCCATGTCCATCAGCCGGTCCAGGACTCGCCCTCCGGAGGCGGTGACCCCGTCGTGCTCCCACTCGTTGCTGACCCAGACGCGCAGTGAGCCGATCGAGCGGGCGGTGGCCAGCGAGAGTTCGGCGGGCACGTACATGTCGTCGTGGTAGACGGCCGCCGCCACCGGCACCTGGTTGGCGGCCAGTTGTGCCGGTGAGTAGAGCGGCTGCCAGTCGCGGCGCCGCGCCAGCAGGTCGACGGCCTCGGCGAAGGGTCGCAGGCCGGCGATCTCCTGGAACATCCACGGGTAGAACATCTCGCCGGTGAACAGCAGCGGGTCGGCGTCCTCCGCGAACTGCGGACGGGCGGCGATGCCACGGGTGGCGGCCCACTCGGTCGGCCCGGCCCCCTGTGCGTAGATCGACTCCTGCAGGACGGCGAAGAGCGGGTTGTCGGTGAATCCGGTCAGGGTCATCGCCTGGTGGAGGAAGGTCGCGGTGAGGCGTCCGTCGGCGCCGATCGCCTCGTCCAGCAGCCAGTGGAGTCGTTCGAAGCCGTCGCCCATGCCGAGCATCAGGCCGAGGGTGCGCAGACGCCGGACGGTCAGCCGGTCGCCGTCGGGCAGCAGGACCGGCTCGCGGTCGAGCAGGTCGGCGACCCGCCGGACCAGGGCCCGGTCGTGGGGGTAGCGGCGGTAGTAGGCGCTCGCCTTCGCTTCCACCTTCGGGTACGTGGCGGCGTAGACGCGGTCGGCGGTGGTGTCCAGGCCGGGCAGGCCGCCGGTGATGTAGCAGGCGCGCAGTCCTTCGGGAGCGTGGGAGAGGTAGGTGAGGGTGATGAAGCCGCCGTAGCTCTGTCCCAGCGTCTCCCACCGTTCTCCTCCGGCCAGTTGGTGCCGGATCAGCTCGGCGTCGGCCACGACGGAGTCGGCCCGGAAGAAGGTGAGTTGATCGGCCAGGTCCTGGGCGGACACGTACTGCTCGGCCGAACGGGCGGTGATGGGAGTGCTGCGTCCGGTGCCGCGCTGGTCGAGCAGGAGTACCCGGTGCGTCTTGAGCGCACGGCTCAGCCAGCCGTCGACGGCGTTGAGCGGCCGGGGCGACTTTCCGCCCGGCCCGCCCTGCAGGTAGAGCAGCCAGGGCAGTTGCTCCCCTGCCCGGGCCGGGTCGGCGACCGCGCGCGCGAACACCTGGATCGACGCGCCCGCGGGGTCGGCGTGGTTCAGCGGCACGGTGAAGAGATGGTCCGCCACCGCGAGTCCGGGCAGGCGGTAGCTGTGGCGCAGGCTCATGGTGTCGGTGCAGTCCTCTCTGCGGACAGCGGTTCGGGGTAGTGGCAGGCGACCTCGTGACCCTCGGCGATCGCCCGCAGGTCGGGCCGTTCGGCGGCGCAGCGCTCCGCCGCCTTTGGACAACGGGTCCGGAACGGGCAGCCACCGGGCGGGTTCAGCGGGCTGGGCAGGTCGCCGTCGAGCCTGATCCGCTCCCGGGACCGTTCGGCGTCCGGGTCCGGCAGCGGTACGGCCGAGAGCAGCGCGTGGGTGTAGGGGTGGGCGGCGCGGGAGAAGAGCGTGTCGCGGTCGGCCCGCTCGACGACGGTCCCCAGGTACATGACGGCGATCCGGCTGCTGATCTGGCGGACGACGCCGAGGTCGTGGGCAATGAACACGTACGCCAGGCCGTACTGCTGCTGAAGGTCCTTGAGCAGGTTGAGGACCTGGGCCTGTACCGACACGTCCAGGGCGGAGACCGGTTCGTCGCACACGACGAGCCTCGGGCGCAGGGCCAACGCCCTGGCGATGCCGATGCGCTGCGCCTGGCCGCCGGAGAACTCGTGGGGGTGTCGGGCGGCGTGTTCCGGCCGCAGGCCGACCCGCTCCAGCAGTTCCTCCACCGGCTCCGCCGGTTCCAGCCCCTGGTACCGGTAGGGCGCGGCCAGAATCTGTCGGACGGTCTGCCGTGGGTTGAGTGAGGAGAAGGGGTCCTGGAAGACCATCTGCAGATCGCGACGCAGCGGTCGCAGTGCCTCCTGGCCAAGGCCGGTCACCTCTGTCCCGTTCAGGTGGACGGTTCCGGAGGTGGGATCGACCAGTCGGGTGAGCAGTCGGGCGACCGTGGACTTGCCGCAGCCGGACTCGCCGACCAGACCGAGCGTCTCCCCCGGCTCGACCCGCAGGGATACGCCGTCGACCGCTGTCACGTGCCCCACCCGACGCCGGGTCAGGCCGTTGAAGACCGGAAAGCGTTTGAGCAGGTTGTTCGCTTCGAGCACGGGTCGGTTCACGAGGTCACCTCCGGGGGTTCGCCTGCTGCCGGCGTCCGCAGGGTGGGGAGCCGTTCCGGCAGGGGTCCGTCGACCCGTGGCACGCAGGCGAGCAGTCCGCGGGTGTACGCGGCACGCGGCTGGTAGAAGACGTCGCGGACCGCGCCGTGCTCGACGGCGCGGCCGCCGTGCATCACCACGACGTCGTCGGCCAGCCCCGCGACCACCCCCATGTCGTGGGTGATGAGCATGATCGCGGTGCCGGACCGCTCCCGCAGCTCCCGCAGCAGGTCGAGGATCTGTGCCTGCACGGTCACGTCCAGTGCCGTGGTCGGTTCGTCGGCGATCAGCAGGTCGGGTTCCAGGCAGAGCGCCATCGCGATCAGCACGCGCTGTCGCATACCGCCGGAGAACTCGTGCGGGTAGGCGCGGGCCCGGCGCTCGGGCTCGGGGATGCCCACCCGGTCGAGCATCCGCACGGCGATGTCGCGGGCCGCGCGGCGCCCGGCTCGGCGGTGGGCCCGGTAGGCCTCCGCGATCTGGAAGCCCACCGTGTAGTAGGGGTTGAGACAGGACAGCGGATCCTGGAAGATCATCGCCATCCGGTCGCCGCGCAGGGCCCGCAGGGCCCGCGGGCCGGCGCCCGTCAACTGCCTCCCCTGGAAGCGGATGTCACCCGATGTCCGGGTGTCCGGCGGGAGCAGGCCCATCACGGCGAGACTCGTCACGGACTTGCCGCTTCCGGACTCGCCGACCACGCCGAGCACCCGCCCGGCGTCCAGCTCCAGGTCGAGCCCGTCCACGGCGCGTACCCCGGAGGGAAATTCGACGCTCAAATCCCGTACGGTC
Organism: Streptacidiphilus pinicola; assembly: GCF_003258295.1. Classification (GTDB taxonomy): domain Bacteria; phylum Actinomycetota; class Actinomycetes; order Streptomycetales; family Streptomycetaceae; genus Streptacidiphilus; species Streptacidiphilus pinicola. Next base: position 32,470 of record NZ_QKYN01000032.1, on the reverse strand, counting down.
AGCAGGCTCATCCCACGGCCCTCACCCTCGGGTCCAGGGCCGCGTAGACGAGGTCCACGGCGACGTTGGCCAGCACGACGAACCCTGCGGCGAACAGCGTCACGCCGAGGATCACCGGCTGGTCCGCGCTGTTGATCGCATCGGCCGCCAACTTGCCCACGCCGGGCAGGCCGAAGGCCGACTCGGTGATCAGGGCGCCGCCGAGCAGGGCGCCGAGGTCCATCCCGAAGATCGTCACGATGGGCATCAGCGCCGGCCGCAGCGCGTGCCGGCGCAGCACGGTCCGCTCAGGCAGCCCCTTGGCGCGGGCCGTGCGCACGAAGTTCTGACCGAGGCTCTCCAGCATCTCGCCCCGGGTGATCCGGGCGTAGATACCGGCGTAGAGCATGGCCAGCGTGATCCACGGCATGAGCATCGACTCGGCCCAGCCGACCGGGTCGTCGGTGAGCGCGACCGCCTGCGGATACGGCAGCACCCCGGCCTTGACGACGAGGAGGTACTGCAGCACCAGCGCGGTGAAGTAGACGGGCAGCGAGACTCCGCCGAGCGCCGCCACCATCGCCGCCCGGTCCCACACGCTGCCCCGGCGCAACGCGGAGACCACCCCGGCCGTGACGCCCACGGCCAGCCACAGCGCCGCTGCTCCCACGGCGATCGAGACGCTGACCGGCAGTCGCTCGGTGAGCAGCCCCCAGACCGGTTCGTTGGTCTGGAAGCTGAATCCCAGGCACGGGATCGGGCAGGTGACGGCCTGTGCGCCCGTGCCGTAGCTGCGGCCCGCCACGATCCCGGCGAGGTAGTCGCGGAACTGGATCAGCACCGGATGGTTCAGGCCGAGCGTCGTGCGGATCTGCGCGATCCGCTCCGGGCTGCACGCCTTGCCGCATGCGCCCTGGGCCGGATCGGCCGGCATCAGGTAGAAGATGGCGAAGGTCGCACCGCAGATCACGAGCAGGATCACCACCGCGACGGCCAGCCGGCGCAGGGCGTAGAGGATCATCGTCGGCTCCTGGGGTCGAGCGCGTCCCGTATCGCGTCGCCGAGGACGTTGAACGCGAGGACGGTGATGAACAAGAAGGCGCCGGGAATCAGGAAGTACATCGGGTCGGCGGCGTACCAGGGCACGGCGGCCGCGATCATCTGACCCCATGAGGGGGTCGGCGGTTGCACCCCGATGCCGAGAAAGGACAACCCCGCCTCGGTGGCGACGTAGTTGGGGATCGACATGGTCGCCACCACGAGGACCGGACCGGTGAGGCCGGGCAGCACCTCCCGCACCAGCAGGGCTCGCCGCGACGCGCCCAGCACTCGGGCCGCGGCGACGAACTCCCCGCGGGCCAGCACGGTCGCCTGGCCGCGCACCAGCCGTCCGACGTAGGGCCAGCCGAAGAAGCCGAGCACGACGACGAGGAGCAGCTGCCGGTTGACGCCGGGCGCGGCGGAGATCAGCGCGATCATGAAGATGAGGCTGGGGAAGGACATCAGCAGGTCCATCACGCGGCCGATCACCGCGTCGGTCCAGCCTCCGAAGAACCCGGCGGCGAGCCCCAGCGCTGTGCCGAGCGCCACGGAGATGGCGGTGGCGAGCACGGAGATCAGCAGGGAGACCCGGGCTCCGTAGGCGACGCGGGCCAGAATGTCCCGACCGCTGCCCGGCTCGACGCCCAGCCAGTGCGCAGAGGTGATCCCACCGGCGGCGCCCCGTGGCAGTCCACCGAGCGCCGGATCCACGGCTTCGGAGTGGAACGCGGTGGGCGACGTGCCGGTGAGCCAGGTGATCAGCGGGGCGCCCAGGGCGACGGCGACCAGGAGGCAGACGGAGACCAGCGCGAGCGCCGACGACGGCTGTGTCAGCAGGCGTCGCAGCAAGGAGGCTTCCCGCCGGTCGGCGCGGCGGGTCGCACCGGGTACCGAGGCGGGCAGCGTCGCCGTCACGGGCGCAACCCGAGGGAGACCAGGTCCAGCCGGCCGACATAGGCGATGTGGCCGTAGGCGCCGCCGACGTGGGAGCCGACGAGGATCGCCGCCTTGTCCCACAGGAAGGGGACGACGGGGACGTCCCGCATGATCTGCTTGGCGAGTTCGCCGTAGGCGGCCGCGGCGGCCGCGGGGTCCTTCATCGCGGCGATCGCGTCGAGCCGGGCGTTGACCTTAGCGGAGTCGTACTGGGCGTGGTCGTTGTTGCCCTCGGCGGTGATCTGCCGCCCATCGAAGACCAGCGGCAGGTAGGTGGAGGCGGTCGGCCAGTCGGGCGTCCAGCCGTCGATCACCAGGTCGTGCTCCTGGCTGGTGTTCCCGACGGTGCTGTAGAACGCCGAGGTGCTGATCGTGTTGATCTTCACGGTGATGCCGGCTCGGCTCAGCGACGCCTGGACCGCCTCGCCCTGCGCCTGGCCCGCCGTGGTGGCCGGGGTGTCGAGGGTGAGGGTGAGTCCGGAGCTGTGGCCCGCCTCGGCGAGGAGCGCCTTGGCCTTGGCCGGGTCTCCCTTGTCGCCCGGGCTCGGGAAGGGGTCGTCCGGTCCGGCACCGGGGAGTGCGGGAGGGAGCAGGGTGGTGGCGATGTCGCCGGCGATCGGGCCGCCTCGTGTGGTGCGCAGTGCGTCCTTGTCGAGCGCGTAGGCGATCGCCTCTCGGACCCGCACGTCGTCGAGCGGCTTGTGGGCCGTGTTGATGGACAGGTAGCGGGTGTTGATCGAGTCGCCGGTCACCAGGCGCTTGCGGACGGCAGGATCGGCCATCACCGGGCCGACGGAGGCGGGACCTATCGGTTCGAACGCGACGGCGTCCGCGTCCTTTCCGGTGCCGGCGATGAGCCGCTGGTCGACCACGGCCGGATCGAGGTTGAGGTCGATGACGACCTTGCCCGGCAAGCCCTTGCGCACGGTGTCGGTGGCCGGGTTCCAGTAGGTGTTGCGGACCAGCGTGAGCTGCTTGTGGGGTTGGAAATCCGCGATCTCGTACGGGCCGGACGAGAACGGGCGACTGTCGTAGCGGACACCGGTGTCCTTGTCGGCTGGCACCGGAGCGAACATCGGCAGCGAGACCGCGGAGCCGAAGTCGGCCACGGGCCGGTCGAGTCGGAAGACGATCGTCCTGGTGTCGGGGGTCCCGATCGAGGCGAGCCCCTGCTTGTCCTTGTAGGGGCCCTGGTAGGTGCTGCCCCCGGCCAGCCACATGCGGGCGTACGGCGGTCCTTCGGGAAGCTCGGCCGCGAACGTGCGCTCGACGCCGTACTTGATGTCCTGACTGGTGATGGGCCGCCCGTCCTCGTACTTCACACCCGGTTTGAGGGTGAAGGTCCAGGTCCGGGCTCCGTCGCTCGGTCGGCCGGTGTCCGTCGCGAGATCCGGCACGATCTCGCCGCCGGCCTTGCCGGGTGCGGCCGCGTAGGTGGTCAACGTCCGGTAGACGAGGCGGCTCACGTCCTCGGACGAGGTCACGTAGTTGCGGGCCGGATCGAGGTGTTCCAGGTCGAGGGTGGACAGCACGTACAGCGTGCCTCCCTTGGCGACCCGGCCCTGCCCCTCGTCGCCGTGGCCGGCTCCCCCACAGCCCGCCACGGCGATCAGGCCCAGAGCGGCGAGTGCGACCAGCCCTGATCGTCTTGCCTTCACAGTCACTCCATCTGCCATGTGACATTTCACAGTTGCCTGGACGTCTGCCCGTGCGCGCCGACACCGGAGCATCGCGGGACGGCCGGCGCGGGGCGGGAGCCTGCGGCCGACCGTCCGAGCCAGGTGGACGTCCACGGCAAGCATCGAACGGGCCGGGGCCGGCGGGGCAATCCCACTTCCCCATAATCCGGCGTTATCCCCCCACCTGACCTGCCCCTTTGGCCATCCGAAGGGGGTGCTCCCAACGTCTTTGGGGGCTAGGCGAATTCGGGGTCGCCCCTCTAGGCTCACCGGCGTCCAGTGGTGGCGGGAGCACCGAAATCGACGTCGATCCATGCCCAGGAGGCACTTCGATGCTCCAACGCTCCCACCTGCTCGCGGTCGCCCTCGCGGCCGCGGTGGTGCTCACCGGCGGCACCGGCGGCACCGCCGGCGCCGCACCCGAGCCTCTGCCGGCCAAGGCCCTGCCGCCCACCGCCGAACGCCAACTCGCGGCCCTGGAACACCTCGTCCAGCCGACCGTTCCCAAGGCCGGTCACGCCGACGGCGGTTCCGGCGATCCCGACGATCCGGTCGCCGCCGCCCGGCAGTTCGCCGCGGCGCGAACTGCCCCCGCCGCCACGGTCTCCGGCGCCGCGCCGGAGCAAGGCGCCGCCGCCGGCAACCGGTTGCGCGCGATCGGCGGCCGTTGGACGGAGGTCACCAGCGGTTCGACCAACAGCGAGGATCCGGCCTACGCCGACCCGTCGTACTCCGACTACGGCTCCGGCTGGGGCCTGGTCACCGGCAGGGCCTCCGCCCTGACCACGGACGGGCGGTGGGTGTACGCCGGCTTCGCGGACGGTGGTGTCTGGCGCTCCCAGGACGGCGGCCGGCACTGGCAGCCGGAGTTCCAGGACCAGACCACCGCCTCCGTCGGCGCGCTCTGGGTCGACCCGCAGGACCACTCGCTGTGGGTGGGCACCGGAGAGGCCAACACCAGTGGTGACAACTACACCGGCCAGGGCGTGTACCGCTCCACCGACCACGGCCGGACCTACCAACGGGTCGGCGGCGACGAGCTCCTGAACGGCCAGGTCGCCACGCTCACCGGCAACGGTCGGTACGTCTTCGCGGCGACCAGCCACGGCCTGTGGCGCCGTCCGCTCGAAGCCGCCCGCAACAAGCCCTGGCAGCCCGTGCTCCAGCCGGACCCCAACCCGACCCACGACCCGACCCGGACCTCGATCATCTCCAGCGTGGTGGTCCGGCCCGGAGGCGACGGGGACACCGTGCTCGCGGCGCTCGGCTACCGCAGCGGCACACCGTACGACGGGCTGTACCTCTCCACCCGGGGCGGCGCGCCGGGCACGTTCACGCTCATACAACCCGCAGGGATCGACAGTTCGGACATCGGGCGGACCAGCCTGGACTACGCCCCCGACGGCGGCGCCCTGTACGCGTTGATCCAGTCCCCCGCGTACCTGGCCGGCAAGCGGCCCGCCCCGCTGCAGTCCACGTCGTTCAAGGGCCTGTACGTGTCGCCGACCGGGGACCCCAGCGGCCCGTGGAAGCTGCTCGCCGACGCGGGCACGCTGGCCCGGTCCGGGTCCGCACAGACCTTCCCCAGCGGCTACGAGCCGGGCGTCGGCGCCTGGTACAACCAGTACGTCAAGGTCGACCCCGCCGACCCGAGGCATGTGTACGTCGGCTTGGAGGAGATCTACGAGACCCGCGACGGCGGCTCGACCTGGCACACGCTCGCGCCCTTCTGGAACTACACCCTGCCCTGCTACGGCACCCCCGCCGGCTGCCCGCCCACCGTGCACACCGACCAGCACGCCGTCGCGATCGCCGCGGACGGCACGCTGTACGTGGGCAGCGACGGCGGCGTCTGGTCCCGGCCGGCCTCCGACAGCGCACCGGGCCACTGGCGCGACCTCAACGCCGGCCTGCGCACGCTCCAGTACTTCTACGTCGGCGCGGGCCGCGATCCCCAGGGCGGCACGGCGTACTGGGGCGGCCTGCAGGACAACGGGGGCACGCTGGTCCGGGGCGGCTCGCACGACGTGCTCCAGCCGTTCGCCGGCGACGGCGGTGACGTCGTCGTGGACCCGGCCGACGCCGACCGGGCAGCGGCGGAGTACGTGCGCGGCGACATCACGGTGACCACGACGGGTGGCCGCTCCGACGGCAAGAGCCCGGCGTTCCGCGACATCAGCCCGAGCTGCGACAGCAGCGGCACACCGATCGCCGACTGCGATCCGGGCATGCAGTTCATCGCGCCGTACAGCGCGGACCGGGCCGACCTGAACCACTGGGTCGTCGCGGGCCGTTACGTCTGGGACACGCAGAAGGGCTTCGACACCGTCTGCGCGAAGGACGCGGCGGGCTGCGACTGGAAGCAGGCCTACGACCTGGGCGCGAAGGCCTCGGCGACCGCCGTCGAGGCGGACCACGGTGTGGACTACGTCGGCTGGTGCGGTTCGTGCACGCCGTCCGACGACAGCGGCGACGGCTTCCACAGCGGCATCGCCACCGACTTCGGCGGCGCCTGGCACAACGTCAGCGCCCCCAACCTGCCGAACCGGTACGTCTCCGCCCTGGTGAGCGACCCGGCCGATCCCGCGCACGTCTACGCCGTGTACGGCGGCTACTCGAGCAAGTGGATCCCGACCGCGGGCACCGGCCACGTCTTCGAGTCCCGCGACGGCGGCACGACCTGGCGGGACATCAGCGGCAACCTGCCAGACCTGCCGGGCGACGCCCTGGTGATCGCGAACGACCGGCTGGTCCTGGCCACCGACCACCTGGTCTACACCGCGTCGCTCCGCTCGCCCACCCACTGGTCCCGCCTGGGCCAGGGCCTGCCGAGTTCGGTGGCGACCGACGTCACGCTGGACCCGTCCGGTCACGCGGTGGTGGTCGCCACCCACGGCCGGGGGCTGTGGCGGCTGGACCTGACGGGCCTGTAGGGGACGCGGTCCACTCGCCGCAGGGCGGAGTCGAGTCGTTCATCCGGCCGCGAGGGGGGCCGGATTCACCAGGCGCCGGTGACGGGACCGCGGTCGGCCGGTGAACCGCCCTCGGCGATCCTCGCGGCGATCCGGTCGAGGACGGGCAGCGCGTCGGCCAGGACGCGCAGCTCGTCCTCGCTCAGGCTGTCGGCCATGGCCTCGGCGATGGCGCCGACGCGGCCATGGCGGTCGGCTTCGAGCACGCTCCGTCCAGCCGTGGTCAGCGCGAGGATCCGCTTGCGCGCGTCGGCCGGGTCGGGGCCGGCGATCAGGTAGCCGGCATCGCTGAGTTCCTTGACGGTGGCGGCCATCGTCTGGTGGCGCACGCCGCGGCCGGCCGCGAGCTCGGCCGTGGTCATCGGCCCGTTCCGGTCGATCAGGTCCAGGACCGTCGCCGGGATCGGCTCGAGTCGGTCGGAGGACCGCGTGGCGCGCACCAGGGTGCCGACCGTGATGCGCAGGGCTGCTGCGAGTCGGTCCACGGGTGGCAATGGCTGCTCGGGCATGCGTCCACGCTACCAGGTATACAGTTTACCCTGTACAGTTCAGGCTGTAGATTTGGCGAGAGGTTGTTCCGATGCAGCTGACCAAGCACGCGCACGCCTGTGTCTCCCTGGCCAAGGAGGACGCGCGGATCGTCATCGATCCGGGCACGTTCACGCCCGACGCCGCGTCGGCGGTGGCCGCCGCCGACGCCGTGCTGATCACCCACGAGCACTTCGACCATTTCGACGAGGAGCTGATCGCGAAGTCGTTGGACGCCCGGCCCGAGCTTCGGGTCTACGGTCCCGCGTCGGTGGTCGAGCGGTGGTCGGCCCGTCGCGGCCAAGTCACGGCTGTCCGGGCCGGCGACAGCATCACCGTCGCGGGCTTCGACGTCGCGGTCTTCGGCGACCTCCACGCGTCCATCCACCGCGACATCCCGCGCGTGACCAATCTCGGCTACCTCGTCGACGGCCGCCTCTACCACCCGGGCGACGCCTACCACGCCCCCGACGCCGCCGTCGGCACTCTGCTGCTGCCCACCAGCGGCCCCTGGACCAAGCTCGGCGAGGCGGCCGACTTCGTTCGGGAGGTGGCGCCCAGCCACCTGATCCAGATTCATGAGGTCATGCTCAGCGAGATCGGGCAACAGTCGACCGCACGGTTCCTCAGTCCGGAGATGCTCAGCAAGGTGCCCCTCACGATCGTGCCGGTCGGAGAGACCGTCCCGGTCTGAGCCCAGACAGAGGAGACTCGGGTGACGGAAACCGAGAGCGCGCTCTGATCCGGCGTGCCGGCCCCGCGGACATCGACCGACTGGTCGAGTTCCGGACTTCCGCAGCCGCGGACTCGCCCGTGCCTGCCTGAGCGCCCTGCTGAACTGGTTCGCTGACGAGCCGGCCGCCACGACGGTTCGCCTGGCCGCCACACCTGACGGCGAGGGGCTCTACCGCAGCCTCGGCTTCGCCGAACCGCGGGACCTCATCTTGCAGGCCCGAGTCGCCCGGTAGCGAAAAGGGCTGCGGCCGCGAAGGACGGAACCACAGCCTTCACGCGGATCCCGTTGCTCCGACAACCGGGCGGGCGAGCAGGGCGCGCGCGGCGATGTCGACCATGTGCTCGTACCGGGTCTCGCGAGTGACCGCGTCCATCGCCTCACCGGTGCGGATGTGGTCGCTGACCGTCAGTACGGTGAGGGCCTCACGTCGCTCGGCCGCGGCCACCGCATACAGGCCGGCCGCTTCCATCTCGACGGCAAGGGTGCCCAGCGCTGCGAGCCGGTCGATGACCTCGGGGCGGTCGAGGTAGAAGTAGTCCGAGCTCAACACCGGCCCCACCTGGGCCGCGTCCCCCGCCACGGTGATCGCGTCGACGAGCAGTCGCGGCGACGGCGCCAAGGACAGGGACACTCCCGGCACACGGACCGTGGCCGTGGTCGCGTCGGTGTGCGCGGCCGAGGCCACGATCACATCGCCGAGGGCCAGGGACGCCTGGAGGGCACCAGCCGTTCCGACCCGGATGATGCGCTCCACCCCGTAGAACCGGAAGAGTTCGGTGGCGTAGATGCTGATGGACGGCGCGCCCATGCCCGAGGCCATCACGGACATCGGCTCGCCCCGGTATGTGCCGGTGAAGCCGAGGATGCCGCGCACGTCCGTCACCTGCCGGGCGTCCGCCAGGAAGTCGGTGGCGATGCGAAGGGCCCGGCGGGGGTCGCCCGGCATCAGCACGCGCGGGGCGAAATCGCCGGGCTCGGCGGCGATGTGTGGCGTGGCCATCAGTTCATCCTGCTCTGCGCCGTCAGGTCGTTCATGACCACACCCTCCGTCCGACGGGACCGCCTCGCAACCCAGTCCTTCGGCCCGGAACCTCGACGGCAGGTGTGCGCGCGACCGGTCCGGGCAGGAGCCGACTGCGGGAGTCGAAGAGAGGCGTGGCGTGAGTGGAAGCGCGGGACTGCCGGGGGCGCTGGCTCACTTGCAACCGCTCCTGGACCGGGGCGGCTACGCCATGCTGGCGCTGTTGGTGGGCTTGGACAACATCCTGGTGCCCGTGCCGGGGCAGACGATGCTGATCGTCGCGGCGGTGTATGCGGGGACCGGGCGGATGAACGTGTTCGCGGTCGCCGCCGTGGGCTGGGCGGCGGCTTTCGTGGCTGCGGAGCTCGCCTACTCGCTGGGGCGGTGGCAGGGCGTCGCGCTGGTTCACCGCTACGGCCGCTATGTCCGGCTGACCGAGGCCCGGTACGCGCGTGCGGAGGAGTACTACCGTCGGCGGGGGGTGTGGATCGTGCTGGTGGCCCGCTTCGTGGACGTGCTGCGGCAGACCAACGGGGTGCTGGCCGGCGTGAACTGCCTGTCGCGCCCCCGTTTCACCACCGCGAACGCGGTGGGGGCGGCTGCCTGGACGGCGGTGTGGACCGCACTCGGGTACACCGCCGGCAGTGACATCGGCCCCCTTTATCGCCAGGCACTGCGGTACCAGCTGTGGCTGTTGGCCGCCGTCGCCGTCCTGGTCACGGCTCTGGTCGCTCGCGCATGGCTGCGCCGCCGCGGCGCGGCGCGCTCGCCCGAGGACTCCGATTGAGGGCCGGCTCGACCCGTCGCTCGTCCCGCTGCGCGGAAGCCGAGTGGCGCCCCGGCGGTACCCGGGGCGCCACTGGGACGGGGTGCGGTGTCAGGAGACGTTGAGTGCGACGTCGTCGAGCGCGAAGGCCGTCGAGCCGCCGTACGTGTCGGTCTCGGTGCCGGTGAACTTCAGGGTGACGGTCTGGCCGGCGAACTGGCTCAGCGAGTAGGACGCCTGGTCCCACTGGTTGTCCGCGTCCAGGTTGCTGTAGGTGTGCAAGGTGGCCAGGACGGTGCCGGACGCGTTGAGGACCTGCACCTTCAGCGTGTCCGCCGCGCCGAGCGCGGACTCGGCGGTGGTGATGTACCGCCAGAAGGAGAAGGCGGCGTTCGTGCAGGTGGCCGGGATGCTCACGGTCTGGGCCAGGGTGTCGGTGGCGGCGTAGCCGTAGTCGTCCAGGATCGACGCGTAGCTCCCCGAGTGGGCCGGGATGCCGTACAGGGACGAGGCGACGATCGAGCCGGTGGTGCCGGTCCACGGCGCGGTGCCGTTCTCGAAACCGCCGTTCCCGACGAGCTGGGCCGCGGTGCAGCCACCGGTGGCTGCGGTGGTGGTCCAGGAGAAGGAGGTCGAGCCGGTGGCACCGGTGCCGTCCTTGACCGTGACGGTCACGGAGGAGGTGGCGGCGGCGGTCGGGCTACCGGTGATCAGACCCGTCGAGGAGTTGATCGACAGACCGGCCGGCAGGCCCGTGGCGCTGTAGGTCAGTGTCTGACCGGACGCCGAGTCAGTGGCCTGGACCTGAAGGGAGACCGAGCCGCCGACCTTGGAGCTCTGGTTGCCCGGGTTCGTCACGGTCACGGTGTTGGCGGTGGAGCCACCGTGCGTGAGGATCGCGTGCGAGATGGCGCAGCTGTTGGTGTCGTTGGACCAGCTCGCCTGCTCGGCGTAGGTGCCGTACGTGCCGAAGCTGACGTTGGCGACCCCGCCGGGCTGGCCGCCCTTGATCCAGGCGCACTCGTCGGAGTTCTCGTAGTTCTTCGTGCCACCGTTGGTGCCAGGGTTGGCCCACCCGGTGGTCGTGTAGCTGTCCGACATCATCTCGTGCCACTCGTGGCCGAGGGTGATGGTCCAGCCGTCGAGAGTGCCCGCGCTCCCGGAGTTCAGGAAGTCGACTCCGCAGGTGGCGCCCATGTCCATGTTGTAGGGCTGGTTGCTGAACGCGATGTTGCCGTACGGGGAGGAGAACGGGCCCCCGGCGAGGCTGGTGTCGCCGTTCCAGCTGTGCCAGGCGCAGTAGCCCTGGGTGGGGCTCTGGTAGTTGTCCGGGTTCGTGCCGTGCGGAGACAGGATGACGTAGTACGCGTTGCGGTTCGAGGCGGCGGTGGTGTTGCCGAAGTGCCCCGCCGCGTTGATCGCCTCCTGCGTGAGCTGTGCCTCGGTCGCCGACGCCGGGGACGCGGCCGCGTTGTCGTTCCAGACGCCGGCCAGCACGCCGCCGCTCTGGTACGGGACGAACTGCGAGGCCGGCAGGTTGGTCGGGCAGGAGTACGCGCCGGCGGTGACGCCTGGACCGTCGCACCACTGGGTCAGGTCGGCCGACCAGGTCTCGCCGTTGGTGCCGATGCCCTTGAACATCTGCTGTGCCACGGGCGCGCCGCCGTCCGGGTCCCCGGAGAACGTCGCGTTGCCGTTGGCGTCGGTGCCCTGGGTCCCCCACTGGTTTCCGTAGAAGACCAGGTACACCTTGGTCTTGGCGCCGCTCATGACGCCCATGCCGCTCGTGCCGCCGTTGTAGGCGAGGGTGTTCGTGCCGACGGTGGCGGCCGCGGCCCGGGTGGACGCCGCCGCGTGGGTCTTCTCCCAGGTCTGCGTCGCCCGCGTCGTCGCCAGCGAGAGCATTGCGTCAGGGTGGGCCTTCTTCACGACCGCGGACGGGCTCTGCGCACCGGACGCGGGGGCAGCCATGGCGGGCGCGGACGACAGTGTGAAGGCCGACAGGCCTATCACTGCGGCGGCAGCGGCGCCGATGCGGCGACGCCGGGAGCTTTCAGGCATGGGGGTGCCCTTCCTTGTAGACGGGGTCCGCGGAGAGCGTCGGCGCACGACGTGCCCAGCGACAGAATCCGCCGCGCTGTCCCGGTGTGAGCCGTTGAGCTGCGCGGATGGCTGGAAAGTTACTGACGCCCGATCAAGGGCACAACAAAGAGCTAAATGTGAAGAACGGGTCGATCCGGGCGGGGGCTCCCGCACGCACGGCTCTTGACTTCGCCCTGCGCATGAACCATCGTCGGGATCCGATCGACTTGGCCAGGAGGGCACCATGGCCACGGAACAGGCGACTGCGGCGGGAACGCCGACAGAAGGAACGCACACGAATGCCCTCGTCCCCTCTCCCTTTCAGGCGGCGCTGCGCGAGGCGATCCAGGCCCGTGGTCTGAGCCTGGAGCGGATCCAGGCCAAGCTCCTCGCGGCGGGAACACCCGTGAGCATGGCGACGCTCAGCCACTGGCAGTCCGGCCGCAGCCAACCGGAGCGCACCGGCTCGCTGGAGGCCCTGTCCAGGCTGGAGGTCCTCCTCCAGGTCGAGGCGGGCACCCTCGCCGCCCTGCTCCCGCCTCCGCGTCGACGTGGCCGCAGACTCGATCCGTTGAGCTTCGCCGAGGCCTACCAGGACGAGACGATCATGGCCCGGGCCTTCGACGAGGGCGGGTTCGACCAGGCCGGGGGCGAGCAGCTCGCCGACCTGTCACGTCACGACCGCATAGAAGTGGGGCCTGACGCCCGGATCCGGCGGGTCTGGAGCCGTCGCGTGATGCGGGCCCTGGAGGACGGCGCCGACCGGATCATGACGCTCTACCGCACGGACGAGGGGGCACCGGCTCCTCGGATCCATGCGGTTCGCGGCTGCCGCCTGGGGAGGGTGGTGACCGCGCCACGGGCCAACGCGGTCGTGGCCGAGCTGCTGTTCGGCCAGGGGCTGCGGCGTGGCGAGTTCGCCGTCATGGAACACGAAGTCGAGTTCACGGCGCCGTATCTCGCGGACACCTCATGGGAGAAGTACTTCGACAGGCCGATGCGCGAGTACGTGGTCGAGATCCAGTTCTCCGGGCCGCGACTACCCGTTCGATGCGTGCAGTTCAGCAGGCCGACCGTGGGAGAGGGCCGCGCCTCGGAGAGATCCGTCCACCTCGACCCCTACGACCGACTCACGGCGGCAGCGCTCGATCTGACCGTGTCGTGCTTCGGGTTGCGCTGGGAATGGGGCCAGTGATCCGCTCTGTCGTCGTCCTTTGGCCCCGTCTTCCGATCAGGATCCCCCCGGGCACTGCCACTGCCCTCGGCTTCCCGTCCGACTCTCCGATGCCGGGGCGGCCGGGCGGAGCATGGGGCGGCCGCCCCGGCAGGTGGTGCGGTCAGCCCAAGGTCCACTGCTGGTTGCTGCCGCCGTTGCAGGTCCATTCGTCGATCTTGGTGCCGTTGGCGGTGCCCTGACCGTAGGCGTCGAGGCAGAGGCCGGAGGCCGCGTTGGTGAGGCTGCCGTCCGGGTGGAACACCCAGGTCTGGTTGGCGCCGCCGTTGCAGGAGTAGAGGTCCACGACGGTGCCTGGGGCGGTGCCGCCCTGGTAGCCGTCGAGGCATTTGAGGCTGCTGCCGCTGTAGACGGTGACCGCGCCGGAGGCGGTCAGCGTCAGGTGCTGGTTGCTGCCGCCGTTGCAGTCGTAGAGCTCCCACTGCGTGCCGTTGGTGGTGGAGCCGCCCGGGACGTCGAGGCAGCGGCCGGACTGGACGCCGGTCAGAGTCTGGCCGGTCGGCGCGGTGGTGCCAGGCTGCCCGGCGCTCGCCAGGACGTAGGTGGTGATGCTCTGGGCGGGCAGCGTCGCGGTGAGCGCTCCGCCGGAGACACTCGGCGCCGCGACGGAGGCGAGACTCTGGGTCACGCTGGTGCGGTAGCTCGCCGTCGGGGTGAGCGTGCCGCTGCCGGCGTTGAGCGTCAGCGCGGTGGCGGAGCTGTTGGTGTTCGTCGCGACGACCGTCCAGGCGTTGTTCTGCCAGAAGGCGAGCGTCTGGACGCCACCGGGCGAGCCGGCGACCGCGTAGCGGACGGCGCCGGGGCGCACGAACTTGCTGTACTGGCCGAGCGCGTAGAAGCGCTTGGTCGGGTAGAGGGTCTGGTTGCCGTCGCTCGCGTAGTTCGGGTCGTAGTAGACCAGGCCGTCGTTCCAGCCGCTGGAGTTGACCGTGGTGGCGCAACTGCCGCTCGTGGTGGGGTCGCAGCCGAGCTCGGAGGAGAGCGCGGTCCACCACTGGAAGGCGCTGTCGTTGCCGTAGGCCAGGTCGTCGTAAACAGAGTTGGCCATGGTCAGCGCGCCGGTGATGGTCGGGTCGTACTGCTGGCCGTAGCCCCCGCCGCTGACCTGGCAGCAGATCTCGGTGGCCCAGACCGGCTTGCTGTTCGTGGCACCGAGGGCGCCGACCTGCTCCAACTGGCTGCCGGAGGGGAAGTTGTAGGTGTGATGGGCGATGGCGCTGACGTAGCCGGGCGCGGAGGCGTCGGCGAGCCAGGTCGGGGCCTCGGAGGTGAGCTGCGTGGTCTGGCTTGACTCGTCCGCGATGACGGTGGTGGACAGCCCGGCGCTCCTGAGCGCGGAGCCGACCGCGTCGATGACGCCGGCGCGGGCCGAGGGGGCGACGGACATGCCCTCCTGACCGCAGGAGCTGAACGAGTCATCGGGTTCGTTCATGGGGCTGATCTGGTCGAACGCCTCGCCCTGGGCAGCGAAGTGGGCGGCGATGGTGGCGAGGTAGCTGCCGTAGGCGGCGTCCTGGCCGGTGTTGACGGAGCCGCCGCAGCTCTTGCCGTTGGTGGTCCAGGCGGCGGGCGCGCTGTTGACGAAGCCGATGAGGTCCGGGACGCCGTCGGCGGCGGCGAGGGAGAGGAACTTCTGCCCGCCGGGGTCCCTCGTCCAGTCGTAGCTGCCGGAGGAGGTCAGGAAGGTCTGCGGGGCGCGTGCGGTGACCGAGACGCCGGTGCCGCCTCCGCCGATGTTGTAGCGGTACTGGCTGAGTTGGATGCCGGAGCTGGTGAAGAGCAGGTCGGCGGCCTGGGTCTGGGCGGTGGTGGAGAAGTTGGCGAGGTCGTTCGGCCACCAGGCGCCGGAGGCACCGAAGCCCGTGATGGTCTGCGCGGCTCCGGTGATCTGGGCTGCGCCGGTCGCGGCGCCGGCGGAGGTGGGGGCGACGGTGGGGAGCAGAGTCGCGGCGAGGGCGGTGCCCAGCGCGAGGACGGTTCGGGTGGCCCGGCGCGGCTGAGCTGCGGCGCGGGCCGCGCGTGTCGCACGGAACATGGGGCTCCTGTCGGGTGGGGACGGAGCGGCGAAGCCGGCCGGCTGCCGCCGCTCCGGTCGAGGAGTCCGGTGGTGCTGGGCTCGGGCGGCGCGCGGGTGGTCGGACTCGCCGTCAGATGGCGTGCCACGCCCACGGATCGGCCGTCCGAGGCGCCCGGATCGGGATCATGTTTGCGTAACCATCCCGGTCCGGTCAGCGAGTCTGAACCTCTTGTCCAAGGGAAGTCAAGAGCGCGGGACGGATCCCGTCCCCGAAGGCCGCGCGTCCGTGCGGGCCGTCACCAGGATTGACGGACCGTCACCCATCGCTCGGCGCGGGCCCGGTGCTGTCCCGCCGGACGAGGCGGGTGGGCACCAGCGCGGTGCCGCGCTCCGCCGACTGGTCACGAATCTGGCGCAGCACGCCGTCCACACAGCGGCGCCCGACCTCGGCGAAGTCCTGGTGCACCGTGGTCAGCGGCGGGATGAAGGACGCGGATTCGGGGATGTCGTCGAAGCCGACGACGCTGATGTCCTGGGGCACGCGCCGCCCGCGCTCGTGCAGGGCGCGCAGCAGCCCCAGCGCCATCTGGTCGTTCGCGGCGAAGACGGCGGTGCAGTCGTCCGGCACCAGCTTGCCGGCCTTGTAGCCGGACTCGGCCGACCAGTCGCCGAACAGCAGCGGCGGGACCGTCCTTCCGGCCTCGCGCAGGGCGGTCAGCCAGGCCTCGGTACGGCGTTGGGCGGCGAAGGAGTCGGGCGGACCGGCCAGGTGCCACACGGTGCGATGGCCGAGTCCGAGCAGGTGCTCGACGGCGGCCCGGGCTCCCCCGCGCTGGTCGGTGTCGACGACGGTGTAGCGGTCACCGGCGTCGGAGTCGACCACGACGACCTGGACGTGCGGCGGGAGCGAGATGGTGGAGGCGTCCAGGAGGTGCACCTCCATGATCACGATAATCCCGTCGACGGCGAGCTCGCCGAGCCGGGTGAAGGCGCCGCGCACGTCGGTCTGGGTGGGCACGGCGACGGGCATCAGCGTGATCGCATAGCCCTCCCGCGCGGCGGAGTCGGCGATGGCCTCCAGGGTGCGCACATTGCCGGTGGTGGAGAGGTTGAACAGGATGACGCCCAGGGTGCGGAACTCGCCGTGCTTGAGGGCGCGGGCGGCGCTGTTGGGGCGGTAGCCCAGTTCCCGCATGGCGGCGAGGACACGGGTGCGGGTCTCCTCGACGACGCCGGGACTGCCGTTGGAGACCCGGGAGACCGTCTGCGAGGAGACTCCCGCCAGCCGCGCGACGTCCGCCATCGACGCGCCGCGACGCCGACGCGGCGCGGCCGCCCCGGCCCCGCTCGCAGACGTCCCGACCCCGGCCCTGTCCTCCACGGCGCTCCTCCACAAGTCCTCGCGCGTCCGGCGCGTGGTCCGATCCAACCGGATCGCAAGGAACTCTTGACTCCCTTTGGATCCCGATGCCAGCATCAGGTTACGCGATGTTTACGTAAACATCCAGGTCGTAGCCGTTTGCTTACACAGGAATGTTTACGTAACCACCGGCCGTGCCGAGCATGCGCCGGCCAGGAGTGTCCGACCCCAAAGGAAGACCATGACGGTTGCCGTGCCACCCGCCCGTTCCCGTACCACCCGCCGCTCCGGGCGTGGCTGGATCGGCCTCGGGTTCACCGCACCGTTCCTGGCCGTCTTCGGGCTGGTCTTCCTCGCACCGATCGGCTACTCGGTCTACCTGAGCCTGTTCCAGGACCGGCTGATCGGCGGCACCACCTTCGTCGGCATCGACAACTACCGTCAGGCGGTGGACGATCCGCAGTTCTGGGAGGGCCTGGGCCGGGTCGGACTGTTCCTGCTGGTGCAGGTGCCGGTCATGCTCGGCATCGCGCTGCTGGTGGCCCTGGCACTGGACAGCGGCCGACTGTACGGGCGCGACTTCTTCCGCATCACGGTGTTCCTGCCCTACGCCGTCCCCGCGGTCGTCGCGACCCTGATGTGGGGCTTCATGTACGGCACGCGGTTCGGCCTGGTCGCCGACCTCGACCACACCTTCGGGATCACCCTTCCCGACCCGCTCTCGCCGCACCTGATCCTCGCGAGCATCGGCAACATCGTCACCTGGGAGTTCATCGGCTACAACATGCTGATCTTCTACTCCGCGCTGCGAGTGATCCCGCACTCCCTCTACGAGGCCGCGTCGATCGACGGCGCCGGCCAGTGGCGGATCGTGGCCGCGATCAAACTGCCCGCGATCCGGGGGGCTTTGATGATCGCCACCATCTTCTCCATCATCGGCAGCTTCCAGCTGTTCAACGAGCCGAGCATCCTACGGCCCCTGGTGCCCGACTCCGTGAGCACCTCCTACACCCCCAACCTCTACACCTACTCGCTGGCCTTCAACGGTCAGCAAGAGGACTACGCCGCCACAGTCGCGATCATCATGGGCCTCGTCACCATGATCGTCGCCTACGCCTTCCAGCTGCGCGGCATGCGAAAGGAGGCGTGAGCGATGACCACCGCGACCCCTGCCCCCACCCAGACCGACAACCACCACCGACCGGCCCGGACGGCCCGCCTGCGCACACCCCCCGCACGCCCCCGCCGCGCCCACTCCGTCGACCGGCCACGCCGCAGCGCCACGCTGACCGTCCTCTCGAGCCTGGTCGTGCTCTACACCCTGGTCCCGCTCGCCTGGCTGGTCGTCAGCTCCACAAAGACGCAGGCCGATCTGCTCGGCTCCCCCGGGCTCTGGTTCAGCGGGCACTTCGCCCTGTGGGACAACATCTCCCAGACGCTGAGCTACGACCACCACGTCTTCCTGCGCTGGCTGCTCAACACCCTGCTCTACGTCGTCCTCGGCGCCGGCGGCGCCACCCTGCTGTCCGTGCTGGCCGGCTACGGACTGGCCAAGTTCGACTTCCGCGGCAAGAAGGCCGTCTTCGCGGTCGTCATCGGCGCCGTCGCCGTGCCCACCACCGCCCTCGCGGTGCCCACCTTCCTGATGTTCAGCACGATGGGGCTCACCAACACCCCCTGGGCCGTGATCATCCCCTCGCTGGTCTCGCCGTTCGGCCTCTACCTGATGTGGGTCTTCGCCTCCGAGGCCGTGCCCACCGAACTGCTGGAGGCCGCCCGCGTCGACGGCTCCGGCGAGGTGCGCACCTTCTTCCGCATCGCCCTGCCGCTGCTGGCGCCCGGCATCGTGACGGTCCTGCTCTTCACCGTGGTCGCGACCTGGAACAACTACTTCCTGCCGCTGATCATGATCAAGGACCCGAACTGGTACCCGCTCACGCTCGGCCTCAACGCCTGGAACGACCAGGCCGCGACCGCCGGCGGACAGCCCGTCTTCAACCTCGTCATCACCGGCTCGCTGCTGACCATCGTCCCGCTCGTCGCCGCGTTCCTGCTGCTCCAGCGCTACTGGCAGTCAGGCCTGGCCGCCGGCAGCGTCAAGGAGTAACCCCCACCCCGCACTCCCCCGGCCGTCCCAGTCAGCCGCGGGGCCGCACCACCCTGCCCATCCGCACCCTGCCATCCGCAACTGAGCACAACGGAGTGAACGCCTTGAGAGTCCCCGCACGTCACGCCGTCAAAGGCATCGGACTGCTGTGCGCCGCGGCGCTGAGCCTGACCGCCTGCGCCTCCTCCAGCACCACCGGATCCGGCTCCGCCGACGCCGCGTCCTCGGCCTCCGCTGTCCAGGCGGCCCTGGCCAAGGGCGGCACCATCACCGTCTGGGCCTGGGAACCCACCCTCAAGCAGGTCGTCACCGACTTCGAGGCCAAGTACCCCAAGGTGCACGTGAACCTGGTGAACGCCGGCACCGGCAACAAGCAGTACACCGCGCTGCAGAACGCCGTCCAGGCGGGCAGCGGCGGACCGGACGTGGCGCAGATCGAGTACTTCGCGCTCGGCCAGTTCGCACTCGGCAAGTCCGTGCAGGACCTCGGCAAGTACGGCGCCGCCAAGCTGTCGGGCAGCTACTCGCCCGGGCCGTGGAGCTCGGTGAACATCGGCGGCGGCGTCTACGCGCTGCCGATGGACTCCGGTCCCATGGCGCTGTTCTACAACAAGAAGGTCTTCGACAAGTACGGCCTGACCGTCCCGACGACCTGGGCGCAGTACCTGGACGACGCGAAGAAGCTGCACGCGGCGAACCCGAACGCCTACATCACCAACGACACCGGCGAGGCCGGCTTCACCACCAGCCTGATCTGGCAGGCGGGCGGCCACCCGTTCAAGGTGGACGGCACCAAGGTGTCTGTCGACTTCACCGACGCGGGCAGCACCGCGTTCACCAGCACCTGGCAGCAGCTGGTCTCCGGCAAGCTCGTCGCGCCGGTCAACTCCTGGTCCGACCAGTGGTACAAGGGCCTCGGTGACGGCACCATCGCCACCCTGGCCTCCGGCGCGTGGATGCCCGCCAACTTCGTCTCCGGCGTCCCCGGCGCATCCGGTGACTGGCGCGTCGCACCGCTGCCGCAGTGGCAGGCCGGGCAGAGCGCCAGCGCGGAGAACGGCGGCAGCTCGCTGGCCGTCATGAAGGCGAGCGCCAACCAGGACCTGGCGTACGGGTTCCTCCAGTTCGCGAACGCGGGCGCCGGCGTGCAGGACCGGATCAAGGGCGGCGCGTTCCCCGCGACCACCGCGGACCTGGACTCCTCCGCGTTCCTGAACACCGCCTTCCCGTACTTCGGCGGCCAGCAGGCCAACCAGATCTTCGCCCAGTCGGCGAAGAACGTCGTCAAGGGCTGGCAGTACCTGCCGTTCCAGGTCTACGCCAACTCGATCTTCAACGACACCG
Source organism: Streptacidiphilus pinicola (assembly GCF_003258295.1). Taxonomy (GTDB): domain Bacteria; phylum Actinomycetota; class Actinomycetes; order Streptomycetales; family Streptomycetaceae; genus Streptacidiphilus; species Streptacidiphilus pinicola. The sequence goes on along the minus strand of NZ_QKYN01000032.1, from coordinate 12,668 downwards.
TCGGCAAGGCGTACGTCTCCTCCACCACCCTCACCCAGGGGTTGAAGGCCTGGCAGGACGCCTCGCTCAAGTACGGCAGCCAGCAGGGCTTCACCACCGGCTGACCGTCCGCCCTCCGCACCTCTGGCAGCGGCGCGCGCCGTTCACGCGCGCCGCCGCCCCGCGCATCCGAAGGGAACCCGCCATGACCGCGAACCCCTCCCCCGCCCACCGTTGGATCCGCTGGCCCGCGGGCGACACCTCCCCGCGGCTGGGCTACGGCGCCGACTACAACCCGGAGCAGTGGCCACGCGAGGTGTGGAAGGACGACATCCGGCTGATGCGCGAGGCCGGAGTGAACATCGTCTCGCTCGCCATCTTCTCCTGGGCCAGGCTCCAACCCACGGCGGACAGCTGGGACTTCGGCTGGCTCGACGAGGTCATGGACCTGCTCCACGCGGGCGGCATAGCCGTCGACCTGGCCACCGCCACCGCCTCGCCGCCGCCGTGGCTGACCGCGCTGCACCCGGAGATCCTGCCCGTCACCCGCACCGGCGAGACCCTGTGGCCGGGCGCCCGGCAGCACTGGCGGCCCACCTCCCCGGTGTTCCGCACCCACGCGCTGCGACTGGTGGAGGAGTTGGCCTCCCGCTACGCGAACCACTCGGCGTTGGCCGCCTGGCACGTGAGCAACGAGCTCGGCTGCCACAACGTGTACGACTACTCCGACGACGCGGCCCGCGCGTTCCGGATCTGGCTCCGGGAGCGGTACGGCACCCTGGACGCCCTCAACCACGCCTGGGGCACCGCCTTCTGGTCCCAGCACTACAGCGACTGGGAGCAGCTCCTGCCGCCCCGGCTGGCCGCCTCCCACCCCAACCCCACGCAGCAGCTGGACTTCAAGCGCTTCTCCTCCGACGCCCTGCGCGACCACCTGCGCGCCGAGCGCGCGGTCCTGTCGCAGATCACCCCGGACGTGCCGGTCACCACCAACTTCATGGTGATGGGCGAGACCAGGGGCATGGACTACGCGAGCTGGGCCGGTGACGTCGACTTCGTCTCCAACGACCACTACGTCCACCCCGGTCCGCAGGGCCTGGACGAGCTCTCGTTCTCCGCGAACCTCGTCAGCGGCATCGCCGGCCACCGCCCGTGGTACCTGATGGAGCACTCCACCAGCGCCGTCAACTGGCAGCACGTCAACCAGGCCAAGCTGCCCGGCGAGCTGGCCCGTGACTCGCTGCTGCACGTCGGCCACGGCGCCGACACCGTCGCGTTCTTCCAGTGGCGCCAGTCCGCGGCCGGCGCGGAGAAGTACCACTCCGCGATGGTGCCGCACGCCGGGCCCGACAGCGAGGTCTTCCGCGCGGTCACGGCACTCGGCCGCACGCTGCAGGCGCTCGCTCCGGTCGCGGGGAGCACACGCAAGCCGGCCCGCGCGGGGATCGTCTTCGACTGGGACTCGTGGTGGACCGCCGAACACGACTCGCACCCCACCGCGCTGCTGCGCTACCGCCAGGAGGCTCTGGACTGGTACTCCGCGTTCCTCGCGCTCGGCGTGCGCGCCGACGTCGTCCCCACCGGCACCGACTTCTCCGGCTACGACGTGCTGGTCGCGCCGGTGCTGCATGTCGTGCCGACCGAGCTGGCCGAGTGTCTACGGGAGTTCGTGGAGACGGGCGGCCACCTGGTCACCACCTACTTCTCCGGCATCGTGGACCAGCATGACCACGTCCATCTCGGCGGCCACCCGGGTGCGTTGCGGGACCTGCTCGGCATTCGCATCGAGGAGTTCGCCCCGTTGCCCGAGGGCACCGAGGTCCGCCTCGACAACGGGAACCGGGCCACGCTGTGGACCGACGCCGTCACCGTCACGGCCCCCGACGTGCTGACCCTGGCCCGCTACGCCGACGGCCCGCAGACCGGGCGGCCCGCGCTCACCCGCCGCGCGGTCGGCACGGGATCCGCGGCGTACGTCTCCACCCGTCTCGGCCCGGAGCAACTGTGCGGCGTCCTGGCCCAGTTGCTGGTGGCCGCAGGCGTGGACAGCGAGCTGCCCGAAGCGGCGCGCGGCCGCGTGGACCTGACGGTCCGCCAGAACGGGGGTGCGGACTTCTGGTTCCTCGCCAACCGCACCGACGCTCCGGTACCGCTGCCTGGCGTGGAGGGCGAGCTGCTCGCCGCGAGCGCCGAGCCGGACCATCAGGCCGGCACCGTCGTGCTGCCGCCGCGAGCCGTGGCGGTGCTGCGCCGACCTCGCTCCGCCGCCTGAACCTTTTCACGCATCGGGTCGCCCGCGCCGCCGTGGCGCGGGCCGTGCCCGCCCCCTCGCACCCACCCGAAAGGTAGACCACCAATGCGTCTCCGTGTCCTCTCCGCCGCCGTCGCCCTCGCCTGCGCCACGCTGGGCGTCGCCACCGGACCTGCCCAGACCGCGGCGGCGCACACCGCCGAGGCGCTGGACGCCGGCCACTTCCACGGCGTCAACTGGGCTGCTCCCGGGGACAACTACGCGGACGGACCGATCGCACTCTCCGGCCTGTCGCTGACCGACGACTACGCGACGACGTACGCCAAGGCGTCGGCCGTCATCAAGGGCTTCCGCCGCAACCTGGGCGCGAACACGGTCCGCTTGCCGATCAACCCCTACACCACCGGCGGGACCTACTGGAGCTCCTACCGCGCGGTCATCGACGCGGCCACCGCGCGCGGCTTCGACGTCGTCCTCGGGTACTGGGAGGGCACCAGCGCACAGAAGGACGGGAAGATAGACAGCCTGCCCGCCTTCTGGGACATGTGGACCACCGTCACCGACGCGTACCGGCACAACTCCCGAGTCTTCTTCGAGCCGATGAACGAGCCGTTCGGCTACACCGCCGCCCAGTGGACCGACTTGGCCGCCCAGTGGCTGGCCACGTTCCCGTCCGTGCCGCGCGACCGGGTCTTCGTCAGCGGCACCGGTTACAACGACAGCGTCCTCGCCGTCTGCGCCGACAGCCGCCTGGCCGGCACCTACCTGTCGCTGCACCACTACGGCTTCTGGAAGCAGGACACCGGCTACGCGGCCTGGGTCGCCGACCTGAAGTCCCGCATCGGCGGCTGCGCGTCGCGCACCGTCGCCGACGAGTTCGGCGCGCCGATGACCTCCGGCCTGAACTACGACGAGCGGGCGTCCGACAGCACCGACAGCAACTCGGTCGCCTTCCTGCAGGCCGACACGGACACCTTCCGCGCCCTGCACATAGGCTCGGTCTACTGGCCGGGCCTGCGGACCGGTGACACCTACACCATGGAGGCCCTGACCGGCAGCGGCACCCACCCGCAGTTGGTCACCACCAACGTGACCGGCGCGGACCGGCTGGCCTGGGCCTGGGGCAAGGGCCACGCCGCGATGGAGGGCTGAGCATCCGGCGGGCGTGACGGTACGGGTGGGCGGGTCCCGGGCCGGGCCGCGCGACGTAGGGCTAGCCCTACCCCCGGCCCGGTGACTCGCCCCATGGTTCCGGGGATGCCGCTCCAGCAGGCTGGAGGCACGGGCGCAGGCCCGTGTCGAGCACCCAGTCGAGCATTCAGGAGTCCTCCAGTGACCACGTCCGTATCGAGTCCCCCGGCCCAGGGCAGCGACTCGCGCGCGGCAGTCGCGGCCCGCGCGCGCGGGCTCACCAAGGCGTACGGCAGCGGCGAGACCCGGGTGGTGGCGCTCGACGCGGTCGACGTCGACATGCCGCGCGGGCAGTTCACCGCGATCATGGGCCCTTCAGGGTCCGGCAAGTCGACGCTGATGCACTGTCTGGCCGGTCTCGACACCGCTTCCAGCGGCCGCATCTGGGTCGGCGAGACCGAGATCACCAAGCTCAGGGACAAGCGGCTGACCCGGCTGCGCCGCGACAGCATCGGCTTCGTCTTCCAGGCGTTCAACCTGCTGCCCACCCTGACCGCGCTGGAGAACATCACGCTGCCGATGGACATCGCCGGCCGCACGCCCGACCGTGCGTGGCTGGACCGCGTCGTGGAGACCGTCGGGCTCGCCGGACGGCTCAAGCACCGCCCGGCGCAGCTCTCCGGCGGCCAGCAGCAACGCGTCGCCGTGGCCCGGGCCCTGGCCGCCCGGCCCGAGATCATCTTCGGGGACGAGCCGACCGGCAACCTCGACTCCCGTGCCGGGGCCGAGATCCTCGGCTTCCTACGCCGCTCGGTCGACGAGCTCGGCCAGACCATCGTCATGGTGACCCACGACCCGGTGGCCGCCTCCTACGCCGACCGCGTGCTCTACCTCGCCGACGGCCGCATCGTCGACGAGATGCACGCCCCGACGGCCGACGCCGTCCTGGAGCGGATGAAGTCCTTCGACTCGCGAGGCCGGACGTCATGACCGTGCTGCGGACCTCCCTGCGCAACTTCCTCTCCCACAAGGGCCGGATGGCCCTCTCCGCGATCGCGGTGCTGCTGTCGGTGGCGTTCGTCTGCGGGACGCTCGTCTTCACCGACACCATGAACACGACCTTCGACAAGCTCATCGCGACCTCCGCCTCCGACGTCACCGTCAGCCCGGCCAAGGTGGACAACGCGCAGCAGACAGGCACGCCGGACACCCTGCCCGCCTCGCTGCAGGCTCGGCTCGCGCGAGTCCCCGGCGTGGCCGCGGTCGTGCCCGAGGTGACCAGCCAGCAGGCCACCGTCGCCGACGGCCACAACCAGGACATCGGCTCCACCACCGGCGCGCCCACCATCGTCGCCAACTGGAACCCGACGCACACCAGGACCGTCGGCATCACCTCCGGCCACGTCCCGCTCGCCCCGGGCGACGCCGTCCTGGACGCCGACACCGCCGCCAAGCACCACCTGGGCATCGGTGACACGCTCCGCGTCATCGCCGGTCCCGGGGACTTCAAAGTGACCATCGCGGGCATCGCCACCTTCAAGACCACCAACCCGGGCGCGGCCGTCGTCTACCTCGACACCCCGACCGCGCAGCAGGGGCTGCTCGGCTCCCGCACCGCCTACACCGACTTCGCCCTGAACGCCGCGCCCGGCGTCGGCGACGACCAGCTCAAGGCGCGGGTCGACGCGGCCGTCGGCCACGGCTACCAGGTGCAGACGGCCGCCGAGGTGCAGGCGCAGAACCAGAAGGACGTCGGTTCCTTCCTGGGCCCGATGAAGGACGTGCTGCTCGGCTTCGCCGGGATCGCGGTCCTCGTGGGCGTCTTCCTGATCGTCAACACCTTCTCCATGCTGGTGGCTCAGCGCACCCGCGAGATCGGCCTGATGCGAGCCATCGGTTCGAGCCGCCGCCAGGTCAACCGTGCAGTGCTGCTCGAGGCGGTGCTGCTCGGCGTCGTCGGCTCCGTCGCCGGGATCGGTGCGGGCATCGGCCTCGCGGTCGGCCTGATGAAGCTCATGGGCGCGATGGGGATGCACCTCACCACCGCGGATCTGACGATCAAGGCGGCGACGCCGCTGATCGGCCTGACCGTCGGCGTCGTGGTGACGGTGGTGTCCGCCATGCTGCCCGCCCGCCGCGCCGGAGCGATCTCCCCGATGGCCGCCATGCGCGACGCCGGCACCCCGGCCGACGCCCGCACGGGTCGCGTCCGTGCCACGCTCGGGGTGCTGCTCACAGCGGCGGGCGGGACCGCCCTCGCGCTGGCCGCGAGCGCCTCCTCGGCCTCGGCCGGCTCCGGGCTCCTCGCGATCGGCGTGCTGCTGACGCTCGTCGGCTTCGTCGTGGTCGGCCCGCTGCTCGCCGGGCTCGTCGTGCGGATCCTGGGCGCGGTCACGCTGCGATGGTTCGGCCCGGTGGGCCGACTCGCCGAGCGCAACGCGCTGCGCAACCCCCGGCGCACCGGGGCCACCGCCGCCGCGCTCATGATCGGCCTGGCGCTGGTCGCCGGGCTATCGGTGGTCGGCGACTCCATGGTCGCCTCGGCAACCACCCAGATGGACAGGTCCGTCGGCGCCGACTTCATCATCCAGGCCGGCAACGGCAATCCGATCAGCCCGGCCGCCGCGAAGGCCATCCACGCGGCCGGTCACCTGGCCCATGTCACCGACCGCACGGACGTCGCCGCGACCGTCACCGCCCCGGACGGCACGAAGGACAGGACGGTGATCGCGGCGGCCACCCCGTCCTACACCGACGACCTCCAGGCCAAGACCGTCCAGGGACGCCTCATCGACGCCTACGCGCCCGGCGCGATGTCGGTGCCCGAGGGGTGGGCCAAAGTCCACAAGGTCACCTTGGGCGACCGACTCGACGTCGCCTTCACCAGCGGCAGGACGGCGCAGCTCACGGTGAACGCGATCACCTCGGACGACACGGTCTTCGACAAGGGCGCGATGTACATGAACATCGCCGACGCGCGGAAGTACCTCCCCGCAGACAAGTTCCCCGCGAACAACATGATGTTCGCCGCCGCGATCCCCGGCCAGCAGAGCGAGGCAGCCGCCGCGCTCAAGGCCGCCACCGCGGACTACCCGCAGATCAAGGTCCGCGACCAGGCCGACTACAAGAACATGATCCAGCAGCAGCTCGACCAACTGCTCAACATGATCTACGCCCTACTTGCCCTCGCCATCGTGGTCGCCGTCCTCGGCGTGGTGAACACCCTCGCCCTCTCGGTGGTCGAGCGCACCCGCGAGATCGGCCTGATGCGCGCGATCGGGCTCTCCCGCCGCCAGTTGCGCCGGATGGTCCGGCTGGAGTCGGTCGTCATCGCGCTGTTCGGCGCGGTGCTCGGTGTGGGCCTGGGCATGGGCTGGGGCATCGCGGCCCAGAAGCTGCTGGCCCTGTCGGGGCTGGGGGTGCTCAGCATCCCGTGGACCACGATCGGCGTCGTCTTCCTCGGCTCCGCGCTGGTGGGCCTGTTGGCCGCACTCTTCCCAGCCTTCCGCGCCGGCCGGATGAACATCCTCAAGGCCATCGCCACAGACTGAACAGACTGACGGGACGCACACACGTCGCCGACGCGGGAACAGGAACCCGCGTCGGCGACGCCGCACGATTGCCCGGCATCCCGGCTGCAACTACCTTGGGAGTGCCTGCAACCCTCCCGCTCTGGCCGAGAGGCACGGACTGCTTGTGGAGAACACCGTGCCGACTCTCGCGACCTCACCGGCTCCGGCCGGCTGGAGCCACCGACGTGCCCTTTTCGCGGCGACTGTCTGTCTGATCGCCGCTGCGGTGATCGTGGCGTACTGGGCAGTGTGGTTCACTGACCGGCCGCTCCTGGCCAGCTCATCGGCGCCTGCCTATACCGAGTTCGAGAACGCCTTCCCGCTGGCTGATGCCTGGCTGACCGTGGCCCTGTTGATGGCTGCGGCCGCCTGCCTGAGGGCTCGCACCGCCGCGGCTCGGCTCTGGCTCGGCATCGCTGTCGGCAGCGGGGTGTACCTGTTCAGCGTGACTCCTCCGCCGGCTGGAGCCGGGGGCTTCTCGCTAACCCTGGCGGGCGTTGCGACGGACCAGCCCGGCCCGTAGAACGTTGATGGCTCCCACTGTGTCAGCGTGCGCCGTGTGGCCGCAGGCAGCGCAGTGGAAGGTCTCCTGGCTGGGCCGGTTCTCCGCCGCGACGTGTCCGCAGGACGGGCAGGTGCGGGAGGTGTTGCGGGGGTCCACGGCGATCACTGTCCGACCGGCGCTTTCAGCCTTGCTCGTGAGGATCGTGAGGAACACCCTGTGGGTGCCGAAATCCCCGTCCGTGCAGGTCAAGCGGCATGTCGGTACTCGTGGAGGACTCCGCCGAGTCGGTCGTGTCGGCGTATGTCCAGGCGTTCGATCTGGTGTGGTGAGAGCGGCCTGGGGAGGGCTTGCATGGGTGCGGCGCCAGCCAGGGCCCGGTGGGGTCGGTGTTGGTTGTAGTGCCGCTCGTAGGTCCGCAGTGCGCGACGCAGGTGGGCCTCGTTCCAGATGAGGGTCCGGTCGAGGAGTTCGGTCCTGAGGGTCCTGACCCACCGTTCCATGACCGCGTTCATCCGCGGCACCTGCACTCCCGTCAGAACGGTCGCGATGCCCGAACTCTGCAGGATCTGGTTCATCATGGCGGGGTATTTGGCATCCCGGTCCCGGATCAGGAACCGGACTGTGGCGAGCTGGTCGGCGTCCTCCAGGTCCATGAGCAGGTCCCGCACTGCCTGGGTGACCCAGGCATGGGTCGGGTGGGCGGTGGTGCCGAGGATCCGGATTCTGCGGCTGGCGTGGTGGATCGCGGCGAGGATGAATTGGCGCTGCCCGTTGAGGGTGACGGTCTCAATGAAGTCCATCGCCAAGATCGCCTCGGCCTGCGAGCGCAGGAAGCTCGGCCAGGTGACGCTTGAGCGGTTCGGCGCGGGGTCGATGCCCTCGGCTTTGAGGATCTCCCAGACAGTGGACGGTGCCACCCGGATCCCGAGGACGGCGAGCTGGCCGTGGATGCGGCGGTAGCCCCATGACGGGTTCTCCCGCGCCAGCCGCAGGACCAGACGGCGGACCGAGACAACCGTGCGCGGACGCCCCGGCCGGCGGCGGGCACTCGCGCGAGCATGTCGACGCCTGATCAGGTCACGCTGCCAGCGCAGGACCGTGCCCGGGCTGACCAGCAGCCGGATCCGACGCAGTACATGCCGCGGCGTTCCTGACAGCAGCGCTGCCAGGAATGCCCGATCCGCCGGCCGGAACCTCGGACGCTCGTCACCGAGCTGCCGCTGCAGAACCGAGAGCTGGTGACGTAGGGCCAGAATCTCGACATCCTTCTCGCGGTCGCCGATCGGGAGCAGACGCAAGGCCGCGAAGGCCTGGGAGACCGCGAGATACGCGAATCGCACGAGCACGAGACGCGATCATGCCCGATGGCGGACGCCCGAGGCTAAAGCGACCCTGACCTGCATGGACGCATTAATCGGCACCCACAGAGTCCCACTTCTGCAACAGTGCTGCTGCAGAAGCCTCCCTCCGACTGATCGCGGGGCCGGCGGGCCCGCGTAGCCGGAGGACGGGTCGTCTTCCTCCCTAGGAAGGGGCGCTACTGGTGCGCTGCTAGGCGCCGGTGGTGGGGTCCTGCTCGCTGCTGGCGCGGCGCAGTTGTTCGTTGATGCGTAGGGCTTCTTCGAGTTGGTCTTCGAGGATGACGATGCGGCAGGCGGCCTCGATGGCGGTGCCCTGGTTGACCAGGTCGCGGGCGCGCATGGCCAGGCGCAGTTGGTAGCGGGAGTAGCGGCGGTGGCCGCCGTCGGAGCGCAGTGGGGTGATCAGGCGGTGTTCGCCGAGCGCTCGTAGGAATCCGGGGGTGGTGCCGGTCATCTCGGCGGCGCGGCCCATGGTGTAGGCGGGGTAGTCGTCGTCGTCGAAGGTGTTGGCGGAGTCGGGGCTGGTCGTGGGAGTCACTGCACCTCTCTGGTTCTCGCGAGAACGCGTCGAGGGGCCCCGGGACCGCTGTTGGCCCGGGGCCCCGAAGGGATACATCACCATCTACCGGCCTGAGCCGGTCCTGTTCTTCCGCACCGCCCGGGGGGAGGGGGCGTGCGGGGATCGCGTAAGCGTGACCGGAAACCACCGTCCTTGCCTTGGGGTCTGCGGTATCCGCCCGGACGCGTGTTCACCGGCCGGGCGATCCTGATGGCGCCTGCGCCCTCCTTCGTCCATCTCGTGCTGACGGGGAAATCTGGGTACTGCCGGTCCTGCCTTGCGGCTGGGCCGTCGGCCGCCGGCCGTCCGAGCGCGGTGACCACGGCTGTCGATGCTGCCCGGCACGCGCGCCCGCAGTCATGGCGCCTTCACCGGGTTCCCTGCTCAGATTTTCGTGACTGCGGGCACTTCCCTAACTGCAAGGCGGCGGCCCCTGAAGAACCGCGGACCGCCCGGCCCGGCAGCCAGCCCCGTCGCCCTTCCTGCGCTTTCCTGGCTTCGGAACTCTGCTGCCGGACCGTCGTGCGAACTTCGTCCTGAGTACCGCCAGTTCGTGTCTGGCGGGTGTTTCCGACTGCTGACTACGACAGAAACACTAACCGCTGGCAAAGCCAATGTCTACTCCGGCGAGCATAGATTTTGCTTCGGCAGTGAGAGAGCTAACCTTCCGCCTACGCCCCCTGTCCCGGGATCAAGGGCCGGCGCCCCGACCGCCGGGGGTGACGCACAGCTTCCCTGCGAAAGGGGCGCCCCGGCGCACTAAAATCTGGCGCCATGTCGAAACCCGATGGGCTGCTCGCCGACATCGCCGCGATGGTGGAGTCCGAGCACAGCAATCAGATGCCCCTCACCGTGGTCGTACCCGGCGCTGTCATCACGGGCAGGCTCGCCCCGGAGAGTCTGTGGCGCGAGCGTGTCGCCGAGGTCCTCGAAGCGTCGGAACACCTCAAGCCGTTCTCCGCGCCATTCGCCGCGGCCGAGGCGCAGCACGCCGCCGACCGGGACGAGAGCGGACGGCCGACCCACTTGCACCTGCACTTGGCGCGGATCCTCCAGGGCAGCTACGGGCTGCCCCACACCGGCGGCATGTATCGCATCCGCATCGAGGACATCAACAGCTGGACCGTCGGAGACCTCAGCTACTCCGATCAGTGACCGCACGCCAGGACCTGGGGCCGTCCCGCGACCTCTTGGCCCCGGGGCCTGGCGGGAGCCCGTTGGAGGAACGCGCCGCTCCCAGGATCGTCACCGGCTTGGAGGAGGCCCGGCAAGCGATGGGGTCAGCGGGTGGGTCGCCGGGCGCCGTGGCGGACTCTGAGCCCGCCCAGGAGCAGGGCGGCGAGGAAGACGACCACGCCGATGATGAGGAGGTAGAACAGGCCCTTGGCGACCGCGCCGATGATGCCGAGCGCGACGGCCGCCAGGATGAGCAGCAGCACGAGGACCATGGCTTGGGGGCCTTCCCTTGGGTTGGTCAGCGTCGGGCGAGGCGGCGTTCGCCGCCCGCTCCGGGCGTGTAGGGCAGTTCGTAGTGGGCGAAGACCGCGGGTTCTTCCTCGGCGGGCAGCACTCCGTCGGTGTCGATCGCCGGCCCGTCCTTCACCTGGGACTTGGGGTAGGCGACCTTCAGGTAGCCAGGCCCGACCAGGGCGCCGTCCAGCGGCACGAACACCAGACGGTGGCGGGTGGGCAGACCGACGGTGACGGTGCCGAAACTGGGCTCGTCGGTGGCGGTGTCCACATACACCGACTCCAGCGTCCCGATCTTCTTGCCGTCGACGTCGACGACGTCGTCCATGCGCCACTCCCGGACATCGGCCATCGCGATCACCACCACCGGTCTCCCTTCCCTTGCCGTGCTCCCTGGTCGCCAGGCTGCGGGTGACCGCCGGCCCGGGCGATGATCATGTCGCGTGGTGGCAGTGGGACGCCGCCACCACACGAGACGGCGGGCGGCACTCCACTCGTCCGGGTGAGGTGCCTCCGCCGTCATGATCCGGGGGTGGGGCCGGTGTAGAGGAGTTCCGCGGCGGTGTGCTGGGCTGTGCGCAGGTGGGTGGCGGCCTGTTCGAGGGCGGCGATCGCGTGGCCGAGTTCGGCGGCCACGGCGGCCTGGATCCGTGAGGGGATGGGCGGGTCGTCCAGGACGGCGAGATGCTCGGCGGGCATGGCGTTGATCGCCGCGGCGGTCTGATGGAGGGTCAGGGGAAGCTGTTCGAGCATCCCGGCGAGGGCGCCCAGGGTGTGGTGGGCGTCGATGGGGTAGGGGTAGCAGCCGGGCCGGGCGGTGAGTTCGCCGAGGCTGCGGACCTCCTCGGCCGCGGCGGCCGCGGCCTGGTGCGGGCTTGGGACGCCGGTCATGGCCGACTCCGGTCCGGTGCGGAACGCGCCGGGTCGGGAACCGCGTCATCGACGGCGGGCGGGCCCAGCTGGTCCGGTTGGAGGTGGGTGCGGGCGCCGAGCATCGGGGCGTGATGGCGCTCGGCGCGGTGACCCACCGGGTCGGCGACCTGTTCGCGGGGCCAGCCGTCCGCGCCCGGTGGAGTGGGGACGGGGCGGCGGGCGAGGATGCGGCCGACCCAGTGGCCGCCGCAGCCGGGACAGGGCTGCGCGCCGCTGGGGGTGTAGGGGGACTCGGCGGGGTGACCGTCGAGCGCGAAGTACTCCCAATCCTGGCTGGTGTCGTCGGTGTAGCGCTGGACGTCGTAGTCGCAGCTCCACTGGTGCCAGCAGTGGCCGCAGGTGAACTCCACCCGTTCCACCGCGAGTTCGGTGATCATCCTGTTTCACCTCCCAGCCCGGGGCCGGGGCCCTGCCCCGGACGTTGAGTCGCGGGGCAGGGTGTGGATGCGGACCGGTCCGGCCACCACGGTGGCGCCGCGCGGCCGGGCCGGCTCCCGCATGGGCCAAGATCGTGCTTGGGTCGGTTCCGGTGTCAGTTGCTGTGGTCGGATCCGGTCCTGTGCCGCGGGTCTGAGCAGGCGGTAGGCGGCGACGATCTCGGTGAGTCGGGCGGGGGAGGCGGGGTCGGGGTTGGCGTCCGGGTGCCAGGCCCGGGCCAGGGCCCGATAGGCGCGGGTGATCTGCTCCGGGCCGGCTCCCGGCCCCAGTCCAAGCACCCGCAACGCCTCGGTCCGGCTGCCCATGGCCACCTCCCTCACACCGCCCTGGCAGGTCTTCGACCCGTATCAGCCCTGGCCGGAGGGCTTCGCACCCTCCCTGACGCCGCCGAGGGCGCACGGTGCGCGCCTGACGGGGGCCACTTCGGGATGTCCCAGGCGGGGCGGACAAGCCACGGGGGCGTCCCGGC
>NZ_QKYN01000215.1 GCF_003258295.1 Streptacidiphilus pinicola | reverse complement strand
GGGGCGAAGCGCGTCGGCGCGGTGGGCGGCGACGAGCGCGGGGGTGTCGGATGCGGGCCAGGGGCGCAGGGTCAGGGCGGGGGTGGTGGGGGTGGGGTCCACGGTCAGGGTGATCGGCGACGTCATGGGGGCCAGCCAACAGCATGGTCGTGTGTCACACGGTAGGAATCGGGCGTTCCGGTGCCCGGGTCAGGCGGAGAAGCCGACGGAGGTGAGGTACTCGTACTTGCCCCAGTCGGATCCCAGGTCGGTGATCTGGTCGGTCCAGGCGTCGTCGAGGGCCTGGGTGTCGCCGTCGGCCCAACAGGCGACGATCTCGTCCCAGCGGCGGATGTTGAGGCTGCGGAACTCCAGGCTGCGCTGGCGTGGGAGTTCGACCCCGCTCTGGTTCAGGGGGTGCAGTTCCACGCGGGCGACGTTGCGGCGGCGCAGGGTCTTGTAGGCGTCGTCGATCAGGGCGAGGTTCTTGCGGGTGGGGGTCTGTCGGTCGGCGAGCCAGGCCTTGACGGTCCGGGGGCGGGCGGTCAGGCCCGTCGCGAGGGCCCGGGCCTCTTTGTACGCAGCGTCCCCGTCGTTCCCGCCCGCCCGCCTGGGAGGTCGTCAGTTGACTTCCGCTCCCCGCCCTAAAGGGTAGGGATTCCTGCCACGGTCGGATAACCGTCTCGGTGGGTTCCTGCTTCTTCGCGCTGCGCCGGGACAGGTCCCGGGCTTACCTGCGCTCGACAGGTCGAAACCGCCAGTCCGGCGGCCTTGGCAATGTTGACGGCGGCGTTAACGTCCCGGTCGAGGACGGTTCCGCATGCCCCACACGCCCACTCCCGGACGCCCAGAGGCTTGGGTCCGTCCTTGACACCACAGGCGGAGCAGACCTGAGAGGTGGGCTCGAAGCGTCCGATGCGCACGAATGTGCGCCCGTGCCGGGCGGCCTTGTACTCCAGCATGGCGACGAATTGGGACCATCCGGCGTCGTGCACGGACTTGGCCAGCCGGGTGCGGGCGAGGCCCTTGACCACCAGGTTCTCAACGGCGACCGCTTGGTTCTCGCGGATGATCCCGGTTGAGAGCTGGTGGTGGAACTCGCGTCGGGCGTCGGCCACAGTCGCGTGAGCGCGAGCGACCTTCGCCCGCGCCTTCTCGCGGTTCTTGCTGCCTTTCTCCTTGCGGGACAGATCCCGCTGCGCCTTCTTCAACCGCTTCTCGGCACGCCGCAGGAAGCGGGGACTGTCGATCTTCGTGCCGTCGGACAGGATTGCGAAGTGCGACAGGCCCAGGTCGATGCCGGTCACGCTGTCAGTGTCGGGCATTCGCTGAAGGTCGACGGCTGCGTCAGTCTCCACGATGAAGCTTGCGAAGTATCGGCCCGCGCTGTCCTTGATCATCGTTACCGTGGACGGCACCGCTGGCAGGGGGCGTGACCATTTCACCCGCACGTCGCCGATCTTCGGCAAGGACAGGTCCCCTCCGGGGGTGATCTTCCATCGGGCGTTCGCGGTGAACCGGATCGACTGACGGGTATCCCTCTTGGACTTGAAGCGGGGCGGCCCCACCTTCGGGCGCTTCCCATTCACGGCGTCGAAGAAGTTCCGGTAGGCGGTGTCCAGGTCCCGCAACGACTGTTGCAGCACCACTGCGGACACCTCACCGAGCCAGGCACGCTCCGGTGTTACCTTCGCCGTGGTGAGTCGCTTGGACAATTCCCCCGAGGAGACGAACGGCAGCCCGGCGGCGCGGGCGTCCTCACGGGCGCGCAACCCGTCATTGAACACGACCCGGGCGCAGCCGAACGCGCGTGCCAACGCGGAACGCTGGGGCCCGTTGGGATACACGCGAAACGCGTACCGGAGCTGCATGATGAAACACCCCCTCCCGGAATCGACGTGCCCAACATGCCACACACCACCGACAAGAGGCACGCCCCGTCAGCGCTGCGGGAGGTACCCCCGCACGACGGCGGCTCGCCTGCCTAGCGGCGCTAGGATCGGCGCATGTCGGTACAGGACCGCAAGGAGCGCGAGAGAGCGGGCCGCGAGCGCCTGATCGTGGCGACGGCTCGTGAACTGGCCGAGCAGCAGGGGTGGGACGCGGTCACCACGCGCCGGCTCGCCGAGCGGATCGAGTACAGCCAGCCCGTCCTGTACAGCCATTTCCGCGGCAAGCGCGAGATCATCGGCGCGGTGGCGCTGGAGGGTGCCGTCGAGCTGGCCGCGGCGCTGCGGGCCGCGGCCGCGCGCGCCGGCGAGGGCACCGGCGGCGCCGGTGGGCCGCTCCCCCGGGTGGCTGCCGTCGCCCGGGCGTACCTCGACTTCGCGGCGCGCCATCCGGCGGTCTACGACGCCATGTTCCATCTCGACGGCGGTCTGGCGTTCGCCCAGGAGGACACCCCCGAGCCGCTGAAGGACGCCTTCGCGGCGCTGGTGGAAGCCGTGGGTGAGGTCGCGGGCGAGGGTGTCCACCCGGCGCAGTTCACCGAGCTGTTCTGGGCGGCCCTGCACGGGCTGGCGACGTTGACCCGGGCGGGGCGGATGCCGGCCGGGGACACCGAGCGCCGGGTGGAGCTGCTGGTGGGCCGGTTCGCCGCGCCGCGGTGATCCGTGCGGCCGGGGACGCGGGCGCGGCGGCAGCACGGGCGCAGCGGCGGCATCGGGGGCGCGGCAGCTGGGGCGCCGCGACAGCAGGGGGCGCCGCGGCATCTGGAAGGGCGCCGGCCAGGACGGGGGAACCTTGGCCGGCGCCGGTACCAGGGGGTGGGGTGATGCCGCGGCGGCGCCGGGATGCGCCCCTGCCGTGGTCATTGGTGTTCGCAGCCGGTGTCCTTCCCGCCGGCTGCGGCGTGCGTGCGCCGTCATGGGCGCAGGAGGCAGGTCAGGCGGCAGCTGGCGATGCGGCGGCCTTGGTCGTCGGTGATGGTGACGTCGTAGGTCGCCACGGTGCGGCCCAGGTGGGCGGGTGTGGCGATGCCGGTGAGCCGGCCGGAGTCGGCCGGGCGGTGGTGGGTCGCGGTCAGGTCCAGTCCTACGGCGTGCCGTTCGGGGCCGGCGTGCAGTGAGGCTCCGATCGAGGCGAGGGTTTCGGCGAAGGCGGCGGACGCGCCGCCGTGCAGCAGTCCTGCGGGCTGGGTGTTGCCCGCTACGGGCATGGTGCCGACGACCCGTTGGGCGGTGGCTTCCGTGATCTTGATGCCGAGGCGTTCGGCCAGGGCGCCTGTCGCGAGGGACTGGTGTGGCGTGCTGGGGGTGCTTCGGACTGCGGGTGCGGCGGACAAGTGATGCTCCTTCATTCCACGTAGCGGTACGGGGGCGTGTCGGCCGGTCAGGGCGACCTGTTGCGGATGGTGCGCACCGGGGGCGGACACCGCGTAGCGGTGGTCCGAGTTCGGTGTCCGGCTTGAGTCGGCGCACAGGGGGCCGGCCAGTTCGTCCAGGGCCACCCAGGTCCCGGCCCAGGCGGGGTGCTGGTCGGTGAGGGGTTCTCCGCACTGGCGGCACCGCACGGCTGGGATGGCTCGTCGGTGGAAGGCGGCGAAGGTGTCTTCGTCGACCTGGACGGCCCACGGGGAGGGATGGTCCATGGCCTCGACGAGCGCCGCTCTGAGGGTGGCGGTCTGGATGTCGAAGTCACGCCACGTCGTCAGTGATGCGGTCGGGCGGCTGTAACGGTAGCCGAAGTCGGGGACCGGGGTTCCGGTGGGCGGCCGGCCCATGGTGATGTCCAGGGCGTGGGTGGGTACCCGGGCGGGCAGCACGTCGAGCAGGGCCCGCTTCAGGGCCGGCACCATGTCATGCGGCGTGGTGTGGTTGAGCCATGACGTGGCGATCAGGTTCTGGAGCTGGGTGTGGGGGTAGACGATTTCCTCGATGATCCCGTGCCCGGCCGGATCGACGCGGACCCGGCGGGTGATGTCGATGTGTTCGCGGCTGCAGGCCTCCACCCGCTCCCCCCGGCGGGCCGCGGCGACGGCATCGGCGATGCGGGGGTGGGCGGTGACCAGCTCCTGGAAGGATCCTTGGCCGTTCTTCTCGGGCTCGCCGGCGGGTCCCGGTAGGGACCTGGCTGTTCGGCGGCGGTCGAGGGAGCTGACTGTCGCGTAGTCCCGGACGGGTCGCACAGTGTTCTCCTCTCTCCCGTGAAGACCGTTACCAGGGTTGGGTCGACGTGCCGAGGCGTGCGTGGGTCCGGGCCAGTCGCTCGCGCCACCATGCGGTCCGGTCGGGGTCGGTCATGGAGAAGGTGTCGAGCGCCTGCGGGTCGGGACGCGGAGGGGTGCGCGGGACGGGCAGCCAGCCGTCGACCGGCCAGAACGCCTGGTCGGGACCGACGACGTCGCCGCCCAGGAGGCGCAGGGTGCCGAGCCCGCATGCGAAGTCGAGTTCGGGCAGGGCTCCGGCCAGGGCCAGTTGGGCGGCCAGTCCGACGCTCGTCTCCAGCGCGGAGGAGACCACACAGGGAAGTCCGGTCCGGTCGGCGACCCGCAGCGCCTGGCGCACCCCGCCCAGGGGCGTGCACTTGATGACGGCGATGTCGGCTGCCTCGGTGAGGTCGGCGGCCAGTGGGTCGTCGGCGCGGCGGATGGACTCGTCCGCCGCGATGCGCACGTCGACCCTGCGTCGGAGTGCGGCCAGTTCCTCGAGTGAGCCGCAGGGCTGCTCGACGTACTCCAGCCCGCCTGCGGCGTTGTCGAGGGCGCGGATGTTCTGGACGGCGGTGTCGAGGTCCCACCGTCCGTTGACGTCGATCCGGATGCGTCCGCCGGTGCCGAGCGCGGCGCGCACGGCTTCCACTCTGGCCTGGTCCTGTGCCAGGGAGTCGGCGTGCTCGGCGACCTTGACCTTCGCTGTGCTGCAGCCTGAGCCGGTCACCATGGCGTGGGCGTGCTCCGGGTCGAGGGCGGGAACGGTGACGTTCACCGGGACGCGGTCGCGGACCGGCTCCGGCCATCCGGCGACGGCTTGTTCGAGCGCGGTTGCCAGCCATCGCTCGGCCTCGCGGTCGTCGTATTCGGGGAAGGGGCAGAACTCTCCCCAGCCCCGGGGCCCCTGGATGAGCACGCCTTCGCGGATCGAGATGCCGCGGAACCGCGTCACCGTCGGGATGGCGTAGACGCGGGCGGTCGCGAGCAGGTCGTGCTCATCCATGGGTGCTCCCGGGCTCTGCCGCGGCCGGGATCGGCCGCGTGGAGGGGTGTGTCATCGTGCGGGTGCCGCGTGCGCGAGCTGCCTGGGGCGGGGGGCGGGGGCGCC
>NZ_QKYN01000214.1 GCF_003258295.1 Streptacidiphilus pinicola | reverse complement strand
GTTGTTGATCAACAACCGGCCGCGCGATCGTACGTCAACTCAGAAGGGAATGTGGAGGTTTCGTGATCAGCCCCGCGTACCGCGGCGACGGCGGGCCAGGAGCACCGCGCCCGCGCCGAGGACGACGGCGCCCGCGCCGGCCGCGGCGAGCGGGAGGGCGTCGGAGCCGCCGCCGGTGTGGGCGAGGCCGCCGGTCGGGGCCGGGGTCGGGGCGGCCGAGGGGGTCGCGGAGCGGGAGGCGGACGGCGAGGGCGTGCCCGCCGGGGTGGCCTTGGTGGCGGTCACCGTGTACTCGGCGATGTTGTTGTCCGGGGTGTTGTCGTCCGGCTGGCCGACCGCGACGGCGAGGCCGGCGGCCGCCTTCAGCGCCCGGGTGGGCTTCAGCGCGAAGGTGAAGGTGGCCTGCTGGCCGGGCTTCAGGACCTGCCGCACCGCGCACGCGTACGGCGTGCCGTCGATGGCTCCCGGGTCGACACCGGCGACGGACGGGGCGACAGCCCGCGTGCCGAAGAGGTCACGCGGCAGGGCGTGCTGCGTGGCCGGCAGGCCCTCGGTCGGGAGCTTCTCGCAGCCCGTGGGCAGCTTGGCGACGCTGACGCCCTTCGGCACGAAGACCAGCAGGCCCGCGGTCACGTCCGGCGCCCCGTCGAACGGACGGGTCGGCACAGTGCCGGAGTTCCGCACGCCGAAGACCGCGTCGACGGTGTGGCCCACCGTGCCCGTGATCGTGTGCGGGGCGATCACGTCCACGTCGTCCTGGGTGACCAGGTGCAGCTGGGAGACGGCCAGGTTGTCGTCGTAGTTGATGTCGATGCTCGTGTGGGCGCGCGCCGCCGGCGGCACCTGCACCAGGGTCAGCGGTGCGCCCTTGCCCGGCGTGCCGCCGGTGAGCGAACGGTCGTACAGGCCGCCCTTGACGTCCCAGCCGTAGATCATCGCGTCCGAGCCGGTGGCGTGGGGCGAGGCGGTCAGCGGCACGGGCACGGACAGCCGGTAGGACTCGCCCGGCTTGATCACCGTGTCGAAGCGGCAGACCACCGCGGCCACGCCGCCGTAGCGGCAGTTGCCGAAGTCGCCACCGAAGCCGAAGCCGCCCGAGCCGTCCATGGTGTCCAGGACCAGGACGGTGCCGGTGGCGTCACGGTCGCCGTGGTTCTGCACGGTGGGGGCGACCGGCAGGGTCTGACCCGGCTTCACGTCGAGCACCTGCGCCAGCGGGCCGACCGCCAGGTCCGGGCCGGAGCCGACGGTGACCTGCGTGGTCGTCGGCAGGTCCATGGGGTC
This sequence comes from Streptacidiphilus pinicola, assembly GCF_003258295.1. GTDB lineage: Bacteria > Actinomycetota > Actinomycetes > Streptomycetales > Streptomycetaceae > Streptacidiphilus > Streptacidiphilus pinicola. Next base: position 14,222 of record NZ_QKYN01000214.1, on the reverse strand, counting down.
CTCGGTGGCGCCGGTCGCGGTGACGGTGAAGCGCACGGTCCCCTGGGCGCCGAGCGCCGCGCCGGAGGCCGAGCGCAGCCCGACGGACAGGTCCCCTTCCTCCGTCACCGCGCCGACGGCGCACCGCGCGTGCAACTTGAGGGCGTCCGTGAAGGAGCAGCCCGCGGGCAGCGACAGTTCGGCGACGCCCGCCGCACGGCTCGCGTCGACGGCGACCGTGACGCCGCGCAGCGGCGCGTCCTCGGCGATGACCATCAGACGGACCGGGTGGAAGCGCTGGGCCTGCGCGCCGGAGCTCTGCGGCAGCACGGTGACCGCGGGCGAGCTGACCACCGCCGCGAAGTGACTCCCCCCGGAGGTGCCGGCCGCGCCGGCCGGAAGGGCGGTCAGACCGCCGGACATGAGGACGGCGGCGGCGACGGCGCCGAAGCGGACCGCCCCTCGCGCGCGTGCGAAGGCCATCTGTGGTTCCCCGGTGAAGAAGAAGTAGTGGACAGGTGTGAATCCGGCAAGATCCAACCACCTGGGGGAACCCGGGGGAACAGACGGGTGAGGGCGGTGGCCGGAACGTTATCTCCGGTTGCCCACCGCCCTGCCGCCAAGACCGCTGAAAGCGGGTCAATCAGCCCGCAGGCCGGTCAGCCCGTACCGGTGGCCAGCTCCTCGTCCTGGCCGTCGCTGCGACGCACGCCGCGCGGAAAGAGGTCCCCCGGAGTGGGGATCGGCCGGACCGGACGGTCGCCGGGCTTCGGCTTCGGCTTGCCCTGCGCGCCGCTCGGGGCCGGCTCGGGGTGCTCGGTGCTGCTGCTCATGTCGCTCGTTCCTCCACGTCGGATGGGCAGGGGATACGACTCCGCGCGGCCGTGCTCGACCGAGCCCGGCTCACGCAGCCTGGACGGGCGGTTCGCGCGGGCGAAGTCCGCCACCTTCCCCCCGATCGACACGCTCGCGATCCGGGGCGGACGCGGCACCTCCCGCACCGGCGACGCCTGCGGCGCGGCGCGGGGCGGGGCCAGCGGCACCACCGTGGACCCGCCCACGGGTCGGGCGGGCGGAGCCGCGGGCGGCGGGACGGTCGGGGCCGACGGCAGGGCGGGCGTCCCCGCGGCGCCCGGCCCGTCGAGCCGGCGGCGCACACCCTCCTCCGCCAGGTCGACGCAGCGCCTGCGCAGCAGCGCACGGCGGTGGTGCTCGGTCTGGGCGCAGGGCAGTGCGTTCAGCGTGCGCAGCGCGGCGAGGTCCTCGGAGTCCGGCAGGTAGCCGTCGGCGACGGCCTCTTCCAGGCGCTGCAGGTACCCGGCGGCGCTGCCGGGCAGGGCCGCCCGGTAGCGGACCAGCTCGGCGAGGGCGAAGGCCCGCATCCGGCCGCCCTCCAGGACGGCCTCCTCGATGGCCTCGGAGAGCCGCAGCACGTCCTGGACGTCCTCGACCCACGCCGAACGCGCCGCCGACCCGCCAGGTCTCAGGTCAGTGACGGCCGGAGGGTTGAGCACGTGGGCGAGGGCTCGCCGAAGGACCCGGAGCTCGTCCGCGCTGAAGGCCATGCCGCCGCGCGAACCGTGTGGCGTAGGCATGGGACGACTGTACGTAACGAAAAGGGAAAATCGGATGAACCCCATGCATGTCGGCGGGTCGTCCGAGGAACTGACAACCGTTCGGCCCAACGGGCTCCTGAGCAGGTGTCAGGCCGAGTTGCGCTCGTAGACCAGCCGCAGCCCGATCAGGGTCAGCCACGGCTCGTGGACGTCGATGCTGGTCGCCTCGCCCAGGACCAGGGGGGCGAGCCCGCCCGTCGCGATGACCTGCACGTCGTCCGGGTTCTTGGCCAGCTCGGCCGCCATGCGGTTGACGATGCCGTCCACCTGCCCGGCGAAGCCGAACAGCACGCCGGACTGCATCGCCTCGACCGTGTTCTTGCCGATCACGCTGCGCGGCCGGGCCACCTCGATCTTCCGCAGCATCGCACCGCGCACACCCAGCGCGTCCACGGAGATCTCGATGCCCGGCGCGATCGCGCCGCCGACGAAGTCGCCGCGCTCGTTGATCGCGTCGAAGCTCGTCGCCGTGCCGAAGTCGACGACGATGCACGGCCCGCCGTAGAGGTGCTTGGCCGCCAGCGTGTTGACGATCCGGTCGGCGCCGACCTCCTTGGGGTTGTCGGTCAGCACGTGCACGCCCGTCTTGACGCCCGGCTCGACCAGGACGGCCGGGACGTCGCCGTAGTAGCGCCGGGTCACCTCGCGCAGCTCGTGCAGGACGGTGGGGACGGTGCAGCAGATCGCCAGACCGTCCACACCCTCGTTCTTCAGCACCGGGTGGGCGCCCATGAGCCCCTGCATCAGCACCGCGAGCTCGTCGGCGGTCCGACGCGGGTCCGTGGAGACGCGCCAGTGCTCGACGATCTCCTCGCCGTCGAAGATGCCGAGGACCGTCTGGGTGTTGCCGACGTCGATCGTGAGCAGCATGGGCGCGCTTTCTCTGGGAACGGGTGGACTATCCGCGCAGGTCGAGGCCGATGTCAAGAACCGGGGAGGAGTGGGTCAGCGCACCGACGGCCAGGTAGTCGACGCCGGTCTCCCCCACCGCGCGGGCGGTGTCGAGGGTCAGCCCGCCGGACGACTCGAGCTTCGCCCGGCCGGCGACGAGGGCGACGGCCTCGCGCAGCTGGTCGACGCTGAAGTTGTCGAGCAGGATCAGGTCCGCGCCCGCCTCGAGCACCGGCGGGATCTGCTCCAGGGTGTCCACCTCGACCTCGACCGGCAGCTCCGGGTACGCGGCGCGGACGGCCTTGAACGCCTCCGCGACGCCGCCCGCGGCGACGACGTGGTTGTCCTTGACGAGGGCCGCGTCGGACAGCGCCATCCGGTGGTTGACCCCGCCGCCGCAGCGCACCGCGTACTTCTCCAGCGAGCGCAGCCCCGGGGTGGTCTTGCGGGTGTCCCGCACGACGGCGTTCGTGCCGTCCAGCGCGTCCGCCCAGGCGCGGGTCGCGGTCGCGATGCCGGACAGGTGGCACAGCAGGTTGAGCGCGGAGCGCTCGGCCGTGAGCAGGTCGCGGGTGCGGGTGGTGACGCTCAGCAGCAGGGTGCCCGGCTCGACCCGGGCGCCGTCCTCGACGTGCCGCTCGACGGTGAACTCCTCCTCGGCGACGAGCGAGATCACCGCCTCCGCGACGCGCAGGCCGGCGACGACGCCGGCCTGCCGCGCGACGAAGTCCGCGGTCGCCACGGCCTCGGCCGGCACGGTCGCGACGGACGTCACGTCCTCCCCACCGGCGAGGTCCTCGGCGAGCGCCATCGTCGCGATGTCCTCGACCTCGACCGGGTCCAGCCCTGCTGCTTCCAGCAGCGCCGCGAGCCCGGGGTCGAGGGCGGTCTCGTACTCGCCGCACGCGCAGTCGTCGCCGCAGCCGTCTTCGATGAGCGGGAGGTCTTCGTGAGTGGACACGACCAGAAATCCTTTAGGAGAGGGGGAGTTGCACTATTCAGGGGCGCGAGGAACTGCGCGACAGGCCACCCTGGGACCGGATTCGCCGAACGAGCAGGGCCATCCGATGGGGGCACCCCCGGCCGAAGGCTGGGGGAGGGTGGTTGCTCGCGCAGTTCCCCGCGCCCCTGGGTGGTGCATCTACTCGACCTGCAGACGGCCTTCGACGAGCGTCGTGGTCAGGTGCCTGCGCCAGTTCTCGTCGTCGCGATCCGGCGCGTCCTCGCGCCAGTGGCAGCCGCGCGTCTCCTCGCGGAGCAGCGCGGCGGCCGTCAGCGCGGAGGCGACCAGGTGGAGGTTGGTGGACTCCCAGGTCTCGACCTGGGGGTACTCGTGCTTCTCGGGATCCGGCTCGGACAGCGCGGCCAAGCCCTCCACCGCCGCGGCCATGGAGTCCGCCGAGCGGAGGACGCCGACGCCGCTGGTCATGACCCGCTGGATCTCCGCGCGGGACTCCGCGGCCAGCAGCGGGACGACCTCGATCGGGCGGGTGGTGTCCTCGTGACGCGGCGCCAGCTTGCCCAGGCGGTCGCGTTCGATGATGTCGTCCGCGATCCGCTCCGCGAAGACCAGGCCCTCCAGCAGCGAGTTGGAGGCGAGCCGGTTCGCGCCGTGGACGCCGGTGCAGGCGACCTCGCCGCAGGCGTAGAGGCCGGAGACGGAGGTGTGGCCGCGCAGGTCCGTCCGCACGCCGCCCGAGGCGTAGTGCGCGGCGGGGGCGACCGGGATCAGCTCGGTGAGCGGGTCGATGCCGTGGGAGCGGCAGGACGCGAGGATGGTCGGGAAGCGCTCCTCCCACATCTCCGCGCCGAAGTGACGGCCGTCGAGGTACATGTGCTCCGCGCCGGTCTCGTGCATGCGGCGCGTGATGCCCTTGGCGACGATGTCGCGCGGGGCGAGCTCGGCGAGCTCGTGCTGGCCCACCATGAAGCGGACGCCCTCGGCGTCGACCAGGTGTGCGCCCTCGCCGCGGACCGCCTCGGAGATCAGCGGCTGCTGGCCCTCCGCGTCCGGGCCGAGCCACAGCACGGTGGGGTGGAACTGCACGAACTCCAGGTCCGCGACCTCCGCCCCGGCGCGCAGCGCCAGCGCGACGCCGTCGCCGGTGGAGACGGCCGGGTTGGTCGTCGCCGAGAAGACCTGGCCGAGGCCGCCGGTGGCCAGCACGACCGCCCGGGCGTGGACCGCGCCGACGCCGTCGCGCTGGCCCTCGCCCATGACGTGCAGGGTCAGGCCGGCGGTGCGGCCCTCCGCGTCCGTCAGCAGGTCCAGCACCAGGGCGTGCTCGATGAGCTCCACACCCTCGTCGTCGCGCACGTCGCGGACGGCCGAGACCAGCGCGCGCGATATCTCCGCGCCCGTCGCGTCGCCGCCCGCGTGGGCGATGCGGCGGCGGTGGTGGCCGCCCTCGCGGGTGAGCAGGATCTCGCCCTCGGCGTCGCGGTCGAAGGCCGCGCCGGTCTCGATCAGGCGGCGGACCGCGCCGGGGCCCTCGGTGACCAGCATCCGGACCGCGTCCTCGTCGCACAGGCCGGCGCCCGCGACCAGGGTGTCCTCCAGGTGCTGCTCGGGGGTGTCGCCCTCGCCGAGCGCGGCCGCGATGCCGCCCTGCGCCCAGCGGGTCGAGCCCTCGTCCAGCATCGCCTTGGTGACGACCAGCACACGCAGACCCGCCGCGCGCACGCGCAGCGCGGTGGTCAGCCCGGCCACACCCGAACCGACGACGACCACGTCCGTGGTCGTCGTCCAGCCGGGGGCCGGTGCCGCCAGTCTTCGGACCGACGCCGATGTCATGAGTGACTCCGTACTGCGAGGGGGTTCGGCACGAGCGCGTCACCCCGCGTCAGGCCGCTGCCCTCTGGAGCAGCGGCGGCGTCCGCGCCGGTGTGCGTGATCCGGTTGTCGCGGTCGACGAAGACGATACGCGGCTCGTACGCGCGGGCCTCGGCGTCCTCCATCTGACCGTAGGCGATGAGGATGACCAGGTCACCAGGGTGGACCAGACGCGCCGCCGCACCGTTGATGCCGATCACGCCGCTGCCGCGGATCCCGGCGATGGTGTAGGTCTCCAGGCGGGCGCCGGTGTCGATGTCGACGATGTGCACCAGCTCGCCGGGCAGGATGTCGGCGGCGTCGAGCAGGTCCTCGTCCACCGTGACCGAGCCGACGTAGTGCAGGTCGGCCTGGGTGACGGTGGCCCGGTGGATCTTGGACTTGAGCATCGTGCGGATCATGGCTTGGTCACGTCTCCTGAGAAGTACATGCCGTGGGCGCTGACGGGCGTCAGAACCGGATGCGGACGTTGTCGATGAGGCGGGTGGCCCCCACCTTGGCGGCGACGGCCAGAACCGCCTCGCCGGTGAAGTCCTCCCGGTCGATCTCGGTGAAGTCGGACGGGTCGATCAGGCCGAGGTAGTCGAGGGCGATGGTGCTCCCCGCCTGCTTCTCAATCGACGCAGCCAGCGTGCTCGAGGCCGCCTTCTTCACCGCCGACGGGGCCGCGCCGGCCGCGCGGGCGTCGCGCCCGGCGAACAGCGCGCGGGAGAGCGCCAGCGCGCGCTCCCGCTCCTCGGCGGAGAGGAAGCGGTTGCGGCTGGACAGCGCCAGCCCGTCCGCCTCGCGGACGGTCGGCACGCCCGCGATCTCCACCGGGAAGTTCAGGTCGGCGACCATGCGCCGGATCAGGGCCAGCTGCTGGCCGTCCTTCTCGCCGAAGAACGCCACGTCGGGCGCGGTGAGGTGGAGCAGCTTGGCGACGACGGTCAGCATGCCGTCGAAGTGGCCGGGACGCGAGGCGCCCTCGTAGCCGGTGCCCATCGGCCCGGCGGAGAGCCGCACCTGCGGCTCTCCGCCCGGATAGACCTCGTCCACGCCGGGCGCGAAGACCACGTCGGCCCCGGCCTCGGCGGCCAGCATCAGGTCGGCGTCCAGGGTGCGCGGGTAGCGGTCCAAGTCCTCACCCGCGCCGAACTGCAGCGGGTTGACGAAGACGGTGACGACGACGGTGCCCTCCGCCCCGGCGCGCTCGCGCGCGGCGCGGACCAGGCTCGCGTGGCCCTCGTGCAGGGCGCCCATCGTCATCACGACGGCCCGCGGGCCGGAGGCCGGCAGGGCCTCCAGCTCGCGCTTGGTGTGCACCAGGACGGTCATCGGTGGTTCTCCTCGGCGAGGGCGTCCAGCAGGGCCGCGGCGGCCTCCGGCTTCAGCGTGCCGTTGGCCAGCGCGCGGTCCGCGGTGGCCCTGGCCATGGCCCGGTAGGCGTCCAGCAGTTGGGGCGTGGTCCGGTGCAGCTGCTCGATGTGGGTGCGCAGGGTGCCCGCGTCGCCGCGGGCGACGGGCCCGGTCAGCGCCAGATCCCCGGCGCGCAGCGCGTTGTCCAGGGCCGCCCCGAGCAGCGGGCCGAGCATCTGGCCCGGCTCGGCGACCCCGGCGCGGCTCAGCAGCTCCATCGCCTGCGCGACGAGGGTGACCAGGTGGTTCGAGCCGTGGGCGAGGGCCGTGTGGTAGAGCGGGCGCCGCTCCTCCGGGATCCAGGAGGGCTCGCCGCCCATCTCCACCACCAGCGCCTCGGCGACCGGCCGCAGCTCCTCGGGGGCGGTCACCCCGAAGGGGCAGCCCGCGAGGCGGGCGACGTCGACGGCGGTGCCGGTGAAGGTCATCGCGGGGTGCAGGGCCAGCGGCAGCGCGCCCGCGCGGGTGGCCGGCTCCAGGACGGAGATGCCCTTGGCGCCGGAGGTGTGCACCAGGATCTGCCCCGGGCGGACGGCGCCGGTGGCGGCCAGCCCCGCCACGAGGTCCTCGAGCGCGTCGTCGGGGACGGTCAGCAGCACCAGGTCGGCGGCGGCCATCACCTGCGGCGGGCTGACCAGTCGGACGCCCGGCAGCAGCGCGTTCGCGCGGCGCTGGGAGGCCAGGGAGACGCCGGAGGCGGCGACCACCTTGTGGCCGGCGTACTGCAGCGCCGCGCCGAGCGCGGGCCCGACACGGCCGGTCCCGACGACGCCGACGGCGAGGCGCCCGGGCCGGTTGTCGGGCGCGGTGGGGTCGGGATCGCCGAAGGCGGGCAGCCCGAGGTCGTCCATGGTGCGGTTTCCGTTCCAGTCCTCAGCGGGTACCAGACGTTCGCGGCAAGTTTACGGCGTGGAGGAGAGCCTGCGCTGTGGCGTAGGGCACGGCGGTACCCCTGGGCCGCCTACTCGTCTGCCTTCTGGTGCTCGTTGTAGCCGCCGGCCAGCGGCTGCGCGCTCATCGCGTGGATCGCCTCCATGATCTCGTCCGTGATCGCGCGGCGGACCGGGCCCGCCGGGGAGACGCCGATGCGGTCGGAGAAGTCCAGCGGCTTGCCGAACTGCACGGTGATCCGCCTGATCCGCGGCATCAGCTTGCCCACCGGCTGGATCCGCTCGGTGCCCGTCAGCGCCACCGGGACGACCGGCGCGCCCGAGGCGAGGGCGAGCCAGGCGACGCCGGTGCGGCCCTTGTACAGCCGGCCGTCGCGCGAGCGGGTGCCCTCGGGGTAGATCCCGAAAGCGCCGCCCTCCTGCAGCACGGACAGTCCCGCGTCCAGCGCGGCCTGCGCCGCGCGGTGCGTGCCGCGCTCGACCGGGATGGAGCCCATGGAGGAGAAGAAGACCTTGTTCGCCCTTCCCTTCACGCCCGTCCCGGTGAAGTACTCCGCCTTGGCCAGGAAGGCCACGGGGCGCGGGGCCACCAGCGGGATGACCGCGCTGTCGATCGCGGCCAGGTGGTTGCTGGCGATGATGACCGGGCCGGTCTTCGGGACGTTCTCGCGGCCGATGACGACCGGTCGGTACACGACCCGCGTCATGGGGGACAGCACCAGCTTGGCGAGCGCTTGAGACACAGGTGCGTTCCTTCGGTGCGTGGAGTGCGGGCGCTGCGGATCGTACGTCATCGGTCCGAACCGATGACGCCTCGTCCGGCGACGTGGCGCCACACGTCTGGGAGGCTGACGTCATGGCAAACGAACACTCCACCGAGTTGGATCCCGCGGCCGCGCCGGCTGAACCCGCCAGGGACAGCGCCGACCGCCGCTACGCGGCCCAGCGCGGCGCGGAGCGCATGCTGTCGGGCGTGCGGCCGCTGAGCCTGGCCGAGCGGCTCGCGGAGCTGGCCGGCGGCGCGGGCCGGGCCGCCTACGACCTGGACGGGCGGCCGGACGTCTACGGCGACGGCATCGTCGCGGCGCTGGAGGAGCGGGTCGCGGAGCTGCTCGGGACGGAGGCCGCGGCGTTCTTCGCGACCGGGACGATGGCGCAGCAGGTCGCGCTGCGCTGCTGGGCCGAGCGGACCGGCAACACGCTCGTCGCGATGCACCCGCTCGCCCACCCGGAGGTGCACGAGCGGCAGGCCTTCACGCAGCTGACCGGCCTGCGCAGCGTCTGGCCGACGAGGGAGCCGCGGCTGCCGAGCGCCGAGGAGGTGGCCGACTGCGACGAGCCGTTCGGCACGCTGATGCTGGAGTTGCCGCTGCGCGACGCCGGCTTCGTGCTGCCGGGCTGGGACGAGCTGACCGCCGTCGTCGAGGCGGCGCGGGACCGGGACGCGGTGGTGCACTTCGACGGCGCGCGGCTGTGGGAGACGACCGCTCACTTCGGTCGCACGCTCCCCGAGATCGCGGAGCTGGCCGACTCGGTCTACGTGTCGTTCTACAAGACCCTCGGCGGCGTCAGTGGCGCCGCGCTCGCCGGCCCGGCGGAGTTCGTCGCCCAGGCGAAGGCGTGGCGGCACCGCTACGGCGGGCAGCTCTTCCAGCAGTGGCCGGCGGCGCTCTCCGCGCTGGTCGGGCTGGACCGGGAGCTGCCGCGGCTCGACGCGTACGTCGCGCACGCCAAGGTGGTGGCCCGGGCGCTGGGCGCGGTGCCGGGCAGCCGGGTGAACCCGGGCGTGCCGCAGACGCACCAGTTCCAGTACCTGCTCCCCTACGCCGCCGACTCGCTGAACGAGACGACGCTGCGTCAGGCCGAGGAGACCGGACGGATGCTGTTCGGCGGCTGGCGCGCCGCGCCCGTGCCGGGGCTCTCCTTCACCGAGATCACGGTGGCGTCCCCGGCGCTGGAGTGGACCCCGCAGGACATCGAGGACGCGCTCGGGCAGTTCCTCAAGATGTTGCGCTGACGATGCCGCGCTGATCAGCGGGAGGCGCGGACCAGGCCGGTCTCGTAGGCGAGCACCACGGCCTGGACGCGGTCCCGCAGGTCCAGCTTGGTGAGGATCCGGCCGACGTGCGTCTTCACGGTGGCCTCGGACAGGCCCAGCCGCTCGGCGATCTCGCCGTTGGACAGGCCCTGGGCCACCAGCAGCAGCACCTCGCGCTCGCGCTCGGTCAGCCGCTCCAGCTCCGGGGTGAGCTTGGGCTCGGCCGCGGCGGGCAGCACCGCGGTGAACCGGTCGATCATGCGGCGGGTCGTCGTCGGCGCGACAACGGCCTCGCCGCTGTCGACGGCGCGGATCGCGGCGACCAGCTCGACCGGCGGGACGTCCTTGAGCAGGAAACCGCTGGCGCCCGCCTTGAGCGCGGAGAAGGCGTACTCGTCCAGGTCGAAGGTGGTCAGGATGAGCACCTTGGGCCGGGAGGCGAGCGGGGTGGCCGGGTCGCAGATCCGGCGGGTGGCCTCGACGCCGTCCAGGCGCGGCATCCGGACGTCCATCAGAACCACGTCGACCTCGACGGCGGAGAGGACCTCCAGCGCCTGGGCGCCGTCGCCGGCCTCGGCGACGATCTCGATGTCGGGCTGGGACTGCAGCACCATGCGGAAGCCGGTGCGCAGCAGCTCCTGGTCGTCGACGAGCATGATCCGGACGGTCATGCGGGCTCTCCTCGTGGTGGGTGGGGAAGGTGGCCGGCGGGACGGGGCTAGCGGGCGGAGCCGAGCGGCAGCACGGCCTCGATGCGGAAGCCACCGCCGGCGCGCGGGCCCGCGTCGAGGCTGCCGCCGACCATGCCGACGCGCTCGCGCATGCCGATCAGACCATGCCCGAAGCCGTCCTCGCCGCCCGCGTGGACCAGCTCGGCGCTCGCGCCCCGGCCGTCGTCCTCGATGACCATGGCCAGGTCGCCGTCCTCGAAACGGATGCGGACCGTGGCGCTGGCCGCCGGTCCGCCGTGCTTGCGGGCGTTGGTGAGCGCCTCCTGGACGATGCGATACGCCGTCAGCTCGACGCCGCGCGGCAGCGGGCGCGGCTCCCCCTCGACGCTGAACTGCACCGGCAGGCCCGCGCTGCGGACCTGCTCCAGCAGGTCCGGCAGCTGCTCGACACCGGGCTGCGGCACGTACTCGCCGCTGCTCTCCTCGCTGCGCAGCAGGCCCAGCAGCCGGCGCATCTCGGCCAGCGCCTGGCGGCCGGTGGCGGCGATCGTGCCGAGTGCCTCCCTGGCCTGCTCCGGCGAGGAGTCCATGACGTAGGAGGCGCCGTCGGCCTGGACGATCATCACCGAGACGTTGTGTGCGACGACGTCGTGCAGCTCGCGGGCGATCCGGGCGCGCTCGGCGGCGACGGCCACCTTGGCCTGGGCGTCGCGCTCGCGCTCCAGCCGGGCGGCGCGGTCCTCCAGCTCCAGGTAGTAGGCGCGGCGGATGCTGGTGAACCGGCCGAGCAGCCAGCTGAGCACGAACGGGGTGGAGGCGATCGCCGAGGCGACCATGTCCTGCCAGCGCTCCAGCGGGCCGGTGGAGAAGGCCACGAAGGCCAGCGGCCCGGAGACGAAGCCGAGCGCGAGCGCCGCCCGCGAGGTCCACGGCTTGCCGAAGGCGGCCGCGCCGTAGCCGAGGACGAGCAGGGCCAGGTCGGAGGTGTGCACGTTCCGCCCGTAGGCGAGCTGGACGAAGGCCACCCCGGCCCCCGCCCACAGGGCGAAGTCGGGGTGCCGCCGGCGGATCGCCACGAGGGTGCAGAGCGCGAGGGCGAGCAGCACCTGCCCGACGCTGCGGTGCGCGAGCGCCTCCACCATCGACAGCAGGAACAGCAGCACGGCCCACACGGTGTCGGACACCAGGGGGCGGCTGCGGAACCAGCTGTAGAGGAATTGCACGGTTCCAGGTTAGGCAGCGCGCGGGGCTCCGCCCTCCGTCGCCGGGGTGACTCCGTTCTCCTCCGGAAGGTGGACTTGGTTGCCAGCGCCAATCGTTCGTGCCGATGATCGACACCCCGAACCTAGGGTGGGTCCATGAGTCATCTGCCCTGGCACGCGGCCATCGAGCGGGCCCTGTACGGCCCGGAGGGGTTCTTCGTGCGCGAAGGCTCCGGACCCGCGGCGCACTTCCGCACCTCCGTGCACGCCTCGCCGCTCTTCGCGGGGGCGGTGCTGGCGTTGACCCGGTGGGTGGACGCGGCGCTGGACCGTCCGGAGCAGCTGACCGTCTGCGACGTCGGCGCGGGCCGCGGCGAGCTGCTGGTCGCGCTCGGCGCGCAGGCCCGCGCGGCCGACCCGGGGCTGGCCGACCGGCTGCGACTGGTCGCCGTGGAGCGGGCCGCGCGTCCGCAGGGGCTGCCCGCCTGGGTCTGCTGGACGGACCGGATCGAGCCGGTCCAGGCCGGGCTGCTCTTCGCCAACGAATGGCTGGACAACGTCCCGTGCGAGATCGCCGAGACGGACGCCGACGGCGTCCCGCGCTACGTGCTGGTGGATCCGGCGACGGGCGCGGAGCGGCTCGGTGAGCCCCTGGACGCGGCTGACGCCGCGTGGCTGGACGACTGGTATCCGCAGCGGGCAGTGGAGCGGGCCGAGCTCGGGCGGTTGCGGGACGCGGCCTGGGCGGAGGCGGTCGGCGCGGTCGGCCGGGGCCTCGCGGTGGCCGTGGACTACGCGCACACCCGCGCCGACCGGCCGCCGTTCGGCACCCTCACCGGCTACCGGGACGGCCGCCAGGTCGAGCCCGTCCCCGACGGCTCCTGCGACCTGACCGCCCATGTCGCCCTCGACGCCTGCCTCGACGCGGCGGCCCGCGCCAACCCGCGCGTCACCCACAGCCTGTGGACGACGCAGCGCGCCGCGCTGCAGGCGCTGGGCGTCAGCGGCGCCCGTCCGCCCCTCGCCCAGGCCTCCAGCGACCCGGCCGGGTACGTCCGGGCCCTGGCCGCCGCCGGGGAGGCCGCCGAGCTGACGGCGGTCGGCGGCCTCGGTTCCTTCCTGTGGGCTGCTCAGGCAGTGGACATGGCGGGCTGCGAGCCCCCCGGGAGATGGCAGACTCTGGTGTCATGACGGAGACGACGGTCGGCATCGGCGCGGGCGCCGGGCTGGCGGGCAGCGGCACCGAGCTGGGCACCAGCGACATGGTGCTGAACATCGGGCCCCAGCACCCCAGCACCCACGGCGTGCTGCGGCTGCGGCTGCGCCTGGACGGCGAGCGGATCTCCGAGGCCGAGCCGATCATCGGCTACATGCACCGCGGCGCGGAGAAACTCTTCGAGGCCCGCGACTACCGCCAGATCATCATGCTGGCCAACCGGCACGACTGGCTCTCCGCCTTCGCCAACGAGCTGGGCGTCGTGCTCGCCGTCGAGCGGATGCTCGGCATGGAGGTCCCGGAGCGGGCCACCTGGACCCGCACCCTGCTGGCCGAGCTGAACCGGGTGCTGAACCACCTGATGTTCCTCGGCTCCTACCCGCTGGAGCTGGGCGGGATCACCCCGATCTTCCACGCCTTCGACGAGCGCGAGCGGCTGCAGTCCGTGCTGGAGGAGGCCTCCGGCGGCCGTATGCACTACATGTTCAACCGCGTCGGCGGCCTGAAGGAGGACCTTCCGGCGGGCTGGTACGAGCGCGTGCGCGGCGCGGTCGCGGCGGTGCGCGCCCGGATGGACGTCTTCGACCGGCTGGTGCTGGGCAACGAGATCTTCCGCGCCCGTACCGCGGGCGTCGGCGTCCTCCCGGCCGAGCTGGTCCACGCCTACGGCGTCAGCGGCCCGATCGCGCGCGGCTCCGGCGTCGACTTCGACCTGCGCCGCGACGAGCCGTACCTCGCCTACGGGGAGCTGGCCGACGTGCTGCGGGTGCCGACCCGTCAGACCGGCGACTGCCTGGCCCGCTTCGAGATCCTGCTCGACCAGCTCCACAACAGCCTGGACCTGGCGGACGCCTGCCTCGACCGGATCGCGACGCTGCCGCAGGGGCCCGTCAACCAGCGGCTGCCGAAGGTCCTCAAGGCCCCCGAGGGCGCCACCTACGCCTGGACCGAGAACCCCCTGGGCATCAACGGCTACTACCTGGTCTCCCGTGGCGACAAGACGCCCTGGCGGCTCAAGCTCCGCTCGGCGTCCTTCAACAACCTCCAGGTCCTCACCGAGGTCCTGCCCGGCACGCTCGTCCCCGACATGGTGGCGATCCTCGGCTCGATGTTCTTCGTCGTCGGGGACGTCGACAAGTAGCTCAGACCGCGCGGATGGCCCGCACGTCGATCGGCTCCGTCTCGTCCTCGGCCGTGAGGTCCACGATGGCGTGTTCGGTGCGCTCGTGGGCGTGGGTCGGCAGGACCGAGGGGGCCTCGGGGGCGGCGACGTAGCGGGCCTGGGCGGCGGCGGCCTCGTCGCCGACGACGTCGGCGCCGTCGTGTTCGAGCACGGCGGGTTCGGCGGGCGTCTGGCCCAGCTGGCTGCCGATCGCCGCCTCCTGGCGGGAGAAGAAGTTGAACGCGCCCGTCGGGGCGCCGCCCGGGCGCGGCAGCGCCGTCTGCGGGGGCACGGCGGCGGCCGGCCGCAGCCGTGCCCCCGCAGAC
>NZ_QKYN01000213.1 GCF_003258295.1 Streptacidiphilus pinicola | reverse complement strand
GGCGCGCCAGCGCGGTGGGGCGCGGGGCGGCGCGACACAGGGCAGGGCGGTCGGCCGACCGCGACGCGGCTCCGGCCCGCACGGCCCGCGAGGGTTCGGGCGGGCCGAGTCCCTCTGCCCGCCGCTCAGGTCGGGCGGGCACCCGGGTGGGTGACGCAGTGGGCGGCGGCGTCGCAGGCGGCGCGGGCGGCGGGCGGCAGGGGTGTGCCGGCGAGGAGGGCGGCGAGGAAGGTGCCCGCGAAGGCGTCGCCCGCGCCGGTGGTGTCGACGACCTTCGCCCGGGGTGCGGCGACCCGGGTGGGGGCCGCGTCCGCGTGGCAGAGCACCACGCCGGCCGCGCCGCGCTTGACCACGACGAGCGCGCCGGTGCACGCCGCCAGGGCCAGGCCGGCCTGTTCCGGGTCGACCTGGCCGCCGCCGAGGAGCCGGGCTTCGTCGGCGTTGGGGAGCAGCAGTTCCGCCCCGGCGACCAGGTCGAGGAAGGTGTCCGCGCCCAGCGCGGCGAGCGGACCGGCCGAGGCCGGGTCGACGCTGACGGGGAGGGGGACGGCCCTGGCCCCGCAGCGGTCCAGGATCACCCGGGCCAGCGCGCGGCCCGGAGCGGAGAAGAGCAGGTAGCCGGAGAGGTGGACCCGGGCCACGCCGTCGAGGAGGCGGTCGTCCCAGTCGGCGGGGCCGAGGGCCGCACTCGCGCCGCGGTCGTTGAGCATCGTGCGCTCGCCGGTGGCGTCGACGAGGCACACCACGGCCGCGGTCGGCCGGTCCGGGTCCTCCCGCAGGACCGGGCGGACGCCCGCGCGTTCCAGCTCGGCCCGGTGCTGGTCGGCGGTGTCGGCGCCGACGCGGGCGAGCAGCGTCACGTCGGCGCCCGCGGCGGCGGCCCAGGCCGCGACGTTGGCGGCCGCGCCGCCCGGGCGGAGCACGACGTGGGCGGCGGTGTCGGTGGCCGGGGCGAGCGGGTGTTCGTGGACGGCGAGGATGTCGGTGGCGAGGTCCCCGACGACGAGCAGCCGCCCGGCCGGGAGGCCGTTCATGCCGGTGTCGCGGCGTAGGCGACGGCGATCCGCGCGGCGAGAGCCGTGTTCCCGCGTACGGCCGCGAGGTTGGCCCGCAGGGAGGCGCCGCCGGTGTGTTCGACCAGGTGGGCGAGGAGGAACGGGGTGACCGCCTGGCCGGTCACGCCCGCGCGGCGGGCGGCGTCGAGTGCCTCGGCGAGGACGCGGTCGTGCAGCGCCGGGTCCAACTGCTGCTCGGGCGGCACCGGGTTGCCGACGATCAGCGCCGAGTGGTCCGTGCCCAGGGCCTCCTGAGCGCGCATCAGCCGAGCGGCCTGCTCGGGGCTCTGCAGCGTCCAGTCGACGGGCAGGCCGGAGGTGGTGAGGTAGAAGCCGGGGAACTCGGCCGTGCGGTAGCCGACGACAGCGACGCTGAGCGTCTCCAGCCGCTGCAGCGTCGCGGGCACGTCGAGGATGGACTTCACGCCCGCGCAGACCACGGTGATGCCGGTGTGGGCCAGCAGGCCGAGGTCGGCGGACTCGTCCTGGTCGCTCACCCAGTCGCGGTGCACGCCGCCGAGGCCGCCGGTGGCGAAGACGCGGACGCCGGCGCGGGCGGCGAGGTGGGCGGTCGCGGAGACGGTGGTCGCGCCGCTCACACCGAGCGCGAGCGCCGGGGCGAGATCGCGCACGCCCAGCTTGCGCAGCCCGTCCTCGGTGCCGAGGCGCTCCAGCTCCTCCTTGCCCAGTCCGACACGGGCGACGCCGTCGAGCACGGCGACCGTCGCGGGCACGGCACCACCGTCGCGGACGATCTCCTCCAGCTCGAAGGCGAGCCGGAGGTTGTCCGGACGCGGCAGCCCGTGACTGATGATCGTGGACTCGAGGGCGACGACGGGCCTGCCCTGGTCCAGCGCCTCGCGGACCTCCGCGGACAGCCGCGGCACGGTGTTCACCATGGTGGTGATCCTCGCCCGGCGCGGGGGGCGCGAAACCGCCGGAGCACGGAGCGGAAGGTTCCGAGTTCGTTCTGAGCGCTCTCAGCATTCGCTCTGGTTACGCCCGGACTCGTGCATGACATGGCGTCATCAAAGAGAGTGGAGAGGGAGCGCCACCACCTCACGGGGTGCTCTCCCTGCCGCGCCAAGGAGGATGTCATGAGTGACAGAGCGACCGCGCAGTCCTGGATCCGAGCCTGGGCAGCCGTGCTGTGCCTGGCCGTCGCCTGGATCCACGTGCAGGACCAGGGCGGCTTCCCCGGCAGCAAGACGCCGGACTACGTCGGCGTCGGGTACTACCTGCTGGAGGCGGCCGGAATTCTGAGCGCCGTCGTCCTCGCCTCGCGCAGCGAGCTGGGCGAGCGCGCGCTCGTCTGGGTCACCGCGACCGGGGTCGCCGCCGGTCCGCTGCTCGGCTACGTGCTCTCGCGCGGGCCGGGCCTGCCCGGCTACGACGACGACCGCGGCAACTGGACCGAGCCACTCGCGCTCGCCTCGGTGGTCGTCGAGGCGCTGCTGCTCGCCCTCGCCCTGCTGCGCCTGCGTGCCCTGATACGCGGCGGCACACCGGTGCGGCACGCAGCCTCCGCCCGACGGTCCGTCACGGCCACGGACAGCGCGGCACCCTAGCATCCCGTCCGACCGGGCGCGGTCCTATCCCGCGAAGCCGCTGCGACCGCGCCCGCACGCGGGCAAGGGCTGCCTGGTCAGGGCGCGGCGCCGGGGGCGCGCGCCGCCACGTGCTCCCGACGGCGGCACTCGACGTGTACCGACCATAGGAATCGCTCGGGCCCTGCCTCGATAATGACGGCGTGGAACCGATGGAGACCCCGGCGGGGCGAGCGGGCGAGGACTTGGGCGCGCTGCTGCGCCGTGTCCTGACCGAGAACCCGGGGTTGACCCAGAAGCGGATCGCCGAGGCGGCCGGGATCCCTTACGCCACGCTCAACGCCTGGGTGACGGGCCGTCGGGGCACGGGCGGCCGCATCGCGGCGGACGACCTGCGCGCCCTCGCCGACGCACTGCCCGCCGCGTATCCGGCCGCCCGCGTCTTCGCCGCCGCGGGCCGGCGCACTCCGGCCGATCTGGATGCCGAGCGCGAGGCCCGGCTGCTGGAGATATACCGCGACCTGGACTCCGACCAGCAGCGCGCGCTGGTGGAGATGGCACGCGCCCTCGCGAGGCTGCCCCGGGCACGCCGCGCCGGTTAGCCCCCCCGTCGGACAGGACGGAGACGGGGTGGGACGGCGACGGGGCGCGCGGGAGGCATATTCGCTTCCGCTGGTCCCATTCCGTGCGTCGCGGCTCCCGCGCGTGTCACTCGTTGGGGAGTAGCGTCTGTCCCCCGGTTCCGTCCCCTGGAACGCGTCGCACGACGCCACCGCGTCCCGCCTGCGCGTCCTGCTCCTCGTGAGGAGCTCGCCCATGTGTATCCGGATTCGCGTGGCGGAGATCGCGCCGCACGCCGTCGTCTGGGATCCGCTGGAGGTCCTCGTGCTGGTCGGCGCCGGGACGGACCCCGCGTCGGCCCGCGAGCTGATCGCCGCCGTCCTCACGGATCTCGGCGCGCGGCGCACCTGGTCGGGCTTCCGCTGCTTCTGCGGCGAGCCGGTCGTCCTGCCGACCGAGCTGGCCGCGCACGCGGACTCCGGCTGAGGCCGGCTCCACCGCGGCGAGATCCCGTTCGACGGCGGCGTGGAGCTCCTCGAGACAGTCGGCGAACCACTCGCGGTCACGCTGGGCGACGGCCGGACGCAACAGCTCGACGTCGTCGGCGAAGCGGCGCGCCCGGGTCCGGCACAGATGCCAGGCGGAGGCGGCCCAGCCGATCCAGCCGAGCACGGAGAGCGCGGTGAGGGCCACGAGCAGGCGGGCGAGCAGCGCGTTCACGGCGCGTCCGCGGTCTCGAGCGCCTGCGCCGCGGGCGCCTCGTCCGTCGCCCCTTCCGGCACCCCGTCCGGCACCCCGTCCGACACCTCCGGGTCCGAGGCATCGGTGGCAGGCTGCTCGGCGGCCGGGTGGGGCGCCTCGTTGACGTTCCACACCTGGACGCGGACCCGGTCGACGACCGTGGCGAGCTCGCTGTAGACGACGCTGCGGACGTCGTCCTCGCGGCGGCTGCGGGTCAGTCGACCGCCCAGGGCCCGCTGGTAGGCGGCCAGTTGCGCGTCGTCGGGGTCGGGATACAGGTGCACCTGCAGCCAGGGTGACGACCAGTGGTCAGCGGTGAACAACTGCACGCTCTCGGGGCGCGGCACGCGCTGCAGCATCCGGGCCAGCACCTGGCAGGCGTGCAGCGCCTCGGCGGGAAAAGGGTCGGCGGCTTGGGACATCTGACGGTCCTTCGATCGGTCCGTGCGAAGGCCGGGAGGGGCCCGGCGGGACGTCAACCTACGCGTGGATGTAGATGTGTTCCAGGCTTTCGCGGATCTGACGGAGCGCGCGACGAGCGGGCGCGCCCCCGTCCCAGACATGCGCCCGCCGATCGGGTTCCGTCCGATCTGTTGACGCTCCGTCGGGCGGGCCGCTATATCTCTTCGGGCACATGTCAAGAAGTAAAGTTTCCTAACCATTTGCCCCTGGGAGGCTCCCCGTGCGCCCCACCGCTCCCCTGTGTGCCGCTGCCGCCGCCTCTGCGGCCCTCCTCGGCGCGCTCGCCCTGGCCGCCCCCACCGCAGGCGCGTCGACGACGCACCAGGCCACGACCCGCGCCGCCACGACGCACCCCGCGACGACCGTCCCCGCGCACGTCTTCGCTCCCTACGTCGAGACCTACACCGGCGACGACTTCGCCACCGTCGCCGCCAAGTCCGGCGTCAAGTGGGTCTCGCTGGCGTTCCTGCAGACCGACAAGGCGGGCTCGTGCTCGCTCTACTGGGACGGCAGCACCTCCCAGCCGGTCTCCTCGTCCGTCTACGGCACGTCCTTCGCCAAGCTGCGCGCCGCCGGGGGCGACGCCATCCCCTCGCTCGGCGGCTACACCGCCGACACCTCCAACACCGAGCTGGCCGACAGCTGCACCAGTGTCAGCACGATCGCCACGCAACTGGAGAAGCTGATCTCCACCTACGACCTGGCGCGGGTCGACTTCGACGTCGAGCAGAACTCGCTGACCAACACCGCCGGCATCGACCGCCGCAACAAGGCGATCGCCAAGGTCGAGTCCTGGGCCGCGAGCACCGGGCGGCACGTGCAGTTCTCCTACACGCTGCCCACCAACACCGACGGCCTCGACTCCGGCGGCACCGGGGTGCTGAAGAACGCGGTGGCAAACCACGCGCGGATCGACGTCGTCAACATCATGACCTTCGACTACTACACGGGCGGCTCGCACGAGATGGCGACGGCGACCGAGACGGCCGCCCAGGGGCTGGTCAACCTGCTCGCCCAGCTCTACCCCACCAAGAGCAGCACGCAGCGCTGGGCGATGGTCGGCGTCACCGAGATGCCCGGCATCGACGACTACGGCAAGCCGGAGACCTTCACGACGGCCGACGCGAAGACCGTCTACAGCTGGGCGCTGGGCAAGGGCGTCAACGAGGTGTCCATGTGGGCCTCCGAGCGCGACAACGGCGGCTGCCCCGGCACGGGCGGCTCCGACTCCTGCTCCGGCATCAGCCAGTCCACCTGGTACTTCAGCCACGCCTGGGAGCCGTACACCCACTGAACGGCCCCGGAGGGACAACTCTTTCGTCATCGTGCAGGTAGATCCATCCGCCGACCGGGTGAAACCGGGCCCGACCGCATGTCCTTCCGCCGGGGCCGCGCGTTGGCAGGTCAGTCGACGCGGCGGCCAGCGGCGCCGGCAAGACCTGATCCATTCTCAGTTCCCGAAGGGACTACCTGACATGAGCAGCACCCAGCGCGGCCTTGCGGTGACGGCGGCGGCGGCCGGTCTTGTCGCGGCGGCCGCCGGCATGGCGACTGCCAGCAGCACCGCGCACGGCGAGGCCACCAACTCCCCCGGCTTCCTCTCCGGCAACCTGATCCAGATTCCGGTCCACGTCCCGGTGAACGTCTGCGGCAACACCGTCAACGTCATCGGTGCGCTGAACCCGGCTTTCGGCAACCGCTGCGCGAACGAGGGCTGATCCAGGCCCCCCGCGTCACACCGGGCCGGGCCCGCGCGACAACAGTCGCGCGGGCCCGGCCTGTGCGCGTTCCCGTGGACGAGGCGCGGCTCACTCCTTCGGCGGGGCGAGTGCCTGGCCCGCGAGGCAACCGGCGTAGAGGGTGTAGCCGACGCCGATGAGGAAGGACTGCACGATCAGGACCGTGCCCACGGTGCCGTAGGAGACGGCGTTCATCACCAGCAGCGGCGCGAGCACGAACCGCGAGAACAGGCGCAGACCCGCGAGCGCGACGACGGTCGCGATCGCGCCGGGCAGCAGACGCGACCACGGGATGCGCGAGCCGAGCAGCAGCCACTGCAGCCACCAGAAAAGCGCGACGCCGCCCAGCACGGTCGCGGCGATCCGCAGCGCGGGCTGGGCGGGGGTGTGCTGGCCGGGGGTGCCCGCCCAGGCGGCCAGCAGGATGTAGCCGATCAGGCCGGCCAGCCCGACCGTCTGTCTCCAGGTGGTGTGCCAGGGACCGCGTGGCAGATGCCAGATCCGCTCGTAGGCGGCCTGGACCGAGGCCATCAGCGAGATGCCGAAGACCGCCAGCGCGGCCAGACGCTCAGCACCACCACCGGCGTGTCCCTGGCCGCGCTGGCGGTCTTCG
>NZ_QKYN01000212.1 GCF_003258295.1 Streptacidiphilus pinicola | reverse complement strand
GGCGGTGGCGTGAAGCAGCTCGCGGCGTTCCTGGCCGCCCAGAAGTGCATCTAGTCCAGCCATCGGTAGCAATAGGTCATGGCGGAGATTCTGGTCCTGGTGGACCACGCGGAGGGCGTGGTGCGCAGGGCGGCCCTGGAGCTGGTGACCCGGGCCCGTCGGCTGGGCACCCGGGTCGCGGTGGGGCGGGGTGCGGGCGACGCGGCGGCGGGTATCGCGGCGAAGGCCGGCGAGTACGGCGCCGAGCGCGTCATCACCGCCGACGCCGCGCAGTTCGCGGACTTCCTGGTGGTGCCGAAGGTCGACGCGCTGCAGCAGATCGCGGGCAGCGTGAACCCGGCGGCGGTGCTGGTCACCTCCTCGGGTGAGGGCAAGGAGATCGCGGCCCGCCTGGCGCTGCGCCTGGGCTCCGGTGTGATCACCGACGCCGTCGACCTGGCCTCCTCCGACAGCGGGCCGGTGGCGACGCAGTCGGTGTTCGCGGCCTCCTTCACGGTGCAGTCGCGGGTGTCGCACGGCACCCCGGTGATCACGGTCAAGCCGAACGCCACCAGCCCGGAGGCCGCCCCGGCCGCCGGCGCCGTCGAGAGCGTGGTCGTGGAGTTCTCCGCGGCCGCGTCGGGCACGAAGGTGACCTCGCGGACCCCGCGGGTGTCCTCGGGGCGTCCGGAGCTGACCGAGGCCGCGATCGTGGTCTCGGGCGGTCGTGGGGTGGGTGCGGCGGACGGTTTCTCCGTGGTCGAGGCCCTGGCGGACTCGCTGGGTGCGGCCGTGGGCGCCTCGCGTGCCGCGGTGGACGCGGGTTGGTACCCGCACTCCAACCAGGTCGGCCAGACCGGCAAGCAGGTCTCCCCGCAGCTGTACATCGCCAACGGTATCTCCGGTGCGATCCAGCACCGCGCGGGCATGCAGACCTCCAAGACCATCGTGGTGGTCAACAAGGACCCCGAGGCGCCGATCTTCGAGCTCGCCGACTTCGGCGTCGTGGGCGACCTGTTCGCGGTCCTGCCCCAGCTCACCGACGAGATCAACACCCGCAAGGGCTGACCCCGCCCAACCGCTGAACCACCGGACCCCGCGCCCCACCAAGGGACGCGGGGTCCGTCGTACGATCAAGCGGCCCGTCCAGCAGCGAATCCGGTGGGGGACATGTGATCGTCTGGCTCAACGGCGCGTTCGGCGCCGGCAAGACCACGACCGTGCGCGAGCTCCAGCGGCTCATCCCCGGATCCCACGTGTTCGACCCCGAGGACGTCGGAGCCCTGCTGCGCTGCCGCCTCCTCCCCGCCGCGTCGCTCGACGGCCTGACCGACTACCAGGACCTCGTCGCCTGGCGTCGCCTGGTGCCCGACACGCTCGCCGCGCTCCACGCCCAACTCGGCGAGGACACTCCGCTGCTGGTCCCGATGGCACTGCACCGCCAGGACTATCGCGACGAGATCTTCGGCGCGCTCGCCGCCAGACGGCTCGACGTGCACCACGTGCTGCTGCACGCCGAAGAATCGATCCTGCGCAAACGCATCGACGCCGACGAGACCGAGCACGGCGCCCGCGGGTGGCGCCTCTCCCACCTCGACGCCTACGCGGCCGCGCTGCCCTGGCTCCGCGCGGACGCCGCCGTCGTCGACACGGCGGACCTGACGCCGCGCCAGACCGCCGAGTGCGTCGCGGACCTGATCCGCACCGGCGCGTGCCGGGTACCGATCGTGCAGGACGCCGTCGCGACGGGGGACACCGTCGCCGCCGCGGTCCTGCTCTTCGACGAGGCGGACCGGGTGCTGCTCGTCGACCCCGTCTACAAGCCCGGCTGGGAGTTCCCCGGCGGCGTCGTGGAGACCGGCGAGGCGCCCTCGGCCGCGGCGGTCCGCGAGGCCGCCGAAGAGCTGGGCGTCACGCTCCGCGCGGACGACCTGCGCCTGCTCGTCGTCGACTGGGAACCCCGCCGCGGCCCCCGCTCGGGCGGCCTCCGCCTCGTCTTCGACGGCGGCTCGCTCGCCCCGGCCCAGCAGGCGGCGCTCGCCCTCCCCCCGGCCGAACTGCGCAGCTGGCGCTTCGTCCCCCCGGAGGAGTGGGACGCCCATCTCGCCCCCAACAAGGCCTCGCGCCTGCGCGCCGCCCTGGCCGCGCGTCGCGCCGGGCACGTCGCGTACCTGGAGGCGGGACACCCGGCCTGACCGGGTCGGCCGGGGCGACCTGCCAGGATGGAACGCGTGCCGTTCACCTTCAGTCACCCCGCGGCCGTGCTGCCGCTGCTGCGAGCCGGGCGCGGCCGAGGGCCGCTGATCGCGTCCGGGCTGGTCGCCGGGTCGCTCGCGCCCGACCTGCCGTTCTTCCTCGACAGCCCGCTGCCCGGCGTCTACGGCCTCGGCCGGTACACGCACCGCGGCTGGGCCGTGCCCACGCTCGACGTCGCCCTCGCGGCCGGGCTGGCCGGGGCCTGGTACGGGGTGCTGCGGGAGCCGACGGTCGCGCTGCTGCCCGGCGCACTCGCGGACAAGGTCGACGCGCTGACCGGGCCCGCCCGCAAGCCCCAGGACCTCATTCCCGCCGACGCCGCGTGGTTCGCGGCCTCCGCGGCGGTCGGCGCGTTCACCCATGTGGGTTGGGACGCGTTCACCCACCACGGTCGTTGGGGTGAGCGGCACTGGCCCACGCTCGGTCACCGGATCGGTGGACGGATGCCGGTCTACCAGGCTCTGCAGTGGACCAGCTCGGCCCTGGGCCTGGCAGTGCTCGCCGTCGCCGCGCGGCGGACGCTGGCCGCGACCCCGCCGGCGCCGACGGCCGAGGTGGCGCCCGCGCGCCGGCAGCGCGCCACCGGCCTCGGCGTGGTGGCCGCCGCGACCGTGCTGGGCGCGGCGCACCGCCTGCGGCGCGATGCCGCCCGGCACCCCGGTCGGCGGCCGAGCGGCAACGACCTCGTCGGATCCGTCACCTTCGGTGGCGGAGCGGGCGCCGCGCTGGGCGCGGCCGGGTGGGCGCTGTCCGCGCTGCGCTCGACCCGCGCCAGTAATATGACCGATCGTGAGCGAGAACCAGCGCCCTGGCGCGGATGACAACGAAACCCGGTCGGATGCGCGGCTGGACATGCCGGCGGACGAGCTGGGCGGTGTCTGGGACGTCGTCGTCGTGGGCGCGGGCCCGGCCGGAGCGTCGGCCGCGTATGCGGCGGCCGACGCCGGCGCCTCCCGCGTGCTGCTGCTCGACAAGGCCGCCCCGCCCCGCTACAAGACCTGCGGCGGCGGCATCATCGGTCCCTCCCGCGACTCGCTCCCGCCCGGCTTCGAACTGCCGCTGAAGGACCGCGTCCACGCCATCACGTTCACGCTCGGTGGCCGTTACGAGCGCACCCGGCGCTCGAAGCGGATGCTGTTCGGTCTGGTCAATCGCGACGAGTTCGACCACGGCCTCGTCCAGGCCGCGGAGAAGGCGGGCGCCTCGCTCGTCGCCGGGGTGACCGTCACCGGCGTGACCCAGCCGGACGAGGCCGAGGGCGGCCTCGCGCTGGTCTCCCTCCAGGACGGCCGCGTCGTCAAGGCCCGCGCGGTGGTGGGCGCGGACGGCAGCGCGGGACGCGTGGGCGCGCACGTCGGGGTCACCTTCGACCAGGTCGATCTCGGCCTGGAGGCCGAGATCCCCGTCCCGCCCGCGGTGGCCGAGACCTGGCGCGGTCGGGTCCTGCTCGACTGGGGCCCGCTGCCGGGCTCGTACGGGTGGGTCTTCCCCAAGGGCGACAGCCTGACGGTCGGCGTCATCTCCGCCCGCGGCAAGGGCGCTGAGACGCGCGCGTACCTCAAGGAGTTCATCGAGCGCCTCGGCCTCGCCGGCTACGAGCCGAGCGTCGAGTCCGGCCACCTCACGCGCTGCCGCGCGGAGGAGTCCCCGCTGTTCCGCGGCCGCGTTCTCGTCGCGGGCGACGCGGCGGGCCTGCTGGAGCCGTGGACCCGCGAGGGCATTTCGTACGCGCTGCGGTCGGGTCGTCTGGCGGGCAAGTGGGCTGCGCGGATGGCGTCCGGCGAGACGGACGGCGCGGTGCGCCGTGAGGCGCTGGGCTACGCGTTCGACATCCGCGCGGGCCTGGGCGAGGAGATGCGGGTCGGCCGCAGGATGCTCGCCGCCTTCGAACGCCGCCCGGCGGCGTTCCACGCCGCGGTCCTCACCTTCCGCCCGGCGTGGCGGGCCTTCGCCCGCGTCACCCAGGGCCACACCACCTTCGCCCGCCTCACCCACGAATACGGCGCCGCCCGCCAGACCATCGCCTTCCTGACCCGCCGCTGACCGCGTTCCCCCGCAGGGGTCGTTGCACCACCTAGGGGCGCGGGGAACTGCGCGACAAGCCACTGACATGCGGATGGTCACCAACGCGCAGGGCCATCCTCACAGGGTGGTTGGTCGCGCAGTTCCCCGCCCCCCCAAGGGGCTACGCCCCGGGCTGCATCGGCCCCAGCCAGGTGCCGCCGGAGGCGTCGAGGGTTTGGCCGGTGATCCAGCGGGAGTCCGGGCCGGCGAGGAAGGCGACGATGTCGGCCACGTCGTCCGGTTCGCCGATGCGGCGGAGGCAGGCGACGGACTCGACGCCGGCGGCCAGCTCCGGGACGGCGAGGAAGTGGGCGGTCATGTCCGTGCGGACGACGCCGGGGGCCACCGTGTTCACGGTGATGCCGCGCGGGCCCAGGTCGAGGGCGAGGGTGGGGGCGAGGGACTCCAGCGCGGCCTTGCTGGCCGTGTAGCCGATCTGGATCGGGACGGCCATCCGGCTCGCCACCGAGCCGATGTTGATGATCCGTCCGCCGTCCCGCAGCAGCGGGAGCGCGCGCTGGACGACGAGCAGCGGGGTGGTGACGTTCACCGCCAGCACGCGGCTCAGCTCCGCCTCGGTGACCTCGGCGACGCCGTGGGTCGAGGCGATGCCGGCGTTGTTGACCAGGATGTCCAACGCGAAGTCCGCGCCGAGCCGCTCGAAGAGCCGGTCGACCGCGCCCTCCGTCCCGAAGGACGCCTGCACGGCGAAGGCCTGGCCGCCGGCGGCCTCGACGCGGGCGACGGTCTCCTTCGCCGCCGCCTCGTCGGAGCCGTAGTGGACGGCGACGCGGGCGCCGTCCGCGGCCAGGCGCAGGGCGATCGCGCGGCCGATGCCGCGCGAGCCGCCGGTGACCAGGGCCGTCTTGTTCTGCAGGGTGCTCATCGGGTCCTCCTGGGTTCCGCCGGGCGCTTGCCGTCCGGCGATGACCACCACGTTCGAGGAGACCGCTGACCGCACCCTGACCCGCCGCTGACCGCGCCCTGACCGCTACTCCCGGGGGAGTACCCGACCGCACCGCGCCGAGGGGACGCCGCGGGGCGATCATCCGGCATACGGTTCCGGTATGAGAAACCGCCGACGCCCGGAGGGCCCGCCCTGGACGCCGTGGACGCCGTGGACGCAACGCCGGCGGCCGCCGTTCGTGGTGCCGGTCGTCATCGGGTTCATCCAGGTGGTCGGCACGAAGTCGATGGCGCAGCACCATCACGGGAGCACGAGCGGTCGGCCGCTGGACACGCTGGCGTACCTGCTGCTGCTCGCGGGGCCCGCGCTGCTGCTGGTGCGGCGGCAGTGGCCGGTGCAGGTGTGCGCGGGGACGGCGGCGGTCGCGGGAGCGTACCTGCTGCTGCGGTACCCGTACGGGCCGATCGTGGTGAGCGTGGTGGTCGGGTACGTCACGGCCGTGATGGCGGGCCGGCGACGCGCGGCGTGGATCAGTCTGGGCACGCTCTACGTCGCGCACGTCATCGTCAACAGCGTGACGCACGCGCTGAGCTGGCCGGTCGAGTTGGGGCTGCTGGCCTGGCTGCTGCTGGTCGCGGCGGGGGCGGAGCTGGCCCGGACGCGGGGCGAGCAGCGGCGGCAGTGGCGGCTGGCCCGCGAGGAGCGGGAGGCGCGGATCGCGGACGAGCAGCGCCTCGCCATCGCGCGTGAGCTGCACGACGTGCTGGCGCACAGCATCTCGCTGATCAACGTGCAGGCCGGGGTGGCGCTGGAGCTGATCGACGACGATCCCGAGCAGGCCAGGACCGCGCTGCGGACGATCAAGGACACCAGCAAGGACGCCCTCGGCGAGGTGCGGCAGGTGCTCGGCTCGCTGCGCACCGGCGCGCCCGCCGCCGCGACAAACGTGTCCGCCGCCCCGAGCGGTACCCCCGCCGGTCCCGCCGCGCCGCGCAGCCCCGCACCGGACCTGGGGCGGCTCGACGAGCTGGTGCGCCAGGCGGCCGCCGCCGGACTGACCGTGACCGTCCGCCGTGAGGGCGCGCAGCGCACGCCGCCGCCCGGCGTCGGGCTCGCCGCGTTCCGGATCGTGCAGGAGGGGCTGACCAACGTGCTGCGGCACTCCTCGGCCCGCACCGCCGAGGTGACGCTCGACCAGAGTGCGGCGGACCGGCTGCTGCTCACGCTCGAGGATCCGGGCCCGGTCTCCGCGGCGGGCGGCGCCCGCGCGGGCGGCAGCGGCGCCGGGCTGGTCGGCATGCGGGAGCGGGCGGCGGCGCTCGGCGGTTTCGTCGAGGCCGGGCCGACCGCGTCGGGCGGCTTCCGGGTGCACGCCGAACTACCGTTGCACGCACAGGACATGACGAGGGACGAGGGGCGACGATGATCCGGGTACTGCTCGCCGACGACCAGCAGCTGGTACGCGCCGGGTTCCGCGCGCTGCTGGACGCCCAGTCGGACATCACCGTGGTCGCCGAGGCGGACGACGGCGTCCAGGCCGTCGCCCGCGCCCGCGAGCTGGTGCCGGACGTGGTGCTGATGGACATCCGCATGCCAGAGCTGGACGGGCTGGCCGCCACCCGGCGGATCTGCTCCGACCCGGCCCTCGCCGACGTCAAGGTCGTCGTGCTGACCACCTTCGAGCTGGACGAGTACGTCTTCGAGGCGCTGCGCGCGGGCGCGGCCGGGTTCCTGGTCAAGGACACCGAGCCGACCGAGCTGCTGCGGGCGGTGCGGGCCGCGCACGCGGGGGACGGGCTGCTGTCGCCGGGGGTGACGCGGCGTCTGATCGCCGAGTTCGCCGCGCGTTCCAAGGAGCCGGAGCAGCCCGCCGCGCTGGCCCGGCTGACGGACCGGGAGCGGGAGGTGCTGGCCCTGGTGGGCCTGGGGCTGACCAATGAGGAGATCGCGGGCCGGCTGGTGGTCAGCCCCCTTACGGCGAAGACCCACGTCAGCCGGACGATGGTGAAGCTGGGCGCGCGGGACCGGGCGCAGCTGGTGGTGCTGGCCTACGAGTCCGGGCTGGTCCGGCCCGGCTGGCTGGGCTGAACCCCGCCGGAGGCGAGGGCCGCCTCCCGTTCGCGGTAGTAGCGCTCCAGCAGCGCGGGCATCTCGCGGCGCAGGAACGTGAAGAAGTGCAGCGACTCGCCCAGCCGGGCGCTCGCGGGGGAGTCCTCGCCGAGCAGCCGGATGCCCTCGGTCAGCGCGCTCTGCCAGCGGCCCAGCACGAAGTCGCGGTTGAGCATCGCCTCGCGCCAGACCTCGTCGAAGACCCGGTAGCGGTCGCGGCGCGAGCCGGGCTCGCGCTCCCGGCCGACCAGCTGGAGCTGGGTCAGGTAGCGGACGGCGCCGGAGACGGCGGCCGGGCTGATCTGCAAGGTCTCGGCC
Organism: Streptacidiphilus pinicola; assembly: GCF_003258295.1. Taxonomy (GTDB): domain Bacteria; phylum Actinomycetota; class Actinomycetes; order Streptomycetales; family Streptomycetaceae; genus Streptacidiphilus; species Streptacidiphilus pinicola. The sequence goes on along the minus strand of NZ_QKYN01000212.1, from coordinate 13,861 downwards.
AGCTCGGCCGCCGTCATCCGGCCGCTCGGCGCCGTCATCAGCGCCACGAAGACCCGGGCGGGCATGCGGGGGAATCCGGTGTCGGTCAGCACACCGGCGAACCTCTCGATGTAGGCGTGGAGTTCGTCAGGGGCCGGGGTCATGTGATCACCTTAGCGAGTTCCTGATATTCACGAATTCCTGAAAGAAGTGTAGCGTCTGAATCATGACGACGGCCATCGACGTGTCCGGGCTGGTGAAGACCTTCGGGCGGACCCGCGCCCTGGACGGACTGGAGCTCAGCGTCGCCCAGGGCGAGGTGCACGGCTTCCTCGGCCCGAACGGCGCGGGCAAGTCCACCACCATCCGCGTCCTGCTCGGCCTGATCCGGGCCGACGCGGGGCGGGTGTCCCTGCTCGGCGGGGACCCCTGGCGCGACTCGGTCGCGCTGCACCGCCGCCTCGCCTACGTCCCCGGGGACGTGACGCTGTGGCGGGGACTGACCGGTGGCGAGGTGATCGACCTGCTCGGGCGGCTGCGCGGCAACGGAGCCGACCGCGCGCGCCGCGCCGAGCTGCTGGAGCGCTTCGAGCTGGACCCGACCAAGAAGGGCCAGACCTACTCCAAGGGCAACCGGCAGAAGGTCGCCCTGGTGGCCGCGTTCTGCTCGGACGTCGAGCTGCTGATCCTGGACGAGCCCACCTCGGGGCTCGACCCGCTGATGGAGGAGGTGTTCCGCGCCTGCGTCGAGGAGGAGCGCGACCGCGGCCGGACGGTCCTGCTGAGCAGCCACATCCTCTCCGAGGTCGAGGCGCTCTGCGACCGGGTCAGCATCATCCGCGCCGGGCGCACCGTGGAGACCGGCACGCTGGCCCAGCTGCGCCACCTCACCCGCACCTCCGTCGTCGCCGAACTCGCCGCCCCGCCCACCGGACTGGACGCACTGCCGGGCCTGCACGACGTCGAGCTGCACGGCACCACGCTGCGCTGCCAGGTCGACACCGACCACCTCGACCCGCTGCTGCGCACCCTCACCACCGCCGGCGTGCGCTCGCTGACGAGCCGTCCGCCGACGCTGGAGGAGCTCTTCCTGCGGCACTACGAGCCGGAGAGCCCCGAGGTGGTCTCGTGAGCGTCGCCGGCCTCGGTCCGCTGCTCCGCTTCGCGCTGCGCCGCGACCGGATCATGCTCGCCTGCTGGATCTACGCGCTGCTGGCCTCGGTCATCGGCACGGCCGTCTCCTTCCGCAGCCTCTACCCCTCCGCCTCCTCGCGCGAGCAGCTCGCGGCGAGCATCAACGACAACGGCTCGCTGCGGGCGCTGTACGGGGCGGTCTACGACACCGGCAGCGTCGGCGCTCTGACGGCGTGGCGGATCCTCGGGCTCGGCGGGCTGCTGCTCGGCCTGCTCTGCGTGCTGCTGGTCACCCGGCACACCCGCGCCGAGGAGGAGTCCGGGCGGCTGGAACTGCTGGGCGCGGGCGCGATCGGGCGCGGCGCGCCGCTCGCCGCCGGAATCGGCACCGCGCTGACCGCCTCCGCCGTGGTCGGTGTCGTCACGGCCGGCTTCCTGGCCGCGAGCGGCGAGCAGCCGGGCGGCTCGCTCGCGTTCGGCGCCGCGCTGTTCGGCTGCGGCGTCTGCTTCTCGGGCGTCGCCGCCGTCGCGGTGCAGCTGACCGAGACCGCGCGGGCCGCCAACGGCATCGGCGGCGCGGTGCTCGGCCTCGCCTACCTGCTGCGCGCCGCGGGCGACGCGGCGGGCAGCACCGGGCCGGGCTGGCTGGTCTGGCTCTCCCCGCTGGGCTGGGTCGAGCGGGTGCGCCCCTACGCCGACAACGCCTGGTGGCTGGTCGCGCTGCTGCTGGTCGCGGGCGTCGTGCAGACCGGCGTCGGCCACTGGCTCGCCGGACGCCGCGACCTGGGCGGCGGCCTGCTGCCCCAGCGTCCGGGGCCGGCCACCGGCGCCGGCTCGCTGCGCAGCGCCCTCGGTCTGGCCTGGCGGCTCCAGCGCGGCAGCCTGATCGGCTGGACCGTCGGCTTCGCGATCGGCGGCGCGCTGCTCGGCGGCATCAGCAAGGGCGTCGACCAACTCGTCTCCAGTAGCGCCAACGTCGAGCAGATCGTGCAGCGCATGGGCGGCAGTACCCAGGTGACCGACGCCTACCTGGCCACCGCGATGAACCTGCTGGCCATGGTCGCGGCCGTCTACGCGGTGCAGACCGCGCTGCGGCTGCGCGGCGAGGAGACCTCGGGCCGCGCCGAACCGGTGCTCGCAGCCGGTGTGCGTCGACTCGCCTGGGCGGGCGGCCACCTGGTCTTCCCGCTGCTCGGCTCCGCCGTGCTGCTGCTCGCGGGTGGCCTGACGGCCGGTCTCGGCGCGGGCGTCGTCTTCGGCGACGTGCCGGGCTGGACGGGCAGGCTGCTGGTCGGCGGTCTGGTGCAGCTGCCCGCGGTGTGGGTCTTCGCGGCCGTCACCGTCGCGCTGTTCGGCCTGGTGCCGCAGTGGACGGGCGCCGCGTGGGGCGTGCTGGGCGTGCTGCTCTTCATCGCCTACCTGGGTCCGGCACTGAACGCGGGTCAGTGGCTGCTGGACCTCACGCCGTTCACGCACGTCCCCAAGCTGCCCGGGGCGGCCTTCCACGCCGCGCCGCTGCTCTGGCTGACGCTGCTCTCCGCGCTGCTGACCGGCGCCGGCCTCGCGGGCCTGCGCCGGCGTGACATGGGCTGACGGCGACGCCAGCCGGGCCCGGAGTGGTGAGCCGCGTCACCATCCACCGGCGTGGGGTCGACGTGCACTGTCGGCACGCTCCCGTCCTGCATAGGCTGGCCCTGCGCCGCCACAGGGTCGTGACGGCGGAACCCGGGAAGGACTCGCACCGATGACCTCCGACGCTGAGCCGCTGGTCCGCTACGCCGTCGACCGCGGCATCGCGACGCTGACGCTCGACTCGCCCGCCAACCGCAACGCCCTCTCCTCGCGGCTGGTCGCGGAGCTGGAGCAGGGGCTGGCCGAGGCCGGCAAGGACCCGGCCGTCCGCGCCGTCGTGCTCACCCACACCGGCGGCACCTTCTGCTCGGGCGCGGATCTGTCCGAGGCCACCGGCGGCGATCCGACCGCCAATCCGCGCCGTCTGGTCACCGCCATGCGCAGCGTGCTGGAGTCGGCCAAGCCGGTTGTCGCGGTCATCGACGGCCACGCGCGCGCGGGCGGCCTCGGCCTGCTCGGCGCCTGCGACATCGTGCTGGCCGGCCCGGCGTCGACCTTCGCCTTCACCGAGGTCCGCCTCGGCCTCGCGCCGGCCGTCATCTCGCTGCCGCTGCTGCCGCGCCTGGACCCGCGTGGGGCCTCGCGCTGGTACCTGACCGGTTCGGTCTTCAAGTCCGCGGAGGCGCAGCGGATCGGCCTGATCACCGAGGCGTGCGCGGATCCGCAGGAGGCGCTGACCTCCGTGCTGGACGCCTTCCGCAAGGCCAGCCCGCAGGGCCTGGCCGAGACCAAGCGCCTGGTCACCGCCGAGGTGCTGCGCGTCTTCGAGCGCGACGGGGAGTCCATGGTGGCCCAGTCCGCGCTGCTCTTCGGCTCGGAGGAGGCACGCGAGGGCATGCTCTCCTTCCTGGAGCGCCGCCCGGCCGCCTGGGCCGCCGAGTAGGTCCCGTGCCCGCGCGGCGAGGTCTGTGACGCAGCCCTCGCCGCCAGCGGGGTTACCGACCGGTTAACGTAGGCGCATGCCGTTCGCCGAGAAGTTGCGCCGCGGGGGCCGTGGCCTCGCCTCCCGCCTGATCCACCGCGGCTGGGCGTGGGTGCGGGAGGCGGGCGCGATCAGCGCCGACCAGCCCGGACCGCTGCGCTTCGCCGAGCTCGGCGCCTGCACCAAGCTGGCCTTCCCGCAGGGGACGATCTTCAACGAGCACGCCATCGCGATCGGCTGCTACTCGATCATCGGCGAGCGGGTCTCCATCTCGGCGGGCTTCGCCCCCGGGCTCAAGCTCTCCGAGGGGCCGATCGTGCGCATCGGCGACGGCTGCGTGATCGGCCGGGACACCAACATCGTCGGACACGAGTCGATCGTGATCGAGGACAACGTCTGGACCGGTCCGAGCGTCTACATCTCGGACCAGAACCACTCCTACGACGACCCGCACCTGCCCATCGGCAAGCAGTGGCCGCGTAACGAGCCGGTCCGCATCGGCGCCGGCAGCTGGATCGGCACCGGCGCGGTCGTCCTGCCCGGCGCGGACATCGGCCGCAACGTCGTGGTCGCGGCCAACGCCGTCGTGCGCGGCCACGTCCCGGACAACACCGTCGTCGCCGGCGCGCCCGCGAAGCCCGTCCGCCGCTGGACGGAGGCGGAGGGCTGGCAGCCGCCGATCCGCACGGCCGCTCCCCGCGCGATCCCGGAGGGCGTCACGCACGAGGAACTCCTCGCCCTCATAGGTTGGGACCTCCACCTCCCGCCCGAGGTCACCAAGGCCGCGGACCAGGACCCCGACCCGGTCCCGTAGCGCGCCGGGGCCGTCCCGTGGCGCCCTCGCTCGCCGAGCGCGGTGGTCACCTGGATGGCACAGTGGGAGGGATTCGCCTGCACGCCGGACCTTCGTTCGAGGAGGGCTCCATGCGTCTCCAGATGCGTCTCCAGCTCGCGGCGGTGGCCGCCTCCCTCTCCCTCGCGACAGCCCTGAGCGGCTGCTCCTCCGGTGCGACCAGCAATGCGATCGGCGCCGGAGCGGGCAGCAGCGCGCCGGCCTCGTCGGCGCCCGCGGGCTCGGCCGCGGTGCCGTCCGCGGGCCAGCTGCAGGGCGCGCTGCTCGCCGCCTCCGACCTGGGCCCGGACTTCACCGCCCAGCCCGGTGACACCACCGCCCCGACGAACACCCCCGCGCCGACCGGCTGCAGCGCCCTCACCGACCTGATGAACGCGGCCCCCTCCACCTCCCCGAACCCGGCCCAGGGCCCCGACGCCCAGGTCATCCTCGAGGGCAGCCAGACCGGCCCCTTCGTCGGCGAGTTCCTCTCCGCCCGCCCGCAGCCGGTCCTCGACCGCAACTACCCGGCGGTCGTCAAAGCCCTGCACACCTGCCAGGAACTGAACTTCCCCACCGGCAGCACCCAAGTGCCCTTCCAGCTCTCCGACTTCGACATGGGCACCAGCGGCAGCACCGCCAAGCATCTCTCCGGCACGGTCCAGGGCGTCCCCATCAACGGCTACCTCGCCGTCGACCGCCTCACCCCCACCGTCGCCCTCGTCTACCTCTACCTCGAAGTCGCCGGCGACTCCCCCCAGACCGCCAAGACCTACTTCGAACAGGCGGTCAGCAAGGTCCAGGCCACCCTCCAGCAGTCGGCGACCCCGGCGAGCGTCTGAGCGCTCAGGCCTTGGCGCGGACGACCAGGGCGGAGACGCCCGCGAGGGCGATGAGGAGGGCGACGGAGAGGAGGGCCAGGGGGAGGCCGAAGGCCTGGGCGAGGAATCCGATGAGGGGTGGGCCCGCGACCATGCCGCCGAAGCCGAGGGTGGAGGCGGTGGCGACGCCGCGGGGGCCGCGGAGGGCGCCGGCGCGGTCGATGGCGAGGGGGAAGATGTTGCTGAGCCCGATGCCGACCAGCAGGAAGCCCGCGAGGGCGAGCGGCAGCGAGGGGCTGACCGCCGCCGCGACCATGCCGACGGAGGCGATCGACGCCCCCGCGACCAGGAGCTTGGTCGGGCCGAAGCGTTCCACCAGGCGTGTGCCGCTGAGGCGGCCGATGGTCATGGTGAGCGAGTAGACCGCGAAGCCGGCCGCGGCCACCGCCGAGGAGGCGTGCAGGTCCTGACGCAGGTGGAGCGCACCCCAGTCCGCCATCGAGCCCTCGCCGTAGGCGTCGCAGAGCGCGACGACGCCCAGCAGCGCGACGAGCAGCGCCACCCCGGCCGGCGCGGCGGACGCCGCACCCGCCGCGTCCGAGCGGGCGTCGGCGGGCGCCACCGCGTGGCGCATCAGCGCCCGGCCCGCCCAGGCGGTGACCAGCAGGCCGCCGACCGCCAGCAGGCCCAGATGCCGAGTGGGCGTCAGCACCGGTGCCAGCAGCCCGCCGACCGTCGCGCCGAGCAGGCCGCCGAGGCTGTACGCGGCGTGGAAGGACGGCATGACGGGCCGTCCGGCCGCCCGGACGAAGTCCACCGCCGCGCTGTTGATGCCGACGTTCACCGCGCCGTAGCCCGCGCCGAAGACCAGCAGCACGCCGCCCAACGCCAGCACGGAGTGCGTCAGCGGCGGCAGCGCGACCGAGACGCAGAGCAGGGCCGCCGACGCGACCGTGATCGCGTGGTTGCCGTACCGGACGCAGAGCCGGCCGACCGGGCCCATGGCCGCGACCGCGCCGGCGGAGACGCAGAGCAGGGCGAGCCCGAGCAGGCCGGGGGAGGCGTGCACCTGGGCCTTGATCTCGGGGATGCGCACGACCCACCCGGCGAACAGGAACCCGTCGAGCGCGAAGAAGCCCGTCAGGGCGACGCGCACGACCGGCCAGTTGCGGGCGGAGCGGGTGACGAACGAGGCGGAGGAGGCGGATGTCGTCGGAGAGGCCGAGCCTATTTTGTCTATCTGCGGCACAAATTCATAATAGAAGGGTGACGCAGACGCAGACAAGCCCCGAGCGCGGCCGTGCCGCACTCGGTCCCGCACTCGAGCTGATCCACACCGGCGCCGCGCCCACCCGCTCGGCGCTCACCGGCGCGCTCGGCGTCACCCGGACCACCGTCGGCGCGGTCACCGGTGAGCTGGAGGCGCTGCGGCTGATCACCGTCGACGCCCGCCCTGCCGGAGCCGGACGCGGGCGGCCCTCGCACCGCCTGGAGATCGACCCGCACGGTCCCGTGGTGCTCGCCGCCCAACTCCACACCGACGGCTTCACCCTGGCCCTGGCCGGCCTCGGCGGGCGGCTCGGCCAGCCCCTCGACCTGCCGTTGGCCCGGCTGCCCAAGGACACCGACCCGCGCGTCGTGCTGCGCACCATCGCCGACGAGGCCATGCGCCTGCTCGCCGCCAGCCCCCGCCGCTGCGTCGGCGCCGGGCTCGCCGCGCCCACGCCCGTCACCGAGCCGGAACGCCTCGCCGTCATCTCCGCGTGCCTCGGCTGGCCCACCGGCACGCCCATCGGCGAGCTGTGGCAGGAGGTCCTGCACGACGCCGGGCTGCGGCTCCCAGACGGCGTCGCCCCCGCCGTCGCCAACGACGCGAACCTCGCCGCGCTCGCCGAGCACCGCCACGGCGCGGGCCGCGGCGCCCGCCATCTGCTGTACGTCACCGCCGGGCACGAGGGCGTCGGCGGCGCGCTCGTGGTCGACGGCCGACTGCACACCGGCAGTACCGGACTCGCCCTGGAGATCGGCCAGCTGACGGTCGATCCGGAGGGCCTCCAGTGCCGCTGCGGACGCCGCGGCTGCCTGGACGTCGAGGCCGGCCCGCCCGCACTCCTCACCGCGTACGGCCTCCCGAAGGACGCCCCGCTCACCGAGGTCGACACGATCCTCGCCGCGGCCCGCGCGGGCGATCGCGCGGCCCAGGCCGCGGTGGACCACGTCGCGGTCCGGCTCGGCCACGGCATCGCGGCCGTCGTCGACATCCTCAACCCCGACCGGGTCGTCCTCGGCCCCTTCCACAGCGCGCTGCTGGCCGGCGCGCCGGAGCTGCTGCCGGAGACCGTCGCCGGCCGCGCGCACTGGGGTCGCTTCGGCTGTGTCCCGCTGCGCGCCGCGGAGTTGCCCGCCCCCGAGCTGGCCGGCGCGGCGGAGCTGGCGTGGGCGCCGATCCTCGCCGACCCCCAGTTGGTCGCCGTGGTCTGACCGGATCCCGGACCCCGTACTCCCGGGGGAGCAGCGCAGGTGTCCCCCGGGAGGCGACGCCCCGGGCGGCGCCGCGGAGGAGTCTCTTCAGTACCGACTACGGATGACTGAGGAGCGCGAGATGAACACCTTCCTGGCCGACGGATGGCACGGCGGACCCGGCCCGTGGATCCTGCTGATGCCGCTGTTCTGGATCGGCGCGATCGTCGTGGTCCGCCGAGTCCTGTGGCGCGGCCGCGCGTTCGGCGGTGGCCCGCGCGGCCCGCGCCCGACCCCGCCCTTCGCGGGCCCCCGCGGTGGGTCCTGGGGCGCCCCCCAGCAGCAGGGCCCGGCGCCCTCCCCGCTGGAGACCCTCAACCGCCGCTACGCCGACGGCGAGATCGACGAGTTCGAGTACCGCCAGCGCCTCGACGTCCTGAACGGCACGGACACCACGGCGTAGCCGTCAGGGGCGCGAGGAACTGCGCGAACAACCACCCGGTGCGGATGGCCCTGTTCATCGAGGACCATCCGCATGTCGGTGGCTTGTCGCGCAGTTCCTCGCGCCCCTGGGGTGGTGCAACGCACCTTCAGTCGGCCAGAACCGGTTCGAGCGCTCCCGCGGCCAGTTCCACCGCCAGCGGGACCGTCTCCAGCAGGGCCGGAGCGGGCACCGGGGACGTCGCCACCGTGAACCAGACGGTCTTGCCCGTGTCGCTCGCCTGTGTGCCCCAGTCCTTGCAGAGCGCCGCCACGATCGAGAGCCCCCTCCCGCCGGAGTCCATCGGCTCCGGCGCGCGGGCCTGGGGGAGGTCGGGGGAGTTGTCGCAGACCTCGACGGTCAGGGTGTCCGTGGCAGCCCGCAGGCGCAGCGTGCAGGGCGCGGTCGCGCCCACGTGCTGGTGCACGTTGGCCAGGAGCTCGGTGATGCCGAGCAACGTCTGGTCCGTGACGGCGGCGAGATGCCAGTGCCGCAGATGCGCCTGCACGATTCTGCGCACCACGGCGAACCGACTCGGTTCCGCCGTGAGGCGCAGTTCGTAGCGCCGGTCCATGTCCTCCATCGCGCTTCCGACTCCTTCCGTCCTCCGCAAGCGGCGGTCGACTTCGAAGAGTGAGCAATGAGAAGCATTCCGTGATACGACCAGAGTTTCCCGGTTCGCCCGGGACCGCAACTTCTGACATCCTGCCCCGAATGCGAGCTCAGGGTAAGCATCCGGACGCAGCGGGTCGCGGATCATGCGTGCGAGTTCGAGAACATCCAAGAAACTGTTGTGATTTGTGCCACGTTACGATGCGGGTGAGACGCCACCCGTCGGACGAACACAACGAAAGCAGCAGGCCGTGAAGACCCTTGATGTGGACCGCAGCGACGCCGTGTACCGGGCCTGGCTGAAGGAGGCGGTCCGGAAGGTCAAGGCGGACGCGAACCGCTCCGCGGACACGCACCTGCTGCGCTTCCCGCTGCCCGACGAGTGGGGGATCGACCTCTACCTCAAGGACGAGTCGACCCACCCGACCGGCTCGCTGAAGCACCGCCTCGCGCGGTCCCTGTTCCTGCACGCGCTGTGCAACGGCTGGGTCAGACCGGGCGCGCCCGTCGTCGAGGCGTCCAGCGGGTCGACGGCCGTGTCGGAGGCGTACTTCTCCAAGCTGATCGGGGTGCCGTTCATCGCGGTGATGCCCCGCACCACCAGCTCGGAGAAGATCGCGCTGATCGAGGCGCAGGGCGGCAGCTGTCACCTCGTCGAGGACACCCGGACGATCTACGAGGTCTCGGCGCGGCTGGCCGCCGAGTCCGGCGGTCACTACATGGACCAGTTCACCTACGCCGAACGGGCGACGGACTGGCGCGGCAACAACAACATCGCCGAGTCGATCTACCACCAGATGGCGCAGGAGCGTCACCCGGAGCCGACCTGGATCGTGGCCACCGCCGGCACCGGCGGCACCTCCGCGACTCTCGCCCGCTACGTGCACTACATCGGCGCCGACACCCGCGTCTGCGTCGCCGACCCGGAGAACTCCGCGTTCTTCGACGGCTGGGTCACCGGCGACCTCTCCCGGACCTGGGACTGCGGATCACGGATCGAGGGCATCGGCCGCCCGCGTGTGGAGCCGAGCTTCGTGCCCGGCGCGATCGACCGGATGATGAAGGTGCCGGACGCGGCCAGCGTCGCGACCGTGCGGCTGCTGGACCGCGTCATGGGCCGCAAGCCGGGCGGTTCCACGGGCACCGGGCTGTGGAGCGCGCTGCGGATCGTCGCGGAGATGCGTGAGGCGGGCGAGCAGGGCAGCGTCGTCGCGCTGATCTGCGACCCGGGCGACCGCTACCTGGACAAGTACTACTCCGACGCGTGGCTGGCCGAGCAGGGCCTCGACATCGCGCCGTACCTCGCCGTGCTGGAGAAGGTCCTGGCGACGGGGGTCTGGACCGGCGAGTGAGCCGGCCGGACCCCCGACTCCAGGTGGTCGCTCAGCCCCGGAAGTCCGGCGCCCGCTCCGGCGAGGCCTCGGCGAGGGCCTTGGTCACGGCGGCGACGTCGCCGCGCAGGCCGTAGACGGGCGTGCCCGGCTGCTGGCGCCAGGAGTCGTCCAGGCCGCCGGAGTCGACGGTGTCGAAGCCGATCTGGTCGATCACGTCGCGGACCAGCTTCTTGGCGTCCGCGTCGTCGCCCGCGACGGGCAGCGCCTGGCGGCCGGGAGTGCCGGCCGGGAGCGGGCGCTCCAGGAGGTCGACCGCGTAGGTGCCGTTGAACGCCTTCACGACGGTGTGGCCGAGCTGCTGGGCGACCCAGCGGCTCTCGGTGAGGCCCTCGTCCTCGATGGCCGCGATCCGGCCATCGCGCTGCTGCGGGTAGTAGTTGTTGGTGTCGATCACGGCGACGCCCGGCGCGGCGTGCGCGAGGAGGTCCTTCGGCAGGGCGGGGACGTTCTTCAGCGGGATCGTCACGATGACCAACTCGGCGTCGCGGGGCGCCTCGGCGACGGTGACGGGCGTCGCGCCGGTCTCCTCGGCGAGCTCGCCCAGCGTCTCGGGGCCGCGCGAGTTGGCCACTGAGACGTCGTGACCCGCGGCGGTGAGGCGCCGGGTGAGGTTTCCGCCGATGTGGCCCGCGCCGATGATGCCGATCTTCATGGAACAGCCTTTCCGGGTCGTGTGTACTCGCTCTGTTCCGCACAACCCGGTTCGTGTGCCGCGCATTCCGTCCGGCCCGACGGGTCAGCCGATCTGATCAGCCGTCGGGAAGACGACGCCGGTCAGCTGCTCCGACGCCTCCCACAGGCGCTGCGCGACCTGCGGGTCGCTGGCGGCCCGGCTGCGGCCGACCAGCGTGGGCGCGCCGCGCAGCTCGCCGAGGCCGTCAGGGCCCACGTAGGAGGCGCCGGGCAGGTCCTGGGTCGCGGCGAAGAGCGTGGGCTGCGCGCCGGCGAGGTCGTCCTGGGCGATGACGCGATTGCCGACGGCCATCAGCACGCGGCGCAGCGCGTTCGCGTCGTGGCCCTGCAGGTTGGTCGCGGCCCAGCCCGGGTGCGCGGCGAGGGCGCGGACCGGTGAACCCGCCAGGGTGAGCCGTCGCTGCAGCTCCAGCGTGAAGAGCAGGTTGGCCAGCTTGGACTGCTGGTACGCGCCGGTGGGGCTGTACTCGCCCTCGAGGTTCAGGTTGTCGAAGTGGATCCGCGTCCCCGGCAGCCGGTGCACGCCCGAGGCGACGGTGACCACCCGGTCGGTGAGCTGCGGCAGCAGCAGGTTGGTCAGCGCGAAGTGGCCGAGGTGGTTGGTGCCGAACTGCGTCTCGAAGCCGTCCTTGGTGCGGCCCTCGGGGACGTTCATCACGCCCGCGTTGTTGATCAGCAGGTCCAGCGGGCCCTGCCAGGACGCGGCGAACTCGCGCACGGAGCCGAGGTCGGCGAGGTCGAGGCGGCGGACCTCCAGCCCGCCCTTGGCCTCGGGGATCCGATCGGCGGCCGCCTGCCCGCGGGTGACGTCCCGCACGGCCAGCACGACGTGGGCGCCGGCCCGCGCGAGCGCGTTCACCGTGGCGAGGCCGAGGCCGCTGTTGCCGCCGGTGACGACGGCCGTGCGGCCGGACTGGTCGGGGAGGGGTTCTGGTGTCGTAGCCATGCTGCCAATGTAGGCAGCGACAACAATGATGTCAACGACAACAATGTAGCCGCTGGTCACATGGGCGGTAGGGTGGTCGCCATGCAGGCGCGTCGTTACCACCACGGGGATCTGCGGGCCGCGTTGCTCGCCAGCGCGGAACGGGTGCTGCGCGAGCGCGGCTCCGGAGAGCTGTCGCTGCGCGAGCTCGCCCGGGAGGCGGGCGTCAGCCATGCGGCTCCGAGCCGCCACTTCAAGGACAAGCAGGCGCTGCTGGACGCCCTCGCGCGGGAGGGCTTCGATCGGATGGACGCCGCGCTGCGGGCCGCGGTCGCGGCGGCGGGGGAGTCCTTCGCCGACCGCCTGGACGCGCTGGCGCGCGCGTACGTCGGCTTCGCGACGGGCAACGCGGTGCTGCTGGATCTGATGTACACGGTGAAGCACGACGCCGCGGCGTCAGCGGAACTCGCGGCGGCGAGCCGCCGGTTGGGGGAGCTCGCGTTCTCCCTGCTGACGGACGCTCAGGCGCGCGGCGAGATCCCCGCCGGCCCGGTCGAGGCGATCGGCCTCCCGGTCTTCAGCACGCTCCACGGCTTCGCCGACCTGGCCGTGAACGGCACGCTGACTCCCGCGGACGTCACCGCGGGTCTGGGCCCGGTGGTCGCCTACATGCTCCGAGGCTGCGGCGGTTAGTTCGCAGGGCCGTCCTCCCCCAGCCTTCGGCCGGGGGTGCCCCCAAGGGTGGTTTCTCGCGCCCCTAGGAGCGCGCCTGCGCGTCGAGGCGGTGCATGGCCTTGCGGATGGAGCGCATGACCATGGGACGGACCGCCTGCAGGGGGAGCTCCAGTGCCGCGTGGCCCTCGATGGCCATCGTGAAGCGGACGGTCGTGCCCGGGCCCTGGCTCGGGGTGAGGAGCCACTCCTCCATCCAGGCGTGGGCGCCGGGGACGTTGGTCTCCTCGATGCGGTAGACGAAGCGCTCCGGCTCGTCCCAGACGAGCACGCTCTCGACGAAGCGCACGCCGCCGCGGAGCGCGACCGTGCGGCCCGCGCCCACGCTGTAGGGGCCGGGGCCGGTGTAGGAGGCGCGGGTGATCTCGCGCCACCACTGGGGCCACGTGGACGCGTCCTCCGTCAGCGCGCGGAACAGCGCCTCGCGGGACGCGTCGAGACGCTGGGTGACGACGATTCGCAGCGGTGCCGACTGGAGGAACTCCGTCGTCACCGGGGACAAACGCACGCCCACCGGGCACCTCTTTCGATAGATCAGGGCTGGGCGCAGCCTAGTTGACGCCCCGTCAAGATTTAAAGGTGAGATCGGACACCCACCGGTCAGCCGGCGATGACGACCTCGCGGACCTGCTCGGCGACGGCGCTGCGGATCTCCGCGGGCAGGCCCGCGTCCGTGACCAGGGTGTCGATCTCGGCGAGCGACGCGAACGTGGAGAGTCCGACGGTGCCCCACTTGGTGTGGTCCGCGACCGCGATCACTCGGCGCGCCGCGGCGACGAAGCTGCGGTTGGTCTCGGCCTCGGCCAGGTTGGGGGTGGACAGGCCGGCCTCCAGGGAGATGCCGTGGCAGCCCAGGAAGAGCAGGTCGAAGTGGAGCGAGCGGATGGCCCGGTCGGCGATCGGGCCGACCAGCGCGTCGGAGGGGGTGCGCACGCCACCGGTCAGCACGACCGTGGAGGCGGGGGCCGCGGCCGTGCCCTGGCGAGCCGCGTGCTCGAAGACGTCCGCGACGCGGACGGAGTTGGTGACCACGGTCAGGCCCTCGATGCGGACCAGGTGGTGGGCCAGGGCGTAGGTCGTGGTGCCGCCGGAGAGTGCGACCGCGCTGCCCGGGGCGACCAGCCCGGCCGCGGCCTCGGCGATCTCCTCCTTGGCGCTGAGCTCCAGCGCCGACTTGGCCTCGAAGCCGGGCTCGTGGGTGCTGGCCTCCAGCACTGGGACCGCGCCGCCGTGGACCTTCTCCA
>NZ_QKYN01000211.1 GCF_003258295.1 Streptacidiphilus pinicola | reverse complement strand
GCGCATCCGGCCGGTGCCGCTGATGCCGAGGCCGGAGGCGAGCTGCTGCAGCTCGGCGAGCACCATGCTGTTCAGCCCGGTGCCCGTGGTCCGACGGCGCTTCGGCGCGGGAGCCGTGGCGTCCGACGCCTCGGCGTCCGGACGCGCGCCCATCAGATCGGTGGTGTCGCTCACGAAGGGTCCTTCCCTGGAGCGGACGTCGGCCTTTCTGGCTCGGCGACCGGTCGTGCTGTCCGTCCTGCGCTCTTCGGCAGGACGTGGCTGCGTGGTGAAACGTTGGAAACCCGTGCGGCCGTGCGGTGTGTCGATTGGCGCTGCGCACGAACGCGTCCGGGCCCCCTGCGCGTGGCGGCTACGGCTCGAAGCGGGGTTCGCCGACACGGCATCGGGATGCGGTCACAGTGGCGCAGGCAGGCTGCATACGCGATGTGGCGGGCTCCCGGAGAATTGCTGTCCCAGAGGTGGGGACGCTGTGCACCGGGCGGCACTGGGCGCCTGGTGCAGACATGAGATTAACACTACTGGACCCAACAAACATTCCCCCACTCTGCGAGTGTCAATCGTGTTCCCCCTATTACCTGGGCAGCCACCTGGGAATCTCTTGATCCTGCCTATTGCTGCGCCAGCGGCAGGATCGCGGCTCCCTCGGTGTCCAGCGCGAGCCGGTGCGCGGCCCAGCCCTCCCCTGCGAACGACAACACCTTGTCGGCGGTGCTCTCGTCGGTCAACGCCAGGACCGTCGGTCCGGCGCCGGAGATCACGGCGGCGACGCCCTCCGCGCGCAGACCCGCGACGAGCGCCGCGCTCTGCGGCATCGCCGGGGTGCGGTAGTCCTGGTGCAGCCGGTCCTCGGTGGCCGGCAGCAGCAGCTCGGGACGGCGCGTGATCGCCTCGACGAGCAGCGCGGCACGCGCGACGTTCGCGGCGGCGTCGCCGTGCGGCACGGTCGCCGGCAGCAGGCCTCGCGCCACCTCGGTGAGCAGCGGCGTCGACGGAATGAACACCACCGGTACGACGCCGCGGTGCGGCGTCACGGTGACCGCGTGCGCTCCCGCGCCGGCGGTCTGGACGGCGGCGTCGCCGTCGAAGGCCTCCGTCCACGCGATGGTGAAGCCGCCGAGCAGACAGGCGGCGACGTTGTCCGGGTGCCCCTCCAGCTCGGAGGCGAGCGCGAGGGTCGCCGCCTGGTCCAGCGCGTCCGTCCCGCCGACGGTCACCGCGCGCGCGGCCATGATGCCCGCGCAGATCGCGGCGGAGGAGGAGCCGAGGCCCCGACCGTGCGGAATCCGGTTGGCACAGACGACTTCCAGCCCGCGCGGCTGACCGCCCAGCCGCTCGAAGGCGGCGCGCATCGAGCGCACCATGAGGTGCCGCTCGTCCCTTGCCAGGGTGTCCGCGCCCTCCCCGGCGATGTCGACGTGCAGGCCGGAGTCGGCGACGCGCACCACGATGTCGTCGTAGAGCCCGAGGGCGAGACCGAAGGAGTCGAACCCCGGCCCGAGATTGGCGCTGGTCGCGGGCACCCGCACCCGTACGGCGGCGGCGCGGAAGGCGGGACCTGCCATTGCGTGGACTCTCTCCTGCGGAAGGCGCGACGGCGCATGGGGACAATCACGAACATGCGCTTGGGGTATGACGCCAGGGTAGCGAAAAGGGGCTGCTCAGCGGTACACCCCTGACCGGGGGTGTCGCACCGCGGAGCTCGGGACGTTGCCCTGTCCAGGGGCGCGGGGCTCCGCCGATCTGCGGCTCCGCCGCGCGGGCGCTCCCACGGACGGGTGCACTGTCCAGGGCGCGGGGCCCCGCCGATCTGCGGCTCCGCCGCGCGGGCGCTCCCACGGACGGGTGCACTGTCCAGGGGCGCGGGGCTCCGCCGATCTGCGGCTCCGCCGCACGGGCGCCCCCACGGACAGGTGCACTGTCCAGGGGCGCGAGGAACTGCGCGACGAGCCACTGACATGCGGATGGTCCTCAACGCTCAGGGCCATCCGCACAGGGTGGTTACTCGCGCCCCAAGGACTCGCTACGCGAGTCCGAGGCGCTCGGCGGCGGCCGTGGCGTCGATGGGGACGACGGTGGGCTGGGGGGCGCCCGCGACGGCCCAGTCGGGGTCCTTGAGGCCGTTGCCGGTGACCGTGCAGACGATGCGCTGGCCCGGGTCGATCAGGCCCCGCTCGTGCGCCTGGAGGAGCCCGGCGACCGACGCGGCGGAGGCCGGCTCGACGAAGACGCCCTCGCTGGAGGCCAACAGGCGGTACGCCGACAGGATCTGCCGGTCCGTCACCTTGTCGATGAGGCCACCCGACTCGTCCCGCGCCGCGATCGCGTACTCCCAGGACGCGGGGTTGCCGATCCGGATCGCGGTCGCGATCGTCTGCGGCTTCAGCACCGGCGCGCCGTCGACGATCGGCGCGGAACCGGCCGCCTGGAAGCCGAACATCCGCGGCGTACGCTTCGCGAGCCCGTCCTTCGCGTACTCCTGGTAGCCCTTCCAGTACGCGGTGATGTTGCCCGCGTTGCCGACCGGCAGGACGTGGATGTCGGGGGCGTCACCCAGCGCGTCCACGATCTCGAACGCGGCCGTCTTCTGGCCCTCGATGCGCACCGGGTTGACCGAGTTCACCAGGGCCACCGGGTACTTGTCGGACAGGTCACGCGCCAGCGTGAGGCAGTCGTCGAAGTTGCCGTCCACCTGGAGGATCTTCGCGCCGTGGACCAGGGCCTGGCCCATCTTGCCGAGTGCGATCTTGCCCTGCGGCACCAGCACCGCGCAGACCATCCCGGCGCGCACCGCGTACGCCGCCGCCGAGGCGGACGTGTTGCCGGTGGACGCGCAGATGACGGCCTGCGCGCCCGCCTCCTTGGCCTTGGAGATGGCCATGGTCATGCCGCGGTCCTTGAAGGACCCGGTCGGGTTGGCGCCCTCGACCTTGAGGTAGACGTCGCACCCGGTGCGCTCGGAGAGCAGCTGCGCCGGAACCAGGGGCGTGCCGCCCTCGAGCAGGGTCACCACGGGCGTGGAGGCGGTGACCGGGAGCCGGTCGCGGTACTCCTCGATGAGGCCGCGCCACTGGTGGGTGTGCTGGAGGGTGGTGCTCATAGTGGGTTACTCCCCTTCGACACGCATGATGCTGGCCACGCCGCGGACGTGGTCGTGGGTGCGCAGTTCGGCGACGGTGGCGGACAGCGCGGCGTCGGTGGCGCGGTGCGTCACGACGACAAGCGAGGCGTCGCCGTCCCGGCCCTGCTGGCGGACGGTGTCGATGGACACTCCGTGCTCGGCGAAGACCGTGGCGACCTGGGCGAGGACACCTGCCTTGTCGGCGACGTCCAGACTGACGTGGTAGCGGGTGACCACGTCGTCCATGGGGTTGACGGTGAGCTGAGCGTACGCGCTCTCGCCCGGCCCCGTCGCACCGGCCACCTTGTTGCGGCAGACCGCGACCAGGTCGCCCAGCACGGCGGAGGCGGTCGGCGCGCCGCCGGCGCCGGGGCCGTAGAACATGAGCTGGCCGGCGGCGTCGGCCTCGACGAAGACGGCGTTGTAGGCGCCGCGCACGGAGGCCAGCGGGTGGCTGAGCGGGATCATCGCGGGGTGGACGCGGGCGGTGACGGACTCCTCCCCGTTCTCGTCCTTGGAGCGCTCGCAGATGGCCAGCAGCTTGACCACGCAGCCCATCGCCTTGGCGGAGGCGATGTCGGCGGCCGTCACCTCGGTGATGCCCTCGCGGAACACGTCGTCGGCGACCACGCGGGTGTGGAAGGCGATGCCGGCCAGGATCGCGGCCTTGGCGGCGGCGTCGAAGCCCTCCACGTCGGCGGTCGGGTCGGCCTCGGCGTAGCCGAGTGCCGTGGCCTCCTCCAGCGCCTCGGAGTAGCCCGCGCCGGTGGTGTCCATCTTGTCGAGGATGAAGTTGGTCGTGCCGTTGACGATGCCGAGCACGCGGTTGACCTTGTCACCCGCGAGGGACTCGCGCAGCGGGCGGATCAGCGGGATCGCACCGGCGACGGCGGCCTCGTAGTACAGGTCCGCGCCGGCCTTCGAGGCGGCCGCGTGCAGGGCGGCGCCGTCCGCGGCCAGCAGCGCCTTGTTGGCGGAGACGACGGAGGCGCCGTTCTCGAATGCCGAGACGATCAGCGAACGGGCCGGCTCGATCCCGCCGATCACCTCGATGACGACGTCGATGTCCTCGCGCTTGGCCAGCGCCTCGGCGTCGGTGGTGATCAGGTGCTCGGGCACGCCCGGACGCGGACGGCCCGCCCGGCGGACGGCCACGCCCGCGAGCTCGACGGGCGCGCCGATGCGCGCCTCCAGGTCGGCGGCGTGCGTCGTCATGATGCGTGCCACGTCGGAGCCCACTACTCCACAACCGAGGAGCGCCACCTTGAGCGTACGCATCATCCGACTCCGTCCTGCTTTGTTGGCGGCTGCCGAAAAGGCAGCTCATGTTGGCTTGGTACTTGCCTTCTGTCCCAAGTCTCCGTGACTCGCCCGTCGAATCTGCGGTCGTTCCACGGATTGAGACGCAAATTCCGCTGCTCGATACCGAGCGGCAGGAAATCCTGTTGTGCCCGCTCAGCCCACGTCGAGACGGAGCAGATCCTCCTCCGTCTCGCGACGGACGATCACCCGTGCCTGGCCGTCGCGGACGGCGACGACCGGCGGGCGCAGCGCGTGGTTGTAGTTGCTGGCCATCGAACGGCAGTAGGCGCCCGTGGCAGGGACCGCGAGCAGGTCGCCCGGTGCCAGGTCGGCCGGGAGGAAGGCGTCACGGACGACGATGTCGCCGGACTCGCAGTGCTTGCCGACGACCCGGCTCAGCATCGGCTCGGCCGTCGAGGCGCGGGAGACCAGCGAGACGCTGTAGTCGGCGTCGTAGAGGGCGGTGCGGATGTTGTCCGACATGCCGCCGTCGACGCTGACGTACGTGCGCAGGCCCTCCAGCGGCTTGATCGTGCCGACCTCGTAGAGCGTGAACGCCGTCGGCCCGACGATCGCCCGGCCCGGCTCGACCGAGAGCCGCGGCACCGCCAGTCCCTCGGCCGCGCACTCGCGCTTCACGATCTGTGTCAGCGCGGCCGCGATCTCGTGCGGCTCACGCGGGTCGTCCTCGCTGGTGTAGGCGATGCCGAGGCCGCCGCCGAGGTCGATCTCGGGCAGCTCGACGCCGTGCTCCGCCTTGACCTCCGCCAGCAGCCCGACCACCCGGCGGGCCGCCACCTCGAAGCCGGCCATGTCGAAGATCTGCGAGCCGATGTGCGAGTGGATGCCGACCAGCTCGACGCCGTCCAGCATCAGCGCCCGTCGCACCGCCTCGGCGGCGTCCCCGCCGGTGAGCGAGAAGCCGAACTTCTGGTCCTCGTGCGCGGTCGCGATGAACTCGTGGGTGTGCGCCTCGACGCCGACGGTGACGCGCAGCAGGATCTTCTGCCGCGCGCCCTGCTCGGCGGCGGTCCAGGAGAGCCGGGCCAGCTCCTCGAAGGAGTCGACGACGACGTGACCGACGCCGGACTTCACCGCGTACTCCAGCTCGGCGCGGGTCTTGTTGTTGCCGTGCAGCGCGATCCGCGCGGCCGGCATGCCGGCGCTGAGCGCGACCGTCAACTCGCCGCCGCTGCACACGTCGACGCTCAGGCCCTCCTCGTGCAGCCAGCGGACCACCGCCCGGGAGAGGAACGCCTTGCCGGCGTAGTAGACGTCCGCGTCCAGGTGCGAGAAGGCGTCCTGCCAGGCGCGGCAGCGCGCGCGGAAGTCCGTCTCGTCGAGGACGTAGGCGGGCGTGCCGAACCGCTCCGCGAGGGTGAGCACGTCCAGGCCGCCGACGCTGACGACGCCGGTCGCCGGGTCGCGTTCGACCGTGGCGGACCACACCTTCGGGTCGAGCGCGTTGAGGTCCGCAGGCGGGGCGGCGTAGTGGCCCTCGGGCAGCACGTCGCCGTGGCGGGGCCCTGCGGGGTGGGCGGAGCGGCTCATCTCGTCATCCTTCGCAGCTGCTTGCCTGCTTGCACGAAGGGCCCGAAACCTTTCGGCTTCGGGCCCCTGCTCACTGCTACATCCGTTCGGGCGCGGAGACGCCCAGCAGTCCCAGGCCGTTGGCGACCACCGTCCGCGTCGCCTCGACCAGCCACAGCCGGGCGCGGTTGAGGTCGGTGACCTCCTCGTCGCCACGCGGCAGGACCCAGCAGTTGTCGTAGAAGCGGTGGTAGTCGCGGGCCAGCTCCTCCAGGTAGCGGGCGACGCGGTGCGCCTCGCGCAGCTCACCGGCGGTGGCCAGCACACCAGGGAACTTGCCGAGCTGACCGAGCAGCTGGTTCTCCCAGGGGGTGCTCAGCAGCTCCGGCTTGAAGTCCGCCGCCGCGCCCTTGTCGATGCCCAGGTCGGCCGCGTTGCGGGCGATGGACGACATGCGGGCGTGCGCGTACTGGACGTAGAAGACCGGGTTCTCGTTGGTCTGGCTGGTCAGCACGTCGATGTCGAGGGTGAGCGTGGAGTCGGTGGGGACGCGGGCGAGCGAGTAGCGCGCCGCGTCGACGCCGATCCAGTCGACGACGTCGTCGATGGTGATGATGTTGCCGGCGCGCTTGGACATGCGAACCTCTTCGCCGTCCTTGAGCATCTTCACGAACTGCCCGATCAGCACCTCGATGTTGTGCGACGGGTCGTCACCCGCGCACGCCACGATGGCCTTGAGCCGGCCCACGTAGCCGTGGTGGTCGGCGCCGAGCATGTAGACGTTGACGTCGTTGCCGCGGTCGCGCTTGTTCAGGTAGTACGCGGCGTCCGAGGCGAAGTAGGTGGTGTCGCCGTCGGCCTTGATCAGGACGCGGTCCTTGTCGTCGCCGAAGTCGGTGGTGCGCAGCCAGACGGCGCCGTCCTGGTCGTAGACGTGGCCCTGCTCGCGCAGCCGCTCGACGGCCTTCTCGACGGCGCCGGAGTCGTGCAGCGACTTCTCGGAGAACCAGACGTCGAAGTGGACGCCGAACTCCTCCATGGAGCGCTGGATCTCGGCGACCATCAGGCGCAGGCCCTCGGACCGGAACGTCCGCAGCTGGGTCTCGTCGTCCAGCTCCAGGATCCCCGGGTTCTGCTTGACGATCTCCGCGGCGATGTCGTTGATGTACTCGCCGACGTAGCCGTCCTCCGGCACCGGGCGGTTGTTCGCCGCGGCCTGGAGGGACGTGCCGAACTTGGAGATCTGCACGCCGGCGTCGTTGATGTAGTACTCGGTCGTCACGTCGGCGCCGCAGGCGCGCAGGATGCGCGCGAGCGAGTCGCCGACGGCGGCCCAGCGGACGCCGCCGATGTGGATCGGGCCGGTCGGGTTGGCGGAGACGAACTCCAGGTTGATCTTCTGGCCGGCGAAGGCGTCGCCGTGGCCGTAGACGTCGCCGGCGGTGACGATGGTCCGGGCCAGCTCACCCTGCGTCGCGGCATCGAGGGTGATGTTGAGGAAGCCCGGCCCCGCGATGTCGATCTTCGCGATCCCGGGCAGCTCTCGCAGGCGCGCGGCGACCAGCTCGGCCACCTGTCGCGGCGGCTTGCCGGCGGCCTTGGCCAACTGGAGCGCGACGTTGACGGCGTAGTCGCCGTGGTCGCGGTTCTTGGGACGCTCGACGTTCACCGTCTCGGGGACGGCGACGGTCAGCTCGCCCGCCTGGACGGCGGCGCTGACGGCGGCCTGGACTGCCTGGGAGAGCTCTGCGGGTGTCACGGGCCAAGCCTAGGCGAGACCGGCCCCAACCCTGGCATCGGTTCTGCCGTCCGAGACGCGCGGCTCCGCACCCCGGGACGCGCCGCACCTCACTTCGTTCGCCGTGGGCGAACGCCACCGGCGCCGCAGTCCCCCGCCGACCGCGCCGCCCGCAGCTCACGCCCGGCGGCGAGCCGACGTACCAACGCCACCAGGTCCATCGGCTCGAACGGCTTGGCCAGATACCCGTCCACCCCGACGGACTCACCACGCTCCAGATCCAACTGCGTACAGGCGCTGACGATCGCGATCGGCAGATGACTCGTCCGCGGATCGGCCCGCAACTGCGCCGCCGTCCGCAGGCCGTCGAGCCGGGGCATCACCACGTCCAGCGTGATCACGTCCGGCGCCACGGTGTGCACGACATCCAGACACTCGGCCCCGTCGGCGGCGGTCACCACCTCAAAGCCCTCGAGCTCCAGGTTCACCCTGATCAGCTGGCGGATCACCGCGCTGTCATCGACAACGAGCACCCGCCCCGACTCGCCTGACACATCACTGAGGGTATGCGGAGGAACCACCCTCCGTCTCCGTTTTGACGACTTCCGCCGGAAAGCTGTCAGGGGACCTTCCCAAAAACCCTGTGCACGAGCAGGGGGTCCGGACTGGTAGTGTTCTCCACGTCGCAAGACAGTGCGCCCCCGTAGCTCAGGGGATAGAGCACCGCCCTCCGGAGGCGGGTGCGTAGGTTCGAATCCTACCGGGGGCACTTGCAGCAACTCGCAGTTCAGGCCCAGGCCAACCGGGATCTCCGGTCAGTCTGGGCCTTCGTCGTTTCTGAGGCCCCTTCAGACGAGAACACGGGTGAGGGACGGATGCTGACCGGAGTGGTGGTCGACGCGGTGGACGTCGCGCGGGCGGAGCGGTTCTGGGCCGAGGCGACGCGGGGCCGGATCGGTGGGCTGAGGCTGCGGTTCGTGGCGGCGGCGGAGCCGAAGGCGGCCGGGCGGAAGAACCGGGTGCATCTGGATCTGGCCGGTGGGCCCGGCTGGGAGGACGAGGTGGAGCGGCTGCTCGCGCTCGGGGCGAGGCGGGCCGACATCGGGCAGGGGGACGTCCCGTGGGACGTGCTCGCCGATCCCGAGGGCAACGAGTTCTGCGTGCTGCGTCCCGGGCACCACGGCGTGCGGGCCGACTCCGGGGTGGTCGCGGTCTGTCTCGACGTCAGCGAGGAGGACCGCGCGGCGCAGTGCGCGTTCTGGGAGGCGACGTCCGGGTGGCACGCGGTCGAGTCCCACCCCTGGGGCGCCTTCATGCGCCGGACGCCGGACAGCACGGTCTCCCTGGTACTCGGCCCGCCGTGCGCGCCCAAGGCGGGACGGAACCGGCTCCGGTTGGAGGTGACCGGCGGCGGCCGTGCCCCGGGTGAGTACCTCGATCCGGCCGGAAACGAGTTCCACGTCGGTTCAGAGCAGTAGGGCCAACAGCGCGCCGCCCATCATGAAGGGCCCGAAGGGGATCTGGGTGCGGCGGGAGGCGCGGCGGGTCGCCAGCAGCCCGACGGCCCAGAGGGCGGCGAGCAGCGAGGCGTAGACGGTGCCGACGAGGACGGCGTGCCAGCCCGTCCAGCCCAGCACGAGGCCGACCGTGCCGGCGGCCTTGACGTCGCCGAAGCCCGCGCCACCGGTGAAGGCCAGCGCGTAGTAACCCGCCGTCAGGGCGAGGGCGGCGAGCAGGGCGCGGACCAGGGCGGAGCCGTCCCCCGGCAGGGCGAGCAGGGCCAGCAGCAGCGGATAGGCCGGGAAGGTCAGCGCGTCCGGGAGGCGGCGCAGCCGGAAGTCGAGCGCGGTGAGGGCGGACGCGAGGACGGCGAAGACCGCGTGCGCGGGGAGCAGCAGGGTGAACCCGCCGCGCACCGCGAGGGCGACGACGGCGAGGAGCGCGCCGACCGCGACCGGCAGCGCGTCCCGCCGCAGCGCCGCACGCGTCTCGGCGTCGGCCGCCGGGAAGAGCCCGAGCACGCGGGGGCGCGGCGCGCCCGCCGACGGCTGGGCGGCGAGGGCGGGTTCGGGCGGCGTCTGGGCCATGGGCGCTCCGGTCACCGGGGGGAGGGGGCTGGTCGAGGTCGTCAGTCCGGCAGGTTCACGCCGCGGCCGGCCACCAGGTCGTAGCGGAGCAGCAGCGTCCGGCGCTCGTCGGGAGCCAGGGTGAGCTCCCAGCGGACGATGCCGTCCGCGTCGACGGCGTCCGGTGGCGGTGCGGTGCGGTCCTTGTCGAGCCGGACCTCGACCGCCGACAGCTCCGAGACCGGGATCCGCTCGCGGACCACGACGCGGACCGGAACCGCGTCCGGCGGGGCGAAGCGGGAGAGGGTGACGCCGACCTCGCGGCCGCGCACGGAGCGGCCGGTGAGCGCGCCCGTCTCCCGGCTCTCGGTGACGGTGCGGACGGCGCGGAAGGTGTCCTCGCTGCCGAAGCCGAGCTCGGCCGTCGCGCCCGGCGCGGTGAAGCGCAGCTCCGACCGGCCGACGAAGCCGCCGCCGCGGACCAGGTCGACGGGGCCGGACAGCAGCGGCTCGCCGGAGCCGTTGCGGAAGCGGGTCGTACGGACCACGACCGGGGCCAGCTCCGGTGCGCAGGACAGCTCGACCGACGCGGGCGCGGTCGCGCTGCCGAGCGCGACGCGGTGGGCGCGCCCGTCACTCGGGACGGACAGCGGCCGGCTGACCACCAGGCTCCGTGCCTCGCCACCGTCGTCGACCCCGGGCAGCACGGGCGACAGTGCGGCGGGCTCGGCGCCGGCGCCCTCGGGGCCGACGTCGGGGATCTCGACCTCGCGCAGGTCCACCTCGACGGCGCGGCGCTCCTCGCTGCTGCGCTCGCGCAG
Source organism: Streptacidiphilus pinicola (assembly GCF_003258295.1). Classification (GTDB taxonomy): domain Bacteria; phylum Actinomycetota; class Actinomycetes; order Streptomycetales; family Streptomycetaceae; genus Streptacidiphilus; species Streptacidiphilus pinicola. Next base: position 1,611 of record NZ_QKYN01000211.1, on the reverse strand, counting down.
GGTGATCACGTCCGGGGCCAGGTAGGGCGGTTCGGCGGCGCGCGTGGGCCGGGCGGTGGAGAGGGTGACCCGGACGTCCTGCCAGGGCTCGCCGGTGCGCTGCCAGACGAACGCGTCGCGCTCCAGCAGTAGTTGCGGCTGCGGCTCCCCCTCCTCCGTGAGCGTCGCGCGGTAGGCGGGCCGCCAGAGGGCGCAGGGGGTCAGGTGGCGGACGACGAGCTCCGCGCCCTCCCCGACCCCGTCCGGAAGCTCGATCGACGCCTCGATGTGGGCGCTGAGCACCATCGGGCGCTCCTCCGCCTCCTCCCAGGCCTGCTGGGCCGCGATCAGCTGCTCCTGGAGCCGCCGGCGGCGGTGCCGGGCGTCGCGCAAGGCCTCCGCGTGCTCCTCGTGGGCGACCTCGGCTCGGTCCAACTCCTCAGCCCACGCCTGCGGTTGGGCCTCACCAGCGCCCGTGCCCTCGGTGATCGCACGCTGCAGGTCCGCCAGCAGCTGGTCCAGCACGGCGACGCGGCTCGTCAGCCGGGCGACCTCCAGCTCCGCGCGACGCAGCTGCTCCGAGAGTTCGTGCACCTGCCGCTCGATCGCGGAGGCGTCCGCGCCGGGCCCGCCGGTCACCGCGGCGGGCGGCTGCGGCGTCCACCGGCGCACGACGCGGAGGTCCAGCACGCGTCCGGCCGACCCGCTCCCGGCGCCGGTGTCGGTGTCGGTGTCGGGGGCCGTGAGCTCGCCGCGCAGCGAGTGGTCCACCACGAGCGGGGTGACCGGACCGAGCCGGAGCCGGTGCACGCCCGCGGGCAGCACGCCCAGCTCGCGGGTGCGGGTGAGCTCGGCGCGGTCCTCCAGCAGCGTGGCCGCCGTGACCGGCAGCGGCAGCAGGGTGGGCCGGTCCTCGTGGTGCGTGCGCCCGCTCATGCGTCCCTCCGGTTGCCGCCGACGACGGCCTTGCCGGCCGGGAGACGGATCTGGTGACCGGCCGTCAGCGTCGTCGCGCCACCGGCCGGGACGACCACGCGCCAGCGGCGCAGGCCGCGGCGACGCTGCTCGTCCTCCTCGGGCGCGACAACCGTCCACGGCGGCGTGGAGGCCGCGTCCTCGACCCGCACGTCCTTGTCGTCGCTGACCGGGACGCGTTCGAGCAGCTCGAGCCGGACCTCCCGGCCGAGCCGGTTGGCCACCTCGATCTCGACGGTCTGCGCCACGACCGTCGTCGCGCCGCGCAGGCTCGTCGAGGTGGACTCGGTGGTCCGCACGCGCCGGGCGACCCGGACACCCTCCTCGACGCCGATCCCGATCCGGCGGCTCTGCCCGGGCGCGAGCGCGGGCATGGCCACCGTCGCCGTGTACTCGCCGTCGACCAGGATGTCCGCGGGCCCCGGGAGCAGTGCGTGCGGGCTGGTGTTGGCCAGCTCGACGGCCGCGTAGACGGCCGGGTCGAGCGCCGGCACGGACAGGTGCCACGGCGTCAGCCCCACCGGGAAGTCCGCGACGGCCACGCTGTGCCAGCGCCCGTCCGACGGCACGTCGACGGGCGCGGCGGCGTCGAACCGGTACGCGAAGGAGCCCGACGCGTGCCGCACCGGCAGCGCGTGCGGCACGCGTCGGGCTCCT
>NZ_QKYN01000210.1 GCF_003258295.1 Streptacidiphilus pinicola | reverse complement strand
GTCGTGAGCAGCCAGGCGCGGTAGCGGCGCAGCGCCTTGCGCTGCAGGCGCTGCTCGCCGATCAGGGCGACCGCGGGGTGGGTACCGGGCGCGGGGTTGCCGCCGCGGGCGATGCGCCGCAGCTGGCGGCGCACCTGCGCCATCCCGGCGGCCGAGGCGAGAGCCTTGTCGGACCAGGTGACCGGGCGCAGTTGGCGGTCGGCTTCGCGGCCCTCGGCCCAGCGCTTGGGCAGATCGAGGGTGACCGACAGGGCGGTGCCCATCCCGACCACCTCCACGCCGCCGGCCAGGACTTTCTCGGCGGTGTCGCGTCGGGTGATGCCCCCGGTGAGCATGAGCGGGAGCGGGCTGGTCGTCACCAGGTCCTGGGCCAGGTCCAGGAAGTAGGCCTCGCGGGCCTGGGTGCGCGCGTCGGCGGGGCGTCCGGTCATCGCCGGGCTCTCGTAGCTGCCGCCGGACAGTTCGACCAGGTCGACGCCGAGCGGCGCGAGCCACTCGATGACCTGGCGTGCGTCGTCGGTGTCGAACCCGCCGCGCTGGAAGTCGGCGGAGTTGAGCTTGACCGCGACGGCGAAGGACGGGGAGACGGCGGCGCGGACGGCGCGGACGACGTCCAGCAGCATCCTGGCCCGGTTCTCCAGGGAGCCGCCCCACGCGTTGGTGCGCTTGTTGACGAGCGGCGACAGGAACTGCGACAGCAAGTACCCGTGCGCGGCGTGGATCTCCACACCGTCGAACCCGGCCTCCTCGGCGCGCGCGGCGGTGACCGCGAAGCGGTCCACGGTGTCCCGGATCTGCTCGGCCGTCATCGCGACGGGACGGCCGAAGCGGCCGCTGTGCCGGCCCAGGTCGACACCCACGGCGGACGGGCCCCACACGACGCCGGGCATGTCGGAGGCAATCTGACGGCCGGGGTGGTTGATCTGCATCCAGATCTGCCCACCGGCCGACTTGCCCGCCCTGGCCCACTCGGCGAACGGCTCCAGCGGCGCGGCGTCGTCGAGCACGACTCCGCCGGGGCCGGTCAGGGCCTCGGCGTGGACCATGACGTTGCCGGTGATCAGCAGTCCGGTGCCGCCGGCGGCCCAGCGCCGGTAGAGCTCGACCAACTGCCGGTCGGGCAGCTGGCCGGGGCCCGCCATGTTCTCCTCCATGGCCGCCTTGGCGATCCGGTTGGGCAGAACGCTCCCGGAGCGCAGGCGCAGGGGTGAGAACAAGTCGCTGGCCATCCGCTTCTCCTTCTTCGGCGTCTTCTTCCTCGTCCACGTCGGACTAGGATGTGTACACCGCTCACATTAGGCGAGCAATGTAAGCGACGTAAACATTGGAGAGGGTGACCCATGTCACTGGCGACCGGCCCGTACCACCACGGTGATCTGCGCGCGGCCTGCCTGCGCGCGGCCCGCGAGCTGCTCGAGGAGGACGGCAGCGCCGGCCTGTCCCTGCGCGCGGTGGCGCGGCGGGCGGGCGTGTCCGCGACGGCGCCCTACCGCCACTACGCGGACCGTGACGCGCTGGTCTCCGCGGTCGCCGCCGAGGGCTACCGCGAACTCGCCGAGCTCCTGGCCGCGGCGCACCCCTCCCCCGGCACACCCAACGAGCTCGCCACCGTCGCGATCGCCTATGTGCGCTTCGCACTCGACCGCCCGGCGATGTTCCGCGTGATGTTCGCCGAGCCCTGCGACCAGACCAACGAGGAGCGGGTCGCCGCGACCACCGCCATCACGCAGTACGTCCGGGACATCGTCCACCGCGTCTTCCCCGACGCCGACGCCGAGGCGCTGTCGACCGCCGTCTGGGCCCTGGTCCACGGCCTGGCGTTCCTGCACCTGGACGGCAAGCTGGACACCACCACACCCGAGGTCGTCGCCGCCCAGGTCCGCGGCGCGGTGCACGCGCTCTTCGCCACCACCGCGGGCCGGGTGACGCACACGGACGAAGCACCCAGCGGCAGCTGAGCGACTGTCAGCGACAACCGGGGCCACCCAGGGCGGCCGGGACCCACCGCGGTCGCGCGAATGGTCCATACCTCTTGACGCCACCGGGATTGGTCTCTACCTTCCCGAATGTGGTTAGGAAACCTTACTAACCACGTTCCCCGCGCCACCGCCAGGTTCCACCACCCCCACGGTCGGAGGTCCACGCATGCCCCACCGCGTCCGCACGTTCCTCGTCCTCGGCGCGTCCGCGCTGCTGCCCGCGGCGACCGCCGCGGTCCTCGGTGTGCCGGCGCACGCCGCCACGCCCGCGTTCCCCGCTCACTACTCGGCCCCGTACCTGCAGATCAGCGCGGCGGACGCGGGTGACCTGGCGGCCGACATGAGCGCGTCCGGCACCGCGTTCTACTCGCTCGCGTTCCTCACCCCGCAGTCGGGCTGTACGCCGATGTGGGAGGACAACAACGACCCGATGAACGCCTTCACCTCCCAGGTCTCGGCGCTTCAGGCGGCCGGGGGGAACGTGATCCCCTCCTTCGGCGGGGCCTCCGGCGGCGAGCTGGCCCAGACCTGCACCTCCGTCTCCAGCCTGGAGGCCGCGTACGCCAAGGTGGTGAGCACCTATCACGTCACCCGCCTGGACTTCGACATCGAAGGCTCGGTGCTGGACGACACCGCCTCCGACCACCGGCGCGACCAGGCCCTGGCCCAACTCCAGGCCGCGAACCCGGCGGTGCAGGTCGACTTCACCGTGCCGGTCGACCCGACCGGCATGCCGTCCGACGTCACCTCTATGCTCAACGACGCGGTCAACGCCGGCGTCAAGGTCAACCTCGTCAACATCATGACGATGGACTTCGGCGACGGGGAGAACGCCCTGAACGACGCGGAGTCCGCGGCCAACGGCAGCGTCCCGCAACTGGAGTCGATCTTCGGGGTGTCCTCCGGCGGAGCATGGGGCATGCTCGGCCTGACCCCGATCGCCGGGCAGAACGACGACAACGAGGTCTTCAGCCAGTCCAACGCCGTCACCCTGGAGTCCTTCGCCGCCTCCCACGGCGTACAGGAGCTGGCCTTCTGGGAGGTCGACGGTTACGACAAGGGCACCGGTTACGCCTACTCCAAGACCTTCAACAAGATCACCAGCAGCACCGGTGGCGGAGGCGGCGCCAGCGGCTCGTTCCCGTCCGGCTACCACCAGTTGGTGGTGCAGCACAGCGGACAGTGCCTCGATGTCGCGGGCGCGTCGACCAGCAACGGCGCGGTGATCGACCAGAACACCTGCGGGGCGAGCGGGACGAGCGGCCAGCAGTTCCAGTTCCTCCCGGTCTCCGGCGGCTACGGCGAGCTGCAGAACGAGAACAGCGGCAAGGACGTGGTCGTCCAGTCGGCCTCCACCACCAAGGGCGCCGCGGTCATCCAGTACACCCAGAACGGCACCTCCAACGGTCTCTGGCTGCCGATCCAACAGGCCGACGGAACGTGGCAGTTCAAGAACCAGAAAAGCGGCCTCTGCCTCGACCAGGCCGGCGCCGTCACCACGCCCGGAGCCGCGTTCGACCAGTGGACCTGCAAGACCGGCACCGGCGACAACCAGGACTTCGCCGCCCGATAGAACCGAACCTCGCTGTCGCCCTGCACCTGGCCGGCGACCGCGCCCAGGTGCAGGGAATGCGAGGCCGGCCGACTCGACCGGCCTCACTTCCACGGTGCACTTCCTTGGGCCCTGACTTCAACGCCGGTCGAGATCAGGGCCGCTGACTGTCAGTCGCCATCTGGACAGAACCCCCGGAAGCAAGCCATCCTCTTGGGAGCGCTCCCGCGCACCAACCCCCCGAACGGCGCGCGGGCAGCGCACCCCTTCCCGCATCGCTCCAGCCCGCGCGACGCAGGGGATCGCGTGGTCGGGAGCGGTGACGGGACCCAAGGACCACCGCGCGACCGGGCCGCGGTCAGCGGAGGCCCCCTCCGAGCGGCAGATCTGCGGCGATCACGTGGATCCGCTCGTCGACCTGGCCTACTTGGTCTCGACGCTTCCGACAGCGCCGGGCCCGGGAGCTGATCGAGGCGTCGATCACCGCCGGGGAGATCAGGCCCATCGAGCCCTACACACTGATGCGAGGCATCGGCAACCTGTACCTCGGCGCCGACGACGACCCGCGCTACAACCCCCGGCAGCTGGTCGACCTGCCGCTGGAAGGACTGCGCCGGCAGCAGCCTTGAGCGCCGCGTGCTCCGGCGCGCTCAGGCGGTCGGGCGACCGCTGCTGGGCTGCGGATCGGACGATTCCGCCGTGGCACGGCCGACGTCGGCGCTGCGCTGCAGCGCGACCGCGGGGCCGCGCACAGCGCCCATGACGAGCGCCGCGACAGCGGCCGCCGCCGCGGAGGCCGCCATGAAGACCCAGACGTGCTGGAAGCGGGCGAGAGAGGGCAGGCCCGCGCCGAGCAGGCCGACCATGATCGACGTGCCGACCACCAGGCCGAGCTGGCGCGCCATGTTGACGACACCGGATCCCGTGGAGGCCTGGTGCGGGGGCAGGGCCGCTGTCGCGGCGGCGGTGAGCTGCGGGAGGGCGAGGCCGACCGCGATGCCGGAGACGACCCAGGGGCCCAGCATCTGCGTGGCATAGGCGGGTTGGTCTCCGGTCGCGGTCGCCTGCCAGAGCGCGCCGGCGGCCAGGAGCAGGCAGCCCAGGGCGACCACGCGCCCGGGTGCGGCGCGCGGGAGGAGTCGGGTGACCAGCAGGGAGGTGATCGGCACCAGGGCCGGGCCGACCGCGACGGCCAGGCCGGTGCGCACGGCGGAGTAGCCCCAGTGTTCCTGCAGCCACAGGACGCGGGAGAGCAGGCCGATGCCGAAGGCGACGTTGAAGAGCAGCTGCGCGATATTGGCCCAGGCGAAGGACGGTATGCGCAGCAGGGCGGGATCGATCACGGGGGCGTCGTGGTGGGTGATGAGCCGGACGAAGACGGCCAGGCCCACGACGGCCAGCGCCCAGGCGGCCAGCACGCGGCCGGACGACCAGCCCCAGTCGTTGCCTTGGACGAGACCGAGCACGAGCGCCCCCGTGGCCACGGCGATGACCGCGCCGCCGAGCAGGTCGGGGCGAGGCGCCTCGGTGTTGTGACGCACGTCGGGCACCACCTTGACGGCGGCGAACGTCAGTCCCAGCCCGATCGGGACGTTGATCCAAAAGGCCGTCTGCCACGAGATCTGGACCAGTCCCCCGCCCACCGCGGGCCCGAAGGCCGCGGCGACCGCGCCGGTCATCGCCCACAGGCGCGCTCCGCCGGCCCGCCGCTGCGCGGGGAGGGTGGCGAGGAGCAGCCCGAGTGAGGCGGGGGTCATGAGGGCGGCTCCCACGGCCTGCACCACGCGGAAGGTGACCAGCCACCAGACGCCCGGCGCGAAGCCGCAGGCGAGGCTGGCGAGCGTGAAGACGAGCAGGCCGGCCACGAAGCCGGCCTTGCGGCCGTACCGGTCGGACAGGCGACCCATCGGCACCAGCAGCGCGGCGTAGACGACCGCGTAGGCGTTGAGGATCCAGCTCAGCGAGCCGAGCGAGGATGTGCCGAAGTCCCGTCCGATCTCGTCGAAGGCGACATTGACGATGAAGAGGTCAAGGCTGGCGAGGAACGCCGAACCGGTCAGGATCGCGACCGCGAGCCTCGTGCGCTGCCGCTGACTATGCGATGACATAGTCAGCACGCTAGACGCCTGACTATGGATTCTGCAAGCCAGGTCGTACTCTGGATCCATGACCGTCCAGCTCGAAGGCAGGCTCGCCAGTCGCGGCGACACGCCGCTCGGAGACCGGTGCGGCATCGACCGCACCATGCAGCTCATCGGCAACCGCACGGCAATGCTGCTGCTGCGGGAGGCCTTCCACGGCGCCACCAGGTTCGACTCCCTGCACAAGAGGGTCGGGGTCACCGAGGCCGTGGCGGCGCAGCGGCTCAAGGAGCTCGTCGCCGCGGGCGTGCTCGCCAAGGAGCCCTACCGCGAGCCGGGTCAGCGCACGCGCCACGCGTACGTGCTCACCGAGGCCGGGCATGCGTTGCTGCCGGTCGTGACCGCACTGCTGGAGTGGGGCGGCCGCTACGCGCCGTCCCCTTACGGCCCGACCCCCCTGGCTCACGCGGGCTGCGGAGAACCGGTCCATACGGAGCTGCGCTGCGAGGCCGGCCATGCCGTGCCCGAGGAGGAGCTCGTCCTGGGAACGCCACTCGAAGGCTGACGGTCCGCCCCGACTCGGGCGCCCGCAAGCGGCCACCTCGGCCGGGCGTCTGAACCAGCGGGGCAAGTCGCTGACCGGGGGGTGAGGCGGGTGCCGCAGGCCGCGGGTCACCAGGGGCAGGCCGGGAACCACGATCACCCGGGTGTTCCAACGCGGTCCCAGCATGGTGATGCACCACCAGCGCAGCGCCTGCGCCAGCAGCGTCACGGCCAGCGCGGGCCAGCCCGGCCACGGCAGGACGCAGGTCGTCGGGTCAGGCCTCCAGACCCCAGTGGATGATCTTCTCGGGGTGGACGCGGATCACCTCCGGGCTGAAGTGGGGACCCAGATCGTGCGGGCCGACCTGGAGTTCGGCGGTGCCGCGGATCTCGACGCCGCGGACGCGCCAAGGTCGGACGCTGACGAGGTCATCGACGACGAGGGCGATCTTCGGGTTCGCCTGCAGGTTGCGCCACTTCTTCGTGGCGCCCATGCGCAGGCCTCCGACGAGCACGGTGTCGTCGTCCTGGAGGAAGAACCCAACCGGGTTGTTCTGCGGCTGGCCGGCGGGGTCGACGGTGGCCATGCGGGCGAGCCGCTGGGATGCGAGGTAGACACGCTGTGCTTCGGTGAAGTGGGCCATGACTGCACCTTTCCACGCGACCTGAGCGAATGGGGGGACGCTGCGCCCGGCCGGACTCCCGGCCGGGCGCGGCGATCGGCGGATTCGGTACGGGCGGGGGTCAGCCGCTGACACCGACACGCGGAGGCGCGACTGGCCCAGGCGTTCGCTCGCGAGAGCGAATAATAATGATTTGCCCGATATGCCGACCTATCGTCAAGGGGTTCCCATCCACGAGGCGCCCGCCCAGCGCGGGTGCTCGACACCTGCCCTTGCGTCAGGCGAGGGCAGATCGAAGGACGGTGTCATGTCACCCCACGTCAGATCCCACGGCCGCCTGCTCAAACTCTCCCTCCTCTGCCTGAGCTCACTCGCGGCAGCGACGCTCGGCCTCGCCGCGCCGACGTCCGTAGCGACCGCCGCAGCGGCGACCGGCGCCGGAGCCATGGTCGAACCCCAGGTCAAGGCACTCGGCGGCCATGTGCGCGTGCTGGCCGGGGGGCTCTTGAACCCCCGCGGACTCGCCTTCGGCCCCGACGGCCGGCTCTACGTCGCCGAGGGTGGCAGCGGAGGCACCGCAAGCACGGTCGGGACGTGCCCGCAGGTGCCCGACGTGGGTCCCTACACCGGCGGCTTCACCTCCCGCATCTCCCGCATCACGCTCGACGGAAGGCGCACCACCGTCGTCGGTGGGCTTCCCTCCAGCCAGACCAATGCCGCCTCGGGCGGGCTGGTCAGTGGCGTCGCCGCCGTCGCATTCCTCGAGGGGCACCTGTACGCGGTCACCTCGGGAGCGGGCTGCTCCCACGGTCTCGCCGGGACGCACAACGCGGTGCTCCGGGTCGAGGATCACCACGTCCGCCAGGTCGCCAACCTCAGCGCCTTCCAGATGTCCCACCCGGTGGCCCACCCCAACCCGGGAGACTTCGAGCCGGACGGCACCTGGTACTCGATGGTCGCCGCCGGCGACGACCTCTACGCCGTCGAGCCCAACCACGGCGAACTCGACCGGATCAGCCCCAGCGGGCACATCTCCCGCGTGGTCGACGTCTCCGCCCACCTGGGCCACGTGGTGCCCACGGCACTGACCACGCGGGCCGGCAGATTCCTCCTCTCGAACCTCGGCACGTTCCCGGTCAACCCGGGCAGCCAGTTCCTCGCCTCCGTCACCAAGAACGGCCACTTCCGTGTCCTCGGGCATGGCCTCACCACGGTGCTCGGGCTCGCCTTCGACCACGACGGGCGCCTCTACGCCCTGGAGAGCACCACCGCGCCCGGAAACCCGACCCCCGGCACCGGCAAGGTCGTCCAGGTGACCGACCACGGCCTCCGCACCGTCGTCAGCGGACTGACCTTCCCCACCGGCATGACCTTCGGTCCCGACGACACCCTGTACGTGTCGAACTTCGGCTTTGGCTTCCCGCCCGGTGCCGGACAGGTCCTCCGGATCGACCTGCCCGACCACCACTGACCGTCCGCCGTTCCCAGGACCGCCCCCGGCGCCGTGCCGGGGGCGGTTCGGCGAGGGCACCGTGAAGTGACCGGCCACAGCAGGTCCGTGGCCGGATCGACCGTCACCACGATGATCCCGTCGACGCCGACACGGTCGCCGGTCCGACCCGTCAGCGCTACCAGGTTCACCCGGTCGGGCGCGCCGCGGCGGCCGTGAGCTGGGATTCCGCGGAGAGCCCGGGACCCGGGCGCAGTCTGTGGTGTCCATGCGGTGCTTGACTGTCCGTTATGTTGCGGATTGACTGCGAGCGACCGTCGCCGCCCGCCCGGATCCCACCCC
>NZ_QKYN01000209.1:7314-7912 GCF_003258295.1 Streptacidiphilus pinicola | reverse complement strand
CGCGCCACCGTAGTTGGGCTGCGGGGGGATGTACGGCTGGGGCGCCGGGCCGGGCGAGGTGTAGCTGGGGCTGCTCGGTCCCGGGCCCAGGGCCAGACGCGGCGCCGGCAGGTTGTTGCCCGGCGTGTAGGACGAGCCGTAGCCCGTGCCGAACGAGGATCCGTACGACGACGAGCCAAAGCTGTCGTAACCGGCCGGCGGCAGCGCCGCAGGCACATTGATCGGCGCGATCTGGGGGACGCCCCGCTCAGCCACGAGGCTGTCGTAGATGGGGGTGTCCGAGGCAAAGGACGGAGCGTAGTAACCGACTCCGTCGTAGGAGCGGGAGGTCATGACGCATACGGTAAGCCCACAACGTGCCTGCTGAGGAGAGTGTCACCACAGTGAGTTGCGGGGATTGCCGAGCTTTTGACTCGTACAGCTGCACGAAGTGGTGAAAAACGGTCAGATCGGCAGCAGAGTGTGGTGCGCCTCGGTCGCTTTGTTGATGCAATGTTTACCGGTCGGTCGCAAAACGCCCTCCCGAGGTCGGAGACCAGGGGAGGGCGGAAGCAGGTTTTCGGTCGCGTGCGCGAAGGGTGGCACCGGGGGGTGGCCG
>NZ_QKYN01000209.1:0-7218 GCF_003258295.1 Streptacidiphilus pinicola | reverse complement strand
GCTGCAGGAGGCCTGCGCGCAGGCCTCCTGCAGCACCCCGACGATGCCGGTGGGGCCCTCGTAGCGGCTCTCCTCCAGATCCAGCGAGCGGGCCACGTCCGGGTCGGAGGTGACGCCGCTGACCGGAACCGGACGGGTGTGCGGGGTGTCCCCGAGCAGCGCGCCCAGGATCACCACCATCTCGACGCCCAGCTCGTGGGCGAGCGCCAGCAGCTCCTGGCAGAAGCTGCGCCAGCGCATGCTCGGTTCGATGCCGCGCACCAGCACCAGGTCGCGGGTCTTCGGCTCGGTCACCCGGATCACCGAGAGCCGGGTCGTCGGCCAGGTGATCCGGCGGATCCCGCCGTCCATCCAGATCGTCGGGCGGTTCACCTGGAAGTCGTAGTAGTCCTCGGCGTCCAGCTCCGCGAAGACCTTGCCGCCCCAGGTCTCGTCCAGATGCGCGACCGCGGTGGATGCGGCGTCCCCCGCGTCGTTCCAGCCCTCGAACGCGGCCACCATGACCGGGTCGATGAGCTCGGGCACGTCCTCAAGCTCGACCACCCCGGTGCCTCCCTCCACACTTGCCAGGAACGGACTCGACCGAGCCGCCCCACGGACTGTAAGTGCCCAGCGTACGGGCAACCATTCCTTTTCCGCCGAGGCTTGCCGGGCGGTTCACCGAGGGCCGACACGCCCCCCACGGGCCCCTTGCGACGGCGTGTCGGACCGGTTCGGGCGGGGGGCTGCACATCCCACCTGGCGGAATCCGGGGGAGCCCGCAGGGGGTCCTGCAATACGCTGGGCCTCGTGCGCCCGCGACCGTGCGGGCGCAAAGCCGACAGCCGTCGCACACAGGGAGCCCACCATGGCCGTTTTCGTCCCTCTTGCCGCCCAGGAGCGCGCCGACGCGCTGCGCGAGGCGCTCGCCACCCGCGTCGTGGTCGCGGACGGGGCCATGGGGACCATGCTGCAGGCCCGGAACCCGACCTTGGAGGACTTCCAGGGCCAGGAGGGCTGCAACGAGGTCCTGAACGTCTCCCGGCCCGACATCGTCCGTTCGGTCCACGCGGCCTACTACGAGGTCGGCGTGGACTGTGTCGAGACGAACACCTTCGGCTGCAACCTCTCCGCCTTCGCGGAGTACGACATCGCCGACCGCATCTTCGAGCTCGCGGAGGCCGGCGCGCGGCTGGCCCGTGAGGTCGCGGACGAGTTCGCGGCGAAGGACGGCCGGCAGCGCTGGGTGCTGGGCTCGATCGGCCCTGGTACGAAGCTGCCGACGCTGGGCCACATCACCTTCGACGCGGTCCGTGAGGGCTTCCGGCAGAACGCGGCCGGTCTGATCGCGGGTGGCGCGGACGCGCTGCTGATCGAGACGGCGCAGGACCTGCTGCAGGTCAAGGCGGCGGTGCTCGGCGTCAAGCAGGCGCTGACCGAGTCCGGGCTGAGCCTGCCGATCTTCGCGCAGGTCACCATGGAGACCACCGGCACGATGCTGCTGGGCTCCGAGATCGGTGCGGCGCTGACGGCGCTGGAGCCGCTCGGCATCGACTTCATCGGCATGAACTGCGCGACCGGGCCCGCCGAGATGAGCGAGCACCTGCGCTACCTGGCCCGCCACGCCAAGGTCGGCCTGTCCTGCATGCCGAACGCGGGCCTGCCGATCCTGGGCAAGGACGGCGCGGTCTTCCCGTTGAGCCCCGAGGAGCTCGCGGACGCCCACGACGTCTTCACCCGCGAGTACGGGCTGTCCCTGGTGGGCGGCTGCTGCGGCACCACGCCGGAGCACCTGCGCCAGGTCGTCGAGCGCGTCCAGGGCCGGCCGATCGCGGTGCGCAGCCCGCAGCCGGAGGCGGCGGCGTCCTCGCTCTACCAGGCAGTGCCGTTCCGGCAGGACACCTCCTACCTGGCGATCGGTGAGCGGACCAACGCGAACGGGTCGAAGAAGTTCCGCGAGTCGATGATCGCGGGGGACTGGCAGGCGTGCGTCGACATCGCGCGTGAGCAGATCCGCGAGGGCGCGCACTTCCTCGACCTGTGTGTCGACTACGTGGGCCGTGACGGTGTCGCGGACATGCGCGAGCTGGCCGGGCGTCTGGCGACGGCCTCGACGCTGCCGATCGTGCTGGACTCGACCGAGCCGCCGGTGATCGAGGCGGGGCTGGAGCTGCTGGGCGGCCGCGCGGTGCTCAACTCGGTCAACTTCGAGGACGGTGACGAGCCGGGCAGCCGCTTCGACCGGATCGCGTCGCTGGCCCGGCTGCACGGTGCCGGTCTGATCGCGCTGACGATCGACGAGGAGGGCCAGGCACGCACGGCGGACAAGAAGGTCGCGGTCGCGGAGCGCCTGATCGAGCAGCTGGGCCGCGACTACGGCATCCCCGAGAACGCGATCCTGGTCGACTGTCTCGCGTTCACCCTGGGCACCGGCCAGGAGGAGTCGCGCCGGGACGGCATGGAGACGATCGAGGCGATCCGGGAGCTGAAGCGCCGCCACCCGGACGTGCAGACCACGCTGGGTCTGTCGAACATCTCCTTCGGTCTGTCGCCGGCCGCGCGCATGGTGCTGAACTCGGTGTTCCTGCACGAGTGCGTCGAGGCCGGGATGGACTCGGCGATCGTGCACGCGGCGAAGATCCTGCCGATGGCGCGGATCCCGGAGGAGCAGCGCGAGGTCGCGCTGGACCTGATCTACGACCGGCGGCGTGAGGGCTACGACCCGCTGGGGCGCTTCCTGGAGCTGTTCGAGGGTGTCTCGGCGGCCTCGGTGCGGGCCGGCAAGGCGGAGGAGCTGGCGGCGCTGCCGCTGGAGGAGCGGCTGCAGGCGCGGATCGTCGACGGTGAGCTGAACGGCCTGGAGGCCGACCTGGACGAGGCCCTGACGGGCCGTCCGGCGCTGGAGATCGTCAACGAGGTGCTGCTGGAGGGCATGAAGACGGTCGGCGAGCTGTTCGGCTCCGGCCAGATGCAGCTGCCGTTCGTGCTCCAGTCCGCCGAGGTGATGAAGAAGGCCGTGGCCCACCTCGAGCCGCACATGGAGAAGTCGGATGCCGAGGGCAAGGGCACGATCGTGCTGGCCACGGTCAAGGGCGACGTCCACGACATCGGTAAGAACCTCGTCGACATCATCCTGTCCAACAACGGCTACAACGTCGTGAACATCGGCATCAAGCAGCCGGTCTCGGCGATCCTGGAGGCCGCGCAGGAGCACCGCGCGGACGTGATCGGCATGTCCGGGCTGCTGGTGAAGTCCACAGTGATCATGAAGGAGAACCTGGAGGAGCTGAACCAGCGCGGCCTGGCCGCCGACTTCCCGGTGATCCTCGGCGGTGCGGCGCTCACCCGCGCCTACGTGGAGCAGGACCTGCACGAGGTCTACGAGGGCGAGGTCCGCTACGCCCGCGACGCGTTCGAGGGCCTGCGGCTGATGGACGCGCTCATCGCCGTCAAGCGCGGGGTCCCGGGCGCGGTGCTGCCGGAGCTCAAGCAGCGCCGGCACGCCAAGGTCGAGGTGGACGAGCCGGAGGAGACCACCACCCGCTCCGACGTGGCTGCCGACAACGCGGTGCCGGCCCCGCCGTTCTGGGGCGACCGGATCGTCAAGGGCATCCCGCTGGCCGAGTACGCCGCCTGGCTGGACGAGGACGCGCTGTTCAAGGGCCAGTGGGGGCTGAAGGCCGCGCGCTCGGGCGGGCCCACGTACGAGGAGCTGGTGGAGACCGAGGGCCGGCCGCGCCTGCGGATGTGGCTCGACCGGCTGCAGACCGAGGGCCTGCTGGAGGCGGCCGTGGTCTACGGCTACTTCCCTGCGGTCTCCCGCGGCAACGCCCTCGTCGTCCTCGGCGAGGACGGGCAGGAGCGCACCGCCTTCACCTTCCCCCGGCAGCGGCGCGGGCGCCGGCTCTGCCTGGCCGACTTCTTCCGCGCGGAGGAGACCGGCGAGAAGGACGTGGTGGCCTTCCAGGTCGTCACCATGGGCAACGCGATCTCGGAGGCGGCCAACAAGCTGTTCGCGGCCAACTCCTACCGCGACTACATGGAGCTGCACGGCCTCTCCGTCCAGCTGGCCGAGGCGCTGGCCGAGTACTGGCACGCCCGGGTCCGCGCCGAGCTCGGCTTCTCCTCGGAGGACCCGAAGGAGATGCGCGACATGTTCGCCCTGCAGTACCGGGGCGCGCGCTTCTCGCTCGGCTACGGTGCCTGCCCCGACCTGGAGGACCGCGCCAAGATCGCCGAGCTGCTCCGCCCGGAGCGCATCGGCGTCGAACTGTCCGAGGAGTTCCAGCTCCACCCCGAGCAGTCCACGGACGCGATCGTCATCCACCACCCGGAGGCGAAGTACTTCAACGCGCGTTGATCTCCTCGTCAACGCGCGTCAATCAGGGCAGGCGTAAGCTGTAGGACCCTCCCGGACCCCAAGGGCCGACCACCGCGGAAGGTGGTCGGCCCGAGCCGTCCCCGAACGCCAGAAAGACAGACGCGCCTGTGACCACCACCGCTTCCCGCACCCTGCAGGCCGTCCTGATCGACATGGACGGCACTCTGGTCGACACCGAGGACTTCTGGTGGGAGGCCGAGAGCACCCTGCTGGCGGAGCTGGGCCATCCGATCGGGGTCGAGGAGCGCGAGATCGTGGTCGGCGGGCCGATGAGCCGCGTGGTCGACCACCTGCTGCGGGTGTCCGGCGCGCCGCTGACGCCGGCCGAGTTCGGGGACGCGATCAACGAGCGCTTCGTGGAGCTGATCGGCCAGGGCGTGCCGGTGCGCCCCGGGGCCAAGGCGCTGCTCACGGACCTGGCCGCGCACGGCGTTCCCGTGGCGCTGGTCTCCGCCTCGCACCGGAGGATCATCGACCAGGTGCTGAAGACACTCGGCGCACACCACTTCGCCTTCACCGTGGCCGGTGACGAGGTCGAGCGGACCAAGCCCTACCCGGACCCGTACCTGCTGGCCGCCGCCGAGCTGGGCGCCGAGCCGGCGCGCTGCGTCGTCATCGAGGACGCCCCGACGGGGGTCCGCTCCGGTCAGGCCGCCGGCTGCCATGTGCTGGCCGTGCCGTCGGTGGCCGCCGTGGAGCCGGGACCGCGCACGACGGTGCGGGCCACGCTCGAAGGTGTGGACACCGCTCTGCTGCGCGGCCTGCTCTCGGAAAAGTAACTACCTGCTAACGCCAAATCGGAAATACCCCCCCACACTCCCTCAAACCCGGCGCGGTTTGCGATCATTCAGCGAACCCTGGGTGAGTGCTGAGTGCGTGTTTCGTGCGATCGTATGGCAGGCTACGGACCACTCGACCTCACGTGACCCGGGCTGCACCCCAGTGAGTGGTGCCTGGTGTCGTGGCACGGCGACGAACCCCTCCGCGCCGGCAAGGAGATTTGAACTGATGTCTGCTCTCAAGCGGATAGCAGCGCTCAGCTGCGTAGGCCTCATCGCCACCACCACCGCATGCGGCTCCTCCAAGTCGTCCGGCCCCGTGGCGGGCGTGCCGAGCGTGGTCATCAAGGTCGGCTCGGCCACCCCGTACTCCACGCTGGACCCGGCCCAGGCCTACGACACCGGCGCGTGGACGATGTTCTACAACGTCTACCAGTCCCTGCTGAGCTACCCGCCGGGCGCCAACACGCCGCAGCCCGACGCCGCGCAGAGCTGTGCCTTCACGGACGCCCCCACGAACGAGACGTACAAGTGCACGCTGCGTCCGGGCCTCAAGTTCTCCAACGGTGACCCGCTCGACGCCAACGCGGTCAAGTTCTCGATCGAGCGCGTGCTCCAGATCAACGACCCCAACGGCGCCGTCTCGATCCTCAGCACCATCAAGTCCGTGGACGCGCCCAGCTCCAGCGACGTGGTCTTCCAGCTGAAGTCCCCCGACGCGACCCTGCCGGACAAGCTGACCTCCGGCGTCGCCTCGATCGTGGACCCGAACGTCTTCTCCGCGACCAAGGAGGCCGCGTCGGACTTCACCGGCGTGGTCGGCTCCGGGCGCTACAAGATCGACTCGGTCGACTTCACCGGCACCGGCAAGAACAAGGCGCCGTCCGAGGTCAAGATGTCGCTGAACCCCAACTACCAGGGCAACCCAGGGTTCCAGGGCACCGTCGGCACCGCGCGCAACTCCGGCATCGACCTGAAGTACTTCAGCAGCCAGTCCGATGCCAAGGCCGCCCTGGACAGCAAGGCCGTCGACGTCGTCGTGCAGGACCTCAACGCCTCCGACATCGTCAACATGCAGCAGAGCCAGCAGCTCGGCACCGGCCTGCAGGTCTCCAGCGGCCCCGGCGGCACCGTGCGTCTGATGTCGCTGAACACCGTCTCCGGCCCGATGTCCAACGTCGCGGTCCGCCGCGCCGTGGCCTCGCTGATCGACCGTGACGCGATCGTCGCGACGGCGTTCCAGCACACGTACTCCCCGGCCTACACGATCGTGCCGTCCAGCATCGCCAACGCGTCGAGCTCGTTCGCCAACGAGTACGGCCGCACCCCGGAGAGCGCCGCCCACGTCAAGGCGGATCTCCAGAGGGCGAACGTCTCCCTCCCGGTTCACTTCACCCTCTCCTACGGAAAGGGTGACGCGAACAAGGAGCAGGAGGTGATGATGATCAAGAAGGAGCTGGAGCAGAGCGGCCTGTTCAAGGTCACGCTCAAGGACTACCCCGGCTACAACGCGATGCAGGGCGCCATCCTGAAGACGCACAACTTCGACGCGTTCATGGTCGCCTGGTCCGCCGACTACCTGAACGTCGACGACTTCGTGAACCCGCTGGTCGGTCCGGACAACGCCATGTACAACGGCTGGAAGGGCAGCGACGCCAGCGAGGTGGCCGGCCTGATCACCCAGGGCGTCGCCCAGAAGGGCGAGGCGGCCGCGAGCACCTACAAGAAGATCCAGGGCTACGTGGCCAAGGATGTGCCGCTGATCCCGATCTGGGAGAACAGCCAGTACGCCGCCGCGCAGTCGGACATCACCGGTGTGCCGCTGACCCTGGACAGCTCCGGCATCGCCCGCTGGTGGATGATCGGCAAGACCTCTTCCTGACCTCGGTCAGCGACGCAGAGGGCCGGGCGGCACCCGCGGGTGCCGCCCGGCNNGTACGACGGTCAGCCGCCGCCGGGGCGACTGTTCAGCCGCCGCCGGGGCGGACGAGGCCGCTCTCGTAGGCGAAGACCGCGGCCTGGACCCGGTCGCGCAGGCCCAGCTTGGTGAGCACATGGCCGACGTGCGTCTTGACCGTC
>NZ_QKYN01000031.1:49394-49804 GCF_003258295.1 Streptacidiphilus pinicola | reverse complement strand
TGAGAGCGTAGAGGGAGTTACGACGTACCGACGCCGGGGGGCGGCGGCTCCTCGACGACGTCCGCGCTCAGGAAGGACCGACCGGCGGGGGAGCCGATCACCGGCTCGGGCTGGCCGACGTGCAGCTTGCTGCCCGCCAGCGGTACCAGCACCTCCTGCGCGTAGTCCTGGAGCAGGATGGAGACGTCCCGGCCGCCGATCTTGGCCACCTCCTCCGCGACCAGCGGGGCGATCAGCTGAGGCGGCATCAGCCGCGCCCGATCCAGCAGCAGGCCCAGCAGCTGCTCGCCGAAACCCTCCGACCGGTCCACGCTCTCCTCACCCATGACCCGCCTCGCCCCCTCCCTGCCGCCAGCCATGCTGGTCATCGCATCCCCACAACGTGACCAGGGAAGGCCGCCCGAGCCGGT
>NZ_QKYN01000031.1:0-49004 GCF_003258295.1 Streptacidiphilus pinicola | reverse complement strand
CCCGAGGTCAGGTCGCGACCTGACCTCGGGACCCACGTTCGCGGACGTTGTTGGCCTGCTGGGCGTGCCATTCGCGGTGTCGGGGGTGGACGCGTTCCGCCCCGGCCTGCGGGCCGAGAAGGCACTGGCAGGCCAGGTTGATCACCTGGCGTCCGGCGTGGCTGTGGTGGACTTGAGGGGTAGGCTGAGGCCAGCCGATCGCTGCCGAACGACGACCTCTTCGAGTGGATCCTGGACCCAGATCTCCGCTGAGTCCGGCCGACCGCGACCGAGACGCACGAGACCGGATACGCCTCCCTCGTCGAGGCCGAGCTGCCCTGGACCAAAGCCGACGACATCGACGTCGAGGTCAGCGAACGGGAGGGCACGTCGCCGCGCCTGGAACTGGCGCCCAAACCTCCTGGAACAGGAGGACGGTTCGCCATGCCTGGCATCTATGCCCTCATCGATCCCGACGGACGGCTGCATTTCCGTGACGGCGATACCCGCGCGATGTTCATGGACCCCGACGCCGCGCAGGCGAGCACCGTCGCCTTCACCATTCTGCGTGCCCAGGGCACAGCCCAGGGGTTGTGTGGTTACACAGAGGACGGCCTCCGTGCCTCTGGCCGGCAACCCAACCCGGTCGGCCAGGCGCTCGTGGCCGCCTTCGGTAGCCCCGATCCGCCGATCCACGGCGCCCTGGCCATCTGCGGCACCCATGACGTACCCGGTGACACCATGATCGGCCTGTGTGGACTCAGCGAACCCCAGCAGCGACTCATCCGCTCCGTCCACGCCGGAGTGCGCCAAGAAAGAGGAGAAGCAGGTCAGCGGCCATGACCACGCTGAAGGCCGAGTTCGGAGTCGCGACCGCCGTACTGTGGCACATCGTCCCCGACGCCAACGGCGCCGCCCTCTGCCACAGACTGTTGTCATCCATCGCAGAGGTGCGCCCGATGACCGATGCCGACGGCGAAGACATCGAAGTCAGTCAGCTGTGTCCGCACTGCCGTACCGCCCTGGAGCGAGCTCCCAGAGAGACCGACGACCAGAGCTGAGACCTTGCCTCGCAGACGGCCAGCACTGAATCCGGCTGGGCCCCGACGTTGAGGGCGCTGAACTCGGTGAGCCCGCGGGTGTTGAGCCGGGTGCCGATCACGGCCCCTCCCGAAGGGCCAACCGTCGAGACGGCCCTCGTACGGGGGCTGGGAGCGGTGCGGAGGCGATCGGATCGCGGCTCCTGCTGTTCGGCTGCTTCGGCCTGGCCGAGCCGGACCCGAGGTCCGCGGCCTGATGGGCCCGCTGTCCTGCCTGAACCAGGCCCGCTACGGCATCGTGTGGGGCGCGCAGACTGCTCGGGAGCCGATCGAGGGATTCCACTGGCGCGGCGTCCTCCGCGCCGCTGCGCCTCGGCGAGTCCTGTCCGATCCGCCGCCTCAGCCTCCCTGGGCTACGGGACTCCCTGTCCACATGGCCGTCCACACTACTCCGGCCTGACCCACGCGTGTGACGCGTCCTGATAGCAGGCGCGGTCGCTGGGAATGCGTGGTCGGATGGCTCTATGAAGGAGCGTCACGGAGATCGGGCCGCGCCCGAGGGCGGGGGCGCCGGACGGTTCGGCGGGCACCTGCTCGGTCGTCTCCTGGACCGTGCGGCCGCCGTGCAGCCGCGGCTCTTCGCCTCGGTGGTCACGCAGGAGCTCTCCGCCGCCGGCGGGCGGGACGCCGTGCTACTGCTCCAGGACTACGAGCAGTTGTTCCTCAGCCCCCTGTCCCACGACGGCTGCGCAAGTACCGGCCCACAGCCGATCGTCGGCTCACCTGCGGGCCAGGCCTTCGTGGAGGAGCGCCTGGTCGCGCGGCCCGAGGCCGACGGGCTGCGGGTCTACCTCCCACTGACGGACGGCGGGGACAGCCTCGGCGTGCTGGCCCTGTCCGTGGACCGCCTCGACGACCGGGAGCGAGCGGACCTGACCAGGCTCGCCACCCTGGTGGCGAGCCTCCTGACATCGCGGGACCGGTCCACGGACCTGTTCACCCGGGCACGCCGTCGCCGTCCGATGACCGTCGCCGCTGAGATCCAGTGGTCCCTGCTGCCTCCGCTGACGATGTCGGTCCCCGAGGTGGAGGTGGCGGGTTTCCTGGAGCCGGCCTACGAGGTCGCCGGGGACAGCTTCGACTACGCCCTGAACGGCGACACGCTGCACGCCGCCGTGATCGACGCCATGGGGCACGGTCTGAAGGCCGCGGTGATGGCCACCGCGGCGATCGGCGCCTACCGCCACGCGCGGCGTGCGGGCGTCGGCCTGGCCGAGATCTACGCCTACATGGACGAGGTGATCGCGGACCAGTTCGACCCCGAGCACTTCGCCACGGCGCAGATGATGCGGCTGGACGTCCCGACCGGACGGTTGCAGTGGGTCAACGCCGGGCACCCGGCGCCGCTGCTGGTCCGCGACCACGACGTCGTCCGGATTCTCGACGGCCCGACCACCCTGCCTGTCGGCTTCGGCGGCGAGAAGCCGCTGGTCAGCGAGGTGAACCTGCAACCAGGAGATCGGATCGTCTGCTTTACCGACGGCGTGGTCGAGGAGCACACCTCGGGCGGCATCCAGTTCGGCCGCACGCAGCTCATCGACATCGCCGCACGCGTGGGGCGGGCCGGGAACGGCCTGGCGGCCACCACGCGGGCCCTCTCCCACGCCCTCAAGGCCGCACGGGGCGGGCGTACCAGCGACGACGCGACGATCTTCCTGATCGAATGGCGTGGACCGGGCCGTTGACGGACCTTCCGGCGCACGAACTTCCGCTGCTCATAGCCGAGTTGGATCGTGATCGGGGGCGCATCACCCGCGTGACCGTCGACCCTCGCCACTGGAGACCTCGAAGAAGTGCTGGATCCCTGGAAGGTCGTGCGCGAACGCGTCGTTCAGTTCGCGCAGGTGCTTCATGCGGGGGTCGGTCGCCGACGCGCAGCCGCGGCTCTGCTGGGAGCACCGGAGCTGTTGGTGCTGGACGAGCCGACGGTCGGTACCGGAGTAGCGTGGGATTGGCCCCCGAAGCGGCTCGGCGCGTCGGCCTCTGCCCGGCGGAGCGACGTCGGCCGTCGGGCGGGGTGGTCCGTTGCGGACAGGGCGGTGTCCCATGAGTGTCGATCCTTCCACCACGCCGTCAGCGGGAAGGCTGCTGGACGGGAACGACTGGCCGCGGGCGCCGGGTGCGGTGGTGCCGCGGCTGGAGACGACCGCGTCGCGGCTCAGGGCGCACGACGGGGCCTGGTGGCCGCGCCCACGCGACCTGGCTGCGGAGCTTCCGGCACTCATCACGGCGGTGACGGAGTCCGTGGGACCGATAGAACGGGTGGGCCTGGACGCCGCCGCGTGGGACGAGGTGCCGGGACGGATGACCGTCGACGACCGGGTCGTCCACATCGACCGGTTCCCGGTCGGCGACGACACGGTGATCCTCACCTGCGGCGACCACGACCACTTCGTGCTCCTGGTCGTGCCCCCGGGCACGGACCCTGCGGCCGCCCAGGCCGCCGTCGCCGCGGCGGTGCTGGCCGGCGCCTCGGATTCGGCCCGGCAGATCTTCGTCAAGACCGGCATCGCACCTGCGGTGTGACCCAGTGGACCGCCGGACGACGGGAAAGCCCCGGGACCACGACCCCCGAGGGCCGGCCATGGCAGTGTGGCACGTGCGTGACTCCACGCCGGACGATCTCGAAGCAGTGGTGCGGCTCGACGGCGAGAACGCCGGCGCGGACCCGCCCGCTGTCTTCCGTCTCTCGGAGGTCGTGGCCGCGCTGCAGGCCGGGAATCCGAGCGTCGTCGCGGTGGCCGAGGGACATCTCGTCGGCGCGGCGGTGGGCCGGGTGGACGGGGACCGGGCCTGGGTGCTGCGCGTCGCCCTGCATCCGGCCTGGCGCAACCTGGGCCTCGGCACCGCGCTGGTCTCCGCCCTGGAGCATCGTCTCCAGGCGGCCGGAGCCAGGATCGTCGCCGCCGTTCTCTCGGCGGAGGCGACCGGTGCCACGGCGCTGGGCAACTCGGGCTTCTCCCACCACCAGGGCCTGACGTACTTCGAGAAGGTCGCGGTGGTGAGCGCACAGGGCTCGGCGGTTCTGGCGTCGCTGGGGGGATCGGTGCCCGATGCCGGTCTCTGGGGGCAGCTGAGAGGGATGACCGACGAGAAGCGGCTCATCGAACGGCGCCTGGTGCTCCCGCTGGCCAATCCCGAGGTCGCGGACGAGCACGGCGTGGAACCTCCCCGCGCGGTGGTGCTGTTCGGGCCTCCGGGGACGGGGAAGAGCACGTTCGCCAGAGCGGTGGCCGGTCGGCTCGGGTGGCCGTTCGTAGAGCTCTTTCCCTCACGGCTGGCGTTGGAGGGTGGGCTCGCCACGGGCCTCGGGCACCGTTTCGGGCAGATCGCGGAGCTCGACCGGGTGCTGGTCTTCATCGACGAGGTCGAAGAGGTCGCCAGTACGCGCAACCTCGCCGACCCGGCGTCGGTCGGTGTGGTCAACGAGCTCCTCAAGTCGATCGTGCGCTTCCGTGAGCGTGACGGCAGGCTGCTCGTCTGCGCCACCAACGCGGTCTCCGCCTTGGACCCGGCTTTCCTGCGGCATGGCCGCTTCGACTACGTCCTGCCGGTCGGCCCGCCGGACCGGGAGGCCCGCATCGCGTTGTGGTCCGGCTACATCGCCAAGACGGGTACGGACGCCGACACGGAAGCCCTGGCGGACGCCAGCGACGGATTCACTCCCGCCGACATCAAGCAGGTCGCCCGGGGGGTCGCCCAGACGGTCTTCGAGCGCACTCTCGACACCGGCGAACGGGCACGTCCCACCACGGCGGACTACCTGGACGCCATCGGCAGCACCCGGGCGACGGTGACCGAGGAGATGGCCCGGGAGTTCGCCGACGACACGATCCGGTACGGCCGGACCTGAGGACTCGCGGGGCCGGGGGCCACAGGGCTGGCGCTGGAGGCGATCGGGGGGCGCCAGGCCCAGTGCTGACGCCCACGTCGGGCGCGGGAAGCAGGCACCACGGCTGTGCTAGCCGGGCGGGGGTGGTGCCCCGTCCAGTTGTTCCTGGAGCCACTTCAGCGCTTCCGGCGTGGCCCCGTTCGCCCTCGCATAGTTGAGCAGCCGCTCGACCTGGCCGTCGAGGAGAAGCCGGACGTCCTGTTGCTGCGCGACCAGGAATCCCGCTGCCATGCCCTTCATCCCCCAAGCGGCGAGGGCCTGCTCCACGGCCGCCCGGTCGCCCCTGCGGGCGTCGTCCATGATCCGGTCGGTCAGGGCCTCCAGGTCGATGTCCATCGTCATGCACCCCAGCCTGCGCGGCTCGCCCCGGATGCGCGAGATCGGCGATACCCGGCTGCCGACCGGGGCCGGCTTTTCCGTTCCGCGCGGTGTCGCTCCGTCGGCAGGGGAGCCACGGCCGTAGCCTGGTGTCGGCCGTCATGGTGCGCCGGTGTTCCGCGGCTGCGCGGTGAGGCGTCGAGGGCGGCTCAGCCTCGCCCGTTGATCCGTGCCGTCGGCAGGAGCGGGAGATGGACTTCGTTGTGGTCGTGGAGATCCCCCAGGGGTCCCGCAACAAGTACGAGATGGACCACGCTCTCGGGCGCATCCGGTTGGACCGGATGCTCTTCACCTCCACCCGCTACCCGGCCGACTACGGCTACGTCGAGGGCACTCTCGGACTGGACGGTGAACCGCTGGACGCGCTCGTCCTGGGTGGCGAACCCACCTTCCCGGGGGTGCTGATCCGCTGCCGTGCGCTGGGCATGTTCCGCATGAACGACCAGCGGGGCGAGGACGACAAGGTGCTGTGCGTCCCGGCTACCGACCCCCGTATGAACCACCTGCACGAGCTCGACGACGTGTTCCCCCACGACCTCCGGGAGATCCAGCACTTCTTCGAGGTCTACAAGGACCTGGAACCCGGCAAGTCCTTCGACGGCGCCTCCTGGCTCGGCCGGTCGGCGGCCGAGCAGGAGATCACCTCGGCTCGGGCCAGGCCGGCTGCCGGCCCCTCACGGGAGCACGAGGCCGGGGCGACCCCGACGCACAGCTGACCGGCGCCGTACGAACTCCGGTCCGGCGCGGGCGGTGCTCCGCCGTGGCCACGCCATGCTTCCCGCGATGTGGCAGGTCGTCGGTCTCCTCGGGGTTCTCGACGAGCTCCTGGAGTTCGTTGAGGACGTGTCCGTGAAGGAAGCCGAAGAGGGCACGGTAGATGTGCAGGGCGTCGGCTCCGCTGAAGCCGGCGCGGCGCTGGTAACGCTGCGGCAAGCCGCCTCGGGCCCCGAAGTCGGTGAGGTCAGCGATGCCGGGGTGATCGGGGGATCTGCTCGGTGTCGAACTCGCCGTCGGCGATCAGCCGGGCCAGGTGCGAGAGCTGGTGATGGTGGGATCGGGCGTAGGCGCGGAACGCTGCGAACGCCTGGTCCGGGGTGACCTGCCAGCGCTCGGCCAGGATGCCCTTGACCTGTTCCAGGACGATCCGGCTGGTGAGTGCGTACTGGAGCTGTCCGCGCTCGGTCTCGCTGTGGGCCAGGGTGCGCTGCTGCAGGATGGCGATGGTCGCCACGTCCGCCAGCGCCTGGGCCAGGGCGGTGTCCGCGTCACTCAGGGTGTTGCCCCTGGTCTGGAACAGGCCGAGAGCGCCGATGACGCGCCCACGCAGCCGCATCGGGATCGCGTTGGTGGACAGGAAGCCGGACTGCAGCGCGGCCGGGGTGAACTCGGGCCACGCCTGCGAGACGTTCGGGTCCGCCAGGTCGATGTTGGTGCGCGGCCGGCCGCTGCGGTAGCACTCCACGCAGGGACCCTGGTCGTACTGCAGGGCGAAGAGTTCCAGTAGCCGGGTGTTCTCGTCCGAGGCGGCCAGCACCTGCAGCACGTCGTGCTCGTCGGCCAGCAGCACCCCGCACGCCGCGACGTCCAGCAGTTCCACGCAGCGCTCGGACAGCCGCTGGAGGAAGTCGATCAGGTCGAAGTCATCGATCAGTGAGTCGGCGACCTCCACGAAGACCTTGGTCAGTTGCTGCTCGCGGGCCATGGCGATCAGTCCTTGTCTGAGACGGGCAACGGGTTTCCGTCGCCGTTGCCGTTGAGGTCCAGGCGCAGCCGCCGCGCGACCACGTCCCGGGAGACGTCGGTGAGTGGCCGGCCGCTGCTGTAGGCGTACGCGCGCAGCCGCAGCAGAGCCTGGGGCAGGGACACATCGAGCTGGACACTGACCATGCCGGTGGCCTGGTGCACGACGGCGTGCAACAGCGCGTCCGCGGAGTCTGCCGGAGCGGCCCCGTTCGGGCCTGGCACGACGCTGCCGAGCGCGCGCCCGGCCAGGGCATGCGCCAGGACCTGCGCGTCACCGACCTGCCCGTCGGTCAGCGGCCCGGCCGTCCGGCGTACCAGGGTCAGCACACCGACGCGGATCGCCCCGATGCCCATCGGGAAGCAGAACACCGCGCGGGCCGCCAGGCCGGCTGCCTCCACTCTCAGAGCCGGCCAGCGCTCGGGCCGCACCAGCGCGAGGTCGGGCACCAGCACCATCGCGTCGCCGCGCACGGCCTCGGGGCCGGGGCCCTCGCCGAGAGTGAACTGCAGGTCCTCGAAGCTGCCGGCGGCCTCGTCGGTGCACCACATCAGCTCCGCCCGGTCACCCCCGGTCGCCAGGGAGACCGTCAGCCCGCTCACGCCCAGGGTCACCGCGGCCAGCACGGCGACGTCCGCCGCGGCGTCGAACCCTTCGTCGCGCTGAAGCAGCCGCAGAACCTCGGCCATACCGTCACTGATCACCGGTTGTCCTGTTCCGGACGGCCGGCCCTGGGGCGTCGCAGGTCGCCACCCGACAACGTAAGGGCTGCCGAGTTGACGGCGATAGCGCGTACCCCCGTATCCCTACAACTCCCGACCAGTGCGACCACCGTACCGCGCTCTCCGTCGCGCCGGTGACCAGGCAACGGGGGGAGCTTCCGCAGCGGCGACGACGCCGAGGGGAGCAGGGCGCGAGTCTCGCTGATGCGGCCCATCGCGACCTCCTCGCTGCGCCGAGCGGGACTCCCCGTGCAACACAGAGAACTTATGGCAACAGAGTAGTCGGGGACGTGCGGTACCGGCCCTGCCTCGCGGCGGAGGCGACGGAGGCGGGGCGGCTCTACCTCGGGCGCGCGGGCTGCGGCGCGAGCAGGAGGCTCCCGGTGCCGGTCAGGGCGAGCAATCGCGCAACCGGCGGTGCTGGGTGGTGCAGTCGCACGGATGCTCCGATGGCCGCGGCGCGCTGGAAGGCGTCCAGGAAAGCGCTCAGGCCGCTGCAGTCGCAGAAGCCGACGTGGGTGAGCTCGACATCGATGGTGCGCGCGCCGTCGAGCAGGCACCGCGTCAGGGCTCGGAGGACCAGCGAGGCGGAATCCAGATCGATGTCGCCGATCAGGGTGATCTCGGCACTGCTCCCGCGATCGTGCCGCTCGACTGCCAACGTCGCCGCCCCCGCTCGGGGCTCGGGAAGGCTGTGGCTGACCGTCATGCGTCGAGTCACGACGCTCTCCGCGGACATCCAGATCTCCTCGGCTGTCTCGTCAGTGAGACCGCCGGGGGCTGGGGCAGCCGGAGCAAGGCCGCAGTTGCGACCTGAGGCCGGGCGTTGGGGGAGCTGCGTCGTAGCAGCCTCGACCGTGCGCGTCGACCAGGCAAACAGGTGTTCTGCTGGGAACTCTTTCGACGTGCCGAGGCCGTCTGCGATTCCCTTCGATGGTTCGTCACGCTCCGCTGCGCGGACACCCGTCCGCAGCTGCGGACGGGTGTTTTCGGCGCAGGAAGCGCCGGTTCACGCGGCGAAGCAGGTTCAGGAACAGCACCCGGCGCGCCGCCGTCAGGGACGGTGAACCGTGTGCCGGGCCGCAGAGCCACGTCGGTGGAGGCCCCAACGGTGCGGCTGGACTGTCGTCGGCAGGGCGGTGTGACGGGCGTTGGCCAGCTGGATCAGCAGCACGCAGGCGTAGATCACGGCGGCGATCGCGAGCACGGTGAGGAGCGTCGTCATCGTTCTCACCTGCCTGAGGACACGCTGATGCGGCCGATGGGCATGATCAGCGGAACGGACCGTGCCGCGCCGCCCTCGGATTCCCATGCGGCTTCCGCGCTGATGTCGCGGGCCGGGGCGTCGCCCGCGTCGGCCGCGTCGTTGACGCTGCGGTCGCGTTCGGCGGCGAGCAGGGCGCTCGCGGTGGACGAGCCGGCCGGGTCGCCCGCGGCGGCCATCAGCCGGGCGGCGGCCGCCTGGCCGGTCTGCGGTGGGATGACGAGCACGTCCCAGCGGCCGGTGCGGTAGGACAGGAGCAGGAGCTTGTGCGGGTCCTGCTCGGTGGTGAACCAGCCGACCTTGACCACGTGTCCCTGGACCGGAACCTCGCGGGGCAGTGACTCCCAGTTGCGAGGGTTGACGTTGACCCTGGTGATCCGCCCCCACAGCCGGTCCAACGTGGGGATGAGGGAGGGCAGTTCGCGAAGGAGGTCGTCGGAGTGCGGCCACCAGGCGCCGTCCAGGGCGCCGACGGGGAGGCCGCCGCCTCCGGCGGCGGGCCGCAGGGCGAGGCGCAGCGCGGGGGATTCCGTGCGGGGCGGGGGAAGGGCGACCGAAGGAGGTCGCATGAGTGGCACGGACATGATGCGCGTCCTGTCCCCGGACCCGCGCGCAGGCCCGGCGTCGGCGTTCGCCGAGAACGACAGGGGCATGCAGCCGGTGTGCGGAAGACCCTCGGTACCCCTCTCATACCCCGCGTGGCGGCGTCGTGAACCGATGCGGGGCGTCCGATCCGGCCCAGTCCACCAGTCCACCAGGCCGCCAGGTCGGGCTGCCGGCGGTCATCCCGGTCGTCCTGTTCGTCGCCGCCCTGGTCCACCTTCGTCCGGGCCGTCCCGGGGAAGCACCGGTTGACCAGGAACATCTTCCGGCATCCGCGTCCGGGTGTCCTGGCGGACGCGGTGGAGGCAGGCTCCGCCCGATGTCACGGCGTGCCGCCCTGCCATCGGCACAGGGCTGCGCATCGCGCCGAACCGCACCGGCCGAGCCCGCCGGCACGGGGTTCCGTCGCACAGCCGCGTCTCCCTCTCCGTTGCCGATCCGCAGGCGCAAGCGGCACGCCTGCGGTCGATCACCGCCCTCACTCCGTGACCCGATGTCACCGACGATGAGGCCCCCGGCCGTTCAGGCCTCGCTGTCTGGCCACTGCCATCGCGATGAGCAGCGTCCACCAGGCCGCGTCCGCCAGCAGGAGCGTGACGGCCAGCAGAAGCGCGTCCGCGCTGCGCACCGTGAACGCCACGGCGAGCAGGACGGCGGCGAGCGCCAGTCCGGCCGGCCCGACCACGCGGCGGACACCGCGGCGGCGGTGTCGCGGCGGAGCCCAGGCATGGAAGCACTCCAGCAGGTGCACCAGGTCGGGTTCGCTCGCGCGCAGGTGCTCCTCGATGTCGGACAATGCGCGTCGCTCGTGCTGGGAAAGCATCGTGTGCGCCTCCCGCGTTCCGGTTCTGCGCTCAGGCGCGGACAACACGTCGGCAGGAAATCGAACCAGCCCGGCCGAGATTCCTGGGAGCAGCCGCAACCGGTGTGTTCGGACAGTGTCGTCACTTGCGCGATCTGCGGGGCCCCGCAGAGCTCGACACCACCTGACCACGCCCGCCCCCTTCGCCGACAACGCCCGTCTGGTGTGTGGGCGGCCCGCATGCGTCCCTGATCGGGCGGCGACGCTGTTCGCGGACACCCGGACTCTTCGGCTGCCTTGTCTGGGACACCGCCGGGGTCTGGGGCAGCTGGAGCGCTTGCCGCTGGAGCGGCCGGCTCAGTCGGTCTGTCCGAGACGCCGGAGCACGGGGCTTCGGGCGTTCGAACCCGCCGACAACGCATTTCCGCCATCGACTCTACGCCGTGCTGCAGCAGCCTGACAGCGCACGGAGCGGCCGAGGAACAGCCCGAGCATCGGTCGGCGTCGCCGGAGGCGTCGCCATCGGTCCACCGTGCCGTCGTCGGAGCCGCGCAGGACGAGACCGGGTAGGGGGCGCCTGCCGCGCGCAGCGCCGGCGTCCGTGGGGCCGAGCGCCGTCAGCAGTCCTCTCCCACGCCTCCCAGGTGCAGCAGGGGGGTGTCGGTGCAGGCCAGCGCGATCAGTCGGGCCACGACGGGTCTCGGGTCGCGCAGCCGCAGGGACACCCCAGCCGCAGCGGCTTGACGGTGGGCCTGCAGCAACGCGCTCAGCCCGCTGCAGTCGCAGAAGCCGACCTGCGCGAGGTGGACCTCGATGGCGTGCACACCGTCGGCCAGGCAGCGTGACAGTGCGTGGCGCACGATCGGCGCGGAGGCCATGTCGATCTCGCCGGCCAGTGTGATCTCGGCCCTGCCGTACCGGTCGTGCCGTTCGACGGTGAGTGTCTCCGTCGGCATCGCGGCCCCACGCTGGGGCGGCGGGCGACGGCGGGCTCCCATCGATCGGCCGGTGATGTGGTTCGTGGGCATCCAGATCTCCTCGGCCGTCTCCTCCGGGATGCCGCCGGGGTCTGGGGCAGCTGGAACGATCACCGCCGAAGCGGTCAGCTCAGTCGGTCAGCCGGGGGCACCTCGACGCAGGACGCTCGAATGCCCGCACTAGCCAAGAACAGATAGTCCACTATCCGATACGGACTGTACGGCTTGCGGGAGCAGACCGGTACTGGGCCGCCTGGACACCTGATTTCCGCCGAGGCCGCGTTCCCCCTGTCCTGCATCGAAGCCACTCACGTCCTGAGCGAGGGGCCGTCCGGTCCGCTGCGCAGGTCCGCCTCCAGTGCAGCCCGCAGTTCCATCAGGTCCTCCAACTCGGCCAGCGTGCTGAACCGGGACAGAAGTTCCTGGGCCATCCGCGCGTCGCCGCACCGGACGGCCCGCACCAGGTAGGCGATCACCTGGGAGACAGTCAGCCTTGTCATGTCGGTCTCCGACTTCACCTCAGACAGCCCCAGCTCGTCCCGGTCGGCACCGCCATGACGGACGGTGCTGCTGCTCGACCGCCCGCGTTTCCGCTCGTTACTCCGGGAGAGTCCGTCGATGAAGGGCACAGGGACCCGACGCAGGAGCGGCCCGAGTCCCGGTCCAGCTCGCCGGTCAACCTGATCGTCGTCCTGCCCGGCCCGTCGTGACGCTCAACCGCGAGTGCGGCCGACCTCCCGATCCCGCACCGGCGCAGGTGTTGGCGGTCTGCCGTCGATCGGGCATTGATATCGCGCGCGCCCATCCAGGTCTCCTCGGCCGTCTCTGTGGGACGCCGCCGGGGGCTGGGGCAGCAGGAACAATCGCCGCCGAAGCGGACCCTGTCGATCGGTCAGGCCGAGCAGTCACCCACGAACACGGATTCGCACGCTCACACCAACCAAGGAGCAGGTATTCCACAACAGACTGTACGGCTCATTCGGTCGGGCCTGATACTGCCCGGATCGTTCGAACAAGTGCCGGATCATCCGACGTAGTTGAGGGCGGACCCGGCGGCGCCACTACGTCCGGTGCCTGCACCGCTCGAACTCGGGCAGCTTGCCCACCTCGACATACGCCGGACAGACCGGCTCGCCGGCGTCATCCACGCGTACCAACATGACGACTGAACTGGCGCGGATGAGGTGGTTGGCAGGCGCAGCGTCATCAGGCCGAACGGGCCTGGTGGGCCAGGCGACGGCCTTCTGCGTAGAAGGCTTCGAGTGCGGGGGCGTCGGAGAGTTCGCTCAGGGGACGTGCGGCGCCGAACGGCGCGTTCCAGAACGCGTCCGACTGCGGCGGGGTCCACGGCCCGACGTACGCGTAGGGCTCGTCCGCGAATGCGTCGCCGAGGGAGATGCCGAAGTTGACCTCGTCCCAGGTAATGCTGAGGTCGAAGTGTTCGGGCCACAGCACGGCGGTCTCGTGCGGGGCGAAGTGGCCCAGCGCCTGAAGGCCGAGTGCGAGGCCGTCGGAGATCCGCCCAGCGGACTGCGGATCGACCTCGATGGTGTCCTCGATGGCGATGTCGCATCCTTGGGGGTAGAGGTCCACCGGGGCTCCGGGGGTGATCCCGGCGGTGTGGGCCAGGTCCGTGTAACTGCCTGCCAGGGAGAGTGTGTGTCCGCCGGCGATCAGGCGCAGGTCCTGCACCCTGATGTCCGGTTCCTTGGTGGTGGCGAATCCGCCTGGGATCACCCGAAGCCGGATCGTCCCGCTGCGGCGGAACTGGGGCCCAGCCATCAGCAACTCGGCCAGTCCGTGCAGGCTCCGCCTGGTCTGGATGAACTCAGCGCCCGTCGCCCTGGCCAACTCTCCTCCGAAGTATCAGATCTGACGATCGTCCCTGGGGGAGTGGCACCCGCCGGGCGACACTCCGTCGCTTCTCGTCATCGAGGGGGCGGAAGTGAGGTGTGGGTCTCAGTACCCGCTCCCGCCGCTCGTGGAGCCGGCAGATGCTGACGCGGTCCCTGAGGCGGCGCTGGTGACCGGGGTGCCGTTGGGGCTGACCACGTACCAGGAGGCGCCGAAGGCGTTGACGCCCTGGCCGTTGGTCTGGCCGGGTTTGGTGTCCTCGGCGAAGTAGTAGAGCGGGTGGCCGTGGTAGGTCACCTGGGTGGAGTGGTCGGATCGGGTGATCGTTCCGACCATGGATGCGGTCACTCCGCTGCTGCTGGGCTTCCCCGTCGTGGTCTGCGGCGGCCAGGCCTGTGCACAGGAGCCGTTGCAGGTCGAGGTCGTCCCGGTATCGGCCTTGAACAGGTACAACGTCCTGCCTGAGCCGTCGACCAGGATCTGGCCGAGCGGCGAACTCGCCGTCTTCACCGTGGCGGCGCCTCCGGCTGGGGTGGCGGCACCGCTGCTGGGCATGGCCGAGCCGGCGGTCGTCGTCGCGGCACTGGTGCTGGCGGGCGGGGTCGAGGAAGCCGTGGTACCGGAGCTGCTGCATCCGGAAGAGCAGGCCGCGACGGCGGCCATGCCGACAGCCAGTGTGATGGCACGATTCATGACAGACCTCTTGGCCCTGGGGAAGCGGTGACACCGGCCACCGGCCCGCCGACGGCGAGTCGCGGATTCACGTTACGCACGGACGCCCGGCCCGCTGCCCGGGGCCGTCGACCCCACGCCCGACCTTCACGCGTGCGGGTGACACAGTCGGCCGCAGCGGCGCCCGACTGTCGTAACGGGGAAGCGTGTGCTCCCTCGTTGGCGGTGTGTCAGGAGCGGGCCGCAGGGAGGCGGGAGTGGTGTAGCGGCTTGTGGCGCCACGCGTTCGCGACCGCGAAGCCACTGCCGTCGGGTACCGCTGCTCGGCCGTCGAATGTGTTTCGCCGAGGGCGGCCCAGGCCGAGGCCGCACCGGTGTGCGTGTCGTATGTCGGGCCGACCGTGCGCGTGCTGTGATGGAACGCGACCGTGTGTGACGAGACGGCGAGGTGGCCGTCCCCTTGAGTGAGGTGGGCGCGTGAGACTCCGAATCCGCTGCAGGTCGCTGGTGGCGCCGATGCTGGCCGCCGGACTGGCCATCTCGCCCCGCGAGGACGCGCTCACCGTGAACGCCGGCGATGGTGACATCGTCGAGACCACGCCGCAGGGTGACCAGATCGCCTGGCGTCAACTGGACGCCAGCGGCACCCCGCCCGGCGCGGGCGCCCTCTTCGGCCTGGCCGTGGGCCTGAACCAGAACGCCGTCTACTTCGTGGACGACGCCACCAACCAGCTCGACAAGCTCCACTAACCGGACCGCCATCAACGCCGCGACCCGCGCGGCACTCGGTGCGGACCGCTGACCTGGGCAGACATCCGTAAGGGGGCTGTCGGTCGACCGGTCCGCCCCCTCGCACCGGCTCTTTGGACGGAGGATGGGCCGTGGACGCGGATGCGCACCGACGCAGGACGGGCATCGTGGTGGGCTCGGCTTCGGCCCTGGCCCTTGCTGTGGCGCTGGCGCTGTTCCTGGTCGGCCGCAACATCACACCCGACTACGCCACCGGCCTCTTCGGGCAGCATCTGACCGACGCGGTGCGGCTCAAGGCCAGACTGGCCACGGCCATCCTCGGGCTGGCGATGGTCCAGCTGCTCCTGGCGCTGTGGATGTACCGGCGGCTTCCGCGCGTCAGGACCGTACCGAAGGCCGTTCCACGCGCACACCGGCTGATCGGCGCCCTCGTGTTCCTCGGCACGATCCCCATCACCGTCCACTGCATTCAGACCTATGGTGTCGAACTCACTCCCGTGCGAGCGGCCGTCCATTCCCTCTCCGCCTGCTTCTTCTACGGCGCGTTCGCGGCCAAGGTGGTATTCGTTCGCTCCCGGCTGGGGGTCGGATGGCTTCTACCGCTCGCCGGCGGTCTCCTGGTGGTTGCGGTCGTCGTCATCTGGTACACGAGCGCACTGTGGTTCTTCAACGACTTCCAGATGCCCGGGTTCTGAGGCAGGGCGGACTGTGCGCCTGCCGAGAATGTCATCCACGCAGTTCAGGGCCTTGCAGGCGGTTGCGGCAAGATGATCACCCGTCGTGTTGCTGCGCCTTGCCTACCTGCCCCCTGATTGGTCAGGCCGTGCCGCTCAGGCTGCTTCGAGATAGGCGACCACCCGACGGAGCCACACATGCGGATCCGGGGCGAGTTCGACGTCGCGGCCGAGAGCCCCTAGGGCGAGCTCGAGAGCGGTCCGGTCCAATCGCAGAGCCAGGAGTTCGTGGAGTTCTCCGACAGCGCGGGCGCGGATCGCGTCCGGTGCGCCGACGAGCCAGTGGGACAGCGTCCGGGCCTCGGCCTCCACGGGCGGCAGGTCGGGGTACTCCAGCGGGAAGTCCTCGCCGAACCCGCCCCCGAACAGCTGGAAGAGCTGGGGGAAGCGGCGCCGCCAGCCCCAGGCGGTGGCCGGGATCCCGCCGAGCGGGCCGGAGCCCGAGTCCGACTCGATCAGTTCGGCGACGGTGGCCAGCCAGGCGCGGCGGTCGAGCACGGGCGGCCAGGCGAGCCCCGTCGGGCCGGACAGGCCGAACCCGTCCTCGTCCAGCAGTCGCCGCAGTTGCACGGCAGTGACGCTCGGACCGGCCGGGTCGACCAGGCGCAGCACGCCGAGGTACTCGGCCAGCGCGGCGCTCGGCGCACCCGGCGCATCGTCAGCGGGCAGGCCCACGTAGGCCTCCAGCAGATCGCCCACGGCGGCGTGACGTCCCTGCCAGCGCGTGGGTGACAGGTCCCGGGGCGGACCCTCGGTCATGGCTGTGGCCGCCTTCCCATCCTGGTGCCGGTCGGCTGCATGGCGGCTCAGTCCTCGGTTGGGTAGGCGGAACGGACCACGAACCCATTGGCAGCGTCGGCGGCTCGTTCGAGCACGACGCGAACCGCCGAGACGTCGAAGGGGCCGCCTCCCGCCAGGGCTGTCGCACTCGGGAGCAGACGACCGGTGACCTCGCCGGGGAACGCGGCTGTGACGACCAGTCGGTTCCCCGGCCCGCCGGCCAACCACAGCGCGATCCTGTCGTGGTTGCGGTCCACCACCCGCTGGACATACCCCTGTGCTGCGGACCGGCTGCTGAACGTGGACGCGCGGAGCACCACGGTCATCGGGAACCTCGCGTTCCGTCGGAGCCCGTCCGGGCGTGCCACATCACTTCGGCGGCCGCGGATCGAAGCCAGGCGTGCCAGGTCAGATCATCCCACCAGGGGTGTCCCGGCTCCTTGTCGCGCGCCTCCTGGCCAAGCAGGCCGAGGGCCCGGTCGGTGGCCTCGTCCCCGGCGAAGAGCAGGCCGAAAGCCGCAAGCTCACCCGAGAGCGCGGCGCGAACCGACCGGAGCCGCCACGGGCCTCGACGTCGGCCTCGACGTAGGCCTCGGCCACCAGGGCCGGAAGGAGCTCAGGGTTCTGGGACTCCCGGTACTCGCCGAGATCCCCGTGAGCGAGCCCGTCGCGGTAGAGCGCGAGAAGCCGGCCGAGCTCGGGAAAGAGCTCGCGCAGCTCCCAGCCGCTCAGCGGCAGACGGTCCGGCCCCGGGCCCGGACCGGCGTACCGCAGACAGTCGACGAGGCCGGGCAGCAGGGCCGCCGTCTCCTCGACTGCTTCGCGTGGTCCGA
Source organism: Streptacidiphilus pinicola (assembly GCF_003258295.1). Lineage (GTDB taxonomy): Bacteria > Actinomycetota > Actinomycetes > Streptomycetales > Streptomycetaceae > Streptacidiphilus > Streptacidiphilus pinicola. The sequence continues at coordinate 31,923 of NZ_QKYN01000031.1, read as the reverse complement.
GTCCGTAGTCCGTCATCAGCTCCGGTCGCCGACGCAAGGCCCAGGCCAGGTCGGCTCCCTGGAGTCCGGTCGCCCAGGGCATCACCGCGCGCAGGGAGCGTCGGATGCGCTGATGTCCGGCCTCCAGGTCCTTTGGCGTCAGGCCGGTCGTGCGGTCGAGAGCGGCCAGCAGGTGCAGGGCCCCGGCGTGACGGCGATCTCCAACGGGCGCCGCGCGGCGCCCGGCACCGTCCGCGACCTCGGCGGGTGCGCCGACCGCCCCGATCTGGCGGAGCCGGTACTGGGCCTGGGCCAGCACCGCGGGCCAGCCCAAGGACGGAACCTCGGCCGACGGCCAGTCGCGCCGAGGCAGCAGACCCCACCGGTCGAGCGCCACCAGCTCCGTCAACTGCCCTACACAGTCCGCGAGTGCAAGTCGTCGTCCGGCGATGTCCGTCGGGTCCGCCGGGTCGAAAGCGGAGAGGACCGCGCCCTCGGTGGCGTACAACTCGTCGGCCGTGCCCACGGGTGAGACGTCCGTGACGAGCCCCTCGTGTAGGGCGAGCACCCAGACGTCGCACAGGTCGGACGCCTCGGCGTAGAGCCGGCGCACGGTGGCGCTGTCGAGGGGGCGCTGCGCCTGACCGCAGCGCGAAATCAAGCGATCGAGCTGCTCCGCGAGCACGGCCGCAGGGGCGCCCAACAACTCCCGCACCCGGGCGATCACGCGCTCGCGCGGCGCCCCGGACGACGTCGTCGGTGCCGTCAGCTCCGCACGGAACACCCGCAACGGCTCCGGTGGCAGGGCCAGCCGGGTCGCCGCCAGGAACTCGACGAGCGTGTCCAGTGGCTCCATCCGCGCCGCCGCCGTCCTGACGCGCGGGTGCGCAAACCACTCCAACTCCTGCTGGAGCAGATCTGCCTGCCAACGATCCGCCGCCACTCCGAGAGCCGCGAGGAATGCGGAACGCAGGGCCGTGTCGGCAGTCCCCGCCTCACTGTCTTCCACGCGTCTCTCTGTTCCTAGCTTCCGTTCCGGGTCGGGAAGGCTGTGTAGACGTAGAACGGCGGGTTCAGGTCCTTGTTGTCCTTCAGCACGGCCCGGACGCCGTTGCCGTCGACCACCTGGTGTGTCCCATTCTGGTCGACGACCACGCGGCTGGTGCCGGCCGATCCCGGGGGCAGCGTTTCGTTGATGGTGAAGTGGCCTACGTCGTCCGGTGGCGAGCGGCACGTTCTCGCCAAGCAGCACGAATCACGCCACTCTCCATGGTTCCTGTGGATACGAACAGCAACTCGTGACTATGTTCGATCACCTGGTCCCGCAGCGGCGCGCAGGGGGTGCGTCAGCGAATCGGACCAGCTAGGAGCCTGAGTCAGCAGTGAAAGCCGCTAGCAAGCTCACCACCGTCCTGGCCTCTCTCGCCGTCGTCGCCGGCGGCGCAGCCACCGTGGCCGCCGCACCGGCCCAGGGGCAGACGATCACCACCCACGTCGCCACCCGGCAGATCGACATCGCCAGCGTCGCGAGGGCACACGCGCAGGTCGTCGGGGCACCGGCCGGATTCTGCGTCGTCCCGAAGACCCTCACCAACACGGTCAACCGCACCATGGACTGCGCCATCGAAGACGTGACGGTCGTCGCGCTGCGCAACGGCGTCCCCGAGGGAACCGCGAAGTTCTCCGTCTACCACGAGACGCACCTGAATCTGGCGGGCGTCAAGTGGAGCGAGAAGGTCACGGTCGGCCCTGCCGCCATCGTCGGCGCGGCCGGCGGGATCGAGACCACATTCATCCCTGCGTGCTTCTCCTCGTGCCACGTCAGCGCCAGCGGGGCGCTCGCACGGCCGTTCGTCCTGGGCCGTAGCAGTCACACGGGCACACTGAACTACTACTTCACCGTCAGCAAGGGTCTGGCCCGCGAGAGCGCCTCCCGCTACGAGATGAACTACCTCAAGCCCGGCTACACGCCTGGCATGACGGTGGCCAAGAGCGCCACTTACCGCTGTGACGACGAGGACCTGCAGTACGGTGCGGGCTGCGTCTACCCGCAGCGAATCGCTGTGGACGCTGACTTCAACGCCCTGTCGCCTATGGCAGCCCTCAAGGGAATCGGCGACAACATTCGCAAGGTGCAGCGTGCGGGCCTCCACGTCGGCAAGCCGGGGGGCATTCTGCTGACCCGTGCCACCGCGGCCCAGCAGACGAAGAACCGGGATGACGTGTGCGGCAAGGCCAAGCCGAAGCCGGGTGACATCTGGTGGACGGTTATCCCCGGTAACACCAACACCACGCCGAGCTGCGATGAGTACCCCTTCGCGGACGTCATGGAGGGTGGACTCACCTACGGGCCGCCGAACCGTGCCATCAAGTGGGTTCCGCTCGGTGAGAACCGCGCCCAGGGCGGCATCCTGCGGACCTTCTTCGGCCGCTACCACATCCTGCCCGGTGACAAGTTCTTCGAGAACGTCGGTGCTTGATCTAGTCTCAACGGGCCCCCTACCGTGCTCCGACGGCAGGGGGCCTGCCCGTGTCTGAAAGGACTCCCCGCCCATGACCGACCAGGTTCCCGTCGACGAGTACAGCGGCATGGCCAAGCTGACGTATGCCCTGTATTACCTTGGCGTGGGGGACCCCAAGGGCGTCGAACTGCCTTCCGATGACGGTGGTCGATGGGTGACCGTCACCCCCGGTGGCGGCTGCGTCACCGTCGTCGCGGGAACCGAGTGGGACTCCATCAAGATCAGCTTCCTGGTCTACGAAGCCGAACCCGAGCCGCTCGCGGGGGAGTGGACCCACGTGGAAGAGTTCTCCTGCACCGCCACGGACCGCCCTGCGGCCTTCACCAGCGGCACTTCCAACGAGTGCATGTTCGCGCCGCCGCTGCCCCCGGACCACTTGTTCAACAGGCCTGGAGAGGAAGCTCCCTACCGGTGGAGGGCACGCCTGTTGGTCGCGAATTTCGAGGTGGAGGAACACGTCCTCCAGTTCTGGCCCGCGTAGGGCTCTTCGCTTGTGAGGGGCCCGGCTCCAGGTCGGGCCCCTCACAAGCTGGCTGACGCAACCTGGCTGACCTGCGTTCCTCGCTCCGGACCCCGCCGTCCTGGGCGGATGCTGGCCAGTGCGTCAGCCTGGCACTGTGGGACCCGCCTGCCCGCCGGCGGACACAGGCACTACAACCACGACCGCTCCTACCGTCGCTATCTGGCCCCGTACCTCGGCGAACACGCCGGCACGACCGACTCGGCGGACATTTCCACGAGTACCACCACGCCGCTTGACCTGGCCGGACGGAGTTTTCGGTACCCACAGAGTGCTGGGGAGGAGGGGTTCGTCGGGAGACGGGCTGGCGCGGAGGAATCAGCACGAGGCGATCGGGCAGTCGGTCGGCTGCAGTGGCGGGGGCACATGCGAGACGGAACGCAGGAGCAAGCGCTGTCCAAGTTCGGAGAAGAGAGCCAAACGGCACACGGGTTTCGCCGTGCATCAGATCCGAAACAGAATCAGGGCCCCTATGGCATTGCCCCTTGACCGCTGGAAGGCTGCAACGGTCCGGAGCCAGGCGGAGCGGTTCCTCAACTACCCCTCCGCAACGGGAACGCCGGGTCGGCCCGTGCTCGGGCAGTGACAGCAGTTGCGGCGCACGTAGGAGTACACACGTTGGACCCGGATCCGACCCTCCCCGACAACGTCGGGCCCTTTCAGATCGAGCGCCGACTGGGGGAGGGCGGGATGGGAGTCGTGTACCTGGGCGCAAATCCGGCGGGCCGGCTCGCTGCCGTCAAGGTGATCAAGGCCGAGCTCGCCGGAGAGGCGGGCTTCCGGAAGCGCTTCGCCCGGGAGGTTGCGGCGGCGAAGGCCGTCAGCGGCGCCTACACGGCGGCGGTGCTCGACTTCGACACGCATGGGCCGCTGCCATGGCTCGCCACGGAGTTCGTCGACGCGCCCACGTTAGACCGCCAGGTGCGCACGGACGGGCCGCTGGACGCTGACCAGGTATGGCTGCTGGCCTACGGGCTGGCCGATGCCCTGCGGAACATCCACCAGGCCAGCATCGCCCATCGGGATTTGAAGCCCGCTAACGTGCTGATGGCCCAGGCCGCGCCCAAGGTGATCGATTTCGGCATCTCGCGGCTGCCAGACCTGGAATCGTTGACGACGACCGGGCACTTCATGGGGACCCCCAGGTACATGGCGCCCGAGCAGTGGATGGCACCCGGTGAGGTCGGGCCGGCCGCAGACGTGTTCGCCCTCGGTGCGGTGCTGGTGTTCGCCTCCACCGGGCACGGGCCTTTCGACTCCGACCACGACGTCGTGATGGGCTACAACGCGGTTTACCAGCCGCCCAACCTCAGTGGGGTCCCGGACTCACTGGCCCCGATCGTCAGCATGTGCCTGAGCAAGGACCCCAGCGACCGGCCCTCCCCGGACCGGATCCTCCAACTCCTGGGCAGGCGCGGCGAACGACGCCGACTCCCCCTCAACACACGACAAGCCCCTGCCATGGCTGGGCGCAGGAAGCTGTCCGGGCGCCATCTGGCTGTCGCTCTCGCCGGCGCCCTGCTGCTGGCCGGCTCCGGTACGTGGATCTGGGCCCAAAGCGGCCATGCCCACGGCATCGGAAAGGCATCCAGCTCCACCGCATCACCATCCCTCCCGCTTCTGGAACCGGCCGCGGCGCTGCGGCCGCGCGGCTGGGCACTCTGGTCGGCTCCTGCGACGGGAAACGGCGTGGGCGAGATGGCGACGACGCCGCGGTGCGTGGTGTACCACGGTGGGCTCGACTGCCTGTCGGATACAGAGTTCCAGCGTCTTGACCTGGCGAGCGGGAAAGTCCTGCGCACTGTTCAAGCGGACCCGCCCCGTTCATCATCGTCGTCGAGGTTCCTGATCGGTTTCGCCCCTGCGACGGGGGTCGTCCTGTACGCATCCCACGGCTGCGTCGATTCGATCTCCGGTGGCCGACATATGACCCGGCGGGGCCCAGCCACCGTCTACGCGTACGACGCGGCCTCGGGGGCGCTGATTTGGACCCAGCCTCACATGGTCGACGACTGCAGCCCCATAACGGTGCTTCCGCCGAGCAGTCTGCACACGATCACCGTCGACGACGACGGCATCCTGGTCGCGCTCGACCCGAGCAACGGCGCCATCGAATGGCAGCAAGTCCCAGAGACCGGCTATCAGCCCGCCACAGCCACCTCGACTGCAGTCCTCCTCATACCGAACTGGAAGATCCCGGTCAGCACAGTCCGTGGGCTGTCGCCCAATACCGGAAAGACCCTGTGGCAGGCGAAGGTCCCAACCGGAACCGCTCTGTTCGCCGTCGACGACCAAACCGGTGCCTCGGACTCGATCCCATTGCTGATATCCACGTATCCCCGTGGCGACGCCACCGTGGACGGTCTCCAATTTTCCGGGATCGACTACTTCAAAACCACCAACGCTACGGTGACCAGCGTGAAGTTCCAGCAGCCGCTGATGGGCACGGTCATCGCCACCCCCACCCTCGTCGTCGCTCAGCGCCCTGACGGGCAGATCACGGCGGTACGCACTACCGACGGCAAGATCAGGTGGACTCGGTCCCTGTCCGCGGCCCCCGGCGATGGGACCGGACCTGTCTACGCCGACGGACGCATCTACGTGCCCACCTCCACTGGACAGGTCACCTGTCTGGACGCGGCCACGGGAACACCCTTGTGGATCAGCGCGATCCGCAACGACACCTCACAAGCCGTGGCCGAGACTGCTGCCTGGCTCAGCGTCAGCGATGGCCACGTCGTCTCCGAGACCAACACGGGAAGCGTCTACACCCTCATGCCACCCGTCGTCCATCTGCCCTGACCCTGCTGCCCTGCCCTCGACCTGTCGCCGCGGCAGGCCGGAACGGCCCGTGCTCCTCTCTCTCCTGGAGCCGCTCGATGACGCATAGACCTGAGGGTTGCCAGGTCGAGCCGCTGCGGAGGACGGCCCGACCGGGTTTCAGTGTGTGCCGGTCATGGTGGTGGTGACGGTGCGGGCGATGGCGGTGACCGCCTGAGCGGGCTCCGCCAGTTCGAGGAGTGTGGCTCCGGGCGGTGGGAGTGTGGCTCCGGGCGGTGGGGTGGTGTCGTGGTGGAAGGTGATCCACTGGTATTCGCGTGCCCCGGGATGAAATCGATCATGGAGCTGTGGGTGCCGAATACTGCGTCCATACAGGTCAGGGCGGTCCTGTGCTCGGACTTTTCCGATCGGGCATGATCGCGTCTCGTGTTCATGCGCTTCGCCTACTTCGCCGTCTCTCACGCCTTCGCGGCCATGCGCCTGCTTCCGATGGGAGACCGCGAGAAGGATGTCGAGATCCTGGCGCTGCGTCACCAGCTCACGGTCCTGCAGCGGCAACTCGGCAGCGAGCGTCCAAGGTTCCGGCCAGAGGACCGGGCGTTCCTGGCAGCGTTGCTGTCAGGGATGCCGCGGCAGGCTCTGCGTCGGATTCGGCTCCTGGTCGGCCCGGACACGGTCCTGCGCTGGCACCGCGACCTGATCAAACGCCGGCACGCTCGCGCGAGAGATCCACGCGGTGTGCGGCGCGGGCTGGCTGGCGTGCTCGCCCTGACAGCGTGCGCGGTGCTGTCGGGGGCGACGTCGCTACTGGCGGTCGGCGAGTGGATCGCACCGAGATTGCGGCCTTCCTGCGTGGCTGGGAGCTGGTGCCCCCGGGGCTCGTCCCGGCGCCCGACTGGCACCCATACCCAGGCTCCGATCCCCAGCCTGCCGCCCGGCAACACCGGCTGCCGCGGTGGCCCGCAAACCCGGACCGTAGTCCGAGCGGCGGTCACCTCGAACTGGCCGTCCAGTACTCGCTCGAGGCGCACTCCGGCGAGCAGGTCGAGCATTGACCGGCCTGAATGACGCCCTGTCGAGGAGGAAGCGTGTCCGCTGTGCCCAGTGTCCTCGTCCCGGATTCCGTGCCGTCGATGCCTGCCGACGTCGCACGGGTGGACATCTCGGAGCTGCTGCGGATGACCGGCTACGGCGACGGCGCTGTCGAGGACGGAGATCTCCTGCCGAGGGTGAGTGAACTGCTGGCCGGGCTGTCCGAACAGGTGGAGCGGTGGCAGACCGAGCTGGCGCAGGTCCGGACACTGGTGACGACGCTGACCGATCAAGGCGGCCGGTCCGGTCGCCTTACGGACGACCCGCAACCGGACGACGCGCCCCCGGAGGTGCTGTCCGAGGAGGAGGCCGTTCAACTCGTGGTGGATGCCGTGGCCGGGGGAGCCCGGCGGATGTCGCACGTCCGCTCGTTCCACTCGCCGTTCCTGGACCGCCTGAAGGCCCGGGACGCAGAATGTGCGGACCCCCGGCTCTCGGTGCGGGAACTGATCAGCGGCCCGGCCGGGACGCGCGTCGCGGAGGCAGGGCAGGACCGGCGTCTCGTCAGGACGACCTGGACCAGACTGGGCGAAGTCCTCGTCATCGACGACGCCGTGGCCCTGATCCCCTCGTCGGGAGGGGGAGACCTGCAGGTCAGCGTGGTCCGGCAGCCTGCCGTGGTGCGGCAGTTGGCGCAGTTCGTCCAGGCCGCCTGGATTCAGGCGGCCTGCCCCCAGGAGCCGGTGTCCCTGCCGGACGGCACCGAGATCGAGCACCGGATCGTCCAGTTGCTCGCCGAGGGGGCCAAGGACGAGACCGTGGCCCGCCGCCTGGGTATCTCGCTGCGCACCTGCCGACGCCACATAGCCGAGATCCTGACGCAGTTGGGTGCGTCGAGCCGCTTCCAGGCCGGGGTCAGGGCGGCGGCGCCGGGAACCGTCGCCGCCGGGCCGGGCTCGTACAGGCCGGGCCGAGGTGCCGAGCGGGCGCACTGAACCAGGCCTGAGGCCCCTTCAGTCGAGCAGGTCCAGCAGCAGTTCGGCGATGCGGGCCTCCTGCCCGGGACCCGCCCCCAGCCGGTTGGCCGTCATGTGGAGGTGCGAGCCGAAAACGCCCATGGCGCGGGCGGAGCCGAACTCCTCGGTCCAGGTCCGCAGGGCGGCGTGCAGCGGATCGGTCCACGGCGCCCAGCGCGGGTCGCCGGCGCGCATCGCGCCGCGAAGCCGGGGGGCCATCGTTCCGAGCGCGGCGACCTGCGTCCGGGCGAGCGCGGCACGCCGGCGGTGGATGTCGCCGGAACTGCCGCACGGATCGGCGCCGTCGGCCGGGCCTTGCGCGGGTGGGGCCCAGTTCAGCCAGGAATCGCGCTGCGCCGCCAGGAAGCGGCGTCGGCTCCCGCCGGGTCCCTCGCCGTCGAGAACCGAGCACGCAGCGGCGAAGGCCTCCAGTCCCGAGCCCAGTGCGTGAGGCGTGCCCTGTCTGGCCAGGCAGGCGCGCAGGGCCACGCGGCTGGAGCAGTGGAAGAGGTGTTCGGTGAGCGCGATGAGGTGACGGCCGCCGTACCGCTGGTACTCCGGCTCGTAGACGGCCCGCCGGACCCCCGGCGCGAGCAGGTCCCCGATCGGGAGCGGGGTCTCCTGCTCGCCCGCGGTCGCGAGCCGCTGCACGGCCAGGGCATAGCTGTCCTGGTCGAGCCGCTGCGTCGGCGGTACGGCGGCGTCGAGGGCGCGCAGACGGTCGACCAGCACCGACTCGACCCGGTCACTCTCGCCGGGCGACAGCGCGCGTACGCGCAGACGCAGATGCGGGCCGCCCTGCCAGTACCGCACGAAGAACCACGGCCGGCCGTCGGGTTCGAGCAGGCACAGCTGGTCGGCCAGTGCCCCCACCACATCGGTCACGACGGCGTCCAGGGCGCCCGGGGCGAACGTGGCCACGTGCAGGTGCCAGCTCTGCCAGCCCTGCCCGCTCGGCAGGCCCTGCCGGCTCTGTGGGTCCGGCATCTTCCGAGCTGTCATATCCGCAGGTCCAACATCGGTTCGGCGAACCGCGAACGGCCGCAGATGACGGTGAACACCGGAAGCGTCTCCCGCGGCAGGTCCATGGTCCGCTGCAGCCAGAGTTCGTCGACGGAGCGGGCCGGGCGGGCGAACAGGCCGTGCGCGGCGGCGGCGATCGCCAAACCGTGCGTCGCCCAGCCGCACCACAGCTGAAGCAGTGACCAGCCGGCCGGCCCGAACTCCTGGAGAATCCCGTCGAGGTCGGCGGAGAAGACCCACATCGCGTTCGCATGGCGCAACCCGCAGTCCACATCGGGCCCAAGGGGATAGCTGAAGGCGTCCTGAAGCGACTGCATCAGCCCGGGGTCCGGCTGCTCGGACTCGATCCGCCCCTCCACCACCCCGTAGCGGCCGGTGGGCAGCCCGGCCAGGCGCTGGAGCGCGACGCTGATCCGCACCTTGCGACCCACCTCGGCGAGCAGCGGCTCCGGCGCGGGCTCCCCGAACCATGCCAGCATGTCCGCGAGAACCTCCCCGCCGAGCACCGTGGGCCGGGCGGAGAATCCCATGACCGTTGCGGGAGACCGGCCGGCGGAGCGGTTCCACAGTGTCTGCGCCCAGCTGGGCCGCGCCGCGACGGCGTCTGGTGCGGGCAGGTCCGGCAGGGACGGCACGCCGCGTACCGGCTCGGCCGTGGCGCAGGTCAGCGAAGCCAGGGGCGCGGTCACCTCCACGGCTTCCAGGACCGAGGCGTGGCCGGACTGCTGAGCCAGCAGCGCGGCCTCCGCCTCGTACTGCGCCGGACCGTCCTGCGCCTCGGCGGCGCCGGCCGGGCCCGGCAGGAGGCGGCTGGACGGAAGCGGGCCGACACCCTCCAGGGTCAGCACCAGGGGCGGGGACCAGGTCCCAGGACCGCTGCCCGCCAGCAGGCGGCCGGCCGCGGAGGTCACCGTGCCGTCCGACCGCAGCCGGACCGGGACGCCCAGCAGATGCGCGGCGACGTGCAGCGCCCGCAGGTTGATGCCCAGTTCCAGCAGGCTCAGGGCGCACCGTAGTCGGCCGTACGGCTGGGGCAGGTCGGTGAAGCGGGCGGCCAGGAGCACGGTGAGGTCGCCGGGCGCGGGCAGGAGGCCGGCGGCATCGCCCGGGGTGACCGCGGTGTGGGGGAGATCGACCAGCGCGTGCCGGTAGAGGTCCAGGTAGGAGAACGACCCTTCAGGAGCCAGCACGAAGACGTGCACGGGGAACTTGCTGCGGACGGAGGCGACCGAGCGGTGGTCGTTGAACTGGTGGGAGGGTTCCCGCCGCTGCAGTCCGACGGCGGCGACCAGCAGGTGACCCAGTACGTCCTCGGGCGGCAGCGCCGAGACGGCATCCCGGGTGAGCGGCCGCGGGTACCGGGCCCGGTCGAGCAAATGGTGGGTGCCCGACGGGAGCGGCCGCCCCAGTGGGCTGCGCGCCCCGGCCGGCGGCAGGATCGCCGTGGAAGGCGCGGAGTCGTCGGTCCCCGGTTGCTCGGTCAGACGGACCCGCAAGGCTCCCTGCCGGTAGGCGAACAGTCGGACGTCGGTCGTCGTCATCGGTGACGCTGCCTTTCCGAGGGCGCTCATGGGAAGGGGTGGGGGTCGAGCGGGAGGTCCGCGTCACCCGGCGGAGCTCCGTGGGCGTCCGCGATCGCGTTCGTCAGCCGCGGCAGTCCGGACAGCCGCTGCCGTGCCTGCCCGAAGCACATCGGCAGGATGCCGGGCACCACGGCTTTGACGACGGACAGGCCGGCGGCGGTGTGCTCGGGCGTGGACTGGTCCACCACCACGATGCGGTCCAGACCGGCCTGCCGGAACAGTCCTTCGACGAAGCGCAGCGCCTGCGTCAGGTCCCCCTGGGCGGCCCTGGTGAAGACTCCCGGCCAGCCGGGGAACGCCTCGGCCAGGCTCGTTGTCGGTCCACCCAGCAGGGCTTGCACGCGGGGAAGCAGTTCCGGGTACGCGTACCGCTTGTGGTGGTCGGACATCTCCTGGACGAGCCAGGGATCGTTCACGAGCGGCCGGGCCGCCTCGACGTCCCAGTCCGCCCCCGCGCCGACCATCTGGGACAGCTCCCACAAGCCGGCCCTGACGGCCCCCATCGGATCGGCCCCGGAACCGGCGGCACTGAGGGTGGCGGGCATCCGGCCGTCCTCGCGCAACGCCAGCGCCCAGACCACCGGGATCGAGAGATCCGCAGTGGCGGCCAGCAGGTGCACCTGGTAACCCTGGTCCTTGACCTGCCGGAGCAGCAGCAGACACTCCCGGTCGGTGATGTCCCCGGCCGCGATCCGCGGCAGCGGCAGGCGGCGGTGCCAGGAGAGCAGGAAGGCGTCCCGCTCGGCCAGTTCCAGCAGGGAGTGCAGCGTGGCCTCCTCGTAGCTGCCGCCGAGTGCGCAGCCGCTGGAGGTGTCATGGAAGAAGTGCCTCCCGCCTGCCTGTTCGGGCGCGTCCGGGTCGTCGGGGTACTGGTACTGGTAGAAGCCCAGCTCGGCCGGTACGAGCAGCGGCCGGCCGTCGTCCAGCCGGTGGCCCCACACCCAGTCCATCGGGGTGTCCTCGTCGAAGGGCCGCAGTCGGGCCTGCGGCGAGTCCAACTGCCGCGCGGTGTAGTGTCCCAGCCCGTCCAGCGGGAGCGCGCGGTCTCCCAACTGCCGTGCTGTGGCGCCCGACACGACCGGCGCGACGTGCGGAAAGCCGCCGTTGCGCTCGAAAGCCTCCAGGCAGCTCACGGCATCGGCGTGCCGGAAGGTCGACCCGCGGCCGTGGCCCGCGAACCTCGCCCCGAGCAGGCGGGTCTCGGTCATCGCCATGCCGACCCGCACGGCGCGCTGCATGGCGAGCACCGGTCCGAACCGAGGATCGGCCAGCGCGTCGCGCATCTTTTCGGGATCCAGCTGGAAGGGCGGCTCGCCCCGGTCGGGCACCGGGGAGGCGGTGGGCCGGGCGCGAAGCGTGCGGGAGCTCGGCGGCTCGGCCGGATCGCCGCGCCGCGGGCCCGGGCTGTCGGTGCACACCGTGCAGCGGATGCTCGGCGCCACCCGGTACAGGCGCAGGACGCCGGTGGGGGTGAGCGAGAGCAATTCGCCCGAGGCGAGCAAGGGCCGGCTCTGGTCGGTCAGTTCGGCGAGGAGCTGCCCGAGGACCGGTGTGAGGACCGGCGAGGTGGGCCGCGGCGCCAGCTGCGCGGCCGCTGCGTCCACCGCCACGGCGGCCGGATGCCGCTCCGGGTGGTGGTGGTGCGGGCCGTGAGCGCTCCCCGCCGGCTCGCGGTCGGCGTCCCTGGCCTGCGCGCAGCCGGCGCAGCCCGACGTGCCGTCAGGGGTCCACAGCGGCCCGATCAGGATCTCCGCCGGGGTCGCGCGGACGGAGAGCAGGGATCTGCCCTGCGCGCGGGCGAGGCCGAATACCTCCCGCTCCCAGCGCACGTCATAGCCTGCGGCAACGGCGATCAGCGGTGCGTCCGCTCGTCCGTCCCACGGCTTGTGCCAGGGCAGGGCCAGCAGGCCGTCCGGCGCGTCGGGGCCGGGCAGCACCCGGGACGCGGCGGGGCGGCCGTCGGTCGGCGCGCTCATCTGAGTCCCACCCAACCGCAGGTCAGCGGCAGCTCGCCGAGCGCCTCGTCGCGCACGAGTTGCCGGGCGCCCGGGCGCAGTCCCATGTCCTTTGCCCGCGCCAGGAGTTGACGCAGGCAGTCATGGATGCGGTGTTCCGGGACGACCTCCAGCGCCCAGGTGCCGACCGGGTCCGGAGGAAGGACTGGTGCCTGCGGTGCGGTGGGACCGGCCGCCCGGTACTGCGCGCGGGCGGTGGCGGCGAGCAGGGCCGCGTACGCGGCGGAGGCGCGGCTCGGTCCCCACTGGGTGTCCAGCACCTCGCCGGTGAGCTCATCCGTCGCGCTGACCAGCTGCCAGTCCAGCCCCGAGACCGTGTGCAGTCGCAGCGCGGCGGGGACACCGAAGAAGTCCCGCAGCACGCTCCACTGCGAGCGGACCACGATGCTGCCGAGGTCTTCCCAGGCCAGGGACGTGCCACCCGAGGGTGCCAGTTCGTCCTGGCCGGCCCGGCGCAGCAGCCCGTCCGCCAGCCAGCGGGCCGGGGTGAGCCCGGCAGCGGGGAGCCACCCGGCGTCGGATTCGTCCGTCCGTTCCTGGGCGGCGCGGTGGCGCAGTACCGACAGTCCGGCCGTCACGCCGGCGGCGGCGCGGTTCGTGCCCCACCCCAGGAAGTGCGGGCCCGCGGCCGACTCGGCGGTGACCAGGTTGACGGGCAGTTGCGGCAGATCGAGATCCCGGCCCCAGCGGGCGAGACCGGTCCACCGGGCGGTGACTGCGGCGTCGAGGTGGAACTGCGCCGGGCCGGTGGACTCCGAGTCGCCTCCGGCGTCGCCGGTCGGGTGCGCGCCGACCGGGCCGCCGCCGTCGGTTCCGGGCGCGGTGTCGGCGCGATCGGCTGTCGCGAGCGCCGCCACGAGGACCTCGGTCGGGCCCACCGCGCGCCAGGACGGCCCCGGCCCGGCGTCCGGGACCGGAACGACCTCGGTCTGCACCGCATGGCCGTGCACCACCCACGCGGTATGCCGACCGTGGTCGGTGCCGGAGAGCCGCTCCAGCACGACCTGGGCGGCCAGGGCGCCGGCCAGCACCGCGCTCAGCGGGCGCGGCGCCGCGGACTGTGTCCCGGCCTCCTGCCAGGCGGCGGCTCGGGCCTGAACGGCCTGGAAGGCCCGTAGTTCCTCCGGGTTCGTGCACACCGGCCCGACCACGGCGAGCGCCGCCCCGGCGACGACCGGCACCACGGGCGTGCCCGAAGCCAGCAGCGCGGCGGTGGCGGACAGATCCAACGGGCTGTCGTGGTCGTCGACCAGCACGACCACCGTCGCCGTCTCCGCCGCTACCGCTACCGATGTCGCCGTCGCGGAGCGGTCCGGGGCGAGGGGAAGTCGAAGCTCCGTCGTCTCACCCGTGCCGTTCGCGGCCAGTCCGCGCCGCGCGGCCTGCGCCGCCGCTCCGTCACCGGCCACCGCCACCCGGGCGGCGCGCACCGCGGCGAAGGCCCGGTACGGCTCGGCGCAGTTGGTCTCCAGATAGCAGAGCAGTTCGGCATGGCGCGCGGCGGTCTCCCGGTCCGGCAGCGGGCCCTCCACCGCGTCCAGGTCGATCAGCACGTCCTGGGCGACCAGTACGCGCACGACATGCTCGAGGACCGGCCGGGCCCGCTCGTCCCCGGCCGCCGCCACCATCTCGTCCAGGCTCGTACCGCCCAGCAGGGCGTCGAGCTGGGAGTCGACGACCAAGTGGAGCGCGGGCGGACCGGACAGGACGAACGTGTGCTCGCCCCGGGCCCAGTAGACCCCTTGCGGGACCGGGGCGCAGTGCGCGTCCGGACGCAGTTTGACCCTCATGGTTTCCTCAGCTGGAATCGGGCCCCTGCGGGGCGGTCGAGCTCGATGACCCACTCGATGGCGTGCTGCCCCTGGCGGACCCCCGGCAGGGCCTCTTCCAGGTAGTTGCCGGGGGGGCGGCGGTCCAGGAACCGGGGCAGCGTCCGCACGGCCAGCGCGCTGGCCAGGTCCACGTACTGCGGCTTCTCCGGATGCCGATGCGCCGGATAGGCGCCGGTCGTGATGGCACGCGTGATCACGGCGGCGTCGTAGCCGGTCTTGATCACGACTTCGTCCGGGACGCCGTTCGCCGCCCGCCAGGCCGTGAGGTCGACCAGATGCCTCGCCGGCCCGTCGGGCCCGGGAGCGGACGGGAAGTCGGCCCCGGGGTACCAGCGGCGGCGCTGGAGCACCACATGACCCACCGTCAGCCGGGGGACGGCACAGGTGCGGTCCGCCGCGGGGGCCTGTCCCCAACCGAAGGACTCGATGTTCACCCGGCCCACGTCGGACAGCCAGGTGGCCAGTCGCAGCGGGGCCGGGTGCAGCTCAGGCCAGCCCATTCCCAGCGAGACCGGACGCACCCGCTCGCCGTCCGCGTCCAGCAGCACCAGCTCGTCCTGGACCGGATCGTGCGCCAGCCGGACCCCGAGCCAGTCCTCGGGGGTGACGGCGCGCTCCAGCAGCGGGATCCGGTGGTTGATGTTGGCTCCGTGCAGCCCGCGGTCCTCCCGCACGTCGGCCCCGTCCGCCGAGAAGAGGGCGGTCGCACGGCGCGCGACCGACTTCGCTGCCCGGCCGCCCAGATCGCGGTCCGCGCCGAGGAAACGCATACCGAGCTGGCCGTGGCCGGGGTAGCAGCCGTTGAGCACCAGCCGCCCTCCGACCGGCTGGACCACGAGTGCGTACGAGGCCGCCGACCGCCGGAACCTCTCGGGCAACGCGGACACCAACTCGGCCAGCAGCCCGGGATCCAGCGCCAACTCCTCGGCCTGCGCCCGCTCGGTCCGATGGCGGGCGATCTGCTCGGCGAGCGTGCGCACTGCAGTCGTCCGCAGCCTCAGCAACGCGGTCAGCGAACCGTCACGCGGGCCGAAGCCCTGGGCGAGGTCATGGGCAGCGGGATCATCGACCACCGCCGGATCGCCGATTGCCGGGCCACCGACCGTCGGGTCGCCGATCCGGGCCTCGCGACCAAGGACGCCGGCCACCAGGCCAGCGGCGTGGTCGACCAAGGAGACCGAGGCACCTTGACCGAAACGCTCCACGAACAGGCCGCACGCCATCGCCCGGTACTCGTGATGACGGTCGAAGAGCGCGGCGAACTCGGCGGTACGGGCGAGGCCGTCGAGGGCCTGCCGGTAGCCGGCGGCCGAGACCTCGAACGGGTCGATCACGTAGTCCTCGTTGACCCGCAGCCGAGGACCCGGTTGCGCACCGAGCGCGTCCAGCCGCTGCTGCGCCGACTCCAGCCGCTTCAACAAGGCCACCCGCTCGTGCACTGTCGCCGTGGCGAGTCGGCCGAGCGCACCGGACACCTGGGCCAGCTCCGCGGCCGCGACCGGGGCGTGCTCACGCAGGAGCTCCGTGGCTACCGGCAACGGGTCCGGGCTCTGCTCGTCCAACACCGGCCCAGGGACCAGGATCTGGACGGCGCACGCGGCGCGGACCATGCGTTCGGTCTGCTGCACGGTGCCCGCAAGACGGTCCGCCAGCGCCCGGCTCAGCTCCGCGACGGCGACCGGCCCCAGCGCGGTGAGGTCCAGCAGGGTCCGCAACTGATCGGTGAGCGCGGTGGAGACCACCCGGATCTGCGATCCGTCGCGCTGGTGGAAGCGCACGGTGTCCTGCGTGGTGCGAAGCATCGGGTTCTGCATCACCGTCACCAACACGCCGCCCCCACGGGTGACGCCCTCACCTGGCCCGACGCCCTCTCCCGGCGCGCCGCCTTCGCCCGCTGCGACGGCTCCCGACATCAGGCCACCGACCAGTTGGGAGAACAGCGCCCGGTCCACCGAGGGGACCGAGTGCGTCCGGCGGCGCCGGAAGACGACCCGGTCGAGCGCGACGCCCTGCTCGGACCAGGACGCGAAACCGATCGCCGTGAGCCGGGACAGCGGTGAGGTGCGCACCATGGCCCGGGCCAGATGCTGAAGAATGCCCCGTTCGGACCTTCGGTCCTGCTTGGAGGGGCGGCCGGCGGAGCGTGCGTAGCGGCGCACCGCCTCCAGAACCTGGGGAGAGGTGAGCGCCAGCGACAACTGGAACGGCTCAGCTCCGACGGCCTCGGCCAGCGCGGCCCGTTCCTCGGCCAGATGGGTCTCGTACCCCGTGGTCAGCACGCTGCGCGCGAGGGCGCTGCGTTGCCAGGCCGCCAGCCACGCGGTGGTCGTGGCGGGCCAGGCGCGGGCGTGGGCCGACGCTCTGGGGGCGCGGCTGTTGTACACGGCCCGCTTCAGCTCCAGGATGTGTTGAAGATCCCGGCCGGTGGCCGACGCGGCGAGGTCGAACAGCTCGGCGCAGGCGGCGTCGGCCAGTGAGGCGCACAGCCGCTCCGCCTCTACCAGGACGCCGATCGCCGCGGTCAGTTCCGGGGTGCCGAGGCGGCGGCCCGGCAGCGGATTGATGCGCAGCACAGCCGTGTCCGCCAGGCCGACCAGGCCCGCTACCGAACCCGCGGTTCCGGGCATCGGCCCGGCGCCGCGGGTGGGCGGGTGGTCTGTCGGGAGAGTGGCCTGACCTGGTCCAAGTCGACTCATGGTGACTCCAGGTGGAACGCGGTGCCCCGCCTCCAGTGAGCCGGGCCCCGCAGGGGCCAACCCGGCGTTGCCGGGCAAGAAAGCGACGCCGGCCTCAGGGCCGTGGGCGTCGAGGATCAGTCGGAGTCGGTCACTGACTGCAGCAGCAGGAGACGGACGACGAGCAGGAGCAGCACATCTCGCCCACGAAGTCCATGCTCGGCTTGCCCATCAGGTCGTCGACGCCGTCGGCGAAAAACCCCGTCGGGGAAGGCTGCTTCGACACCGTGTCGGCGTCCAGCACGGCCAGCTCGGTCAGGTCGAAAACAGCGAAATCCACGCTCATGGCACACCAGTCCTCTACTCGAGTGTCGTTCAGGGACTGCCGCGCGGTCCGGGCCGCACGGTCCGGAGCACGACTCCTCCGGAGAACACCCGGTGGAGCCCCCGGAAGTACGGCGAACTGACGGCAGGAAGCTCCGGAGCCCGGAGTGGTCAACATCCTCCGGTCGGCGTTCCCGCAGAACAAGGGATCCAGGTGGCACCAAGCTGCAAAGGGCTCACGGGTGCCCCACGCTTTGGCGATGGCAGGTTGCTGCAGCCCGGGATCACGACCCGCGCCCGCGGCGGCTGACCGCACCTCGGTCCCCGGTCGACAAGGCTTGGGGGCTTTAGTCTCGGCATTTCATGACTTGGGCAGCCGGATCGCTGTTCCGCATGACCAAGACGCCTGTGATCTGCGCTTTGAGGAGTTACTCAGGGGCGGTTCTGGGGGGTCGGTCGGCACCTGCCGGGTGCTGCCTGGAGCCCCAGTCGTCGGACTCGCGCGCCTGTCGGGCTTCCTCGCGCCACGACTCGAAGGCCGCTGGCTGCTCGATGCCGAGGCCGGCGTGCAGCGCGGGCTTGATCTGGCCGGTCAGCGGGTTGACGAGGAAGTCGGCCATTCCGAGCGGGTAGTCGTGCCAGCCGTGGGTGCGGGAGTGGACAGCTATGGTCCATCGGTCCGGATCGCTGTCCGTGCAGCGCCAGTAGAAGTCGTCGGCGTAGTCCGTCGCACCCCATAACAGTAGGCCGTCGGCCGGCGGGTAGGTGCGTTCGTAGAGCAGGTGATGGACGAAGGGGTAGTCACTGGGCGGTGGGGTGACGATGGTCAGTGTCTCGTTGATCGTGCCCATCCCGTAGGCAGCCACGTAGTCCCGGTAGTCACCAGGAAGAGCCCGAGCCCTGAGCTCCCAAATAGACCGGGACCCGTGCGGTGAGCTGGTGCCACGAACGGCTTGTGAGGTGTCGGCCCGGTCCTTGACCGAGGCCTGGAATTAGGTCGCTGTGGCCGGCCTCGATACCATGCCGAGATCCTAGATCCGAACTATCACTACCAGAGGTGATGGGATATGTCACAGTTGAGCGACGAAGATCAGATCGCTGTGCGACTCGTGGCCGAGATTTGGTCAGGCGCGTTCTCGGAGCTCGAATCTGATGAGAAACTCGTTGAGCTGCGCAAGAACCTGATAGATCCTGGGCTGGTTGATCTCATGTTCCATGAGAAGCCAGTGCTTTCAGATGAGGACGTTGTCCGGCGGGCCCGTGAGTATCGGCCATTTGCATTGTGAGCGAGCGGAGATTCCGGCCTGGGCGGGCGGCGTCGTGAACGGTTCGTAGGAGGCGTGTCGGAGGCCGGCGGCGACGTTCTGGTGCCCTGCGTCACGGAGGGTGTTGATGGCCAGGTCGCGCAGGGCGGCCATGTTCTCGGGGCTGTAGCCGGTGCGGATCTTCGAGGCGTCCTCGCGGAAGTGAACCGTTCCGGGTTCCTTGGAGGGCCAATGCTGCGGTTACGCGGTTGGTGGGATGGACTCCTTCCGAGTGCTGTCGAGTCGTCGGAGCCGGTTCATGTGGACCGCGGCTGGGACGGCGTGATGCGGTGGTGACCTGGTGGCGACTTCGCGGGTCCGGCCGGTGCAGGCCGTGAACGGCGGAACCCTTGTGCCGCCCGGCCTGTGAGGGGTTCTGGCCAGGTGTGTTTTGCTGTCTAACCAGTGAACATCGTGCAGAACTGGATGGCCCGATCTTGCCTCAGGAGCGGCCGGTCTCTTGGACGGTATTGAGGACGTTGACCCCGCGGAACAGCGCCGAGGGGCAGCCATGGGAGACGGCTGCGACCTGGCCGGGCTGAGCCTTTCCGCAGTTAAAGGCACCACCCGGTACGTAAGTTGACGGTCAGCCAACTGCTTCCATGGAACCCCGGAAGTCCGTGGTGGTGGCCTGGTAGGCGACGTCCTTGACCTGCCCGGCCAGCTTGCCGCCGCGGATCCGGTAGGCGCGCTGGCCGGTGAACTGGAAGTTGTAGCGCTGCATGTCGATCGACCAGGAGCGGTCGCCCACCACGTAGATGCCATCATCGACGCCCGGGATCAGGCTCGCTGTGTCAGGGTGGTCTGCGGCCGGACGGAGCGAGATGCAAGCCCGCCGCTGGACGCGCTCGCTACGGCAAGTCAGCGACGGCGCAGCCGAATAACGGGGCCGCCAATTCCTGGCGCTGCCACGCCCGGCGTAGCGCGAGGTCGGGCGGCCTGGCAGCGGGAGTACGAGGACATTCGGTGCGCCACCTGCTTGGGCGATCGGCCTGTCCATGCTCCAGGCGCTGGCCGCCACGCCCTGCCGGGCAGCCCACCACGCCCCGAGCCTGGGAGAGACATCAACTTCAGCTCCACATCTGGAGGTTGTCGTGAGTCTCCCAACCCGTCTCCCAGTCGTCCCGTCGTCCTCGGCCCGGGGGCGCATCTACCGGGCCTGTGGCTGCCGGGACAGTGTGCGGCGCTGTACGGGCCGCGATGCCCGCTCCTGGCCACCGACCCCGAGCACGGTTCATGGGCCTTCGCTGTCGACCTCCCCAGCCCTGATGGCAAGCGCTCTACCTGCCGCCGTACCGGCCACCCGACGCGCGAGGCGGCTGAAGAAGCGCTGGGCCTGTTGCTGACCGGCGAGAGCACGGGTGTGTACGCCGACCCGCATCTGCGCACCGGTGACTATCTGGAGGAGTGGCTCGCTGGCCGGCGCAGCTCGCTCCAGCCCACGACCTGGGCGGGCTCCCGCGACAGCGTGCAGCGTTTCCTGCTGCCGGCCTTCGCGGGGATTCGCCTGGTCAACCTGCGCTCCCGCCACATCCAGGAGTGGCAGCAGGGCCAGCTCGCGCTCAGGGGCCAGCCCATCGTGTACCGCGCCGGATCAACGCTGCGCGCTGCACTGCAGGCTGCGGTCCGCGCGCGGCGGCTTCCCTACAACCCGGCCCTGCCCTGGACACGGCCGACGCCAACCATGACCCGGACCGTGTGGGTGCCGATAATTGCGTCCAGGCAGGTCAGGACCGTCCTGCGCTCGGGGCTGTCCCGATCCGGCATGATCGCCTTTCGTGCTCGTGCGCTTCGCGTATCTCGCGGTCTCCCAGGCCTTCGCGGCCATGCGCCTGCTTCCGATGGGAGACCGCGAGAAGGATGTCGAGATCCTGGCCCTGCGTCACCAGCTCACGGTCCTGCAGCGGCAACTCGGCGGCGAGCGTCCGAGGTTCCGGCCAGAGGACCGGGTGTTCCTGGCAGCGTTGCTGTCAGGGCTGCCGCGGCAGGCGCTGCGTCGGATTCGGCTCCTGGTCAGCCCGGACACGGTCCTGCGCTGGCATCGCGACCTGATCAAGCGCCGGCACGCTCGCGGCAGTTGTGGGTGCCGAATATTGCGTCCATGCAGCTCAGAGTGCTTTTGTGCTCCGGGCCTGACCCTGTGGGTGCCGATTATTTCGTCCAAGCAGGTCAGGACCGTCCTGCGCTCGGAGAGTTCCGATCCGGCATGATCGCCTTTCGTGCTCATGCGTTTCGCGTATCTCGCGGTCTCCCAGGCCTTCGCGGCCCTGCGTTTGCTTCCGATGGGCGACCGCGAGAAGGATGTCGAGATCCTGGCCCTGCGTCACCAACTCTCGGTCCTGCACCGGCAGCTCGGTGACGAGCGTCCGAGGTTCCGGGCGGAGGACCGGGCGTTCTTGGCAGCGCTGCTGTCGGGGCTGCCACGGCAGACGCTCCGGCAACTTCGGCTGCTGGTCAGCCCAGACACGGTCCTGCGCTGGCACCGTGACCTGCTACGGGGGCGACACGCTCGCGCGAGCGCCCGCCGCTGTCCGGGGCGTCCGCGCACGGTCGTCTCGGTCCGCCGCCTGGTCCTGCGGTTGGCGCGGGAGAACCCGTCGTGGGGCTACCGCCGCATCCATGGCGAGCTCGCCGTCCTCGGAATCTGGGTGGCACCGTCCACGGTCTGGGAGCTTCTCAAGGCCGAGGGCATCGACCCCGCGCCCCAGCGGTCCAGCGTCACGTGGGCGGACTTCCTGCGCTCGCAGGCCGAGGCGATCTTGGCGATGGACTTCATCGAGACCGTCACGCTCACCGGGGAGCGCCAGTACGTTCTCGCCGTCATCCACCACGCGAGCCGCAGGATCCGGATCGTCGGTACCACCGCCCATCCGACTCACGCCTGGGTCACTCAGGCGGTGCGGAACCTGCTCATGGACCTCGAGGACGCCGGCCAGCTCGCCACCGTGCGGTTCCTGATCCGGGACCGTGACGCCAAGTACCCCGCCTTGATGGACCAGATCCTGCAGGGTTCGGGCATTGCGACGGTTCTGACGGGCGTGCAGGTGCCCCGGATGAACGCGGTCATGGAACGTTGGGTCAGGACGCTCCGGGCCGAGCTCCTCGACCGGACCCTCATTTGGAACGAGGCCCACCTGCGTCGAGTGCTGCGGATCTATGAGCGGCACTACAACCAGCACCGTCCCCACCGGACCTTGGTCGGCGCCGCACCCCTGCGGGCCCTGCCAGGGCGGCTCGAACCGCGCCAGGTCGAACACCTGGACATACGCCGGAGGGACCGACTCGGCGGGGTCCTCCACGAGTACCGGCATGCCGCTTGACCTGCCCGGACAGGGATTTCGGCACCCACAAGATCAGGAACTGGAGCTCCTAAACCTGGACAACTACCGAGTTGCCGTCGAGATTCATTGGTCGTCCGATCGGGCTGGACGGATTGACGGCCCGAATCCGCCGCATAAGACTGTTACCTTGCCCAGGCGCAGGAGAGGCTTCTTTGTTAGCAACAAGCACCAAGCCGGTCCGTGGGCAGTCAAGGCTATTCCGCCCAATCTGAATGACACGGCTGCCCTGTGCTTCGACCTCACGTACTATCGTATCGATGGCATCAATAGAAAGGGTGCCTTCAATCCCCTGCAGCTCTCCGTGGACGTTGACCTGCGACCCTAGTGGAATTTCTTGTGACCAAAGAAGGAAGTTTCGCTGACATTGCCCCCTTCATTGCGACAGGGGGCCTTTTGCTTCTAACGCCGCTCCTTTCACGCATCTTGAGGCATCAAATCGAGGCCTTTTATCGTGATACTGAACGGAAGTTCGAGGTCACCGTCAACAATTTCTATCGCAAGGCGGACGCAAAAAGTGACAAAAAGCTCGGGCTAGAGGGTTCCGATGACGCGTTGAGGCTCGAAGACGAATTCCACCCAGACAGAATTGCCACCTTCGTTCTGTATCAGCTTGATGCATACCAGGTGTTCGCTGCGACCCTCCTGCCGACCGTTGGCGTGGCCGCAGTCCTGGCAAGTCACCAATACGTCTTCTCGAGCTGGCAACTTCTCGTACTCTTGGCTGCGCCATTGGTTGGGGCACTGCTGTGTCTGCTCATGGTTGCTGCAGGACCCCATCCCGTGCTTTATGATCGCTTGAGTCCAGTGGGAATCACACCGGTCACGTACCTTGGATTGCTAGCCAACGGTCTGTCGGCCTGGGTTGTCTACACTCACCCAGCGTAGGAAGCCATAGGCGGACGGTCTAGCACCTGGTTCCCGCCGGGGGCACGCAGGTGCTAATACCCTCCCAGCCATCGGGCGCTTCCCAAGGGGCGCGCCTTACTTGCCGGTAGCCTTCTGGTACTGCTCGACGATCTCGGCCGGCACCCGGCCGCGGGCCGCGACCTCGATGCCGTGCGAAGCGGCCCACTTGCGGACCTCGGCACCGCTGGGTCCATCGCCCGAGGTTGCGCGCACTGAGGCCGTCTTGCGGGCACTTGTCGCGCCCTGGCGGCGCGCGGCCTTAACGAAGCTGGCTACCGCATCGCGCAGCTTCGCGGCGTTCGCCTCGTTGAGGTCGATCTCGTACGACCGACCGTCCAGTGCGAAGCTGACCGTCTCTGCGGCCTCGGAGCCGTCCAGGTCGTCCAGGAGCTGGACGGTCACTTTCTGAGCCACTTGTTCTACCTTTCAGCTTTCGCCCCAAGAGGGCGGGTAATGCGTCTGATGGCACGGGCAGATTACCGTGCCCTTGGTGGGCGGGTGCAACGCCCAGCGGTGGGCCGCCATCGCGCGGCCTAGCCTTGGAGTTCGGTCCACCACTTGGCGATCGTTGGGTCCATCCGGTAGACCATCTCTTCCTTTCCGGTCTTCTGATTCAAGGTGCCTTGCCAGTTTTCAATCGGCCAGCGCTTTTCGCCGAAGAGTTGTGTCGAGATCCGACTCAGGCGCGCGTGCTCGGTCCGCTGCTGGCCCTCATCCAAGCCGGATCGGGCGAGCAGCTGTGCGTAGGTGATCGTCTCGCCCGGCGTGCTGGCCGTGAGCTCGAAGAGCGCCCGCACGCCGTCGAGGTGCTTGGCCTGTGTCCACAGCAGCTCAACCTGTTCCTTGGTCCACTCGCCCTGCCTCGGGACGGCCACCAGCTCGCCGGTCCCGTCGATCGACGCGAGCAGGTCTGTCAGCTTCCTCTGGAGCGCCTCCGCATCAGCCAGCGCGCCGACTACGGCTGCACGTAGCCCCGACCGATCCATGCCGACCTCCGAACTCGTAGACGACTTCATACCGAAAGTACGGTGTCGTCTACGACATCGCAAGACCCTGGGTTGGAGTTTCAGCCCCTCGCGCAGCCCGATGCTGCAAAATTCGCTCCCCCTTGTCAGTCCGGAGTGGCAAGATCGAAGGTTGGCTTCGTGCCTGAACGAGGAGGAACCCATGGCACAGCTGTCATTCGACAACCGGCGGTACAGCCTGAACCTGAAGCCCGCCCGCGAGGCGGCCAACCTCTTGTCCGGCTTCGGGGTGCATCGGCTCGGCGTGCGGTTCGAGCTCTCTGCGATCGGCGACTATCCCAAGGGTGTGCTTCACCAGATCGGCGCCGAGGTGTGGGTTCGTGACGTCCCGGGTGTGTCTGGGTGGCTCGGCACGGCGCAGATCGACCGGCCGCAGCCGGGGCGCGAGTTCGAGACGACCATCACTATGGTGCTGCCGATCACTGAGGAGCAGCTCCGGCGGCTGGAGAAGGGACGGGCTGGCCGCGACCTTCAGGTCTCGCTGGACTTCCATGCAGTAGCACTGGGCGGCGACCTCGGGTGGCCGGCCGCCGAGGATCAGGAGACGATCACGATCCCGCATGCCGAGTGGGGCAAGGCACTGAGCCAGATCGACCTGGGAGCCTACGTGGACGTCCTGGTGCCGATCACGTTGGTGGAGGGCCGTGCCACCGCAGCGAGGCGCATCCGTGAGGCCAAGCTGGCGATCACCAACGGTCAGTACGAACACGCCGTGACGCTCTCACGTGCGGCACTTGATGCCGTCCGAGACGCCTGCGACAACAAGGTCGTGTTCGCCCGCGCCGTGAAGAAGAAGCCGGAGGAGCGGGACCAGTTGGAGCGCTGGGCGATATTGATTCAGGCGGCCTTCCAACTCTTCAGCGGGGCACCGCACGACGATGCTGGTAGTACCGAGCACTTCACCTGGACTCGGGCCGATGCGGTTGCCGCAGTCGCCGTAGCCGCTGGCCTTCTGGCACGCCTGGAGGATCTGAAAGCCAGCTGAGCATCCAATCGCCAAGTGGACCTGGCCTGGGGTCAGGTCCGTTCGCTCGGTTGGGCGTTGATCGTGCGCGCAGTTGCATCTGTTGCGTAGTCTGAGTCGCTGCACGTGAAGCAGCGGTGGCGATGTGAACGAGCGGTAGATGGCGGGGGCGCGTGGACGAGGCACTGCGGGATCTGGCCAAGAGTTCGGCGAACTTCGGCGTGCTCTTCCAATACGAGCCGCTGCTTGCCCTCTATGGGGCGCAGGCCGAGACAATGGTTTTCACGAACCCGAACGCGGCGCTGGTGCAGGCTGGCCAGTTCGGCGAGGTCCTGGCGGAAGAGCTGGTCCAGCGTGTGGGCCTGCGGGTCGAGGGCGACCGTCAGATCGACCGGCTCCGAGCTCTGACCGGTATCGGTGCGCTCACCCCGAGCGTCAGGGACGCGTTCGACGAACTGCGCGTGGAGCGGAACAGAGCCGCTCATCGCCATCTCTTCGACACCACGCGGGCTCTGAAGGCTGTCGAGACCTGCTTCGAGCTGGGCAACTGGTTTCACCTGGCGATCTCCGGCAAGCGGACAGTCAGTGCCTTCGTGCCGCCGACACCGCCGGCCATGGAGCAGGTGGTCACGGATCCGGCGGAAGTTGCGGAACTCCATGAAGCGCTGGAAAGCCACCGGCGGGCGCTGGCCCTTTCGCGCACCCGGCTAGCGGAGACCCGGCAGCAACAGGCCGAAGCGGAGCGACGTGCCCAGGCCGAAGCTGCGCAGATGGTCGAGAGCGCCGAGGCGGCTCGCGCCGAGTTGGCGGCCCGGCTTGAACAGATGGAAGCCGAGATCGTCGCGCTGCGCGCGGTCCAGCAGCAGGACTACCAGCTGGCCCGCAAGCAGCCGGCTCCGGTGGGGCGCGCGGCACGCGAAGCGATCGTTGAGCGGGCGCAGCGCCCCAAGCCACTCAGCGAGGTGCAGGCGCGCGAGGTCATCGACCAGATGCTGGTAGAGGCCGGCTGGCTGGTTCAGGATCGCGACGACCTGAACCCGCGGGCGGGTGTCGGCGTAGCGGTACGGGAGTTCACCCTTGCCACCGGGCGTGCGGACTACGTGCTCTACGTGGACGGCATGATCGTTGGAGTGGTTGAGGCCAAGCGAGAGGGAGAGGTACTCAGCCACGCCCTCACCCAGAATGACCGCTACGCGCGCGGGGTGCTCAAGGAGTTCCGCCTCGCCGTGTGGCGCGAGGAGGAGCCCTTCGCGTTCCGATACGCAACGACTGGCGCGGAGACGTACTTCCTGAATCGCATCGATCCCGACGCTCGCTCGCGTGAGGTCTTCACCTTTCATAAGCCAGATACCCTGGCTGCGTGGATGCAGCGGGCAGATGACTCGAAGCAGGCGTCAACGTTCCGTGCGGCCCTGCGTGCGCTGCCGAGTCTGGAGACGGGTGGCCTGCGCGATGCCCAGGTCGAGGCGATCCGAGGTCTCGAGGACTCACTGGCGCAGGACCAGCCCCGCGCGCTGATCCAGATGGCTACTGGGGCGGGCAAGACGTTTACCGCCGTTACGGAGACCTACCGGCTGCTGAAGTACGGGCAGGCCAAGCGCGTGTTGTTCTTGGTGGACCGGAACAACCTCGCCAAGCAGGCATTGGCCGAGTTCCGCAATTACACCACTCCGGATGACGGCCGGAAACTGTCGGAGCTGTACGGCGTGGACCGGCTTGGCGCGGCCGGGCTTCAGGAAACCTCTTCGGTGGTCATCTGCACGGTCCAGAAGATGTATGCACTACTGCGGGGCGAGGCGCTGGTCGACGACGACGCGGCCGATGAGCAGGCAGACGATTCGGAATCGGAAACGGCATACCGGCGTGAGCGGCCGGTGGAGGTCGCTTACAACCCCGACGTGCCCATCGAGTCGTTCGACCTGATTGTGGTCGACGAATGCCACCGCTCGATCTACGGGCTGTGGCGGGGAGTGCTGGAGTACTTCGATGCCCACCTGGTGGGTTTGACCGCGACGCCGACTCCGCAGACCCGTGGCTTCTTCCACCAAAACCTCGTGTCGCGCTACTCCTTCGCCAAGGCTGTGGCGGACGGGGTGAACGTCGATTTCGATGTGGTGGAGTTGCTGACCGACATCCGCGAGCAGGGCTCCACTATCGAGGCGGGCACGACTGTGCCGATACTCGACCGGGAGACCCGGCAGCGGCGGCTGCAGGAGTTGGAGGATGACTTCTCCTACACGGGTCAGCAGATCGGGCGCAACGTCATCGCTGAGGACGAGGTCCGCACGGTACTCCAGACCTACCGGGACAACTGGCAGCGTTGGTTCCCCGGCCGCTTGGCCCTGCCAAAGACGCTGATCTTCGCGGTCAGCGAGGCGCACGCAGAAGAGGTCGTCAAGCAGGCCAAGGAGGTCTTCGGGCGCGGCGATGACTTCGCCACGAAGATCACCTACAAGAGCCGGCAGAGCGGCAAGAACCCGGATGAGCTGATCAATAACCTGCGCAACTCGCCGCAGCTGCGGATCGCCGTAACAGTGGACATGATCGCCACTGGCACTGACGTCCGCGCACTCGAGTGCGTCATCTTCCTGCGGGCGGTGCGCAGCGCGGTCCTGTTCGAGCAGATGAAGGGGCGCGGCGCCCGGTCGATCGACGACGAGGAATTGCGCGAGCGCACCCCCGGTGCGGAGGAATCCGTGCCGCCGGTGACCAAGGACCGCTTTGTCCTCATCGACGCTGCCGGAGTAACTCTCTCGCCGCTCGTGGACGCCAAGCCGTTGCCCAGGAGCCGGGGCCTCTCTCTGCACAAACTCCTGGACAAGGCCGGGTCCGGAGCCATCAGCGCGGAGGAGACCGCCGTGTTGGCGCGGCGGCTCGGCCGCTTGGCCAAGCAGCTCACGGAGGACCAACACGCGACGGTTGAACAGGCTTCCGGGGGTGCTCCGCTTCGGGAGATTACTCGCGACCTGGTTGACGCGTCCGACCCGGATCGCCAGCAGGACACCGCGGACGCGCAGGGGCTCGCGGCGGCGCGCAAGCTCATCCGCGAGGCCATCAAGCCGCTGGCCGATGCCGACCTCCGCAAGACCATCCTTGACCTGCACAAGGACCACGACCTCACGATCGACGAGGTGAGCGAAGCGACACTCACTACCTTCCGCGAGGTCCCGCGCGAGGAGCGGGCACGACAGTACGTCGCCGACTGGCACGCACTACTTGAAACCAAGCGAGACGAACTGACGGCGGTCGAGATTGCGCTTGGGCAACAGAGGGTGGCACCGAAGGCGGCGTACGCAGCGCTGAAGGAGCTGGCGGCCTACATCAAGCGCCCCCAGTATGAGTGGACCCCGCAGACCCTGTGGCAGGCGTACGAGGATCTTGGCCGCGCTGCGTCCCGTCGCGGGCAGACCGCGGGTATCCCCGACCTGATCTCGCTTATCCGGTTCGAGCTCGGCGCGGAATCTGAGCTCCGGCCCTACCGCACTACGGTGGAGGAGCGGTTCGCCGGATGGTTGCAGCGCCAGCGGCAGGCCGGGGCCGACTACAGTGACGAGCAGCTGTGGTGGCTGGAGCGGATCTGCCACAGGGTCGCCAGCGACGTCGGCGTGGAGGTGGAGGCGCTGCGAGAGGAGCCCTTCATCGAGCGTGGCGGCAGCCGCGGCTTCATCGCCGCCTTCGGTGGAGACGCCAAGGCGGCACGGGAACTTTTGACGGAACTGAACCAGGAACTCGCTTGAGCAAGAACGACGAAGGGCAGCCGCTCCCGGGGGGCTGGGTCAGAGGCCACCTGAGGGATGTCCTCCTCACGATCGAGGCTGGAAAATCCTTTACCTGTGAGCCGCGCCCGGCCGAAGATGACGAGTGGGGAGTCATCAAGGTGAGCGCCATGACGTGGGGGACGTTTCGCGCTAGCGAGAACAAAGCTGTGCCAGCGGGGAAGGCCTTCAATGAGAAGCACGAGATCCGCGCTGGGGACATCCTGATCAGTCGAGCCAACACGCGGGAGTATGTCGGAGCGCCTGTCTTGGTCAGGGAGTGTCGTCCCCGACTTCTGCTCTCGGACAAGAGTCTCCGCTTGATCCCCGGAGCGGGTGTCAACCGCAAATGGTTGCTCTACATTCTGTCATCTCCTCAAGTCCGCGAATACATCTCAAATACGGCGACAGGCACCAAGGATTCGATGCGCAACATCTCCCAAGTTGGACTCTTGGACGCGCCGATCGACATCCCTCCACTCGCGGAGCAGCAGCGCATCGTCGAAGCTCTCGAAGATTACCTGTCTCGCCTTGATGCGGCGGAAGGTTCCGTTTCTCACGCTATGGGACTTCTTGAGTCGCTTCGCATGGCACTGCCGCAGGGCGTAATCGTCCATGAAGTTCTCCCGGAAGGATGGACGACTGCGCAGATCAAAGACATCGCAGCAGTCGGCACCGGATCGACTCCAAGTAGATCCCGAAAGGACTACTACGAAGATGGAGTAATTCCCTGGGTTACCAGCTCGCTAATTAATGAGTCAGTGATCACTGCCTCCGAAAAGTTCATCACGGAACTTGCTGCAAGCGAGACCTCGATCCGAATCTTCCCGGCGGGTAGCCTCCTCGTCGCGATGTACGGGGAGGGGAGGACGCGAGGCAAGTCCTCAGAGTTGGCTATCCCAGCGGCCATTAATCAGGCGTGCGCTGCAATTGTTCTGAACGAGGAGCATGTCAATCGAAAAGATTGGCTGAAAGTCGCCCTCGAAGTCAAGTATAACGATCTCCGGCGCATGGCAGCGGGGGGCGTCCAGCCAAATCTCAATCTCAGGCTGATTAAGGATATCGAAATCCCGCTCCCGCCCATTGGGGTGCAGGAAGAGACTCTGGGCGAATTCGAGAACTCAATGACGGCTTCGATGAGGCTGGGGACATCATGCGCGAAGGCGCAGTCAAGGGCCCGTCACCTTAGGCGGTCAATCTTGTCGCGAGCCTTTGCTGGCCGGCTCGTACCTCAAGACCCTTCCGACGAACCTGCGTCAGCGCTCCTCGCTAGAGTCGAGTCTGAGCGCAAGGCCCTTGCCAAGCCGACACGGCGACGGGCAGTGAAGCAACCCCGCACCATGACCGCCTCGCAGGAGTTCGACGCATGAGCACAGCCACCTTCTCCCAGACCAACGCACTGGTCGCCAAGCTGTGGAACTACTGCAACGTCCTGCGGGACAATGGCCTGTCCACCATCGAGTACGTTGAGCAGCTCTCGTATCTGTTGTTCCTCAAGATGGCCGACGAGATCGCCAACGACCCCTTTGCCGACGACCCCTCCGCGGCACGCATTGTCCCCACCGAGTACGACTGGCAGGCGCTCGTCTCCAAGACGGGCACTGCCCTGGAGGAGCAGTACCGCCGCACTCTCACCGAGCTAGCCAAGCACCCGGGCACCACCCTCGGCACGATCTTCGCGAAGGCGCAGAACCGGATCACCGAGCCCGCGCTGCTGCAGAAGCTCGCCGTCGACCTCATCGGCGCCCAGGATTGGACTGGCACCGGGACCGACCTCAAGGGAGACGCGTACGAGGGGCTCCTGGCCAAGGGCGCCGAGGACACCAAGACCGGTGCTGGCCAGTACTTCACGCCCCGCGCGCTGATCGACGCGATGGTCGAGGTGACCCAGCCCACCCTCCGAGACACCATCACCGACCCTGCCTGCGGCACTGGCGGCTTCCTCATTGCCGCTCGCCAGTACATCCGCAAGCACTATGGCGACAGCATGAGCCGTGAGCAGCGACTGGAGCTGGAGCAGCAGATTTTCGGCACCGAGTTGGTGCCCGGCACTGCCCGTCTCGCCGCGATGAACATGCTTCTTCACGGCATCGGGCACAGTGACGGGGACTCCCTGATCGAGGTCGGCGACGCACTCGCGAAGAAGCCGTTGCGGCATGCTTCCCTCGTCCTAGCCAATCCACCGTTCGGCAAGAAGTCCGCAATCACCATCGTCGGCACCGACGGCAAGGCCGAGCGTGAAGACATCTCCTACGACCGCGATGACTTCCGCGTCACGACCACCAACAAGCAGCTCAACTTCCTGCAGCACATCATGTCACTGATGGCCATCAACGGTCGTGCTGCGGTGGTCTTGCCCGACAACGTCCTCTTTGAAGGTGGGGCCGGCGAAAAGATCCGGCGGCGCCTGCTACAGGACTTCGACCTTCACACCATCCTGCGGCTGCCCACTGGCATCTTCTATGCCGGCGGGGTTAAGGCCAACGTGTTGTTCTTTGACAAGAAGGCGCCGCGCGCAGACGGGAAGCCCCACACGTCCACCACCTGGGTCTACGACCTACGCACCGCCAAGCACTTCACGTTGAAGGCACGCCCGCTGCGCCGTGCGGATCTCCAGGAGTTCGTGGAAGCCTACCTGCCGGGAAAACCGCACGGCGAGCGGACGGAGGTCGACTCGGGCCGGTTCAAGGCGTACAGCTACGAAGAGCTGATTGCCCGGGACAAGATCAACCTCGACATCACGTGGATGAAGGACCCTGCGCTGGACGATGCGGACAGCCAGTTGCCGCCGGGCGTCATCGCCCAGGAGATCGTCGAGGACCTGAAGGCCGCCTTGGCCGAGTTCGCAGCCATCGCCGAGGCTCTCGGCGTGGACCCCGACGAACTGGCAGTGGAGGATGAGACCATCGAGGCCTGACGCGGAGTTGTCCACCTACTCGGATCTCAATGGCAGTCCGGTGAGGTGAGATATGTGATCCACTCTCCAAGGGAATGCTGTCGCTGCGCGGCCTCGGCCTGACGGTCGAGGTTGGGATAGTCCTGGAAGACGATCGGGACAGGCTCCCAGCCGTCGTTCGGGCCCGGTGACACCTCGATCTGCTGATACCTCGTCTGGACGTGGGTATCGTCCCCAAGCGCTTCACGACACCACCATGCCCGGAGCGCCGGAGGTGTGGGATCTTGGTGGCTGATTCGAAGTTAGCTTCTTGGTAAGCGAGTTGGCTTCTGTCGTGGTGAGATCATGGCGGTCTTCCTGCTTCTGGGTGGATCGGAGTGTGTGGTGTCGGTGCAGCCGCGGCCGTGGCCGGAGCCGGATCCTCCGGCGG
>NZ_QKYN01000208.1 GCF_003258295.1 Streptacidiphilus pinicola | reverse complement strand
AACGTACGGAACGTAATCACCCGCAGCCTCCGACTCGCACAGCGGCAACCCACCCAACTGCCCCGCCACCAACCGAGCCGTCTGCGCCGCACGAGGCAACGGACCATGGTGAACCGACGCCAAAGGCACCCCCCGCAGCCGCCTGCCCAACCACACAGAGATACCGATCTTGCATGCCCTCGTGGACGCCACCCCACCGGCCCCCGGTTCCTGACCCCACCTCACACCAGCGCCGCAAACGAACCGCACCAGCCCGCCCAGCCCCTTGCCCCAGACTCGCCCGAACGGCAGGGTGAAACCATGATCATCCCCTTTCGCCGCGACGACACACAGGGCTCGATAACCGTCACACTCGAACGCGTCGACGACCCACCGCCATCGGCAAACACCCCTCAACCGCCGGCTTCCCCTCCTCCCCTCCTGGCGTTCATGCGGGACTGTCCTGAACTTTATGGTTGGTCTGGTGTGACCCGAGATGGCATGAGATGACCTCTATGCCGGGAAGGATCACGCATGGGCACCACGAACGAGCAGAGCCCCCACGAGAACGAGCACCAGGTGCAGACGGGGGCCGAGTTGGCACGCATCGCGACCGAGCAGAACCGGGAACTGGCCGAAGATCTGATCGAGCGGGCCCGCCGCAACGGCCTGCAACTGGTCGGGGAGAACGGGCTGCTGACCGGGCTGGTGAAGCTGGTCCTGGAAGGCGCCCTGGAGGCCGAGATGGCCGACCACCTCGGCTACGAGAAGGGCGACCCGGCCGGCGCCGGGTCGGGCAACCACCGCAACGGCACCAGCCGCAAGACCGTGCTCTCCCAGGTCGGCCCGGTCCAGATCAACATCCCCCGCGACCGGGCCGGCAACTTCAACCCGCAGATCGTCCCCAAGCACTCCCGCCGCGTCGACGGCTTCTCGGAGACCATCATCTCCCTCTACGCCAAGGGCCTGACGACCGGTGAGATCCAGGCCCACCTCGCCGAGGTCTACGACATCGAGGTCTCCCGCGACCTGGTCTCCCGCGCCACCGCCCAGGTCGCCCAAGACCTCGCCGCCTGGCGCACCCGACCGCTCGACCGCGTCTACGCGGTCCTGCTGATCGACTGCATCTACATCAAGATCCGAGACGGCGCCGTGGCCAACAAGCCCGTCTACATCGCCGTCGGCATCAACCTCGACGGCGACCGCGACGTGCTGGGCATGTGGGTCGGCACCGGCGGCGAGGGCCCCAAGCAGTGGATGACCTGGCTGACCGAACTACGCAACCGCGGCATCCAGGACGTCCTGATCGCCTGCTGCGACGGCCTCAAGGGCCTTCCGGAGTCCATCAACGACGTCTGGCCCCAGACCGACGTGCAGCTGTGCGTCGTCATGGTCCGCACCAGCCTGCGTTACGCGGCCAAGCAGTACTGGGGCGCCATCGCCCGCCAGCTCAAGGAGGTCTACACAGCCAAGACCGCGGACGAGGCCGAGCAGCGGTTCGCCCGCTTCGAGGAGGAGTGGGGCGAGCGCTACCCGGCCGTGATCGACACCTGGCGCCGCAGCTGGGAGCACATGATCGTCTTTATGCGGTTCCCCGCCCCGATCCGCCGCGTCGTCTACACCACCAACATGATCGAGTCCCTCAACTCGCGCTTCCGGCAGGCCTCACGCCGTCGAGGACACTTCCCCGACGACGACGCGGCCCTGAAAGTCCTCTACCTCGTGATCCAGAACCCGATCAAGAACCACGCCAATGTGACCGGCAGGACCCAGTCCTGGAAGCAGGCCATCAACAGCCTCGCCAGCCACTACGGCGACCGCGTCACCGACCGCTAGACCAGACCGAACACCGGACCACCCACAAAGGATCAGACACTCCCTGCTCCTGGCGGTGATGCCGGGGCCGACACAACACCCGGACGAAGCCGCCACCAACACCCGAACCTGCGGGCCGGTGAGGCTGTCGGGGAGCCAACACGGCGACCCTGGGGCCCGCAATCCCCCCGGGATCGGCCGCATTGGGGTGTTGGCCAAGGGCTGGTTTCCTGCTAGGGACCGCAAGTTGACCGCGTCGCCTCTCGTCATGGAGCTCTCGCCCGGGGGCCCGGGGGCCCGGGATCACGGTCACCGTCACCGGCTACGCGTTCGGCTACGAGACCGGCTACGGCGTCGGCTCGGAGACCGGCTACGGCGGCCGGGGCGCGGACAGACTGAGGGCCGACTCGTTCGAGTCGGCCCCTCGCGTGCCCTGCGGTTTACGGTTACGCCCCGGCAATGCTCGTGCCGGGGCGCTCGTATGCTCAAGGGCGATTCTTCCGTCGCAGGAAGCACAGGGTGGTGAGAGCCAGCACGGCCGGCGGCACGAAGAGGATCGAGAGGAACTGCGCCGTGCCGTGCGGCAGGTGTCCGGACTCGATGACGATGAGGAAGCAGTAGAGCACCGAGACGAGCGCCATCCCGAGCAGCGCGTACATGTCGATCGAGTCCCGCATGCTCTCCTTGGGGGCCTTCCAGCCGAAGTGGACGTCGGCGAGCTTGCCGAAGACCATGCTCATCCCGAACGGGTACTTGTCCCCGACGACCGGGTCTTTGTCGGAGTCCGGGGTCGGGTCCCCGCCGTACTCCGGGACGTCCGGGATCTCCGGTACGGCCGGCAGGTCCCCTGCCGACTCGTCGTCGGAGTCGTCGTCCGAACCCCCCGTGCGGACGACATCGTCACCGCCAGAGCCAGATCCACCGTCAGAACTGGTGGCAGCACGTCCCTGTTGGGCGTCGCACTCGGCGTCAGACTGTCGCGGCCCCCGGTCCGTTATCGCGCCGACGAAGTGGATGAGCTCGTGCTGCTGCGCGTGCTCGCCGTAGTCGCCGCTCAGGCCGGCGAGGTTCGGACTGCCGTCGTCGGCGTCCTCCGTCTCCTGCTGGGCCTCCATCGTGTTGTCCTCGCGGTCGGAGACCTCGGCGGCCACGGTGGAGGAGACGATATCGCCGACATCGGTCGTCGAGCTGGTGAGCACCTTCTACCTGCTTCCTTCTTGGTACACGGGACCCCCGTGGGCTTCGTGCGGCCCACGGGGGCAGAGGGGTGGCGCTGTGACAGCACCGGTACCGGTTCTGTCCTTCTCCCCAGGGGAGGGCGGTCGGAGGGGACCGCCGGGGAGGTGCCGCCGGTGAAATCCCTTCCGTGCGGCGCGGAGCCCCCTCGAAGATCCCCAGGCCGTCGCTTTCGTACAGTCTCGAACTGAGGTCTCTCCGTAGCGATACTTTACCCCAGCTGCAGAGCACAAGCAGCTTCACTCTGTAGGCGAGTCGCTCAGATGCAGAGATTCTCTGCAGAAAGCCTGCCACGGTACGGCGATCGTTGGGTACCCTCAAGGGACGAGCCAAGCCTGGGGGGCTACGTGCTGGCTGGAGGTGCCCATAGCTATTGTGCCGGTCACGCCGCCCATCAAGCGAATGTTACGAGCGTCAAACGTGATCAGTTCCGCATGGCTGGCTTGCATGCGGAGATGTAGCATAGAAAAGTCATACTCCACATGGGTGAAGCGTGGTAATATCCCGGGCTCGCCTACCATGCGAGCCGCAGTTATGAGGATACGTTCCCGTGTGAGGGGTATGTCCGCTTAGGGAAGAGTGTGTAAGTCGATGTTGATGGAGGCGAACCGGTGACAGTGAAAAACAGTCAGGGTTCATCCGAAGAGGATACGCAGACGCCGCCCAGCGGCGTGGCCCAGCAGCCAGTTGGGTCGCAAAAGCCGCAGATCGCAGAGCGGATCACGGTCGCTCTGACCAACAAGTCCAAGGAGTCCCTTCAGACAATCCTTGACGAAGAAGACATGACGAACAAAACGGACGCAGTCAACCGGAGCCTCAACATGCGCGCTTTTTTCCTCGCGCGCGCCGGCGAGTGGGAGCTCGTTCTCCGCAACCGAGCGAACGGAGAGACACATGTTGTCCACTTCCTTTAACCCCACCTTGATCAGCATCGCGCTGCTCATCCCGGCGCTCATCGTCGCGATAGTGGTTCTTTCCTCGTCCGGGCCCAGGCTCTTGCCAGACGGAACCGTGCGCCGCCTCGTTGAGCGAGACCACCAACTAGGCCCGTCGGCGCCCTGCTGACGGTCTGCCCGACGACGGGGCCCGGAGGAGCGAAGACTCCGGGGCCCCGTCGGGCGACTGCTGCTCGGTGTCGGGGTGTTCGGGGCGCCATCGGCGCCCGCGTGAACGGAGCCCGCCGTACGGGAGTTGACCCCGCGTGCAGTACCCGCGGTTGGTCCCCTCGATCCGGACCCGCACGACCCGACCCAGCCCCAACTCCCCACGGGCAGGCGGCCAACGGCGCTCCTCTCCCCACACCCAAGGCGGCGGCATCCGCGGAGCACAGTCTGATGGTCTATTTTGGTCTATTGCGGGTATTGATAGAGTTCGTTGAGGGTTGCTCCGCGACAGGAACGCGGGCTGTTCCGTGATATCCCGCCTGGGTTCCGTCCTCTTCCCTTCTCCCGCCCCTTGACGTTTTTGCTGGTCAGTGTGGGTTTTTGGTGGGGTGCTGTGGTTTTCCAAAGTTAAGCGGCTTAATACTTTTGATGCAGCACTAGGCTGCTGGGTGTCTGAGTGTGCGTCAGGGTGTTAGTCGTGGTGACGTTCGGTCATCCCCGCCGCCCGTGGGCCCCGTTCTGTCGGGTGTCCGGCACGCTCGCGCCGGGGGACACCCGGACCCCTCCTAGCCAGCCTCCCCGGAGCGAAGCGGAGAGAATAGCACTCCGCCGAAGGCGGGGCGCGTCATTCATACGACGCGATGGCGTCGCACCATCACTGACCTGATGATATAGGCGCGAAGCGCCGTCGGCCCATTACACTCCAACCCCCCGCGCCACCTCGAGCACGGGGCCGGCGAAGCCGCGCCCGTGCCCGCCCCGGCGCAGCCGGGGCCCCGCCGGGGCAACGCCCGGCGCGCCCTCACTCCCCGTGCGAAGCACGGGGAGTGAGGCGTCATCAGCGCAGGGCCGAAGGCCCAAGCAACCCGCGCCGAAGGCGCGTGGTTACCC
>NZ_QKYN01000207.1 GCF_003258295.1 Streptacidiphilus pinicola | reverse complement strand
GGCGCGGGGTGTCCTCGGCGCGGGGGACGCTGCCCAGCGTGTGCATGCTGCGGCCGGTCGCGGTGGAACCCGCCCCCGGGGAGCCCGCGGAGGCCCGCGGGAAGTCCGGGGTGGTGGCCGGGCGCTCGCTGGTCGACGCGCGGACGATCGGCTCGCGGACGATCGGCGTCGGCTGGCCGCCGTCGAAGCCGGCGGCGATGACGGTGACGCGGACCTCGTCGCCGAGCGCGTCGTCGATGACCGCACCGAAGATGATGTTCGCCTCGGGGTGCGCGGCCTCGCTGACCAGCTGCGCGGACTCGTTGATCTCGAACAGGCCGAGGTCGGAGCCGCCGGAGATGGAGAGCAGCACACCGCGGGCGCCGTCGATGGACGCCTCCAGCAGCGGCGAGGAGATCGCCATGACCGCCGCCGCCTTCGCGCGGTCCTCGCCGCGCGCCGAACCGATGCCCATGAGCGCGGAACCCGCGCCGCTCATCACGGACTTGACGTCCGCGAAGTCGAGGTTGATCAGACCCGGGGTGGTGATCAGGTCGGTGATGCCCTGGACACCGGAGAGCAGCACCTGGTCGGCGCTGCGGAACGCGTCGAGGACGCTGACCTGCCGGTCGGAGATGGAGAGCAGGCGGTCGTTGGGGATGACGATGAGGGTGTCGACCTCCTCGCGCAGCTGCGCGATGCCGTCCTCCGCCTGGTTGGCGCGGCGGCGTCCCTCGAAGGTGAAGGGGCGGGTGACCACGCCGATCGTCAGTGCGCCGAGCGAACGGGCGATGTTCGCGACCACGGGCGCGCCGCCGGTGCCGGTGCCGCCGCCCTCTCCTGCCGTCACGAAGACCATGTCGGCCCCCTTGAGGACCTCCTCGATCTCCTCGCGGTGGTCCTCGGCCGCCTTGCGGCCGACCTCCGGGTTCGCTCCGGCGCCGAGACCGCGGGTGAGCTCACGGCCCACGTCGAGCTTCACGTCGGCGTCGCTCATCAGCAGCGCCTGGGCATCGGTGTTGATCGCGATGAACTCGACGCCCTTGAGCCCGACCTCGATCATCCGGTTGATGGCGTTGACGCCGCCGCCGCCGATACCGACGACCTTGATGACTGCGAGGTAGTTCTGCGGTGCTGCCACGTCGAAGGCCTCTCGCCTCGGATCTGTCTACTCACCCTAAACATGAGGTTTAGAGTTAATGCTATGTCACTGCTGCATTATCCACTGTCACTAGGACAGTAGGCATCGCGCCTTGCCGGTTCAACGGACACGCCGAGCAAGCGGCTTTTTATTGTTGAGCCTATGTGATCTAAGGTCCCTGCACGTACACGGGGGGTCAACAAGCGTCAGGGCAGAACAGACGGTCCGTCAAGAGCGCAGTGCGGGATCGGTCGGTGCGCTCACGTCGTAACCCTTGGCGTCCTGCTTCAACAGCGCCGCGAGCACGACCGCCTTGCGCGGGCTCTGTTCGGGACTTCCCCAATACACCGTGCCCGAAGGGCCGGTGAGCGTCAGCTCGATGTCGTCGTACGAGTGCACGACCACCTGGGAGGTGCGCCTGGCGATGGCCGGCGGAAGGGACTTGGCCACCTCCACCGCGCCCGCGACCAGCACCGTCTCGGGAAACTGCGCCAGCGCGCCCCGGCCCGAGGACGAGAGCGCGAGCTGCACCACCGGCACCCCGGCGGGCGGCGTGGGGAGAGTGGCGAATCGCACGCCCGTGGTGTCCTCGAGCGTGTATCCGCCGTGGTCGCCGCGGACCGCGGCGACGGGGTTCCGCTCGGTCACGGTGATCTGCACCGCGTGCGGCCAGGACGTCGAGACGTCGGCGTGGTCGACGCGCGGCAGCGCCTTCTCGACCCGCGCCTCCACGGCCCCCGTGTCCAGTCGCTCCAACGGACCGCCCAGCGGAACCTGGGCGGCCCGCAGCACCTGATCCTTCGTCAACGACCGGACCCCGACCACGGTGACCGTGCGCACGTCGAAGACCGAGGAGAACCAGACGAGCCACACACCGGTGCCCAGCAGCGCGACGACGAGTCCGCACAGCACGACGATCCCCCGGCGGGACAGCCTGAGCCCGGGCCGGGGCGGTCGCTCCTGATCGGCGACCGACTCGGCCTGCTCCTCGACCCCGACGGACTCAGCCACGCCTGCGGCCACCCCGGTGCGCGTCGATCGCCTCGTACACCATCTGCGCCAGCAACTGGTCCGCGTCGCGGCGGCCGAACTCGGCGGCGGCGTGGGACATCTGCCACAGGCGCTGCGGGTCGGTCAGCACCGGCAGGACGTTCTGCAGCACCCACTCCGGGGTCAGCTCGGCGTCGTCGATCAGCAGACCGCCGCCCGCGCGCACGACCGGCTGCGCGTTCAGGCGCTGCTCGCCGTTGCCGATCGGCAGCGGCACGAAGACGCCCGGCAGGCCGACGGCCGCCAGCTCGGCCACGGTCATCGCGCCGGCCCGGCAGAGCATCAGGTCGGCGGAGGCGTAGGCGAGGTCCATCCGGTCCAGGTAGGGCAGCGCGCGGTACGGCGGCATGCCCGGCAGGTCGTTCGTCGGCGGCAGCTCGTTCTTCGGGCCGACCGCGTGCAGGATCTGCACGCCGTACTGCTGCAACCGCGGGGCGACGGCCTGGATCGTCTCGTTCAGGCGCCGCGCGCCCTGGGAGCCGCCGGAGACCAGCAGGGTGGGCAGGTTCTGCTCAAGGCCGAAGTACTGCCGCGCCTGCGGGCGGGCCGCGCCGCGGTCCAGGTTGGCGATGGTGTGCCGCAGCGGGATGCCGATGTAGCGGGCCTTCGGGAACTTGCTGTCCGGGGTGGCCACGCCCACGTAGTCGGTGTACCGGGAACCGATCTTGTTGGCGACGCCGGGGCGGGCGTTGGCCTCGTGGATGACGATCGGCACGCCGCTGCGCTTGGCCGCGAAGTAAGCCGACATGGAGACGTAGCCGCCGAAGCCGACGACCACGTCGGCCTTGGTGCGCTCCAGGATGTCCTGGACGGCCTTGACGGTGTTGCGCAGCCGGCCCGGCAGGGTGATCAGGTCACCGGAGGGCTTGCGCGGCAGCGCGACCTTGGGGATCAGCGCCAGGTCGTAGCCCCGCTCGGGCACCAGTCGCGTCTCCAGCCCCTGCTCGGTCCCGAGCGCGGTGATGCCGACCGTGGGGTCGTTGCGCCGCAACGCGTCAGCCAACGCGAGTGCGGGCTCGATATGACCGGCGGTACCACCGCCGGCGAGGACCACATGCACCGAAATTCACCGCTCCTTGTGGGGCCGCCGGAGGAACCGGCGCCGATCCTGCTTGTTTCCCTTGCTCCTGCGCTTGCTCCGCGCGGCGAGCGCCGCCTTCGCAGTCGGCTCGCTGCGTGCGAAGCAGAGCAGCAGGCCGATCGCGAACATGGTCGGCAGCAGCGCGGACCCGCCATAGGAGAACATCGGGAGCGGGACGCCCGCGATGGGCAGAAGTCCCAGCACCGCACCGATGTTGATCATGGCCTGGGCCATGATCCAGGTGGTGGCGCCTCCCGCTGCGTACCTGATGAACGGCTCCTTCGTGCGTACGGCCACGCGGATACCCGCATACCCTAGTGCCGCGAAGAGAACGAGCACCGACACCGTCCCCGCCAGACCCAACTCTTCACCGGTCACGGCGAAGATGAAATCGGTGTGCGGCTCGGGCAGCTGACCCCATTTCTGCACGCTCGCCCCGATCCCGGTCCCGAAGATCCCGCCGGACGCCAGCGCCCAGATGCCGTGCACGGCCTGGAAGCAGGAGCCGTCCGCGCCGACCTGCGTCGCGCCGATGCAGCCCAGCCGGGAGAGCCGGTGCGGCACGGTGATGATGAGCACGGCGCTGGCCAGCAGCGCGAGCAGTGCGCTCGCGCTGAACAGGCGCGCGGGGGCGCCGGCCATCCACAGCAGCCCGAAGAGCAGCGCGCAGATGATCATCGCGGTGCCCATGTCGCCGCCGGCGAGGACCAGCGCGAGCAGCAGGAAGCCGACCGGCACGAGCGGGATCAGCAGGTGCTTCCACTCGCCGAGAGTTTTCATCTGCTGTTTACGAGTGAGCAGATCGGCGGCCCAGAGCACCAGCGCCAGCTTGGCGAACTCGGAGGGCTGGATCTGGAAGAACCCGCCGAGCCGGAGCCAGTTCCGGTTGCCGTTCACCTCGACGCCGACGCCCGGCACCATCACCGCGAGCAGCAGCACGAGGACGCCGAGCAGCAGCGGATACGCCAGCGCGCGGTGGGTCCTGACGGGCAGCCGGACGCCGAGGAACATCAGGCCGGCGCCGATGACGACGGAGATGAGCTGCTTCTTGAAGTAGTAGTCGAACGGCAGCCCGTCCAGCCGCGCCTGGATCTGCGAGGCGGAGAACACCATCATCAGACCGAGGACGAGAATCAGCGCGGAGGAACCGAGGATCAGGTAATACGGCGTCAACGGCCGTGCCAGCCCTCGCTGGAACCGTCTCCACGCCGCCTGGAGTCCCGAGAACCGGCTGTAGGACCGGAAGGTGGCGACGTTCGCTTCCGGCACTTCGGTGGTCCTCTCCCCGGTACAACGACTATCGGCGAATGACCCTACCGGGTCACCCGCCGATGGTCGTGGAGGCGCTGCCTACAACGCGTGCACCGCGGCGGCGAAGAGGTCGCCGCGCTCGCCGTAGTTGGTGAACATGTCCATCGACGCGCAGGCGGGGGCCAGCAGGACGGTGTCGCCGGACTCGGCGAAGCCCGCCGCCGCGTCGACGACGGACTCCATCGCGGCGGCGCCCACCACCCCGTCGGGGAGTTCGAAGACGGGGATGTGCGGGGCGTGCTCGGTGAGCGCCGCGCGGATGACCGCGCGGTCCGCGCCCATGAGGACGGCGGCGCGCAGGCGCGGGGCCGCGGCGGCGACGAGGTCGCCCATCTCCGCGCCCTTGGCGAGGCCGCCGGCGATCCAGACCACCGACTCGTACGCGGCCAGCGAGGCGGCCGCAGCGTGCGGGTTGGTCGCCTTGGAGTCGTCCACGTAGGCGACCCCGTCCACCTCCGCCACGAAGGCGATCCGGTGGGCGTCCGGCCGGAACGCCCGCAGACCGTCGCGGACCGCGCGCGGCTCGACGCCGTAGGCACGGGCCAGGGCGGCGGCGGCGAGCGCGTCGGCAACGTTGTGCGGGGCGCTGGGCTGCACGTCCTCGACGGAGGCCAGCTCGGCGGCCGCGTGGCGGCGGTCGGTGATGAAGGCGCGGTCGACCAGCAGGCCGTCCACGACGCCCAGCTGGGACAGGGCCGGCGCGCCGAGCGTGAAGCCGACGGCGCGGCAGCCCTCCTCGACCTCGGCCTCGCGCACCAGGTGCTCGGTCGCCGGATCGGCGACGTTGTAGACGCAGGCGACGACGTTGCCCTCGTAGATCCGGCCCTTGTCGGCGGCGTAGGCCTCCATGGAGCCGTGCCAGTCGAGGTGGTCCGGCGCGAGGTTGAGCACGACCGCCGAGTAGGGGCGCACGCTGGGCGCCCAGTGCAGCTGGTAGCTGGAGAGCTCGACGGCCAGGACGTCGTACGGCTCCTCGGCCAGCACCGCGTCCAGCACGGAGACGCCGACGTTGCCGACGGCGGCGGTGCGCTTGCCCGCCGCGGTCAGGATCGAGGCGAGCATCCGGACCGTGGTGGTCTTGCCGTTGGTGCCGGTGATCGCGAGCCACGGCGCGGGCTCGCCCGTCGCCGGGTGCGGGCGGCGCAGCCGCCAGGCGAGCTCGACGTCGCCCCAGACGGGGATGTCGAGCTTGTCCGCGGCCTGGAAGAGCGGTGCGTAGGGCGGCCAGCCGGGAGCGGTGACGATCAGCTCGGTGTCGTCGGGCAGCGAGTCGCCGTCGCCGAGGCGGACGGTGACGCCGAGCGCGCGCAGTTCCTCGGCCTGGGCCTGCTGACGTGGGCCGTCACCGCCGTCGACGACGGTGACCACCGCGCCGAGGCCGTGCAGCACCTTGGCCGCGGGGACGCCGGAGACGCCCAGACCGGCCACCGTGACGTGCAGGTTCTCCCAGTCCATACCGCTCGCGCCCTCCGCACCGCCCATCAGGATGTGACCCAGCCAGCGTAGAAGAGGCCGAGCCCGACGGCGACGCACAGACCCTGAATGATCCAGAAGCGGACCACGATGAGCACCTCCGACCAGCCCTTCAGTTCGAAGTGGTGCTGGAGTGGTGCCATCTTGAAGACGCGCTTGCCGGTCATCCGGAACGAACTGACCTGGATGATCACGGACAGGGTGATCAGCACGAAGAGGCCGCCGAGGATGGCGAGCAGCATCTCGGTGTGGGAGCAGATCGCCAGACCAGCGAGTGCGCCACCGAGGGCGAGGGACCCGGTGTCACCCATGAAGATCTTGGCCGGCGAGGTGTTCCACCACAGGAAGCCGAAGCAGGCGCCCATCAGCGCGGCGGCGACGACGGCAAGGTCGAGCGGGTCGCGGACCTGGTAGCACTGGGCGCCGGCGGTGGCCGCGG
The DNA here is from genome assembly GCF_003258295.1 of Streptacidiphilus pinicola. Lineage (GTDB taxonomy): Bacteria > Actinomycetota > Actinomycetes > Streptomycetales > Streptomycetaceae > Streptacidiphilus > Streptacidiphilus pinicola. The sequence continues at coordinate 5,738 of NZ_QKYN01000207.1, read as the reverse complement.
TGGCGCAGGTCTGGCCGTACTCCCAGATGCCGATGAAGACGTAGGCGCCGAAGACCATCACCGAGGCGCCGGTGGCCAGGCCGTCCAGTCCGTCGGTCAGGTTCACGCCGTTGGACATGGCCAGGATCATGAACAGCGCCCAGAGGGCGAACAGCACCGGGCCGAGCGACCAGCCGAAGTCGGTCACGAAGGACAGCTTGGTGGAGGCCGGGGTGGTGCCCGCCGGGTCCGGGAAGCGCAGCGCGCCGACAGCGAAGACGATGCCGACGATCAGCTGGCCGGCCATCTTGGCCTTGGCCCGCAGACCGAGCGAACGCTGCTTGACGATCTTGATGTAGTCGTCGAGGAATCCGACCAGGCCCATGCCCGCGAACAGGAAGAGCACCAGCATGCCGGAGATGGTGGGCTTGGTGCCCATGATCAGGTGCGTCAGCGCGTAACCGACCAGGGTCGCCAGGATGAAGGCGATACCACCCATGGTGGGGGTACCGCGCTTGCTGTGGTGCGCCTGCGGGCCGTCGTCGCGGATCATCTGGCCGTAGCCGTGGCGGGCCAGGATCCGGATCAGGACCGGGGTGCCGACCAGCGAGAAGAACAGGCCGAACGCCGAGGCGAAGAGGATCGCCTTCATCAACGACCAGCCTCCCCGGTCGAAGTGCCGGCCGCGTCCTGCGTGAGCAGGGCCGCGGCGACCTTCTCCAGACCCACCGAACGGGACGCCTTCACCAGGACCACGTCCCCCGGTCGGACCTGCTCCCGGAGCAGCTCGATCGCGCTATCCGCGTCGGGCACCAGCACCGATTCCTCACCCCACGAACCTTCGTTCCTCGCGCCCAGCTCCATGCAGGCCGCTTCCCGGCCGCCCACCGCGACCAGGGTCGCGATGTTCAGCCGGACCGCGAGCCGGCCCACGGCATCATGCTCGGCGAGGGAGTCCTCGCCGAGTTCCCGCATCTCCCCCAGGACCGCCCAGGTGCGGCGTGCCTCGGGTCCCCTCCCGCCGATCGCGGCGAGCGCGCGCAGGGCGGCCCGCATCGAGTCGGGGTTGGCGTTGTACGCGTCGTTGATCACGGTGACGCCGTCCGAACGCTCCGTCAGCTCCATCCGCCACTTGGACAGGCTCCCGGCCTCGCTCAGCGCGGCGGCGATCCGCTCGACGCCCAGCCCGCACTCGGTCGCGACCGCGGCGGCGGCGAGGGCGTTGCTCACGTGGTGCTCACCGTAGAGCTTCAGAGCCACCGGCGCGGAACCGCCGGGTGTGCTCAAAGTGAACGAGGCACGCTGCAGTTCGTCGAAACGGACATCGTCCGCCCGCACGGTCGCGTCCGCGGCCTCGCCGTAGAAGGTGACCCGCGCGTTGGTGCGCGCGGCCATGGCGCGCACGAACGGGTCGTCCCCGTTCAGCACCGCCACGCCGTCGGCGGGCAGCGCCTCGACGAGCTCGCCCTTGGCCTCGGCGATGCCCTCGCGACTGCCGAACTCGCCCAGGTGGGCGGTGCCCACGTTGATGACCAGACCGACCTTGGGCCGGGTGATCCCGCACAGCTCGGCGATGTGGCCCTTGCCGCGCGCGCCCATCTCCAGCACCAGGAACTCGGTGTCCTGCTGCGCCTTCAGGGCGGTCAGCGGGAAGCCGATCTCGTTGTTGAACGAGCCCTCGGTGTAGACCGTGGTGCCCTGACCGCCCAGCAGCTGCGCGATGAGGTCCTTGGTGCTGGTCTTGCCGGTCGAGCCGGTCAGCGCCACGACGGTGGTGTCCGTCAGGCGCGCGGTGACGGCGCGGGCCAGCCTGGCCATCGCCTCCAGCACGTCGTCGACCAGCACGGCGGCCACGCCGACCGGACGGGACGCCAGCACCGCGACGGCACCGGACTCGGTGACGGCGCGCGCGGCGTAGTCGTGGCCGTCGACCCGCTCACCGACCACGGCGACGAACAGCGCGCCGGGCGTGACCTGGCGCGAGTCGTGCACCACGGGACCGGTGACCCGCGCCTGCGGGTCCGGTGCGTCAACGAGCGTCCCTCCGGTGGCCTCGGCCACCTCCGCGAGGGTCAGGGGGATCACGTCGGCTCTACTCCTCGACGTCCGTGGGAGCGGACTGGGCAGTGGTAGTAGCAGGGGTGGTGGTGATGGCGTCGCGCAGCACGACGCGGTCGTCGAACGGGCGGACCTCGCCCTTGGCGTACTGGCCGACCTCGTGGCCCTTGCCGGCGACGAGGATCGAGTCCCCGGCGTGGGCGCGGGCCACGGCGGCCGCGATGGCGCGGGCGCGGTCGGGCTCGACCAGCACGTCCCCGCGCTCGGCCTCCGGCACCTCGACGGCGCCGCCGAGCATCGCGGCGAGGATCGCCAGCGGGTCCTCCGAACGCGGGTTGTCGCTGGTCAGGATGGCGGTGTCGGCGTAGCGGGCGGCGATGGCGCCCATCGGGCCGCGTTTGAAGGGGTCACGGTCGCCACCGCAGCCGACGACGACTAGGACCTGACCCTTGGTCACCTCGCGCAGCGAGCGCAGCGCACCCTCCAGCGCGTCCGGCTTGTGCGCGTAGTCGACCACGGCGAGGTACGGCTGTCCGGCGTCCACCTGCTCCATCCGGCCCGGCACCCCCGGCACCGCAGCGACCCCGGCGACGACCGCCTCCAGCGGCAGCCCGGCGGTGACGGCGGCGGCGATCGCGGCCAGCGCGTTGGCCACGTTGAACGGGCCGGGCAGCGGCGAGGAGGCGTCGGCGGCAAGGCCGTTCGGGCCGACGACACGGAAGTGCGAGTCGGCGTGGCCCAGTTGCACCTGCTCGGCGCGCCAGTCGGCGGCCGGGTCACCCTCGGCGGAGTAGGTGACGACCGGGATCTCGGACTCGGCGGCCAGGCGGCGACCGTAGCGGTCGTCGAGGTTGACCACGCCGACGCGGGCCCGGCGCGGCGTGAACAGCTGCGCCTTGGCCCGGAAGTAGTCGTCCATGTCGGGGTGGAAGTCGAGGTGTTCCGGCGTCAGGTTGTTGAAGACGGCCACGTCGTAGACGACGCCGTCGACCCGGCCGAAGACCAGCGCGTGGCTGGAGACCTCCATGGCGACCGCGTCCGCGCCCGCCTCGCGCATCATCGCGAGGACCGCGTGCAGGTCGGTGGCCTCGGGGGTGGTGCGCTCACTCTTGATCCGGGTCTCGCCGACCCGCATCTCGACGGTGCCGAGCAGGCCGGGCGTGCGGCCCGCGCCGCGCAGCGCGCCCTCGAGCAGGTAGGCGGTGGTGGTCTTGCCGCTGGTGCCGGTGACGCCGATGGAGAGCAGCTGTTCGGCGGCGCGCCCGTAGATCGCGGCGGCCAGCTCGCCCACCCGGGCCCGCGGCTGCTCGACCACGAGCAGCGGGACACCGGCCTCGGCGGCGCGCTCGGCCCCCGCGGCGTCGGTCAGCAGGGCCACGGCCCCGGCCGCGACGGCCTGGGCGGCGAAGTCAGCACCGTGCGCGTTGGCGCCGGGCAGCGCGGCGTAGACGTCCCCCGGACGGACCGCACGCGAGTCGTGGGTGATCCCGGTGACCAGGACGTCCGCGGCACCCGACACACCCAGGCCGAGCAGCGCGGCGACCTGCGCGAGGGCGAGGCCGTCGGTGGTCCGGGGACGGAGCGAAGGCTGATCACGATGGGGCACGGCGGTGAGGTTACCCGTACCGGTGCTCTCGGAGCCAAGTGGGGAGTTCATTGCCATGTGCATGCCGCCGTCCGTGCTGGTCATGTGAGGGTATCGCCATCCATTTCCGTCGACTGTCACGTTCCTATGACGCTTCTCACCAGTTGACCGGCAGGTTCGCGGCGGGCGCGCCGGTCGGCGGGACGTCCAGGGACTTCAGCGCGAACTCCATCACCTGCTTGAAGACCGGCCCGCAGAGGGCGCCGCCGAAGTGTGCGCCGACCGGCTTCTGGATCACGCAGGAGACCGTCAGCCGCGGCTTGTCCGCGGGCGCGAAACCGATGAACGAGGCCGTGTAGCCGCTGTAGCCGGAGGCCGTGGCCCTGTTCGCGGTACCGGTCTTGCCGGCGACCAGGTAGCCGGGGATCTGCGCCATGGTGCCGGTGCCCTGCTCGCTGCCGACGACGGACTGCAGCATCGCGGCCAACTGCCTGGCCACGTCCGGGCTCACCACCCTGGTCGTGGCCGGCGCGGGCGTCGGCGTGTAGCGGCCGTCCGGCCCGGTGATCCCCTCCACCAGCGTGGGCGCGACCCGCACGCCGCCGTTGGCGATGGTCGAGTAGACCGAGGTGGTCTGCAGCGCGTTCACGGCCAGGCCCTGGCCGAACGGGATGGTGTACTGCTGCGAGCCGTTCCACTTCTGCGGCGGCGGCAGGATGCCCTGCGTCTCGCCCGGGAAGCCGAGCCCCGAGGGCTGGCCGATGCCGAACTTCGTCAGGTAGTCGTAGAGCACCTGGTTGGCCTGGGACTGGGTGCTGCCCAGATGCTCGGCCGCGAGGATCGTGCCGATGTTGGACGACTGCGCCAGCACGCCGTTCAGCGTCAGCTGCTCGGTGCCGTGCGCCACGTCGTCGTGGAACACCCGGTCCGCGCGCGGCAGCGCGCCCGGCACGGTGACGTGCGTCTCCGGCGTCGCCACGTTCTGCTGCAGCACCGCCGCCATCGTCATCAGCTTGCTGACCGAGCCCGGCTCGTACGCGTCGCTCAGCGCGGTGTTGCCGATCGCGTTCGGGTCCGCGTGCGCCAGGTCGTTCGGGTCGAAGCCCGGGGCCGTCGCCATGGCGAGCACCTTGCCGTTCGTCACGTCCTGGACGATGACGTAGCCGCCGAGTGCCTGGCTCCTGGACACCTCGTCGGAGATCGCCTTCTGCGCCTCCCACTGGATGTCCCGGTCCAGCGTCAGCCGCAGACTCGACCCCGGCACCGGCGCGGTCTCGTGCTGGCCGCCCGCGGTGGGCACCTCGCGCCCGTTCGCCTGCGCGTACACCTGCTTGCCGTCGACGCCCTTCAGCAGCGCGTCGTACTGCTGCTCCAGACCGCCGGAGCCGACGCCGTCGGCGTTGACGAACCCCAGCACGTTCGCGGCGAGGCCGCCGTCCGGGTACACCCGCTTGTCGTGTCGAGCGTGGAAGATCGCCGCGACCGGGTTGGCGCAGACGTCGTCGACCCGCCCGTCCGCGCCGGCCTTCAGCGCGAGCGTGTTCTCCACCAGGCAGTGGCCGGAGCCGGCCTTGTTCGCCAACCGGTTGTTCAGCGCGGTGATCTGGGCCCAGGTCTGCGGCGTCTGCTGCTTGGCGACCAGACGGTACATGTCCGTCTTCGGGTTCTTCGCCGTCAGCGCCTGCTGCAGCTTCTGCTGGTCCTGCCCGAGGATCGACGCGAGCAGCGCCGCCGCCTGCGCGGGGCCGTCCGTGGTGTGCAGCTGCTCGGGGGTGAGCATGGTCGGGTCGGCGGTGATGTCGTAGGCGGTGACGGTGGTCGCCAGCACGTTGCCGTCGGCGTCGGTGATCGTCCCGCGCTGCGCCGCGAGCGCGGTGGTGACGTACTGGTTGGCCTTGGCCTCGAAGGCGAGCGCGGTGGAGTCCAGGAACTGCAGCTGCACCAGCCGACCGGCGAACAGCGCGAACACCGCGCCGAGCGCGACCCACATCACCCGCAGCCGCTTCCGCGGCTCCCCGAGCCGCAGCGTGCCCCCACCGGGCCCCGGCCGCCTCGGCGCGGGCGGCCGCGGGCGCGCGGGCGCGCTCCCCCGCGCGGGCGCTTCACTGCGCGACGC
>NZ_QKYN01000206.1 GCF_003258295.1 Streptacidiphilus pinicola | reverse complement strand
TGCGGCGGCTGGCCGACGACGGTCCGGCCGTCGTCGGCCAGCCGCCGCAGCATGTGCATCACCGAGCGGTCCATGCCGGGGTCGAGCCCGGAGGTGGGCTCGTCGAGGAAGAGCAGCGAGGGCTTGGTCAGCAGCTCCAGCGCCACCGAGACGCGTTTGCGCTGGCCGCCGGAGAGCGAGGAGATGACCTGGTCGGCGCGCTGTTCCAGGCCGAGCTCGGTGATCACCTCGGCGACCCGGGCGCGGCGTTCGGCCTTGCTGGTGTCACCGGGGAAGCGCAGTTCGGCGGCGTAGCCGAGGGCGCGCCGGACGGTGAGCTGGGTGTGCAGGATGTCGTCCTGCGGGACCAGACCGATGCGCTGCCGCAGCTCGGCGTAGTCCTGGTAGAGGTCGCGGCCGTCGTAGCGGACGCTGCCCTCCTCGGCCGGCCGCAGCCCGGTCAGGGCGTTCAGCAGCGTCGACTTGCCCGCGCCGCTGGGCCCGGCGACCGCCAGCAGGCACTTCTCCGCGACAGGGAACGTGACGCCTTCCAGCAGCGTCCGCGCGCCGCTCCCGCCGCCCACGCGCACGGTGATGTCGGTGACGTCGAGGCCTACGGCTCCGGTGTCGACGTACTCCTGCAGCTCGTCTCCGACCAGGCAGAACAGTGAGTGCCCGATGCCGACCACGTCGGCGGGGCCGACGGGGGCGCGGCCGACCCGCTGTCCGTTGACGAAGGTGCCGTTGTGGCTGCCCAGGTCGACGATCTCGTAGCTCCCGGCGGCGGAGTCGGCGAGCAGTTCGGCGTGGTAGCGGGAGACCACGAGGTCGTCCACGACCAGGTCGTTGTCGCTCGCCCGGCCGATCCGCAGCACCCGCTGCGGCAGCGGCGCGATGCGGGTGGGCTGCCGGTAGGAGCCGGTGATCGCGGTCAGTGCGGAGGGCCGCCGGTTCACCCTGGTCGGCTCGGGCAGCGCGGCGACCTGCGCCCAGGCGCCGTCCACGGCGTCCCCGAAGCGCAGCAGCGTGCCGGGGCAGACGTCGAGGTGGCGGACCCGGTGGCCGTCGACGTAGGTGCCGTTGGTGCTGTCCTCGTCGTCGAGCATCCAGTGCCCGTCCGCGGCGGTGTGCAGGACCGCGTGATGCCAGGAGACCCGCGGATCGGCGAGCACCACGTCGCTGTCCGGATCCCGCCCGAACCGGTAGTCGCGGTTCGGGCTGATGAGCTGCGCGTCGCCGTCGGTCTCCAGCAGGAGCTGCGGCGCTGCCGAGCGCTCTGCCATGGTTCGGATTTTAGCGCTCTGCCCCACTTCGGCGCCCGACGCGGCCGAACCGGTGACACTCCCCGGTGCCGCCGCGTGCCCGGTCCGCGCGCCGCCCGCCCGGGTGTAAGCACGAAGGCATGGAGACGCGTGTCGACGAGATCGCCGAGGGCATCTACCGGATCTCGACCTACGTTCCCGAGATCGCACCGCCCGCGGGTTTCACTTTCAACCAGTTCCTCGTCGACGCCGAGGAACCGTTGATCTTCCACACCGGCATGCGCCAGCTCTTTCCCGCCGTCTCGGCGGCGGTGCGTCGCGTCCTGCCGCTGGAGCGGCTGCGCTGGATCACCTTCGGCCACGTCGAGGCCGACGAGTGCGGCGCGATGAACGAGTTCCTCGCCGCCGCGCCGCGCGCACAGGTCGCCCACAACACGCTGGGCTGCCAGGTCTCACTCAACGACCTGTGCGACCGCGAGCCGCGCCCGATGGACCACGACGAGGTCATCGACCTCGGCGGCAAGCAGGTGCGCCGCCGGGTCCGGAACCTCAACACCCCGCACGTGCCCCATGGTTGGGAGGCGCGAGTGCTCTACGAGGAGACCACTGGCACGCTCTTCTGCGGCGACCTCTTCACCCACCTCGGCAACGGCCCGGCCGTCAGCGACCAGGACCTGGTCGAACCGGCCCTCCAGGCCGAGGAGTTGTTCCGTCAGACTTCCTGCCTGACCGCCGCCACGGCCACGCTGCGCTCCCTCGCCGCCCTCCGCCCGCGCACGCTGGCTGTGATGCATGGATCGTCCTACCAGGGTGACGGCGCGTCAGCGCTGAACGCCCTCGCGGACGCCCTGGAGCAGCGCTTCGCCCCCGAGTCAGGATTCGCCGTCCGGCAGGGCGTGCTCGGGCAGCCGCACCCCTGAGACCTGCCCCTCGGTGTCGCCGAGGAAGACCCGAAGCGTCCGGTGGCCGGGCCTGACGATCCTCCCGACCCCCGGCTCCACCGAAGGCGGAGACGGGGATGGAGGCGGGGGCTCGCTCGTACCCCGCCTGCGGGGAACCACCAGCGGCGGGATGCGATTGTCGACCACGGAGCCCAGCGTAGCGGAACGGCTACGCTCGGTCCGCACCACGCGGGCAACGGGGCGGAGCGGCTTGCCGGTCGACTGCCGGGTGCGTTCCTGTTCCGTACGTGCACGGGCGAGTTGAATCTTCCTTGTGAACGAGCGAGGCCGGCGCCAAGGAAGCCGGCCCGCGACACAGGAGAAGGAGAAAGCCATGACGAACGAGAACAACGTCTCCGTGGACCGCCTGACCCGTCGCCTGGACCACATGGTTCCCGAGCCGGCGATGCTCGCGACCATCACCTCCCAGGAGGAGGTCGACGCCGCCGAGGTCGTCGTCGAGGACGAGCAGGCCTGACCTGACGTCACGGCCCTTTGTGCGTGGATCACCGAGGATCGGAAGCAGACGACATGACTGAGACCAAGGCCCTGAACTGGGGCCAGCACTGGACCCACTGGCTCCGCTGGAAGACGACCGTCAAGAGCGACCCCAACGTCTGGAAGCGCACCTTCCCGACCATCGCTGATGAGATCGCCGAGCTGAACAGTCGCCAGCGCATCGCGTCGCAGTTCGTCACCGCTCACGAACTGTTCACGGCGGAGAACCTGTCCGCCATGACCACGGAGGCAGCCGCCGCGCTGCGCTCCGCCACCGGATTCATCCACAACGGGAAATGGAACGCCCCGGTGGACTCTGCGGCTCTCGACTTCATCGACCGTGTCGGTCTGGCGACTCTCGTCTCCGAACTGGCCGGCGTGGAAGTCGAGGAGCCGCAGGGCGCCACCTACATCGGATACTTCGAGCCCGGCCAGTTTCTCGACTTCCACGTGGACGACTTCAGCTACGGCGAAGTGAACCTGATCATCTGTCTGTCCCACACCGGGGACGGGCTGAGCGAGCACCCCAGCTCCACCGTCTTCATCGAGCGGGACGGGTACCGGCTGTGCAATCTCCACGCGGGTGACTACCTCCTCTTCGACGGTGCCTTCACCCCGCACGGACGCACCCCGGTGGCGGCCGGCGAGGAGGTCGTCCTGGTGAGCTTCAGCTTCAAGTCGCGCAACCGCGCGCTGTGGGACGTGGCGGGCGCTCCGCCCGCCCCCGCAGACACACCGCTTCCCGTCTAGCTTCCGCGTTCCGCGTTGGAGACCGTCATGAAGATCGAATTGGAGTACCACCCGCCGACCCCGGGCATGAAGCCGCCGCTGCTGGCCCGCCCCTTCGCCGACGTGGACTACGTGCCGCCGCAGCAGGAGGACTACCAGGACGTGGTGGACGAGTTGGTGCGGCTGTCCGTCAAGCTGCTCGCCCACCTCCCCGACCCTTCCCTCGGCCCGGACGAGCGCCTGGAGCGGATCGCCCGCGTCGTGCCCACCTCGCAGCTGCAGTCGGCGAACCGGCGCAGCGCCCGGAACAAGCTGGTGGCCCTGCGCCGGCGTCTGGACGAGCTGGTGCCCGGCGAGCTGCCCGCAGAGGAGAAGCTCGACCTGCTGATCGCACGGGTCAACGAACTCGTGCCCGGCGACCGGCCGTTCATCGCCAAGCTGGAGACGATGGGCGACTTCCGCGCCACCGACATCGGCCTCTCGCCGCACCACTGGCGCTAGGGACGGCCGAGATGACCGACATCGCGATGCCCGAGCGGCTCTACCGACCGCTGATGCCCCGGGCCGAGTCCCGCAACGGGGTGGTGGGCAGCTTCGGGATCACCGACGAGACCCACGGCCTCACCCCCTTCGACATCCACGACCACCTGCTCCGCCGCGAGCGCCCGACGTCCCGCGAGGGCGCCGAGTCGCACCCCTTCGAGGTGGCCGGCGAGCGCTTCTGGTGGGTCACGCCCGTCGGCGACGAACGGTTGAGTGAGGAGGTGGCCCTGCAGGGTCACCGGGTCGTCACACCGCACGCGTTGATGCGCCGCGCGGTCGTCGACGCCCTCGGCGTGCTCGCCGAGGCCCCGTGGGCCTTCGCCATGGTGCGCACCTACATCACCTCCTTCGCCCAGGTGGAGCTGGTCCGGCCCGAGGCCGGGCAGCGGCCGGTGACGTCGTGTTCGCTCCCCGACATCCCCCTGTGCGTGTTCTTCTCCCGGTCGGCGCTGCGGCACGTGCCGCCGCTGTCGGTGAGCACCCACGACTCCGTCCACCTGCTGGCCGAGAACCTCTACCACGAGGCCGTGCACCAGTACGTGAACCACCAGATCATCACCGACGCTGTGCTGCTGGACTCCTACGACTCGCGCACCAGCCCGATGGTGGACATCGCCTGGCGCCGCAAGCCCGACGGCTCGCCGCAGCAGTGGCAGGTGGACCGGGTCTACCACGCCGCCATGGTGTACGGGCACCTGACCGCCTGGCGCCTGCGCGCGCTGCGGCAGGTGGAGCTCGACGAGCCCACCCGCCGCACGGTGCGGCAGGCCGCCCACGACTCGCTCGCGGCGCTGACCGACCTGCTCGGCGCGCTCCAGCGCCACATCGACGTGTTCAGCACCACCGGCGCGCTGCGGGTGGGCGAACTCATCGGAGCCGCACAGATCTTCAACGAGGCCCTGGCGATCACGCTGCACGCCGAGGACAGGAGCGGACCCGACGCCGCCCCGGGACGGCCGGTGGAGAGCGGTGCCGGCCATGGCCGCTGACATCGGGACGCTGCTCGCCGACCGGCTCCGCCGGGTCCGGTGGGAGGGCGGCGGCGAGGCGCTCGACCGTGTCCTCGCCGTGGTGCTCGACGGCATCGAGCGCGACCTGGTCGGAGTCGGTCTGACGCCCGAGCGCCGGGCCGACGTGATCCGGCTGATCGCGGCGGCCGCCGACGCCGACACCGCGACGCTGCCGCCGCTCGGCTCCGACGCGGCCTTCCGGGACTGGGTCGGCGCCCTGCAGGCGCAGTTGCGCTCACGCGACCGCGTCCTGGCGGGTGTCGGCGGCGGCGCCGGGGCCGCGCACCTTGGCGACACTGCGGAAGCCCGGCCGACGGAAGCCCGGCCGACGGTGCCCGCCGAGCTGCTGGCGGCGCTGCGGGCCCGGCCGATGGCCGAGCGGGTCCGCTTCTCCGAGATCGTCGCCCAGGTGCTCAACTCGGTGCTGCCCCAGGCCGACAGCCCCGGCCGACGCCTGCTGATGTCGGTGCTCGACAGCTATCTGGCGAGCATCCCCGGCCGTCCCATCCTCTACCGGGGCCGTCCCGAGTGGCTCACGCTCGACGCGTTCGACCTGCTGCGCGCCGAGGCCGCCGACTCCTTCGAGCGGGCCCTCGAACGCTACTCGCTCGTCGAGTACGCCGAGGTCTCCCCGGTGGCCGACCGGCACGTCGAGGAGTGGACCGAGTTCCGCAGCTGGATCGACGAGCAGAGCGGTCTCGCCCTGGCGCCGCAGATCCGCAAGGTCACCTTCCAGTACAACCGCGCCACCGACCACCTGCCGTGGCACATCGACAAGCCCAACAAGGTGGCCCTCAACTGCCTGATCATGCTGGAGCGTTCGGAGCTGAGACAGTCCGCCCTGCAGCTGTACACGCACGAGGGCACGATCATCGAGGTCGACCTCGAACCCGGCGAGGTCCTGCTCTTCAAGGGCGACGCGACCCCGCACCGCCGCACGCCGCTCGCCGACGGCGAGTTCGTCCGGCTGATGTCGATCGGTTTCATGCTCGCCGGACAGCCCTAGGGCCTGTCCCCAGCCGCCCGGTACGAGATCCCCACGAGTGCGACGAGAGCGAGGTGCTGTGCCCACCACCCGTCCCCAGGACGACCTGTACGCCCATGTGAACGGTGAGTGGGCGGCACAGTCGCCGCTCGGCTCCCGCCGTTCGCTGGTGACCACCTTCACCACACTCCAGCTCGCCGCCGACGCGGCCGTACGCGAGCTGCTCGACCAGGACGGCGACGTCCCCGACGTCGTCGCCAAGGCCCGTGCGTTCCGGCGCAGCTGGCTCGACGGTGACGCCGCTGCGACCGAGGACGAACTGCGACGGCTGCTCGCGCGGACCGCCGACATCCACGACCCGGAGGACTTCTTCCGCTGGAGCGGCGAGGTCCACCGGCTCGGCGTGATCACCCCGTTGCAGCACTACGTCGACATCGCCGCGGGCGAGGAGCGCCGCTACGCCGGCCATGTCCTCGCGGCCACGCTCCCGCTGCCGCTCGACCACTACCGCGACCCCGCCGCGATCGAGGCCTACCGCGCCGACCTGGCCGAGATGCTCGCGGCCGTCGGCGCGGAGGCGGACGTCGCCCCGGATCTGGTGACGTTGGAGTCCCGGCTGGCGGAGCTGCACCGCGCGGCCGCGCCCCGGACCGGCGCAGCCGTCCCCTGCGCCGCGGCCGCGCTCCCCGCCGAACTGCCCGCCCTGGCCCTCTTCCTGGACGGTGCCGGCATCGTCCCGGCCGAGGACGGGCTCGTGCACGTCGAGCGGCCGGAGCTGCTGCACGTGCTGACCGAGCAGCTGGCCGGGTGTTCCGCGACGACTCTGCGTGGCTACGCCCGCTGGTGCGTGCTGACCTCCCTCGCCCCCTATGCGCCTCCGCCCGTCAGCACGGTGTGGGCCCGCCTGAACCGCCGCGCCGGCACCCAGCCCTGGCTTCGGCGCGACCGCGCCGGGCAGGGCGAGTTCCTGCTCAGCCGGGCCTTCGGCCACGCCCTCGGCCACGCCTACGCGACCGCCCATGTGGACGCCGAGACCCGGGCCGAGGCCTGGGACGTGGTCCGCCGGGTGCTGGCCGCCTACCGCGCGACGCTGCTCGACTGCTCCTGGCTGGGCCCGCGGGCGCGCGCCGCCGCCCTGGACAAGCTCGACCGGATGCACGTCGCCTTCGTCGCACCCGAGCGGCCCCGCGACTACGGCGGGGTCGAGATCCACGACGACCGCCTGCTGGCCAACTACCGGGCGCTGTGCGCCCACGAGATCGACCGCGAGCTGCGCCTGACCGGCACTCCGGTCTCCGCCGACCACTGGCGGATCACCCCCAGCCAGGTCAACGCCCACTACGACGCGCGCGCCAACCGGATCGTGATCCCGGCCGCGGCGCTGCAGCCGCCGCTCTTCCGCGTCGGCCGTCTCGCCGCCTGCCTGGGCGGCCTCGGCGCGGTGGTGGCCCACGAACTGACCCATGCCTTCGACGAGTTCCGCATCGGCACCACCGCTGACGGCCTTCCGGAGCCGGCCTGGGGCCCGGCCGAGGAGTCCGTCCGCGCCGAGCGGAACGCCGCGCTCGTCCGCCAGTTCGGCGGCTTCCGACGCACCGACCATCCCGACCTACGGGTGGACGGCAACCGGACGCTCTGCGAGAACATCGCGGACCTGGCCGGCCTCGCCGTCGCCGTCCGGGCCTGGGACGACTACGGCGCGCGACACGCCGAGCCCGACGACGACGCACACCGCGCCGGCACCCGGGAGCTGTTCCTCGGCTGGGCGCGGCTGTGGCGCCAGGCCATGACCCGCCCGGTGGCGTCCGTGCTCTCCCGCGACGCGCCGCACGCCCCCGGCGAGGCCCGCTGCAACCAGATCGCACGGAACCTCGACGCCTTCCACACCGCTTTCGGGACCGGCCCCGACGACGCGATGTGGTGTGCGCCCGCCGACCGGGTCCTTGTCTGGTGACCCGCCGACAACCATGAGACTGAAGGGAACCCACCTGATGAGCACGAACGCCGTGCTGGAGAAGAGCCCCACCCCCGACGTGGTCGGCGAGGTCAACGCCGACGGCATCCTGGTGGGCGGCCCCGGCTGGGGCGTGCACCAGGTCAGCCAGAAGATGGTCGCCACCGACCCGGTGCTGTTGCGGGCCGTCATGGACCGCACCGACAACCCGCTGAACAAGGTCGGCTGCGCCATCGCGCTGGGCGCCCTGGACGAGGCCAGGGGCTACCTGGCCCAGTCGCCGGACACCATGCGCAAGAAGATCTTCACCGGCGACGTGCTGCGCGAGGAGGGCCGCTACGTCGAGGCCGCCCGGCACTTCACCCTGCTGCTGGACGAGGCAAGGGGCACCGTCCACGAGGCGGTAGTGCTGCAGCACCACGGCAAGTCGCTCTTCCTGGAGGGCCGTTACGGCGAGGCCGTGCGCTACCTGACCGACGCCCTCGCGGGCCTGCGCGCCGACGGCCGCGATGTGATGGCGGTCAAGTACACCGAGCTGTGCCTGGGCGAGGCCCGGCGGCGGATCGAGGCCGAGCGGGCGGGAGCGGACGCGTGAACCGGGACCTCATCTCGCGCGGCCCGGTCACCCTGGGCAGCAACGTCTTCGGCTGGACCCTGCCCGGCGACGCGGCCCCCGACGTCATCGAGGCGTTCCTCGCGGCCGGCGGCACGCACATCGACACCGCGGACACCTACCCGTCCTGGGCCCCCGGCTGCGTCGGCGGCGAGTCCGAGACCGCCATCGGGATCTGGCTCGCCAAGAACCCCGACCGGCGCGACGAGGTGTGCCTGGCCACCAAGGTCGGCTGCATGCCGGGCCGCGAAGGCCTGTCCGCCGACAACATCCGCGGCTGCGTGGACGATTCGCTCGCCCGCCTGCAGGTCGACCGGATCGACGTGCTCTACTTCCACATGGACGACCCCAAGGCGGACATGACCGCCTCGGTCCGGGCCGCCGCCGACGCCATCACCGCGGGCAAGGTCGCGCACCTCGCCGTGTCGAACTACCCGGTCCAGCGGCTGGAGCAGCTGCTCGACGTCTGCGACCGGCAGGGCGCCCCGCGTCCGGTCCTCTACCAGGGCCAGTACCACCTGCTCAACCGCGCCTACCCGGAGCAGGCGCTGGCGCCGCGGCTGCGCGCCGAGGGCATCCCGTTTCTGCCCCACTCCTCGCTCGCGAACGGCTTCCTGACGGGCAAGTACAGCCGCACCGTCCAGCCCGCCGGCGCCCGCGCCGGCATCGTCGCCCGCTACTTCACCGACGAGGGCTGGGCCGTCCTGGACGAGGTCCACGCGATCGCCGCCGAGCACGACGCCTCGCCCGCGGCAGTCGCCCTGGCCTGGACCCGCTCCCGGCCGGGCGTCGTCTCGCCCGCGGTGAGCGTCAGCGCGCCGGAGCAGCTGGCCGGGCTGATGACCCGTCCGGAGCTGTCCGACGAGGACCTCGCCCGGCTCGACCGGGTCTCGCAGCCGTACGCGGCCGGCTGAGCGCCGCCGCACCCGCCTGTGCCTGGGAGGCGCGATGACCACCACGTCCACCCGAAAGGCGACCTTCCTGGTCGTCCTCGTCTGCGAGTTCCTGAACCTGCTGGGTTCCGGCATGGCGGCCATCTCGGTGACCCTCATGGTCTACGCGAGGACCGGCGGCGCGAGCACGCTGGCCGTGCTGCTCGCGGTGCGCACCCTCACCAGCATCTTCTTCTCCCCGTTCGCGGGGGTGGTGGTGGACCGGTTCCGGCAGAAGCACGTGCTGCTCGGGTCGAACACGGTGCTGGCCGCGACGGTCCTGGTGCTGTTCCTGATGGCCCGCTCCGGCCACGTCGACTTCACCCTGATCGGCGCCGTCTTCGTGGTGCAGGCGCTCGCCGACAGCGTGGCGCAGTCGGTCATCGTCAGCGTGGTCCGGCACCTGGCCGCCGACGTCGAGCTGGTCCGTTCCAACTCCCTGGTCTACCTGGTGCAGAGCGTGCCGGCGGTGCTCGCCCCCGCGCTCGGCTCCTGGCTGTTCGCGATGACCGGCCCGGGCGCGGTGCTCGGGTCGAGTCTGGCGGGGCTCGCACTGTCGATCTCGCTGATGTCGCTCTTCGCCCGCGGCCTCCCGGTCGTGGCCCAGGGCCCCTGGCGCTCGCCGTTCGCCCATGTCGCGACGGGCTTCCGCTTCATCTGGGCCAACCGCGGCCTGCGCAGCCTGCAACTCTCCTACGGCGCGCTGAACTTCTTCAACGGCCTGTCCGCCGCCGGCCTGGTCGCCTACGTCACCGGCCATGCGGGCAGCGTGGGCTGGGGCACGTACTCGGCCTGCGGCGGCGCGGGCCTGCTGCTGGGCGCCCTGGTGATGACCGTGAACAAACGCCCCTACCGCACCGAACGTCTCCTCCCCGGCGCGCAGGGCTCCGCCGCCGTCCTGGGCCGCCTGCTGCTGGCCGTCCCCGGCCTGCACTGGCTCTGGTTCCTCGGCAATCTCGGCCGCAACGCCGGCCTGCAGATCACCGGGGGCCCGATGACGGCGATCTGGCAACGCCAGTCACCGGACGAGACCCTCGGCGTCGTCAGCGGCTGCCGCCGGCTCCTCTCCCAGGGCCCCTACCCCTTCGCGGTCCTCATCGGCGGCTTCTGCTACGACTGGTGGAACCGCTCCCTCGGCCACCCCGACCTCTTCTTCGTCTGCCTCGGCCTCGCCGAACTCACCGCGGTCTCCCTCTGGCTCCGCGCCCCCATCCGCACGGTCTTCGAAGCCGAGAACGCCCCGTCCGACCCCGCTCCACGCCCCGGGCCTCCCCAGGGCGCGAAGGCAACGGCTACCGGTTGGGCTTCAGCGTCCAGGTGATGGTCATCTCGCCGGTGATCTCGCCGTCCGGGCGGCGGATCGTCACCTCGACGGGGAACTCGGGGCGCTGGCCGGCGTCGAGTTCGGCCAGGACCTCGGCTGCGGGGCGGCCGAGCTCGGCGGTGGCGGTGACCTCGCCCATCGCCAGCTTCTTGTAGGCGATCCGGGCGTCGACGGCGAGCGGGACCGCACGGGAGAGCTGGTCGCCGAAGGCGGCGAGGACGATCGCGCCGCTGGCGGACTCGGCCAGGGTGAACATCGCACCCGCGTGCGGTCCGCCCACGTGGTTGTGGAACTCCGCCTGGTCCGGCATCCGCAGCACCGCACGCGTGGCGGAGCACTCGTCGAAGGCGAGGTTGAGCGTGCGCACCATCGGCACGGTGGCGGGCAGCAGCTCGGCGATCGAGGGCATGGCTTGGGTCATGGGCGCCATATTACCCACGAGTAGCTTAGCTGCACCAGGGCCTGCCGCTCAGCGCTTACGCCGAGCCCGTCGGCCCCTCGGCCTCCGCCTCCGCGTCGGCCTCCTCGGACGCGGCCTCGGCCTGCGCGGCCACCGTCGCCTCGCGGCGGTTCACCACCGCGCCCGCCGCGGCCGCGCTGGCGGCGAAGGCGAGCAGCAGGATCGCGGGACGGTCCAGGCGGTGGCGGGTCAGGTGGTCGAAGGAGTAGCGGCCCGGCCCGGCAAGGCCCAGGCCCGCGGCCATGAAGCCGAGATACGCCGGGTACTCGTAGCCGCCCTTCATGGCGAAGAAGCCGCCGGGACGGTGGACCGCGACCGCGCCGGCCATGGCACCGGCCGCCGCCGCGCCCGCCGCGGGGGTCGCCGCACCGAGGGCCAGCAGCGCGCCACCGCCCGCCTCGCCGAGGCCCGCCGCGAGCGCGGCCTGACCGCCGGGGCGGAAGCCCATCGACTCCATCGCCTTCGCGGTGCCCTGAAGGCCGCCGCCACCGAACCAGCCGAACAGCTTCTGCGCGCCGTGGGCGAAGAGCACACCGCCGGTACCGAGGCGCAGCGCCAGCAGACCGAGATCCTTGCGGTTCAGGCAGGCCATGACCGGCTCCCTCCAGAGCGGGACTGCGCCGGACGCCGCCGCCGGGTGCGATGCACCCGCCCGCGACGTCCGGCGTGGAACGCAGACCTCTCCAGTGTTGGCCGCCGACCACGGCCCCGCCGCCCGGCTTAGCCCGCCCGGGTCGGCGCCGGCCGGTCGTCACGGAGCCGCGACGCCGGGGCTCAGAGGGCCTTGCCGAGGCAGATCGAGGAGTCGTACTCCCGGTAGTAGCCGAACTTCACGATCGGCGCGTACCCCTCGGACAGGTAGAGCGCGATGGCCTCCGGCTGCTGGTCGCCGGTCTCCAGGACCATGCGGCGACGGCCCGCCCGGCGGGCGTCCTCCTCCAGCCAGCGGAGCATCCGGCGGGCCAGGCCCCGGCCGCGCGCCGCCTCCCGCGTGTACATCCGCTTCAGCTCGGCGTCGCCGTCGGCCAGGCCGACCTCGCCCCCCTCCTGCGCCCGCCAGGCGCCGGTGCCGAGCGGGGTGGCGCCGTCGCCGTCGTACAGGACGGCGAAGACGCCGTTCGGCGGCTCGAACTCGATCCTGTCGAGGACGGTCGCGTCGCCTTCGCCGCCGTAGCGCCGCTGGTACTCCAACTGCACCTCGTCCATCAGCAGTCGCGCGTCCGGGTGTGCGTACCCCACGACTCGTATCTGCTCCACGCCCACCTGCTCCACTCCGTTCGACCTGCTGCGGTCGAGTCTACGCAGCGTGCGCGGCGGCCCTTCGCACACCGCCGACGGCGAAGGGCGCCTACCCCAGCAGGTCGGTCTTGCCGAACATCTCCGCCGCCGCGCGCGCCGAGGGCGCGCCGGCGTCCGGGTCCGCGCCGGCGGCCAGCAGCGCGCCGACGATCTCGCGCTCGCCCTTGAAGACCGCCCCGGCGAGGGGGGTCTGGCCGCGGTCGTTGACGCGGTTGGCGTCCGCTCCGCGGGCGAGCAGGGCGCCGACCGCGGCCGCGTTGCCGTGGTAGGCCGCGAGCATCAGCAGGCTGTCGCCCTTCTCGTTGGTCAGGTCCGCCGGGACGCCGGCGTCGAGGTAGGCCGCCAGGGCCGCGGCGTCGCCGCCGCGGGCGAGGTCGAACACCTTGCCCGCGAGTTCGACGACCTCGGGATCGATCTGGTCACTCATGTCGCTGCGCTCTCCGTCAGTCGGGCTCACAAACCGGTCGGCCAGGGTGAAGCGTACGGTCTCACCCCCCGGCCGAACGAGTGATCAGCCATCCGGGCGAACCTCCCGCGCGCCGCCGCGTCCAGCCGGGCGACACGGGACACGATCCCCCTACGAGCAGGTACAGACCCGGCGAATCACCAGATCTCATGCTATCCAGTACGTATTACTTTTTGTTACCGCTGTTCGACAGTGCGTGACACCGGCAACGCGACCGTCCTGACCCACCAGGAGCGCCGCGCTCACCCAGCCCACCAGCCCGCTGTCCCTACGCCGAGGAGCTCCTCGTGATCCTCTCCATGTCTGGAGTCGTCCTGCTGGGAATCGTCGTGTTCCTGTTCTTCCGCAAGGACGGCCTCAAGCTCTCGCATGCCGTGGTCTGCGCCCTCTTCGGGTTCTATCTCGCGGGTACCGCGATCGCCCCCAGCATCAAGGCCGGCGGAGCCAGCCTGGCCAGCCTGCTCGGCGGCATCAAGTTCTGACGCGACCGCACCTGCCCCGGAGCACCCGATGACCTTCACCTCGCACCTGGCCCGCGGCCGCAGTCTGGCCCGCACGGCCGGGGATCACGCCGCCGACATGTTCGGTCCGCTGATCACCATCGGCCGCGGCCTGCGCGCCCACGCGGCCTGGACGAAGAACTGGTGGGCCAACACGCCCAAGGACAAGCGCGGTCCCGCGCTGTTCCTGGTCGTGGCCGTGGTCGCCGCCGTCGCCCTGCTGCCGTACGGACCGCTGCTGGCCCTGCTGACCCTGATGGGCAGCGCCGCCTGGGCCGGACGCGAACGCGTCGCCCCGGCGCCGCCCGCGCCGGACACGAGCAACCTCAAACTCGCCGCGATCTACACCGCGCTGACGCCCTATCTGGTGCACGAGTCCGACCCCGCCCCGCTCTACGCCCACGGCGGGGACTTCAAGGACGCGTTCAGCAGCTGGGAGTTCGACGAGGAGGGGCGGCTGGTCCAGCTGGAGCTGCGCTACCCGGCGTACTTCACGGACACCGAGGCGCAGTCCCGGGCCAGGATCGAGCAGGTGATCCACGGCAAGGTGGGCCGCAGCCGCGAGTACCGGTTCACCTGGGACGAGGAGGTCAACCGGCTCCAGGTCGCCGCGCTGCCGCCGCTGCCGGGCGACATCAGCGCGCAGCGCTTCGTCACCGCCGCCGGCGAGCTGGTACTCGGCTTCACGGACACCACCAGCACCAACCGGATGATCCCGGTGCTGCAGGACGGCGCGCAGACCCACCAGCCGCCCGTCCTGTGGCGGACGGGGCCCCGCTCGGCCGAGCCGCACCTGATGGCGCTCGGCGCGCCCGGCTTCGGCACCTCGACGCTGCTGCGCTCCCTCGCGCTGCAGGCCCTGCCACACGCCGAGATCGTCGTGGTCGACGGCGCGGGCACCGGCGAGCACGCCTGCCTGGTCGGCCGCCCGAACGTGCTGACGGTGGAGACCAGCCTGCACGGCGCGCTTGCCGCGCTGGAATGGGCGTCCACCGAGACGCAGCGCCGCCTGGACGCCCACAACCTGGCCAAGCGCACCGGCGCCATGCCGCCCGCGGACACGCTGCGGCCGCTGTGGCTACTGCTGGACCACCCCTCTGAGCTCACCGAACTCGCCCAGGCGGAGGGCCGCCCGGACCCGCAGGAGCTGCTGGAGACCCCGCTGCGGCACGGCCGCACCGCGCACGTCACCGTCGTCGTCGTGGACCGGCTGGACGCGCTGGAGCGGATCCGGCCCAGCGTCCAGGCCGCCTGCAAGGCGCGCGTCGTGCTGGGGCCGCTCAGTCAGCACATGGCGCTGGACGCGCTCGGGGGGCCGCTGGACATCACCCCGTCCAGCCACACCCCGCCCGGCCGCGGCTACGTCCGCCTCGGCGGCGCGGCGCCGGTCCGGCTCCAGGTGCCGGCCACCCCGGACCCGCTGGACGACGAGGCGCCGATCGACCAGCGCGACGCGGTGATCGCCCTGCTCCCCCACGCGGACACCCGCACCGAGAGCACCGCCGACCTCGCTCCCGTCCCGCCGGCTCCGGCCACCGCCGGTGTGCCGTCGGGCCAGGAGCCGACGATCTCGGTGGACCTCTCGGCCGTCGACCTCTCGGCACTCCCGCACCCGCCGCTGGACCTCCCCTCGGTCGAGCTGCCGCCGATGCCCCAGATGCCCCCGATGCCGTCGGAGGCCCCCCGGTACCACTGAAACGCGCCGAGACGACGTCGGCGAAGCCCCCGGTCCGAGCGGCCGGGGGCTTCGGTGTCAGCTGCCGGTCTCGCCGTCGACCAGCTCGCGCAGGATGTCGAGGTGCCCGTTGTGCCGGGCGGTCTCCTCGATCAGATGGAAGAGGATCCAGCGCAGGTTGGGCGTCGTCCCGTCCTTGAACGCGCGCGCCGCCGGGGCGTCCAGATCGGTCTCGGCGACCAGCTTGCGGTGGCGCTCGCTCTGCGCCTCGTACTCGGCCAGCAGGTCCGCCAGCGGGATGTCGACCGCCATCCGCATCTCGCGATCCGGGTCCTCGTCGGTCCAGGGGCCCTCGTCCTCCTGCCCGAGCAGGAACACCTCGAACCAGTAGTACTCCACCCAGCGCAGGTGGCTGATCAGCCCGCACAGCGTCATGAGCGGGGATCCCGGCAGCGGGGAGCGGCGCGCGTCCTCGGCGGAGACCTCCGCGCACTTCGCGCGGGCGGTGTCGCGGGCGTAGTCCAGAAAGGTCGTCAGCGTGGCGCGCTCGTCGAACGAGGGCGGCGTGTCGGTTCGTGTCATCGCAAGGAAGGCTGATCGACTTCCGCCCCCGCGTCAACGGAATTGACGGCATCGCGGGGGAGGTCCGGCGCCCGACCCCTTGACGGAGCCGCAGCGGCCGGTGCTCAATAGGGCGCCAATGGACTGCCTTCATACCATTGAGCGGTCCGCACCCCACAGACCAGAGGTGCGCATGTCGTCCACCGAACCCTCGGCACTCTCCCCGACGGACTCCCCCACCGACGAACAACGCCTCCACGAGCTCGGCTACGCGCAGGAGTTGGCCCGCACCATGTCGGGTTTCTCCAATTTCGCCGTCTCGTTCACCATCATCTCCATCCTCTCCGGCTGTCTCACCCTCTACGGCACCGGCATGGGCACCGGCGGGCCGGCGGTCATCGTCTGGGGCTGGCCCGTCGTCGGCCTGATGACGCTGCTGGTCGGCCTCGCCATGGCCGAGGTCTGCTCCAGCTACCCGACCGCGGGCGGCCTGTACTACTGGTCGGCCAAGCTTTCGCCGAACAACGGGCCCGTCTTCAGCTGGTTCACCGGGTGGTTCAACTTCCTGGGCCAGGTCGCGGTGACCGCCGGGATCGACTTCGGCGCCGCGCAGTTCATCAACGCCCTGCTGGACCTGGAGGGCTGGTACAAGGCCGGCGCGGCCCACACCGTGATCATCTTCGGGCTGATCCTGCTGCTGCACGGCGGGCTCAACACCTTCGGCGTCAAGCTGGTGGCGCTGCTCAACAACGTCAGCGTGTGGTGGCACGTGCTCGGTGTGCTGGTGATCGTGGGTGTGCTGGCCGTCGTGCCGAGCCACCACCAGTCCGCCGGATTCGTCTTCGGCCACTTCGTCAACACCACCGGCTGGGGCAGCTCGATCTACGTCGCCGCGCTCGGCCTGCTGCTGGCGCAGTACACGTTCACCGGCTACGACGCCTCGGCGCACATGACCGAGGAGACCAAGGACGCGGCCCGCTCCGGCCCCAAGGGCATCGTGATGTCCATCCTGGTCTCGCTGGTGGCGGGTTGGGTGCTGCTCATCGGCATCACCTTCGCCATCCAGAACTACAACGGCGAGGTCAACAGCGCCACCGGGGTGCCGCCGGCGCAGATCTTCATGGACGCGGTCGGCGCGAGCGGCGGCAAGATGCTGCTCCTGGTCGCGATCGGCGCGCAGCTCTTCTGCGGCATGGCCTCGGTGACCGCCAACTCCCGCATGATCTACGCCTTCTCCCGGGACGGCGCGCTGCCGGCCTCCTGGTTCTGGCACCGGATCAACCCGCGCACCCGGACGCCCACCAACGGTGTCTGGCTGGCGGCCGTCGGCGCGTTCCTGCTCGGGCTGCCCGCGCTGTGGAACCAGACCGCCTACACGGCGGTGACCTCGATCGCGGTCATCGGCCTCTACATCGCCTACGTGATCCCGACGTTCCTGCGGGTACGGCTCGGCGACTCCTTCGTGCGCGGCCCCTGGCACCTGGGCCGCTGGAGCCGTGCGATCGGCATCGCGGCCGTGGCCTGGGTGGTCGTGATCACCGTGCTGTTCATGCTGCCGACGGCCAACCCGGTCGGCGCGTCCAACTTCAACTACGCGCCGATCGCGGTGCTGGTGGTGCTCGGCTTCGCGGGCGGCTGGTGGGCGTTCTCGGCGCGCAACTGGTTCACCGGCCCGAAGGTCCAGGGCTCGGCGGAGGAACTGGCCGCCGTCGAACGCGACTTGGGCGGCAGCTGAGCGCCCGCACAGGTGACGGGCGCGGCGGGAGCGGGTACGAGAGGTCCGTCACCCGCTCCCGCCGGAGGCGCCCGCCATGACCACCGACGACTCGACCACCCATGACCTCCCCACCGGCCTGGCCGAACCGGCCCGGCACGCGCTGGCGGAGGCCGGCTACCACCGCCTCGGGGACCTGGACGGCGTCCCCGAGGCGGCGCTGCGCCGGCTCCCCGGCGTCGGCCCGCGCGCCCTGCGGCTGCTGAAACTGGCCCTGGCCGCCCAGGGGCTCGCTCTGGGCGAGTGAGCGGACCGATCCGTCAGGGGCCTCACATCGGGCCGTGCTCCTTGATCACCCGTCGTGTCTGCGCGAAGAGCATCCCGACGTTCACCGTCTTGCGGCTGACGATGACGGCCACCATCTCGTCCTGGCTCTCCATCCGGATGAACAGGTGGGTCAGGTTGTCGCTGTTGACCAGCACCTCCTGGAAGTAGTGCCGGTCGGAGGAGACGCCCCGCCGCTCCTTGAAGATGTTCTCGATCATCACCACGTTCCGGCCCTGGAAGAGCTCGAAGGTCGCGGCGGCCAGCAGGTCGAGCACCTCCGCGGGGTGCGAGTCGACGGTCTCCACCGTCAGCAGCATCCCGGTGGACAGGTCGATGACGCCCGCCGCCAGGCAGTCGGGCACGTCGTTGCGCAGGTGCTTGACGAGTTCGTTGATGCGGTCGGACATGCTCGCAGGTGTGTTCATGGTCGTCCCCAAGGTCGGTCTCCTCGACGTCAGCTCGTGCTGACGTCGGCTGACGTGTCGCTCGCGCGTCCGCGCAGCAGGTCGTCCAGGCGCTCGACGAGCGCACCGGTCTCCCGGTGCAGCCGCGCGAGATCGAGGCCCTCGTCGCCGAGGACCGCGAGCAGTGCGGTGTCGCCCACCGCGTAGATCACGGCGAAACCGCCGGCGCAGTGGGTCACGTTCTGCCGCAGCGGGCCGCGTCCCGAGACGGCCGCGGTCCGGCGGGCCAGGCCCAGCCCGGCCGCGGCCAGCGCGGCCAGGGACTCCGGGTCCAGTTCCGCCGACGTGTCGGCTGCGACCAGCAGTCCGTCGACCGCGGCGACGGCCGTGTCCGTGATGCCGGGCACCCGCTCGCGCAGCTCGCGGATCTCGGCGACCAGCGCCTCCTGGCTCATCCACTCTCTCCCTCCCCCCAGGCGCCGGAGTTACCGGTATCGCCTGAGACCCCACAGAATCTGACGGATCGTCGACTCCGAGACCTCCTTGGCCCGCGCGGCCGGAATGGCGCCCGGGATCTGCCGGCCGGGATCCCGGCGCGGCAGGTCGTCCCCCTCGACCACGGGCGGCGGAGCCGCCTCCGGCTGCGGTGGTGGCTGCGGTTGTGGCTCCGGCTGCCGTTCTGGCCCTGGCTCCGGGCCGGCCGCGGCGAGCCGACGGTGGTACTCGACGGCCCCCGGCAGGCATTCCGCGACCGCCCGGAGATCCAGCCGGGCCATCGCCAGATTCGCCTCGGTCCGGTCCAGGGAAATCTGGATGAACGCGTGCCATTCCCCGGAGCGCAACCGGGCGGCCTGCCAGAGCGAGAAATATCGCCGCCCGGTGATGATGACTTCCTCGACGTCCTGATCGCTTTCGATCGAATCCGTTTCACCGGAGCCGCTTTTTCTGCCTGTCCTTCCGAAATCCGCGACCGCCCTCATCGCAATTCCCAGCGCCGCGTTTCCGAGCGGGATCGGAGCGCCCCCGGTCCGCGCGAGGCGCGACGTCGAACCCAGCACCCGGCCGGTGCCGAGGTCCCCGAAGGCCGCCGCCACCGCGCCCGGGATGCGCATCGCGCTCTCCAGCGCGCCCGGCGCCGCCTCCTCGGGCGCCGCCTCCCCCCGGTGCCCCCCATGGGTCATGAGCCGCTCGCGCGGGTCGGTCGCCGGGGCAGTCGCACCGGTCCGGCCGGCGGTGGCGCGCCCGGCTGCGGCACGGGCGGCGCCGCGTGACGCGGCGCCAGCAGGGCGCGGACCTCCCCGCCCGCGCGGTTCGTCCCGCCAATCCGGAGCAGCCCGTCGACCAGCAGCCGGGACGCCTCGACGGTGACCGGGTAGACGCCCCGGCCCAGCAGGAACGCGACGTCGCGGGCCGTGCGCCGTCCGTCGGCGAGAGCGAGCACCTCACGGCGCAGACCGCCCGCGGCCCGGACCGCGCCGACGCCCCGGGACACCGCACCCGGCACGCCCCCGCCCGCGGTCGCCGACCGCGAGGCGCCCGCCGACCCGCCCGCTGGCAGGCCCGGATCGGCCGCGAGGCCGAGACGGTCGCGTCCGGGTCGGACCGGCGCCGGGAGCTCGGCCAGGGCCGCCAGCCGCCGCTCCGTCTCGGCGCCGAGCTGCTCGGCGTCCACCTGGGCCACCCCGTAGGTCCAGGACTCGCCCCCGACCCGCGCCGCCGCGAGGTCGCCGTCCG
>NZ_QKYN01000030.1 GCF_003258295.1 Streptacidiphilus pinicola | reverse complement strand
ATGATCGCCTTCCCGACCCCACGAACCCCCGCACCCCTGTGACCTGCACGCATCGATGCGGAAACCCGTGCACGAGCACGGCCCGGGATCCTGTATTGTTCTTCCTGTGCCCGGGAGACCGGGGACAGACCGCGAAGCCGCAAGGCAGAGCAGTCACGGGACGTGGCGCAGCTTGGTAGCGCACTTGACTGGGGGTCAAGGGGTCGCAGGTTCAAATCCTGTCGTCCCGACTCGGACACTAGTCCAGAGTCGCAGGTCAGAGCCGGTGTCTGATTCATCAGACACCGGCTCTCGACGTTTTCCGACCCACTTCAGCTGGGAGCGGACTGGGAGCGAAGCTGGGAGCACTCGGCTCCCAATCCGCTCCCAGGTCAAACCATGTTGACTGGCATCACCCACAACGGTCGAGATGCCCAGAAATCTCTCCTCACGAGCCCCGAGATGCCGCGAGATCAGGGGCCCCGGACGGGGTTTTGACGAAGTGCCATATGTTGTCAAGTGCACGGAGGACGAATTGCGCTCTTGACGACCTGCTCCTGGGCGCAACTTCGCGCTCCCAACAGCTTCACCTGGTTTCAACCCTGCGCGGCTCCGTCAAACTGGGCCAGCTCCCAAAAGATCGAGGTGCCGTCATAGCCCATCCCTCGACCGTGAGTGTCAACGAACGTGATGTGGCCCCTATCCAGGCGACGTGAACGTCGTAATGATGAGGCCTCAACGTCGTGCCGCCGACGCCGTCCCAGGCGTGGTGGGGGTCCGCGCCAGGGCGGGAGCGGTTACGGCTCCAGGACGTGGGGCACAAGAACGAGGAGATTGCCGCTGGCCTGCGGATCAGCGTGCGGTCAG
Source organism: Streptacidiphilus pinicola (assembly GCF_003258295.1). GTDB lineage: Bacteria > Actinomycetota > Actinomycetes > Streptomycetales > Streptomycetaceae > Streptacidiphilus > Streptacidiphilus pinicola. Next base: position 33,990 of record NZ_QKYN01000030.1, on the reverse strand, counting down.
TCGAGCGGTGGCGCCGGGCCTGGCGATATAGCGGAGAGGCGGCAGCCCTGTCGAAGGGCTCGCCGGGAAGACCTCGACTCAGTGAAGCCCAGATCGCCAGGCTGGAGCGGGAGTTGGAACGTGGTCCGCAGGCCCGCGGCTGGTCGGAACAACGATGGAAGCAGATCCAGTACCGGCCGCACGTGGTTGACGGCTGCCTCGCCCGGCACGGGCCTGGCCTTCGGCCTGGACGAACTGGAGAACGACGGTCAGCGGCCGCCCGGCGGCCCCCGGATCAGCGCGCCACTGGTAGCGATCAGGTTGCTGCGCTTGTATAGGCGTTGTGAGCCCGGAACCCACCTTCGAAGATGTGGCCAATCCAACGCCTGAGGAGATGACGGCCTGGGCTTACGCGCCCAAAGCGCAGCCCCCGGTCTCCCAGGACTAGGACATCATCGCAACACGCCCAGCATTCGGCTCTCTGTTCCTGACCCTCGCCGCCGACAGGCAGTGTCCCCGCCGCCACTTCTTCGTCGGCTGACTGTACGTCCGAGCCGGCGACGCCGTGCGCACGTGGAGGCTTCCCTCCCGCGAGTCAGGCAACCGCACACCGACTCGTTCCAGCCAACCCATGACGATTTCCGGACAAAACTCCGCGAATGCGATAAACGATATCATTTGCGGCAGTCGGCCAGCTAAATTGCTCAACCGCTGCATTCTCAGAAGAGAAGCAGCAGGTCAGCGAGCGGGCCCCCCTCGGAAAATGCCACCAAAGGGGACATTTGGCCCTTACCTGAGTGCGCCTCGAAACAGGTACTTTTAACGCCTGCGCGCTCGTTTGCACTGGTCAACGCGGTCACCCATGCTCTCGGCATGACTTCTGGCCTGGCCCTCACCGTGACGGTGGTTCTCGCAGCGCTCAGCATCTGTCTTGTGCTCGTTGTCTGGCACTGCTGCCGCGGGACTCGAGACTCGCAGCGCAGCGCACTGGTCGCCCTTGACCGACTGTGCTCCTGCCTCGAAAGAATCGTATCCGCAATCTTTCAACGCCGGCCGAGCCAGCCGTGATCAGCCAGGATCTGACTGCACACCCCAGGCCCGCCATGCCAGCCGCCCCCGCGCGCAGCCTGCTTGCAGAACGACCGCCACTCCCACGTCAGTTCGAACGTCAATTCGACTCGAACAATTCTCCGAGAATTGCGTGCGTGAAGGTTCTGTGGGGCATGCTGGTGTCTACGCCGCGCGGTAGCTCATCGGGGAAGGTCACTGTGCTCTTCGAATGGAGAGCAGGGTGCACACCCGTGAGTGCCATCGGATGGGCTTGCTTCTAAGGTCTAGATTCATGCGTGCTCACGTATTAATCTAAGTGCAGTAAGGATTTTTGCGCCTGTGCTGACTGGTATAGCGATTAAGAACTACCGAGCGTTTCGAGACTTCGAGCTCGACTTCGACCCCAGCATGAACATCTTGGTTGGGGATAACGACGCCGGTAAGTCCACCATCCTGGAGGCCATCAGCCTGGCGCTGACTGGTCGGCTTCGAGGTCGGCTCATCGCACAGGAACTCTCGCCGTTCATGTTTCACCAGCGGGCGGTACGGGAGTATCTGGAGGCTCTGCAGAGCGGCACCGGAGATGCTCGGCCACCCGAGATCATCATCGATCTGTTCCTGGAGGACACGCCGGCCTCCGCCGCACTCAAGGGCACCAACAACTTGAAGAAGGCGGATGAGCCTGGCGTCCGCATCAGGGCGTACCTCAATTCGGACTTCGCCGCGGAGTACGCGGAGTTCATCAAGGACCCCGACCAGGTTCGGCTGATCCCGACGGAGTACTACCGCGTCGACTGGCTCGGGTTCTCGGGCAACGGGATCACGTTCAAGAGCGTGCCGGCGACAGCCTCGCTCATCGACGCGTCCAACATCCAGCTCCAGAACGGCGTGGACTACTACCTCAGCAACATCATCAGCCAGAACCTCGATCCCAGTCAGCGGGTCGGCCTCACCCGGGCCTACCGAGACCTTCGCGAGCAGTTCGGCAACAACGGCGCCATCCAGAAGATCAACGAGGGGCTGCGTGGTGCCCCGCGCGACGTCAGTGATCGTGAACTGACGCTCGGGATCGACCTGTCGCACAAGGCCAGCTGGGAGAGCAGCCTCGTGCCACACCTGGACGACCTGCCGTACCAGTACGTCGGCAAGGGAGAGCAGAGCACACTCAAGATCCTGCTCGCCTTGAACAAGCGGGTGGCCGACGCCCACATCGTCCTGGTCGAGGAGCCCGAGAACCACCTCTCCTTCCCGAAGCTCGGCAAGCTGGTGAAGAAGATCAGCGACAAGTGCGTCGGCAAGCAGGTCTTCATCACGACGCACAGCTCGTTCGTTCTGAACAAACTCGGGCTCGAGAACCTGGTGCTGCTCTCGACAGAAGGGGGCTTCCGTATGAGCAGCCTCCCTGCCAGCACACAGGACTACTTCCGAAAGCTCTCGGGCTACGACACGCTCCGCGTGGTCCTGGCGCCGCGGTCGATCCTGGTGGAGGGACCGTCCGACGAGCTGGTGATTCAGCGGGCCTACCTCGACGTCCATGGTGCGCTGCCGGCAGAAGACGGCGTTGACGTGATCAACGTCCGGGGACTGTCCTTCAAGCGCTTCCTTGACATCGCCGCTCTGCTGCCGAGGAACCAGGTCGCTGTGGTTACGGACAACGACGGCAACGATGCATCCGTGGTGCGGGCGCGCTACGCGGCCTACACCGGGCTGCCCAACGTCAAGGTCTGCGTCGGCGAGGACAAGGGTTTCAAGACCCTGGAACCGCAGCTCCTGAAGGCGAATGGGCGCGACAAGCTCAACGAAGTCCTGGGCACCAGCTTCAATGACGACGATGACCTGCTCAAGCACATGGAGGGCCACAAGACGACGGTCGCCCTGGCGATCTTTGAAGGAGACCGAATCACGATGCCGGGGTACATCAGTGACGCAGTCGCCTAACAACTTGGCCGTGATCGCGGCGGCTGGTTCCCGCAAGACGCAGCAGATCGTTGACAGCGTGCTGAGCGACCCTAGCGAGCGCGTGCTGGTGACGACCTACACCACCGAGAATCTGGGGCAGCTCGTTGGTCGGCTAAGCGCCGGGAGTGGGATCCTGCCGGCGCACGTCACGGCGATGGGTTGGTTCACCTTCCTGCTCAACGAGTGTGCCCGCCCTTATCAGAGCGCGGTACTCGGCGACGTGGGCGTAATCCGTGGCCTGGACTTCGTGGGGCAGAGATTCAAGTTCGCCAAGAGGTCTGAGCCTCAGAAGTACTACATGGACCGGCACAAGGACATGTTCCGCGACGGGCTGTCTGACTTCACCGTGCAAGCCAACCGGGCCACCAACGGACTGGTGATTGACCGCCTGGCCGGCATGTACGACCACATCTACATCGACGAGGTCCAGGACCTCGCCGGGCACGACCTGGAGCTCCTGGACCTACTGTTCAAGTCGCCCATCGGCGTCACGGTCGTGGGCGACCCACGGCAGGCCACCTACGCGACCAACAACTCCAAGAAGAACAAGCGGTATAAGGGCGGCGGCGTCGTTGACTGGCTCGCCGAGCGAGACGATCGCTGCCTGATCGACGTGCGAGACGTGAGCTTCCGCTGCAATCAGGAGATCTGCGACTTCGCGGACGGGCTCTACCCCGATCTGGACCCGACGGTCTCGAAGAACGCCGAGGTGACTGGCCACGACGGCATCTTCGAGATCAAGCGGGACGAGGTCCATGACTACGTTCAGCGGCACGCTCCCATGGTGCTGCGCTACGACAAGCGGGCCGACACGCTTGGTCTGGACGCCATGAACATCGGGCTGTCGAAGGGCAGCACGTTCGACCGTGTGCTCATCTTCCCAACCAAGCCGATGCTCAAGTACCTAGGATCGCGCAATCCGGATGAGGCGGGGGCACGAGAGAAGCTGTACGTCGCCGTCACGAGGGCGAAGTACAGCGTGGCGTTCGTGGTCCCCTAACGATCCCCAGCGGCGCATCCTCAGACCCCCTAGGTTTCCCAGATTGGGCACCAGGAACACCCGCGCAGGGCTACGGTCGCTCGAGGAACTTCTCGGCTGGATCGGCTGGGCCGAGTACATCAGTGGAGTGTCATGTCCCCCGGCGAAGTCCCAGCCCAACCGCCCAGGCCGGAACTGTGGTTTGGCTACCCCACCCCTGACGCCAACGAATCGACAGCCACGCGGTCCCCAGCCCACGACCGCTGGCTCGAAGACGTCCAACGCGATGTGCGCGAGGACTACGACCGGCTTCACCTACAGGCTCGGACGGATCCTCAGAGGTCTGGGCACGGTGGGGAGGGGACCTGGGAGCAGTTTCTCTCTGATTGGCTTCCCCCGCACTACGAGGTAGCCACCCGGAAGTACATCATTCCGGACGACGGCGACGACGTGTTCGAGACCGACCTGGTGGTCTTCCGCCCTGGTTACCCGAGGGCACTTCGGAAGCGGGTTGAGGTCTTGGCGGCTGGCGTCGCGGCGGCCTTCAGCGTCAAGCTCACACTTGACCGAGACGGGATCCGCGACGGCATCGACAGGGCCGCTCGCTTGCGGCGGGGTTCCCGCACAACGCCACGACACATCCGCGGGGAACTCTTGGGCCAATTCCCCGTCGGTCTCCTTGCCCACTCGCATGCTTGGGCGTCTCCGGACCCTGGGCCCTCTAACAACGTCACTCGGGCGCTTGTCGAACTGGACAGCGCACTCGTCCAACACCCGAGGGAGGCGCTCGACTTCTTGTGTGTAGCGGATCTTGGCACATGGTCAACGACCCGGATCGCCTTCATGCCCTCATCAGTCACGGCTCCAACTGACGAATCTCCGGGCCCGGCGCTTTTCGGCTTTCCACTGACTTCGATGAGTCAGGTGACCACCGGCTCCGCACCGGCGCTGTCAGTCTTTCTCTCTCTTCTGTTCGACAGGCTCGCTCTGACCGACCCGGAACTGGAGCCACTGGCGGACGGCCTACGCGCGGTGCACCCGGCGCGAACTGGCCGGGCGGACGTCCGGCCCTGGGACGTTGAGGCGGTCTACTCCGAACAGGTGCGGCAACAACTGGTCGCGAAGTTGATGCAAGGGCCGGATTGGAAAGGGTTCTACTGAGCGCCTGGCCTCGCCTCGCGATGGGCTACAAGCTCCCAGCACCCGGGTACAGCGTCTGACTCCGGCGGCCGATGAGGACGCCGCCGAGGCAGTGATGCGAAATGCTCCGCGCTCTGCGATCTCTGCGGCCGCCAGCGCCTTGGACTTCTCCAGCGTGGCCGCGAAGGGCACGCCGAGCTGGTCCGCCCAGGCTTCGTAGGAACCAAGGTGTGCCACTGCCGGCGCGGGGTCCGTGAGCTCGATCGTGCTTGGCAGCTCGATGACGCGGACATCCTCCACAGCGCACGCCAGCAGTTCTGGTGCCTTCTCCAAGGAGAACCGAGAGCTGAGCGATACCCGCGCCGGCCCCTCGGCGGTCCCGAGCACCTCTGCTGCAGCCCGCCGCCAGAGGTGACCGGCCGAACCGGTCCGAGCGATGGGGGTCAACCATGACCAGCCCTGACGTGCCCGACCAGGGACAACCGCCCAAGGAAGAACCCGAGCCGCCCAAGCCGCCACAGCGGCAAGCTTGGGCCCAAGCCGTGTGCAACGGCATGGCCCAACCGGTCTATCTCCTCATCCGCCACGGCGGCTGAGCTGGTCCCTCGACGCAGGCACCGTCGAGGGACCCGCCCGTGGCAGTCCGCCGCCCTAGTCGACAGGGCGGCGGCCCGCCACTGGCCACCGTAGCCCCCGACGCAACCCGGTCAGCCTCCTCAGGATCGGCCAGCCGAAGCTAGGCGGCGCTTACTGCCGCTACCTCGGGCGGGTGGCGCGGGCCATGGCGACGAGCGGCGGAGAGCCAGGGCTGGGGGTCTGCCGGTTGAACGGCTCATAACCCCAGCTGGCGTACAGGGCCTGGACCTTGCCGTCACCTGCCGCCGGATTAACCAGGAGCGTGACGCGCTCCTCGCCCCGCTTGGACAGCAGAGCATCGTGCAGGCGCACAGACACACCGGTCTTGCGCCACGCCGGGCGCACGCCGAGTTCCTTGAACGCGATCGCCGCAGCCTCCTCCCAGCCAGACGGCAGCGGTAGTTCCATGCGCTGCCACCAGCGGTCCCCGGCGCGCACGGTGTTGCAGTAGCCGTAGCCCACCGGCTCGACGCCGTCATAGCCGATCACCGCCTCCCAGCCGTCCTCGGCGGCATGACGGTCCAAGCGCTCGGCGTAGGCGTCCACGCTGTAGTGCGGCAGGTGGATCAGATCGCGCCGCACGTCCGCGTACACGTCCAACATCACCTGCCGCACGGGCCGGAGGTCGGTGTGGTGCTCGATCGCGATGCGCGCGCCTGCTGCTGTCGAGCTGGTCATGCGGATCCTCTCTGTGCGGCGATCCAGTGATCCTCCCAGGCCCGCTCAGCCGCGGACCCGGGAGCGGTGGCGTGCAGGGTCTCGGTGAGGTGGCCCAACGCCCGGACCACGCGAGGATGCCGAGCGCCCTCCCCGCGGAGCAGCGCCACCGCGGTGTGCACGGCGGCGTCGGCGTCGCCCTGCCCGAGCTGCGCGCGGGCCAGCCGCGCGTTGGTGATGACGTTCGAGCGCCGCAGATGACCCCGCCGGGCGGCCAGAGAGCGGTGCGCGCGAGCCTCGGCTTCCTCGTACCGCCGAGCGGCGAGGTACGACGTCAGAGCGAGGGAGTCCAACTCCGCCTGGTCGTAGAACGCCGTCAGCCACAACGGGCGCTGCTGCTCGGGGTCTGCGCGGCCCAGTGCGGCCTGGGCGCGACCGAGGGCCCGGTCCACGGCTGGCCGATCCCGCGTGAGACCGAGGATCGCGGCATGCCGGGCATGACCCAGCGACGCGAACAGCGGGTCACGGCGGGCGATCGGCAGGGCGCGCGCTACGTCGTTGGCGGCCAGCGCATCAGCTGGGCGGCCCATGAGCCGGTACAGGCTCCCCGCGTGGGACCAGACACGGAACTGAATGCCCTGGTCCCCGGACATGGCCGCAAGGGCGGCCGCGCGGTCGCGATGCCCAGCTGCGGTGTCGAAGCGGCGGGAGTCGATGGCGGCCCACATCGCCGAGGACACGAACGCGGCGGCCGTCCCGTACAAGGCGGCCCGTACTCGCTGCGTCGCGCCGCCCTGGGCCTGCAGCTCGATGGCCTCTTCGGCCAGGGCCAGGGCGTGGTACTCGGTGGAAGTCCGGCCGCCGTGAGCGTGGTCATCGGCGACGATCTGCGCGAACTGGCGCTGTAGGCGGCGCACGTCGCTCATCCCGATGCGGCTCGGTGCAGCGACGGCCGGGGACAGGGCGGCGCTGGTGACGACGTGCAGGAACGAGCGGCGGTGCACAGGCTCTACCTCGGCGGGGGCAGTCGGGACAGCGGCGTGAGCGGGATGGTTCTTGAGGCGGAAGCCGAGCGCGTCGGCCGGACAACCGCATACTGCCGCCAGCGCGGCCAGCTGCGCGGGTTGCGGGCACCGGGTTTTTCCGCTCAGCCAGTGCCGCACCGTCCGGTCACCAACGGTGTCTCGCCGCCCGGCGGCGCGCAGCTCCGCGTTAACCTGGTCGGCTAATCCCTGCTGCGTGAGGCCCAGATCGGTCATGCGCTGGGCCAGCGCCGCGTTCAGTTCCTGCTGCCCCGTCATACCTGCGACGGTAGCGCTGAGGTGATCGGCGTCACAGCTGACCGGAAAAACCCTGGCTCCCAAATTTCCGGTTCACCGCACCCACCCACCTCGCGGTTTGACCTCCCTGACTACAGGTCACCGGCGCTGTACTGAATGTGCAGCCCAGTGCGACCCGCTGAACCGCCTCGTTCCCCCGAGGCGGGCTGCTCCTTGATCTGCCGTGCCCGCCCGCGCCCCCCGTCGCAGGCGGGCACGGCACCCACCCTCGACCACGCCAGCGGAGTACCGATGAGCCACACCACCACCGCCGAACCCTATTCCGCCGGCACCCCGGCCGGCCGACCCCTCGCCGCGGTGTACGTCTGCACCGGCGAGCTGGAGTCCACCGCCCTCATGGCCGTCACCGCCACCGAGTACGCGCGCGACGTCCTCGGCTGGGACACCGTCACCGACGTCCGCGACCGCAACCGCGGACACCTCCTCACGGAGCGGGACGGCTGGCAACGGCTCCTCGGGCTGATCCAGGAACGCCAGGTCACCGCCGTGATCACCCGCACCCGCGCCATGGTCGCCGCCGACGAGACGGCGTTCGAGGAGCTGCGCCGCGAACTCGCCGCACTAGGTGCCACCCTCGAGTACGTGCCCCCGCGCCGCGCGGTGGCGTGACCGTGACCACCACGGATCCCCGCACCACCTACGCGCTTCCAGCGCGCCCCCAGGCGCGAGCGGCCACCGGGTACATCTCGCCTGGCGGCTGTACCCGTCCGCCGCCGTCCCTGCCGGCACCACCACCGTGTTCGTGCCCAACGTGGCGCGCGCGGAGCTGGTGGCGCACCGCATGCGGCAGCTCGCCCACTGGAGCCACCTCACCCGCCAGCGCCGCACCCAGGGCCAGCCGTGAGCGCGGAGGATCGGCCGGAAGTCGGCGACCTGGTGCGTGCTCCCGACGGTGCGGAACGGGTCGTCCCCGTGTCCGCCGTGGCGGCCTGGTGCTGCGCCAGCGCCACGGCACCACCGAGGAGCCCCGGGCGGAGTCGGCCGACCTCACCGTCCTGGCGCGGCGCGGTGATTGGTCGTGAGTGCCCGCCACGCGACCCCCGACCGCGACCGGTTAGGCACAGTCCTCGGAGCGCTGTGGGTGAGCGGACACGTGGCCGCAGCCATTCTGCTCGGGATCACCATCCACGGCCAACCGGAACCACCCGGCGACGCCCTACCTGTCCCACACAGCGCCCCTGACCTGGACCGCCACCCGCGTAACCCCCCTGAATTCTGCGTGGCCGGTCGAAGCCTCCCCGGCAACTGGCTGGGCGGCACCATCCAGCTCCACTTGGGCGACCGAAGGGTCAGCGTCGCCACCTCGAAAGTCCGCCCGCGTGCGCGCCCGAGCAGCAGGAAGCAAGGAACCCACCGCATGGAGGATGCTTCTTTGGACAGCAACGAGCACCGTTTGGCCCTGGTGACCGGAGCCGGAGGATTCATCGGCTCGCACCTCGTGGACGAGCTCTTGGCGCGCGGCTGGCGCGTCAGGGCGGTGGACCGGCGCTCGCCGAGCGGCGACAGCCTGGCCGCCCGGAACCTGGCCCACGCCATCGGATCACCTCGCTTCGCGTTCGAGCACGTCGACGTGGCCGGCCCGCACCTGGGAGAACTCCTCGCCGAAGTAGACGCGGTGTTCCACCTGGCCGCCGCGACCGGCGTGCGCGGGTCCTGGGGGAAGAACTTCGCCTCGTACGTGCAGGACAACATCACCGCGACCCACCAGCTCATCGAGCAGTGCGAGCGGGCGGGGGTACCGCGACTGGTGGTCGCTTCCTCGTCAAGCGTCTACGGCGGCGCGGCAGGCGGCGCGTCAAGCGAGAGCGGCGCGGTAAGGCCCCTCTCGCCCTACGGGGTGTCGAAGCTAGCCGCGGAACAACTCGCGCTCGCCTACGCGGCCAGGCGCGACGCGGCGACGCAGGTCGTGGCGTTGCGCTTCTTCACGGTCTACGGTCCCCGGCAGCGCGAGGACATGGCGATAGCCAGGATGCTGAACGCAGTCCGCACCGGGCGCGCGATGCGCCTGTACGGCGACGGCAGTCAGCGCAGGAACTTCACGTACGTGAGCGACGTCGTGGCCGCTCTTGTGCGGGCCGAGCACACCGCGCTCACCGGGCGAGCCGTGAACGTGGCCGGGCCGGCCACGCTGTCCGTGCGCGAGCTGCTGGAGCTGGTGGCGGAGGTCACCGGAAGGTCCGTGCCGTTCGTGGAAGTGGCCGCCCGGTCCGGCGATCCAGAGGCGACCGAAGCGGACTTCGAACTCTCACGCACGGTGCTGGCCTACCGGCCGCAGGTGTGGCCCCGCGAGGGGATCGCGGCCCAGTGGGAATGGATGCACCACAACGGGACCAGGGGGCATGCATGATCTGTGTGGAGGCGGCTTCGGCCAACGAGCTATTCACCCGGGCATGCTCCGCCGTGCTCGAACACGGGCGCGCGGTCAAGCCGCGCGGCATGGCCACCACCGAGGTCATCGGCGCGCACCTGACGCTGACGCAGCCGCGCCGCCGGATGGTCCACTTACCGCCCGCGCGGGTGCTCAACGCGGCCTTCGCCGCCGCCGAGGCGGTGTGGATTCTGTCCGGCTCTGACGCGCCGTGGATCTACACCTACAACCAACGCATGGCCCAGTACACCGACGCCGGTGTGCTGCTCGGCGCGTACGGGCCACGCATGAGGGCGTGGCGCAAGGGCCTCGACGAGGTCGACCAGATCGACCACGTGCGCCGGACGCTGCTCGCCGACCCCGACTCGCGCCGCGCCCTGGTCCAGCTCTACAACCCGGCCCGGGACATCCCCGGCCACAGCGACGTGCCCTGCACCCTCGGCTACCGCTTCTACCTGCGTGACGGCCGACTGGAGATGCACACCACGATGCGCAGCCAGGACCTGTGGCTCGGGTTCTGCTACGACATCTTCACCGCGACGATCCTGCACGAGCTGATGGCCCACTGGATCGGCGCGGAGCTGGGCGAGTACCACCACCACGCGGACTCGCTGCACCTGTACCAGCAGAACATCGCCGACGCCCTCGCGCTCCTGTCCGCTCCGCAACCGAGCCGTGCCATGGAGCCGCTGGGCGTGCCGTGGGAGACGTTCGACGCTCTGATGGAACAGATCGTCGCCGGGGGCACGCCGCCGTCCGCGTGGGGTGCCTTCGCGGAGGTGATGCGCAGCTACCGAGTTTGGAAGGGCGGAGACCGGGCCGACGCACGGCAGATGGTCGCTTCCGCGACCGACGTCCTCGGATCGGGATTGAGCAACTGGTACGCGGTGCTGGACGGGAGGACGGCTCGATGAAGCCGGTAGTGGTGGGGTTGTGCTCGGGCACGCACGACTCGGCGGCGGCGCTGATCATGGACGGGTCGTTGGTTGGCCTGGTGGAGGAGGAGCGTCTCAACGGCGAGAAGCACACCAAGGCGTACCCGGAAAGGTCTGTCGGGTGGCTGCTGAGGACTGCTGGTCTGTCGGCCGCCGATGTGACGGACGTGGCGTACAACTTCTCGCCGCGCCTGTACCTGCGCGGGGCGACGCCATGGTGGCACCTTCGGCCGGCCACAGCTCCCCGGGCGCTGCCCCGGGTTCGGAGCTTCCTTCGGGTCCACGGGCGCGCGTCCGAGCGGCTGCGAGCCTTCGGGCAGCGCTTCCCGAACGCGGCCCTGCACGGCGTGGAGCACCATCGGGCCCACGGGCTATACGCGTTCGCCGCGTCCCTGTTCGAGCAGGCCGCCGTGCTGGTGGTGGACAGCCTCGGTGAGACGACCACCACGTCCATCTGCACCGCGCGCAGGGAAGCGGCGGGAGTCGCCCTGACGGGCCGCTGGTCGCTGCCTGATCCCGCTTCCCTTGGCTACGCCTACGGGGCTGTCACCGAGCACCTGGGATGGCGGCGCGGCGACGAGGAGGGCACCGTCATGGCGCTCGCCGCACTCGGGGATCCGACGCGGTTCCGCGCCCTGTTCGCCGAGGCCATCTCGATCACCGCGGACGCCTTCGCGCTGGATCCTTCCTGGTTCCCGCTGCGGGTCATGTCCAGCCGGTATCCGCGCCTGTCGCCCGCGTTCGTGGCCGCGACCTGCCCGCGCCGCATGCCGGCCGAGGAACCCGGCCAGATCCACGCCGATCTTGCCGCCGCACTCCAGGAGCGCACCGAGCAGGTCATGGTTCACCTGGCCGTCCAGGCTCGGCACCGCACTGGGCAGAGGGCTTTGTGTGTGGGCGGGGGCGTGGCCCTGAACTGCGTCAGCCTCGGGAAGATCGTCGAGCGCGCGGGGTATGACGAGGTGTTCGTCCCTCCCGCGCCGGGCGACTCGGGCACCGCTGCGGGCGCGGCGCTGGCCGTCCACCAGACCCGTGCTCCCCGACTCGTGGAGGGCGTGGACGGGCGCTGCTACCTGGGACCCGAGTTTCCCGGCCTGGACCTCGGATCACAGCCGCGGCCCGGCATGACCGCGCACCGACCCGCACACGCCGCCCGCTACCTGGCCGGGCAGCTGGCGCAGGGGAAGATCGTCGGCCTGTTCCAAGGAGCGCTGGAGGCCGGCCCCCGCGCGCTGGGCAACCGGTCGATCCTGGCGTCCCCCCTCAAGCCGGAGGTGGTGGAGCGGCTGAACGCACGAGTGAAGTTCCGCGAGCCTTTCCGTCCCTTCGCGCCTGTGGTGACTGCCGAGCACGCCAGGCAGTACTTCACCCTCAGGCAGGCCGCCCCGTTCATGTCCTTCGCCAGCGGTGTGACCGACCGCGCCCGCGAGATGATCCCGGCCGTCGTCCACGACAACGGCCTCGCCCGGGTCCAGACCCTCGACAGCGACCGCAACCCGTTCCTGCACTCCGTCCTGTCCGAGTTCGCGGCAATCACCGGCGTGCCGGTGCTGATCAACACCAGCCTGAACATCAAGGGCAAGCCGATTTGCGGCACCCCTGATCACGCCCTGGACTGCCTGACCGAATCCGGCATTGACGCCCTCTTGCTGGAGGGCTGGTGGGTGGAGGAGACATGAGGATCGGCTACAGCTTCTGGGGCTTCCTCGGCGACGGGATCACCGACACCCCCGACGGCGGACGCAGCCACCGCAAGGCGCTCGTGGACGGCCTGATCGAGACCGGGCACCAGATCACGTTCCTCCAGGTCGACCGCGATAGCGCCGAGTCCGGCACGCCCGTCGGCGGGCCGTACGGGTGGGACGCGGGGCTGCCGGACATCGACGCGCTGTTCCTGGAATGGCGCTGGCCCGTCCCCGGCCGTAACGACAGCCCGTGCGGGACGCTGGGGCACACCTGCGACCTGCACCGCCAGCAGCAGCTCATCGCCCACTACGTGCACACCCTCGGCGTGCCCGCGCTGCTGTGGGACAAGGATCAGCAGCTCGCCCCGGCCGACCCGCTGCGGCAGACGGCGCACGTCACGGTCCTCGAACCGGCGCTGTACCCGCGGCACCATGCCGTGAGCCTGCTGTTCCCCGTCGCCGACCGGGCAATCGATCAGGCTGATCCCGCCGCGCTCGCGTCGACCGGCCGCAGGCTGCCGCTGGTGTACGTCGGGAACCAGTACGGCCGCGACCGGGCGTTCGGGGAGTTCTTCGCCCCGCCAGCACGGGAGTTGGACCACGTAGTCGCGGGCAAGTGGACCGACACGGGCCGCTGGCCCCACGTGCGGTTCATCGGTCGCGTCCCCTTCCGGCACGGCGTCGCCCTGCACCGGGAAGCGCACGCCACGGTGCTACTCGCCCCGGACCGGTACGTGAACTCCGGCCAGTACACCCAACGCATCTTCGAGTCCGTCTTGTCCGGATGCGCACCGATCGTTCCGGCGCGCTACCGGGGAGCGGGAACCGTCGTCCCCGGCGAGCTCCACGCGGACGACGGAGCCCACGTGACCGATATCACCCGCGCCGTCGCCGCCATGACCGTGAGCGAGCGAACGCGCTTACTGACGCGCTGCCTTGAGCGCCTGGATCCCTTCCGCCTGTCGCGACAAGTCCAAACGATCAACATAAGCTTGCGTCGATTTGGGGGAGAATCGTGATTTCCTACCTCGTCCCCCTCACCCGGCTCGATAGCGTCCCTACTCGTGAAACGAATCGCCCTCATCGGCTGCGGCGGCAGTGGCAAGACATGGCTGTCGAACCGCCTCGGGGAGCTCATCGAGGCACCTGTGACGCACCTGGACGCCGTGTACTACGACGACGGATGGAACGCGCTGGACAAGGAGAAGTTCGCCGCGATCCAAGAGGAGCTGGTCGCCGCACCGTCGTGGGTGATCGAGGGGAACTACGCCGCCACGCTCCCCATCCGGCTCACCAGAGCCGACACCGTGGTCTTCCTGGACCTTCCCGCGCGAGTGTGCCTGTGGGGCATCGCCCAGCGGCGGCTCCGGTACGGCGGCGGCCAGAACGATGCGACCGGCGTCTACGACCGGATCACCTGGAGCTTCCTGCGCTACGTGTGGGGCTACCGCAAGAGCATGGCCCCGCGCGTTGTGGCACTGATCCAGGAGCACGCCCGCGACGCCGCCGTCTACCGCATCACCAGCCGACGCCAGGCCAGAGCCTTGCTGGCCCAGATCGGCGACGCCAAGATCACGGCCGCCGCCTAAACACCGGCCTGACCCTCGCGAAGAGGGGGAGCCGTGGCTGACCCTTCCCCGTTCCTTGACCCGCACCTTGTCGGCGGCGTGCTCTACCGTGACGGAGACCGGCTCGCCAGCCGCACCGGAGCGCTGATGGCCGCCAAGATCACCGGGCGCGCCACCCCCGAAGTCCTCGCCGCGTACGCCGTCGGCGCACGACCGCGCCCCGGCCGGCCGGTCCTGGACATCGGCTGCGGGCGCGGCGCGTCCACCCTCGCCTTGACCCGCGCGCTCCCCGGCTCCCGCATCGTGGCCATCGACGCCTCCGGGGCCATGCTGCGCGCCACCCGCGCCCGCCTGGAGCAGACCGGTGCCGCCGCCACGGCGGCCCAGGCGGACTTCCACCACCTGCCACTGGCCGACGGCAGCACGGCACTGACTGTGGCCGCATTCTGCCTTTACCACGCGCCCGACCCGCGCCGCGTGCTGAGCGAGATCGTGCGCTGCCTGCACCCGGACGGGACCGTCATCCTCGCCACCAAGTCCGCCGACAGCTACGCCTCACTGGACCGTCTCGTTGCGCGGGCCGGCCTCGATCCGGACGCCGAACGGCGCACGGGACTGTACGGGGCATTCCACAGCGCCAACATGCGCGACGTCGCCGACCACGCCCTGACGGTCCGCCACGTTCACCACGAGGTGCACCGCTTCCGCTTCCGCGACCTTGCGCACACTGCCGCCTACCTGGCCACATCCCCCAAATACCGGCTCCCCGAAGGACTCGCTGGCGACCCCGACGCACTCGCGCACCAGCTCCGTTCCGTGCTGCCCGACGGCCCGGTGGAGACATCGTCCGTCGTCAGCTACCTCATCGGCACCGCCCCTCACTGAAAGGGCCCGCCCCCTTGGTCTTCGCCAAGACCTACCCCAGCGCCCAGGCCGCAGAGCAAGCCAGCGCGCACCATGCGTGGCTGGCCCGGCTCGGGACGCCAGTACCGCGACTACTGCGCCGCCAAGGCGCGGCACTGCGCTTCGAGACCATCGCAGGGCATCACGTCGGCCCCGATGACCTGCCGGCCGCCGCGGTCGTCCTCGCTGAGGCGCACGCTGCCGGCCACCGTGCAGAACTGCACCGCGCGCGACTCGACGCGCCCTATCGGGTGCCGGGCCCCGGGGAGCTGGCGGCGTTCATCGCACCCCGCATCGCGCGCGTCCAAGCTCTGCTGGACGCCGGGGCCGTGCCCGCGCCGACGATCACGGCCACGCAGGCGCGCAGCATCCTCACGGCCGCTGCGAGCGAATCGGCCGCTTTCTACAAGGACGCCAACCCGAGGAACTTCCTCGTCACCGATACCGGCGTCGTCGTGGTCGATTTCGACGACCTGACCTTGGCTCCCTTCGGCTACGACTTGGCCAAGCTCTGCATGACCACCGCCATGACCCACGGACTGCTGGCCGAAACCACCATCCAGCGAGCGCTGAACGCCTACAACCAGCACGTCCCGCACCCGTGCACCACGGAACGCCTGGGCGACTGGATGGAGATCCATCACATCCTTACCGCCCCCTATCTCGGCCGGCACGGCTACATCCACACCTGGCGCAACCCCGACACTGCCGAAGCGAGGAACCGTTGATCCACGACCTCGATGCGCAGCTCAAAGACCCCAACCCCGAAGGCGCTGCGATCGCCCTGTACCGCACCCGGGCCTACAGGTTCACCGACGACCCCCGGCACTACGTCCTGGCCGAGGTCCTGGAGGAGAGGTACGCGCAGGGCATCACGCCGAACGCCGCGACGCTCGCGTACCTCTCCGCCACCCTCGACCAGATCCGCGCCACAGGCCAACTGCCACCGTTCAGCGCGGACATCGCCGCGGCCGAGGGCATCGACCTCCGACAGGAACTCGAGGCCCGCGCCCCCTACGCCCCGCGTCCCCTGGCCACCCACACGCCGCGCACCCTCGTGTTCATCGTCGGTGCTCCGCGCTCCGGCACCAGCCACCTCTACAACGTCCTCGCCAGCACCGGCCACTACGCCTACTTCACCACCGCCTCCTGCTGGGCCTGGCCCGTCCGCAACCTCGCCCACCCCGCACGCCAGTCCTTCGAGTCCATCAGCGACACCGTGCTCGCCGTCGACAACAAGAACACCCGCCTCATCCCCGGCCTGGTCATGCCGTACGAAGCCGAAGACCTGTACGCCCGCACCATCCCCACCTACCGGCACCTCGGTGGCCACGCCTATGAGATCACCCGGGCCGGACTCACAGACCCGCTCACTCTCACCGCGAGCATCCAAGCCCACTGCGCCCACTTCGACCGGCCCGCCTTCATCACCAAGTCGCCGTTCAACTCGCTTCGCATCCCGCAACTCGACGCCATCACCGGCCACCGGGCCCTGTTCGTGACCATCACACGGGACCAGGCCGGCACGGCGGACTCGATGCGCCGCAACCACTTCCGCTTCCACCAGGGCGGCATCCCGCTGACCGAGGAGGAGGCATGGGAGGTGTTCACGGCCGCGACCGACGCGGCACCGGCCGAGCGAACCATCCACGTCACCCACCGCGACCTGCTCGCCGACAGTCGGGGCGAGGTGGACCGCATCCAGCGGCTGATCCAGTCACTCGGCATCCGCGAGCCTTACCCGGCGGCGACCCGATGACGAACGAGGGGCAGAGGCTTCTCCAGCGATCGTGTACTGAGCGGCGCGGAGCCACCCTCGAAGCCGAGCCCGGCAGCGTCGCGGAGAACTGACCTCTCACGGGCGGTGTGGTGAGCCAACCACCTGCCGCGCCGCCCGCGCCAGCGACACACGGACGGGATCACACGTTCGAGTGCCGACGCGCACGACATGCCCGCAACTGTCCGACCCACCCGGCAGACTGCATCGCCTCGGCATCCCAACTCGTCTACGGGCAGGGCTGCTTGAGGCTTCAACAGGCATGCCCGATTCCGACCGTGGAGGCCCCGTGAGTTCTGAACGTGCGCTGTTCGCCGCAGCGGCAGCCGCCTACATCCCACACCCCGACGACGGGCGCGTGCTCCTGGTACACCACGCCAAGTCGAACCGGTGGGTCCTGCCGGGCGGCAAGATCGAGCACGACGAGCCCCCGAAGCGGGGTTGCGAGCGTGAGGCCCGCGAGGAAGTCGGTGTTAACGGCATCGCCGGTCAGCTGTTGACAGTGTGCTGGCTCACCGCAGCCGCCGAACTGTGGCCGGGAGCAGCGACCGACAACCCCTACGCCTACCCATGTCACATGTTCACCTTCCATCTCCCCATCGACGCCGCCGACGTCGACCGTATCGCCGTGCCGGCCGGGGAGATCCTGGCCCACCACTGGTGGGAACCCGAGGAAGCCGCTGAATCCGGGCTGATGGAGCAGTACAACGCCCGGAACCTCCTCGCCGCCACGCAGGTCCACCGCGGCGAACGCCCCACCGCCTACCTGGAGTCCCGATGACTGAAGAGGCCAGCCCCGGACACGGGTGGCTGCCCCCGGACCAGTACGTCACGACGATCGCCAACGCGACGTTCTTCGGCTGCTTGTTCTTCACCGACACCCAAGGCCGGCCGATGCAGATGCGCTCGGTCCTGGACCCAGACAGGTGGGACTGGCCCGGCGGGAACACCGAGAAGGGTGAGACGCCGTGGGAGACCGCCGTGCGCGAGTGCTTCGAGGAGACCGGCATCCGCTTCGCTGGGGAGCCGCGGCTGCTGGCCACCTCGTTCGCTCCGGTCGGCGGCGGCTGGCCGCTGTGCCACATCGGCTTCACCTTCGATGGCGGCACCCTCACAGACGACCAGATCGACGCGATCGTGCTCGACCCCACCGAGCACAGCGACCTGTCCGTGCGCAGCCTGGACGAATGGCGTGCCGCCATGGACCCGGGCGAGTACACGCTGCTCGCCGCCACAGACGCCGCACGCCGGAGCGGGGTCGCCGCGTACCTCCAGCACGAGCCCGTGCAGCGCCGCCGACCGGACGGAACACCGATCGGAGAGAACCTGTGACGGGTGCAGCCCCGACCACCACCCATCAGGACGCGGACGACGATCTGCTGATCGTTGAGGACGGCACCGAGTACGCCGACCAGCTACAGGCGCTGACGCTCAGGCACATGACCCGCAGGGTTCCCCACCTTGCCGCCCGAGCCGTCGCCCTCGCGTGGAGGGTGGATCGCCGCTCCACCGCCGGGCTGCTCGCAAGCCAGCTGCTGTCCGGGGTGGCGCAGGCAACCGGGCTGCTGGCGATGACCGGGACCATCGCGGCCCTGTTCTCGTCCGGGAACGTGATCGCACGACTCGAGTCCGCGTGGGTCTCCGTCGCGCTCCTGGTGGCCACGGCCGGCCTGCGCGCTGTGCTCGGGATCGTCACGAACTGGCTCGCCCTGCGGCTCATCCCCGTCGTGAAGGAAGAGGCGGAGGTGATGTTCGCGGAGGCGGCGGTGAACGTGGAACTGTCCGCGTTCGACAACCCGAAGTTCCGGGACCGCAAGGAAGCCGCCGAGCGCGGCGCGGAGTGGGCGGGCGAGCTGTTCAACAACGCCCAGCACCTCATCGCGGCGACGGTCTCCCTGATCGCAGGCGGCACGGTCCTCGCCTCCATCCACCCCGTACTCCTCCCGCTGCTGGCCCTCGCGAGCATCCCCCAGGGCTGGGCGCAGGTCCGGTCCGCCACCCTCACCCGCCTGGCGTGGCAGCGCGTGATGAGCCACAGCCGCATGCGGTACTTGCTGCGCTGGTTCCTCGCCGACCAGGAAACCGCCGATCAAATCCGCACCGGCACGATGGCACCGTTCCTGATGGCCCGCTACCGCGCCGTCAGCGCCCGCATGCACGCCTCCCACCGCCAGGCCACCGACGCAGGAGCACTGGTCTCGTTGATCGGTGCGGCATTCGGCGGGCTCGCATCCGGGGTGGTGTGGGTGACGCTGATCTGGCTCCTCGCCACCGGACGCATCTCCGCAGCCTCCGGAGGCGCCGCGGTGTTCGCGCTACGCACCGTCGCCACCGGCGTGCAGGGCATCACCAGCATCGGCGCGCAGGCGTTCCGCAACGGCCTGTACTTCCAGGACTGGGTGGACTTCCTGCGCGAAGCGGGCGGCTACCGGCTGGAACGGGGCACACTCCAACCCGAGGACGTGCACGAGGTCCGTGCCGAGAACCTGACCTACCGCTACGACGGAGCCCACCGCGACGCCCTCACCGACGTGACCTTGAGCGTGAAGCGCGGCGAGGTCGTCGCCCTGGTCGGAGAGAACGGCTCCGGGAAGACCACCCTGTCCAAGCTCCTCGCCGCCCTCTACCTACCCACCAGCGGAGCGGTCACCTGGGACGGAGCCGACACCCGCGACCTCGACCCGCACGCGGCGTGGAAGCACACCGCCGTCGTCCCCCAAGACTTCGCCCGCTGGCCCTTCACCGCCCGCCAGAACATCACCCAAGGCCAGCCCCTCCCCGGCGGCGACACACCGATCCGCGCAGCCTGCCAGGCGTCCAGCGCCGACGAGGTAGTCGACGGACTCCGCAACGGCCTGGACACCCTCCTCACCCGCGACTGGGCAGGCGGCGAAGCCCTGTCCGGCGGCCAGTTCCAGCGGATCGCCATCGCCCGCGCCTTCTACCGACCGGCCGGACTCCTCATCCTCGACGAACCCACCTCGGCGCTCGACCCCCGCGCCGAACACTGGATCTTCGCCAACCTCCGCACCGCCGCGAAGGACCGCGCCGTCGTCCTCGTCTCCCACCGCCTCACCAACGTAGCCATGGCCGACCGCGTCCTGGTCCTCGACCACGGACGCATCATCCAGCAGGGCACCTTCGCTGAACTCGTCGCCGACAAGGCTGGCCTGTTCCACGAGCTGTGGCGGCTGCAACACGACCGACAAGGGACCATCCCCGCGCAGCCCACCACCACCTGAGTCCCGAGGGCGTGACACTTAGGAAGGAGCGCTTCCGACCGGGCTCCGCGAACCGAAAGCGATGAACACGGCTTTTCCCGCAACCGTCCGTCTGGCGGATATGCATCCGTGGAACATGCTACTCAGCAGACTCAGACCTCGACCGCGTTCGCCCATCAGCTGCCGTCTGAACCCTTCCTGGCCACCCAGCCTGTCTTCTTCGCCGAGGATGCGCAGTGTTGTCGGCGGAAGCTCCCAGCTGGCGTCATGACACTCAAGGACATGCTCAGTACCGTCAGTCAGCAGCCTGAGCTCATACGGGCCGACCGCGTGCTCCGTGGCGTTGGCTACGAGCTCGGACGCGGCTAGCAGCACGTCGTCCACGAGATCGTCTTCGAAGTCCAGCCGAAGAAGCTCAGGACGCAATTTCAGGCGCGCAAGGCGGGTCGGATGGACAGTTTCGGAGTTCCATCGCAGGACGGTCACGCATGCGCTACCCGGTTGTTCGTTCATGCCGCGCTCCAGAAGAGCGAGGGACGGGCGTGTCGGCCTTGGCGTCGGTGCCGTCCGCGCCCAGGGCGTAGGCATGAGCGCGTGTCGTGTGCAACGAGCCCAACGTTAAACGGGCTGAACCGCAATGTGTCGACCATGACGAGCAGGACGAGCATGAACACCTCGGGCCTCCGATCCAGGCTGGGCGGAGCACCACGACACCCTGACCAGCGCAATAAGGGCCAGGGGGCTCTCGAAGAGACTTCCGCGAACACCGAAGCGGCATCCCGAGAGGTGCGATGCAGCGATGCACTCACGGCGCTCAAGTGTCGATGGCCTGTCGTCGTGGTCGTGGCGGGCGTAAGCGCTGCCCTGTTGGGCGAGCGACATCCGCCACGGGCCGAGGCTGCGGCCTACTGGTTCGTTCTGGTCGTGGTCGGGCCGATTCTCTGCACCCTCGATGTCGCGCTACTCCGGCTGCCAGATGCGATTGTCTTGCCGGCGGCACCATCTGTCCTGCTACTCATCGCCGCATCAGCGTTTGCCCACGGGAACCCCGCTGAGGCAATCCGCGCGCTCGCGGCCGGCACACTGTCCGGGGCCGTCCTAGCTGGCCTGGCGATCCTCTCGCGAGGTGGACTTGGCTGGGGTGATGTGAAGGTCAGCGCGGGCCTTCTAGGTCCGCTGCTCGGCTGTGCCGGTTGGTGGGCACTTGCTGAGGCTGCACTGTTCGGCTTCGCATGCGCAGGCGTTACAGGCCTTTTGACACCTCGCCGCCGTGCGGAGATCCGGCGGCTGCCACTCGGCCCGTTCCTCTTCGGGGCAACGCTGGCAGTCGTCCTCGTCAACCCCTTGCGATGACTTGGTCCCGAATATCCCTGAAACGAGCGTTGATTGAGTCGTATCCGTACCACCCAGGGGTGACTTCCGTATACGACGGGAAAATTCAGGGGCATCCTGGCATCTCTGCTCGTGACCGACAGTTGCAAACCGAGCGCGGACAGGGTCCGCGCACCTGGGGAGGTGTGCTCCGATGAAGCGAAAGCTCAGGCAACGAGCCCTGTTCTCTGTGCTGGTCACGGCATGGGCGATGGCATTGGTGACTGGATGCACCACGCCATCGCAGCCAGGGCCGGCTAGTGACGCTGCGTCAACCAGCAGGACCGAAGTGACGGCACCTCGCGCCCCTTCCGCATCGCCTGCTGCTTCCGGGCTTCCGTCACCTTGGGCCTCGGACAAGGGAACACCCGCACAGCGGGCTGCAGTACAGGGAGCTCTCGCCGCCTACCAAGGGATGTGGAGCGACCTGGTCCGACTCGGTGCGACATCGGACTGGAAGAACCCGGAAATGGGCCGCTACATGACGGCGGATGTGCTCTCCAGTTGGTCGACGACCCTGGCCCAGAACAAGCGCCAAGGGCTCGTGCTGCGCGGTTCGACGAAGGACTCGCCTCGCGTGGTGTCAGTGTCGCCCTCGGGGCAGCCGACGCGCGTCGAGATCGCCGACTGCGTCGATGACGGCGACTGGCTGCAGTACGTGGTGGCGACGGGCAAGCTGGCCAACGACACCCCCGGTGGACGCCATCGCAGCGAGGCCATCGTCACCTACGACGCAGACTGGCAGCGCTGGCTAGTCAGCCAGCAGATGATCGGCGAGGTCGGCTCGTGCTGAAGCGCGTCGCGGTCGTCCTTGCGTCAGCTGCACTGGCCGCTCTCGTGCCGAACGCCGCGTCCGCCGACGGCGGAACTCACACCCACGTCAGCGCGGCGTGCCAGGCCAGCAACTGCACGTTCGGCGCGGCGAGCAGCACGTCGCAGGACTCGGCCTCGGGCCCTTCGAAATCCTCTGGATCCGCTCCGGTCTGCGCTTACGTGCCCGCGGGTGCGATCACGACGGCGGACGACGGGTCGAGGGGCCAGTGGTACCGCCTCGACTGCGGGAGGGGGTTCGACCAGGGTGAGTTCGGCGGTCCTGCCCTGCCTCTGTGGGCAGGGGCTGGCCAGCCTGGCCCTGCGGTGAGTCCGGTGGTTGTGGCGCAGCAGGCGGAGAGCGAACTGGTGTTGCCTTCTCCGGTGATGTCGTTCAGTCCGGCGGGCTTCCAGGTGGTGCGGGTTCCGACGTGGATGTGGATCGAGCCGGTTCAGTGGCGTCCGGTCACAGCGACGGCGCAGGTGCCGGGGGTGAGCGTGACGGCTACGGCGACGCCCTCGTCCGTGAAGTGGGATCTGGGCGACGGAACGCAGCTGACCTGCGCCGGGCCGGGAACACCTTGGCGGCCTGGTGATGATCCTAGGGCGTCGTCACCGGACTGCGGGCACGTCTTCCTGCGTCCTTCGGCGGACCAGCCGGGCGGCACATACGCCGTGACGGTCCGGGTGCACTGGCGCGTGGACTGGGCTGGAGGCGGTCAGCAGGGCGTGTTCCCTGATCTGTCGTCTACGACGACGGTGCAGGTCCGGGTGGAGGAAGTCCACTCCGTGGTGACCAGCAACCAGACACGCTGACTGACCCGCTCCTCCACTTCATTTTCTTCTTCCTTGTACCGAGCCAGGAGGTTGGTATGCGCCTTGTGGCGCAGCGGCAGAAGCCGCAGCTTGAAAGCGATGACTGGGTGCTCCAGACCGCGAGCGGGCTTGAGCTGGCCGGGCTGGAGCGGCGGCGGTCGCTGCTGCGCGCGGCTGCGGGCGTCGCGACGGTGGTCGTGGCGGCCGGGGCAGGGCTGGCGCTGTGGTCGGCGACGCAGCAGCGCACCGAGGTGCTGGCGCTGGCCCGTTCGGTGTCCTTCGGTCAGGTGATCGGTCCGGCGGACGTGCGGGTCGTGGACGTCTCCTCCCTTCCGGGGGTTCCGGCTTTGGCGGCATCGCAGACCGGACTGGTGGTGAGTCACCGGGCGGCTGCGTCGTTGCCTGCAGGAACGCTGTTGACGGCGGCGCTGGTCAACTCCTCCGCGCTGACGACGGGCCAGGACGGCGTGTCGCTGGTGGTCAAGGAGGGGCACTATCCAGCCCTGGCTGTGGGTGACCTGGTCCGGATCGAGGACACCGGCAGCAGTTCCCCGTCGCCTGGCTCTGCGGCGTCCGCGCAGCAGGAGGGTCAGGCGGTGGAGGCGTCGGTGCTGGCGGTCCAGCCGGCCGCGGACACGGCGAGCGGGGCGGGGTCGATCGTGCTGACTGTCTCCGTGGGTGACGCGGACGCGCTGCGGCTGGCGTCGATGGCGGCACCGGCCGTGGTGCTGACCGGCCCTTCCTCGGGAGCCGCACGGTGAGCGCGATCGGGGTGCGGCGGATCGTCGCGTTCGGTGCCGTGACCGGGGCGCCGGGGGTCACAACCGTGGTCGGAGCGACGTCGGCCGCCTGGCGGTCGGGGTCGGGGGTGGGGCGGCCGCTGGTGTGGGAGGCGGATCCGGCCGGCGGAGTGCTGCAGCAGGTGATCAATCCCGGTGGTGAGGCCGGTCTGGTGACGGTCGCTGGCGTCGCCCGGCGGGAAGGCCTGGTCCACGGCAGGGTGCTGGAGTACGCCGGCCAGCTGGTGGGTGGCGTGCCGGTGGTCACTGCGCCGCTGCACCCGGGTCAGGCGAAGGCTGCCTTGGAGGAGCTGGCCCCGCTGTGGGGGGCCGCGGAGACGGGGCCGGTGCCGTGGTTGGTCGACATCGGCCGGATCGACCCGTCCGTGCCGCTGCCGCACGGGGTGTGGGGGTGCGCCGACGCTCTCGTGCTGGTCACGCGTGGCGATCGGCATGCGCTGCTGTACGGGGCGTTGATCGCCCGCCGGGCGTCGGAACGTGGGCTGCCTGTGGTGGTGGCCGTGGTCGGCGACTGCCCGGAGAGCGATCGGGAGATCCTGCGCGCGCTCGGCGGTTCCGGCGTGGTTCGCCTGCCGTGGGATCCGTTCACGGCCGCGGTGCTGCGGGGCCAGTGGGCCGGCGGCCTGCGGACGCGCCGTGCCCTGTTGGGGGGACGTTTCGCGGGGGAGCCCCGGCGGCAGGATTATCCGCTGGTCGCTGCCGCATCGGGCGTGGCGCGGGAGCTGGAACGCCTCCTCGGCATCGCCGAGGTCGATTCGCCCGCACCGCTGACGGTCGGGCCGCTTGCTGTGCGGGGCGGCTCGTGACCGTGACGGACAACGCGGTCAGGACGCTGGCGACCGAGTTCCGTACGAGGATCGGTCGGCAGCTCGTGGCAGCGGAGCAGCAGGCCGGGTCGCATGGCCTGACCTCCGAGGCGCGCTGGGCGCTGGCCGAGCGGCTGCTCCAGCAGGAGCTGCGGCAGGACGCGGTCGCCCGACTTCGGCGGGCCGAGTCGCCGCTGGACGAGGAGGCGGAGGCCAGGGTCTGCGACGAGGTCCGCGCGGGGATGACCGTGCTGGGCACCCTCGGTGACCTGCTCGCGGATGACCGGGTGGAGGACATCCTCGTCAACGACTTGGAGCACGTGTTCGTCCACTATGCCGGAGGCCGCCGCGAGCGCCTGGGCCGCCAAGTCGCTGACTCGGTTGAGGCGCTGACGGAGATGGTGCGGCAGGTTGCGGTGTCGTGTGGCGCCGAGGAGCGGCGGTTCGACCGGGCCAGTCCGTTCCTGTCGGCGCAGTTGCCGGACGGGTCTCGGCTGTTCGCCGCGTTCGACGCGCGCGGCACCCCGACGCTGTCGGTCCGCCGCCACCGGTTGCGCACGGCCACACTGGACGATCTTGTGGGCCTGAGCATGATGGGCCGCGAACTCGCGGAGGAGCTGCGGGCGATGGTTCGTGCCCGGCTGAGCATGCTGTTCGCCGGTGGTCCGGGGGTGGGCAAGACCACGGTCATGTCCGCGTGCTTGAACGAGACGGACCCGAGCGAGCGGATCATCACGATCGAGGACACCCTGGAGCTGAACCTGCACCGCAGCGGCCGCCATCGCAACGTGGTTCCGTTGCAGGCCAGGGAGGCGAACCTGGAGGGCGTCGGCGAGATCACGCAGGCGGAGCTGGTGCGCTGGTCGCTGCGGATGAGCCCGGACCGGGTCATCGTCGGCGAATGCCGCGGACCCGAGGTCGTGGCGATGCTCAACGCGTTCTCCGTCGGCAACGAAGGCTCAATGTCCTCGATCCACGCGGCGACATCACGTGGGGCGTTCATGAAGCTGGCCGCGTACGCGGCCCAGGGGCCGGAGAAGCTGACGGTTGAGGCCACCAACCAGCTGATCGCCTCCTCCTTGCACGTCGTGGTGCAGCTGTCGAGGGCCACGGACGGCACGCGGGTGGTGTCCTCGGTGCGGGAGATCATCGACGCCGACGGCGTGCAGATCATCTCCAACGAGCTGTGGGAACCGGGCCCCGACCAGCGCGCCCGCCGCGCCGCCCCGCCGTCGGCGCACCTGCGCGAACTCCTCGACCAGCTGCATCCCAGCTACAGCCGCTGACCGCTCCTGTTCTCAAGAGCACAGAAAGCAAGACGACTTCGATGACGATGATGAGGACGGTGGGCTGATGTCCTCCTGGGACGCCTTTACCGCCGCGGGTTGCGGCGCGCTGCTGGGCGTGGGAGTGGTCACCGCGTACTGCGGCACGGCCGGCATCCCCGTGTCGAGCCTGTATCCACGCCACGCACTGGCTTGGGCCCGGAAGAACCGACCCGCTGCCGCAACGCGCCCGGTCGGCCCGCGAGTCCTGGGCTGCGTGGCCGCCAGCTGCGGCGTGCTGGCCGTCTCGGGGTGGCCGGTGCTCGCGTTGGTCGCGGCCTGGGCCGCCTGGGCGCTGCCCGGCATGCTCGGCCCGGATCGGGAGCACCAGCAACGACTGGCGGAGGTCGAGGCCGTCGCCGGGTGGACCGAGCAGCTGCGGGACACCCTCTCCGCGGCAGCGGGACTGTCGCAGGCGATCCGCGCCACCGGACCGCTGGCCCCGGCGGCGATCCGCCCGCAAGTAGCGGCGCTGGTGGAGCGGATGGACGGCGGCGTGCCGCTGGCGAGCGCCCTGCGGGAGTTCGCCGATCAACTCGCCGACCCGCTGGCCGACCTCGTAGTGGTGGCGCTGGTGACGGCGTCGCGCCGGCAGTCCGGTCGGCTGACCGAGCTGCTGGCGGCACTCGCCGACACCACCCGAGAGCAGGCCCGCGCGCGCATCCGCGTCCACACTTCGCAGGCGCGGGTCCGCACCGCCCAGCGGTTGATCACCGGGGTCTCCGTGGGCATGCCGGTCGCGCTGATGCTGCTGGACGCATCGTTCATGTCTCCCTTCGGGACTGCGGCGGGTCAGCTGGTGCTGCTGTGGATCGCGCTGGTCTTCGCCGCTGGGTTCGCGATGATCCGGCGCCTGGCCCGGTTCCGCGAAGGCCCCCGCCTGCTGAACTCCCCCGCCGGCTTGCCTGTCCCGTCCTCAGGTGGTTCGCGATGACGATGCTCGTACTCCTTCTGTCCGCCGCCGTCGGATGCGGTGCCTGGACCACGGTGACCGCTCTACGTCCGCAGCGTGTCCCGCTCAGCGTTGAGATCGCCCGCCTCACCACGCCAGCACCCGCCGCACCTAGCAGTGAAGCGGCGGTGACGTCCCCTCAGGTCATGGGGATCGCGGAGGGCTGGGCCGGAAGGCTCGGCTCCCGTCTGGCTCCCGTCCTCGCGGCTTGCGGGCTGCCGGGTCCGAAGGCGCGCGCGGATCTTGCGGCTCTGGGTAAGCCGGCCGAGCGTCATCTGGCGGAGAAGGCCCTGGCCGCGCTCCTCGGGCTGGTCACCCCGTGGCCGCTATGCCTCGCGGTCAGCGTCCTCGGCATCCAGCCGGGCTGGACAGTGCCAATCGGGTTCGCTGTGCTGCTCGCGGCCGCGGGCTTCTTCGCCCCTGACTTCGCGCTGCGCTCCACCGCCGCCGAGTGGCGGCACACCGTCCGCCACGCACTCTCAGCCTGGCTGGACATGACCGGCGTCGCACTGTCCGGAGGCGCGGGCGTCGAGCAGGCACTGCGCGATGCCGCCACGGAAGGCGAAGGGGAAGCCTTCGACGCCTTCCGTCTCGTCCTGCGGGAGGCCGAGATCACGCGCACCCCGCCGTGGGACCGGCTCCGCGACCTCGGCCTGCGCCTCGGTGTGACCGACCTGGACGAGCTCGCCTGCTCGATCGCGCTCGCCGGCGGCGAAGGAGCCCGCGTCCGCAACACCCTCATGGCCAAAGCCTCCTCGTTGCGCGCGCACCTGCTCGCGGACGCCGAAGCAGCAGCCTCCTCCGCGACCGAGCGGATGGCCATCCCCGTCGCCCTGATGATGACCGGCTTCCTCGGCATCCTCGCCTAACCCTCACTGGCCCACGCCATGCAATCGCTCTGAAGAGTCCGAACTCTCCTTCCCTGCACGCCACGTTCGAAGAACCAGGACCACCATGCACCACGAACTCGCCTGCCTCACTGCCCGCCTGCGCGTGCTCGCCGCCCGTCTCCGCGACCTCGGGGACGACGGCTACAGCACCGAGGCCGTCATCGTCACCGCCTTGCTGGTCATCCTCGCCATCACTGTCATCGGCGTGATCAGCGCGAAGGTCATCGCCAAGGTCAACAGCATCAACTTGTGACCGCGGCGGATCGAGGAACCCGTGATGAAGCGCAACCGCCGCGGCGACCAACCACAGCCGTCGCCGTCAGCCGAGGACACGTCACTTGCGGACGAGGGCTCGGCGACGGTCGAGACCGCGC
Organism: Streptacidiphilus pinicola; assembly: GCF_003258295.1. Classification (GTDB taxonomy): domain Bacteria; phylum Actinomycetota; class Actinomycetes; order Streptomycetales; family Streptomycetaceae; genus Streptacidiphilus; species Streptacidiphilus pinicola. Next base: position 5,649 of record NZ_QKYN01000030.1, on the reverse strand, counting down.
TCGCGATGGTCTTGCTGATGCTGCTGCTCATGGGCATTGTGCAGTTCGCCCTGGTGGAACATGCGTCGCACATCGCCAAGGCCGCCGCTGCCAACGCGCTCGCCCAGGCTCAAACCGAGGACGGCACGGCGGCCGACGGCAACGGTGCGGGAGCGCAAGCGCTTGCCCAACTCGGGGGCGATGTCCTGCAGCACGCGCGACTGACGGTGGTCCGGACATCGGACCAGGTGACTGCCGTGGTCCACGGCCAAGTCCTGAGCGTGTTCCCGGGACTGCACCTGCCCGTGACCGCACACGCCGCCGGTCCCGTCGAACGCGTCACGGCGCCGGCGTCGGCGCCGTGACCCTCACCTCCGCACCCGTCGTCCCCTTCGAGGACTCGCCCGTGCCCAAGCACCGACCAGCCTCCCCCCGCCCGCGTGACCGCGGCTCAGCCAGCGTCGAGCTCGTTCTGCTCGCCCCGACCCTGGTGCTGCTCCTGCTCTGTGCCGTCATGCTGGGGCGGCTGGTCAACGCCCGCCTGGACGTCGACTCCGCCGCACAGCAGGCGGCACGAGCGGCATCCCTGCTGCGGCTGCCCGGGCAGGCACAACAGGTCGCCACCCAGACCGCGCGTACGGCTCTGCAGGAGACCGGGCGCGCGTGCCATGGCTTCAACGTCACAACGGACACCAGCCGTTTCACGGCGGGCGGTGAGGTGACGGTCACAGTCGCCTGCACCACTGAGCTGTCCGACCTCGGGCTTCCGCTTCCGGGCAGTCGTGTGTCCCGGTCGACGGCTTCGGTGCCCGTCGACTCCTACGAGTACGTCTCTGACGGGAGGCCGTAGGTGCGGCCTTACGTGCTGGCGCGGCGACAGCATCACGAGCCGTGCGACCCCAGGCCGGATGAGGGTTCGGTGACCGCGTTCACCGTCGTCGTACTCACCGGGCTGCTGCTCTTCCTCGGCATCACGGCCGACCTCGGCCAGGCGCTGGCCGCGAAGGTGCAGGCGCTTGGCGAAGCACAGGACGCCGCCCGCGCCGGCGCCCAGGCCCTGGACCTCAGCGCTCTACGGTCCAGCGGGACCGTGCGGCTACTCCCTGACGGCGCAGCACAAGACGCCCGTGCCTACCTCGCCCGGGTCGGCGTCCCTGGGACCGTCACGGTCGGCGCGGACACCGTGTCGGTGTCCGTCACCCAAACCGTGTCCACCCACCTGCTCACCCTGGTCGGCATCACCAGCCTGACCGTCCACGCCGGCACCACCGCCCACGCGGAACAGAGCGCACCGTGAACCAACCGCGTCGCCCCCAGCGCCTAGCGCTCCGCCGTGCCGGGCGCCTGCCATCGGCGTTGTCCGCGGCTGTCCAGGCGGTCTTCGTCGCTGGACTGCTGACGGCCTTGCCTACGCTGCTCATCGGCACACCGCAGCTGTCCACCGCGCTCGGGAATCACCTGCCCGGCCCGTCGGAGGTCATCGCCACGGCGGAGCAGCCGGTCGACGACCGGCTGCTGTTCGCGGTCCTCGCGCTTGCCGGGTGGATCACCTGGGCTGTGCTGACCGCCAGCGTCCTGCTCGAAGTGGTCTGGGCGTTGCGCCACCTCTCCGCGCTGCGCGGCTCGACGGGCCTCGCGCTCGTCACGGCGCGCCGCACGCTCGGCTCGCTGCTGATCGGCGGGATCCTCATTGCCCTGCTCACCGCCACCCGCACGCCCGCCGCCAGCGCACCTACTCAAGACGGCTCCATCAACCCCGCGCCAGCTGCCGCCACGGCGCCACTGCATCCCGGGCAGAACGCCGCGAGCCCGAACACGGTGGGTGTGAAGTCTGGTGACACGCTCTGGCAGCTGGCGCAGTCGCACTTGGGCGATCCCCTGCGCTGGCCGGAGATCTACGCGCTCAACCAGGACGACACCGAGACGGATGGCCGCAGGTTCCAGAACCCGAACCTCATCTACCCAGGCTGGAGTCTCCAACTCCCCACCCAGCACGACGTCGCCTCCCGCCCCACGCCTCAGCCTTCCAGCCCGTCAGACCCCGGCGGCGCCCGCACACACGGAGCGGAAGGAACAGGTGCAACCGCACCACCGCCGGCCCCCTCCGCGTCTGCGTCCGCCCGAACAGTCGGCCGGCACACGGCGGGGTTGCGGCTGCCGCGCGACGCCGGATACGTGTCCCTCGCCCTGGCCGCAGCCCTGGGCGTGACCGCGCTGCAGGTGATGCGCCGCCGCCCCGTCCACGCGCCCGCCGGCCGTCCCCTTCCCTCGCTAGAAGAGGTGAAGCAGCGCCCCGAGCACCATCCGCTGCTCGCCGATCTGCGCACCCTCCAAGGCCAAGAACCGCTCGCACCCGAGGACGGTCCCGAGTCAGGCCTGCCGATCGCGGACCAGTCCGGGAAGCAGCTCACTCTGGACGATCTGCTGAACGACCAGCCGTTGCACGTCCTTTCCCTCGCGGGGCCCGGCGCCGAGGACGCCATCCGGGCGCTTCTCCTCCACGTCCTCGTCGTGCCTGAGCAGTCCGGCGCACACGTCATCACCACGGTCGACGACCTCCAGCAACTGACTGGCGCCCACGCCGTGCCCGGAGGGCTCGCCGACCGCGTCCACGCCGCGCAGAATGTAGGCGCCGCGCTGGCCCGCGTCGAAGAGATCCTGCTGGGCCGCATCCGCGACCGAGACGCCCTGCCTCCCGGCGAACCGGTGCCGCCCACCTATCTGATCACCAGCCAGGTTCCGCCGGCTCAGCACCGCCGGCTGCTGGCCATGCTGGAAGTCGGCGCCGACGTGGGCGTGTCCGCTGTCCTGCTCCACCGTGCGATCGGCGAAGCCGTCACCGTTGAGGTCCACCACGACGGCACCGCCCGCCTGCACGACAGTGACCGGGCCGGCTTGCGCTTCTTCCATCTGCGGGTCGAAGGCGCCCACGCGGTGACGCGACTCCTGCACGATGCCGATGAGATGTCCGAGGAATCCGGGGACGGAAGCCCGGACGAGTCAGCCGAGGAACCAGAATCAATCACCCCTGCAGCGGGCACGGAAGGCGACACAATTCCATCGCCCGATGCGCAGGGCATTACGGTCACGGAAAGCGCTACGGTCGACTCCTCGACGAATGCAGACAAGCCAGATTCCGCCGGGTACGACAGGCAAATTCCCGCGCCCAGTGTGCCGATTGTGGCGGCACCGGAAAGCAGCCGACCCTCCGCTCAGCCGAAGGCCGCCTGCCAGGTCCTCGATCCGCCCGTACCAGCCAGTGCCTCAGTCGCGGTCTCGCTGTTCGGCACGTTCAGCGTGGCGGTCCTCGGCGAAGTCCACACGGGTCTGTCACGGGGCAAGATCGGCGAGCTCCTCGCGTACCTGGCCGTCCACGACGAAGGCGTCCTGGGCGAGAACATCTGGCAGGACCTGTGGCCCGAGCGCGACCCCACCAGCGCCAAGGAGACCTTCCACCGGACCTCCAGCAACGCGCGCAGCAGGCTGCGCGAAGCCCTCGGCACGGGACCCGGCGCCCAGCTGATCCTCAGCGACGGAAACGGCCGCTGGCGCCTGGACTCCCGTCAGTTCGCCACCGACGTCGCCGCTTTCCACCATGCGCTGCGCGAGGCGAACACGGCTGCGGACCGCGAGCAGCGCCGCCGAGCACGCGAGGAAGCGGTCCGCCTCTATTCGGGCGAGCTGTGCGCGGGTAGTGCCTTCGGCTGGATCGACGCGCACCGCGAACACGCGCGCATCCAGGCCGTCGCCGTGCACGCCGAGCTGGCTCGCACCGCGGACGGAATCGATCAGGCCCTGACCCACCTCCAGCAGGCCATCGCTCTCGCGCCAACGGATGAGGCCCTCTACCTGGAGCAGGCGCAGCTCCACGTGCGCACGGGCAACCTCGCCGCGGTCAGGCGCACCAGGGACCTGCTGGTCCAGGCGCTGAAGGCGATCGACGCGCACCCGACGCCGGCGACCATCCGCGCCTTCGATGACCTGCTGCGGACGCGTCATCCGGCGCCCGGCCGCGCCTCGAGCCAGCGCTCCTCCGGCTGAACCAAATCCGCGATTGGCGAAGTCCCACACCCTGTCCAATCATCCCCGTCCACCATGGGTATCCCCGACCCCGTCCAATTACAGACGGGATACCCCCACCGGGCGTATAAGCGCAGGTCACAGGGCATTCCTCCGGTTCCGGAGGTGCCCCGACTCCATACCCGGGGAGCCTGTAACCCCCGGTCTTCGCGCGTGGCGGCCCGCCCGGCCCGGCAGGTGCGCTTCTCCTCGCCTCACCGTGCTCACTCCCCTCTCCCTCCCTCGCCCTTGCTTCTGGCCAGCCGGCGAGACGGTGCCGACCGCCGGCATGCGCAGGTGAGAGCGCCCGCCTGGCCGGGGCGCGGGCGGCGCAGAGGCGCGGGCCCACACGTGTGGCCACGCGCGGGGGGCGCGCAGGCGGGCCTGATGCGCCTGCTGCCCGAAACACGCTGACGGGCGGGCGCGCCTGCGATCGCGTCGCAGCACGGCGACCACGCGACGACTTCGGTCGTCGAATCCGAATTGCACGACACAAGGCGTCGTGAATTCGCGGAAATTCCAGCATTTCAAAGCCCCATTCCGGCTCGACTCGTCGGCCGACGTCGAGCTACCTTCTAAATGTGCCCGGGAAAACCGGGCGGCGGCGAAAAGCAAGAAACGCCGCGAATTCCCCAGGAGAACTCCGCCCGGGGAGAAGTGCGCCCGAAATCCGGGCCCGATAAAGGGAGACGTGAATGGACCACCTGGATGAAGACGGTCCCACGATGGCCCGCCCTGACGAGCCGGTCGTGAACATCTGCCGACATGAGTGCACCGGCACCACGGCCCAGGGCCACGACCCGCTGGTCAGCCTCCTGCTCCGGCGCGCCGGATTCATCACCGAGGACTACTTCCACCAGCGCTACCGCCGCCTGCCCTACGACCTGTCCGACGGGGTCGCGGAGCGCATGGCCACCAACGCCGCCCGGATGCTGCGCGCCTGCCACTACCAGGTCCGCATCGACGCCGACCTCGACCTCGACGCCCCGCCCGGCGACTGGACGCCCTGCCCGGTCCACCCCGACCTGCCGCGCCCGAAGACGACCTGACCCCGCGCCGCCGCACCCCAAGACCCCTCGCGCACAACAGAGATGGAGCACTCGCGATGACTGCCACGACGAACCCCTCCGAGAGTCCCGACCCGATCCGCGAACCGGGCAGGCACCGCCTGCACAAGCGGCTCGGCACCACCGGCCGTGACCTGACCGCCCAGGCGAGCGGATCTCCCGCCCACCTGGCCCTGGCCACCTTGATCTGCGACATGGCCCGGGACGCCGACATCCTCGCCGATATGCTGCGCGGCCGGATCGGACAGGCACGCGACGAACTGGCCCGCCTCGGCGCGGGAGGCCGCCCCGCCCTCTCACGGGGGACCACGGTGATGGCCGCGCTCGGAGCCGAGATCGACTTGATCACTGGGCAGCTCGACCAGTGCCTCGGCCACCTCGATCGGCTCATCGACGCCTACCGGAACCTCAGGCGGCATACCCCGCCCGCCGCCCCCGGACGGATGCGGCTGGTGCCCGGACAGCGCAGGAACCGCGCCGCCCGCCCCTGCACGTGCGCCTGCAGCCGCCCCTGCGGCTGCGGCCACGCCGGATGCACCGCCCC
>NZ_QKYN01000205.1 GCF_003258295.1 Streptacidiphilus pinicola | reverse complement strand
CACCGGCGCCGCCGCGGGGCCGCCGCCCGACTCCGCCGCGCTGCGGCGGGTCAGCTTCACCTTCGCCGCCGACGGGTCGCACGCCGCGTGCCTGGCGGCGGAGGCCGACGGCCGGTGGTTCGTGGAGAGCTGGCGGCTGGGCGGGGAGCTCTCCGAGCCCTGCGCGCCGCTACCGCTGCGGCCGGGCGCGGGCGCGCGGCGCTCGGAGGACGTGCACTCGCAGCTGGTCGCGCTCACCGACGGCCGGGTGCTGATCTGCCGTCACGAGGGCGCGCAGCAGCAGCTGATCGTGCGGGGCACGGACGGCCAGGCGGATATGTTCGCCGGGCGGCTCCAGCAGCCGGGTCTGCGCCTGCTGCCGCTGCCCGCTCCGGCCCCGGGCGCGCCCGTCGCCCTGGCGCTGGGCACGGACGGCCAGGCCACCACCTCGGTCTGGCTGATCAGCGCGAACGGCGTATCGCTGCCGCAGCCGGTCGCCGAGCTCCCCGGCCTGTACGGCGGCGGCGTCTGGCTGGACCGGGGCGGCCGGCTGCTGGGGCTGGACCAGCTGCAGCGGCTGGGCGACGGCGGGGGCCGGGTCAAGACGGTCGTGCTCGACCTCGCCACCGGCCGACTCTCACCGCTGCTGGAGCTCACCGCACAGAGCAACGACCGCCTGGCGGCCTGCGATCCGGTCAGCGGGCTGGTCCTGGTCCGCAGCGACGCGCCGGGCGAGGACCGGCTCGGCTGGGGTCTCCTCGGCAGCGGCGAGCCGCCGCACTTCCCCGAGTGCCTGCGCGGCGGCCTGCACTTCCTGCGCCCGGTCGCGATCGAGCCCGGGCGCAACCGCGTCGCCGTCCAGGCGGACTGGGGCGCCGGTTCCACCCTGGCCCTGTGGGAGCCGGGCGGCACCCGGCTGGATCCGCTGCCGATCCCCGCGGGGCGGCTCGGCGGCGTGGCCCACTGGTCGGCCGCGGGCCTGCGCATGCCCTACTCCGCGCCCGACCAGCCGGCGGCCATGGCCTCCATCGACGTCGATCTGCTGCTCAGCGGCGAGACGCGGCCCGTGCCGCAGCCCGAGCGGCCCCGGCTGGCGCCGGTCCAGGGCGGTCAGGCCGGGCTGGCGAGCGTCGTGCAGGTGATACCGCCGCCCGTCGAGACCGGCTGGCGGCTCGACGGCAGCGCGCGGCGCGGCGACGGGCGCGCGTGGGAGAGCGCGCAGACGGTCACCCTGCCCGGCGCGGCCGGCCCGCTGGAGGGCGTCGTCTACGGCGGCGACGCGTGGCTCACCGCCGAGCATCTGGTGATGGCCCTGCACGGCGGCCCCGCGGACGCCTGGCGGCTGGAGTTCGACCCGACGCTGCAGCGGCTGGCCGCGGAGGGCATGGCCGTCGTCGCCCCCAACCAGCGCGGCAGCACGGGATACGGCGTCGAGCACGCGCAGGCCGTCCAGCACGCCTGGGGCGGGCCCGATCTGGAGGACGTGCTGTCGCTGCTGCAGAGCATCAGCGGTCAGCGCGAGTCGCTGGGCCTGGGCCGGGTGGCGCTCTTCGGCGTCAGCTACGGCGCGTTCCTCGCGCTGCTGGCGGCCGGCACGGCCCCGGATCTGGTCGCCCGCGTCGCGGCGGTCTCCCCGTTCCTCTCCGGCGCGCGGCTGGCCGCGGAGGCGGCCCCGGCCGTGCGGAACCTGACGGAACGCATGGGCGCCGCGACGGACCTGCCGGACGGCCCGCGGGACGTGCTGCTGCTCTGTCACCGCCTGACGGCGGAGCTGCTGATCGTCCACGGCAATCGGGACGAGGTCGTGCCCGTCACCCAATCCCGGCTGCTGCGGCAGGAGTTGCTGCGGATCGGCCGGGTGGAGGGGGCCGACTTCCAGTATGTGGAGGCGGCGGGCGCGGGCCACGAGGTGCTGGCGGAGGAGGGCGCGCCACTGTTGCAGGAGTTGTTGGCGAGTTTTTTGAGGAGCGTGCGAACGGTGTGAACGGGTGGGAACCGTGCGTTCCGGGCTACTAGGGTGGGCCACCAGCACGCATGCCCGAATACGGAACAACCACGGAGAACACGAGTCTCATGTCTGATGCCTTCACCGACATCACCCCTGAGAACGGTGCGGAGGAGGACCCGCACGGCCGCCACCGCGGTCACCAGCACATCGTCGAGGAGGAGCCGGCCGAGGCCGGCCCCCACGGCCGCCACCGCCGCGCGGAGTAAGCCCTCCGGGGCGCGGGCCGAGCCCGCGCCCCCCACGCTCATTCGTGCTTCAGCCCCAGCACCGCCAGGTTGGCGAAGCCGTCCCCCGGCCTCCGGTCCGCGTAGAACGGGGACATCAGCTCGTCGAGCTCCCCAGGCGTGAACGCCTCCTTCGCCGTGTCGAACTTCGCCAGCACCGGCGGAGCCCCCAGCACCGCGACCATGCCGCCGTGGACGACGAAGCACTGCCCGTTGACCGACGCCGCCGCCGGTGACGCCAGGTAGGCGACCAGCGGGGAGACGTGCTCGGGGGCCAGCGGGTCAAGGCCGGACTCGGGCGCGCTCATGGACCCCACGAAGACGTCCTCCGTCATCCGCGTCCGCGCCCGCGGGCAGATGACGTTGGAGGTGACGCCGTAGCGCGCCAGCGCGCCCGCGCAGCTGGTGGTGAGGCCGACGATGCCGCCCTTCGCGGCGGCGTAGTTGGGCTGTCCGGCCGAGCCCGCCACGAACGCCTCGGACGAGGTGTTGACGATCCGCCCGTACACCGGCGCCCCGGCCGCCTTGCTGCGGTCGCGCCAGTGCGCCGCCGCCGCGCGGGTCGTGGCGAAGTGGCCGCGCAGGTGCACCCGGATGACGGAGTCCCACTCCTCGTCCGTCATGGAGAAGATCATGCGGTCGCGCAGGATCCCGGCGTTGTTGACCAGGATGTCCAGCTGACCGAAGGCCGAGACCGCCAGCTCGACCAACTCCCGCGCGGTGCCGGTCTCGGCGATGTCGCCGTAGTGCGCGACGGCCCGGCCGCCCGCCGCGACGATCTCGGCGACCGTCTCGTCGGCGGGCGCGGCCGACGCGGCGCCGCTGCCGTCGCGGCCGGGCGCGCCGAAGTCGTTGGCGACGACGTTCGCGCCCGCACGGGCGAGTTCGAGCGCCTCCGCGCGGCCGAGCCCGCGGCCCGCGCCGGTGACGACGGCGGTCAGGCCGGCCAGGGAGGTGGTCGTCATACGTCGGCCCCCATGGTGATGACGGTGCGCAGCGCCTCACCGGTGCGCATCTGCTCGATGGCGTCGTTGACGTGGCCGAGCTCGACGTGGTGGGTGACCATGCCCTCCAGGTCGAGGCGGCCGGCCCGCCACAGCTCGATGACCTTGCGGTAGGTGGCCGGCACGTCGGCGCCGCCGTACAGCGACGGCAGGATGCGCTTCTCGTTGAAGAACATCTCGAACATGTTGAACTGCGCGTTGTCGTCCATCGCGCCCGCTCCGACGACGACGAGCGCGCCGCCGCGCCGGACCGCGTCGTAGGCGGCCCGCACGGTGGCGGAGCGGCCGACGACCTCGAAGGCGTAGTCGAAGCCCTCGCCGGCGGTGATCCGGGTCTTGGCGTCGTTCAGCTGGTCCGGGTGGACGGCCTCGGTCGCGCCGAAGCGCAGCGCCCACTCGCGGCGGGAGGCGACGGGGTCAACGGCGAGGATCTGGGCCGCGCCGCACACCTTGGCGCCCTGGATGGCGGCGATGCCGACGCCGCCGCAGCCGATCACGGCGACGCTCGAACCGGGCTCCACCTTGGCGGTGTTGACGGCCGCGCCGACGCCGGTGGTGACACCGCAGCCGATCAGGGCGGCCACCTCGTAGGGGACGTCGTCGGGGATCTTCACCGCACAGCCGGCGGCGACGACGCTCTCCTCGGCGAAGGTGCCGGTGGCGGAGAAGCCGAAGATGTCCTTGCCGTCGTGCTGGTAGTTGGGCGTGCCCATGTTGGCGAAGGCCGCCAGGCACAGGTTGCCCTCGCCCCGCAGGCAGGACGGACACGCGCCGCAGGGCGGCATCCAGCAGACGATGACGCGGTCGCCGACGGCCAGTCCGGTCACCCCGGCGCCGACCTCGACGACCTCGCCGGCACCCTCGTGGCCCGGCACGAAGGGCGCGGGCTGCGGCAGCACGCCGCTCATCGCGGACAGGTCGGAGTGGCACAGGCTGGCGGCCTTCATGCTGATCCGGACCTGGCCGGGCCCGGTGGCCGGGGTCTCGACGCCGTCGTGGACCTCCAGTTTCTCCTGGCCGGTCTCGTGCAGAACCGCTGCGCGCATCTTCTTCGCTCCTCGGTGGTGGCGGTGCGGAATTCGGTGCGGAATTCGGTACGGAACTCGGTACGGGCAGAGCCGTGATTCAGGGCTGGTAGGTGACGACGGTGTCGGCGAGCACCGGCGCGTCGTCGCGCTCCACGCTGGTCGCGCTGACGAGCAGCCTGTCCGCGCCGTCGCGCCAGATCCGGACCCGCAGCGTCTCGCCGGGGAAGAAGATCCCGGCGAACCGGGTGCGGTACTCGCGCACCCGGGAGGCGTCGCCGCCGAGCACGGCGTCCACGACGGCCTTGAGGGTGACGCCGTAGGAGCACAGGCCGTGCAGGATCGGGCGGTCGAAGCCGGCCAGCTTGGCGAAGTCGGGGTCGGCGTGCAGCGGGTTCCAGTCGCCGGAGAGGCGGTAGAGCAGCGCCTGGTCGTGGCGGACCGGGATCTCGCGCACCGCGTCCGGCTCGCGCGCGGGCAGCTCGATACGGACGCTCTCGCCGCGCTCGCCGCCGAAGCCGCCCTCGCCGCGGACGAAGATCTCGGTGTCGCAGGTGTAGAGGGGGCCGTCGGCGTCGGCGGCCTCGCTGCGCATCACCAGGACGGCGGCCTTGCCCTTGTCGTAGATCGCGGCGAGCGAACTGGTCAGCTGGGCCTTGCCGGTGGCCGGGATGGGCCGGTGCAGCTCGATGCGCTGGCCACCGTGGAGCACCTGGGCGAGGTTGATCTGCAGGCCGGGCAGGTTGAAGGCACCCGCCTTGGCCAGGCCGCCGCCCGCGACGGTGACGAAGCTGGGCAGCACCTGGAGGTCCTTCTCGTAGGTCCAGCGCAGCTCGTCGGGGTCCGTGGCCGGTCGCTGCGCGCCCGCTCCGATGCCCAGGTGGTAGAGGATCACGTCCTTGTGGTCCCAGGCGAGTTCGGTGACGCGCGCCGGTGCGGCGAGGGCTTCGGCGGGATTGATGGGCATGGGGAGCCTCTCTCGTCTTTCGCTTCCGGTTGCTCAGGATTCCCCGAGCCCGGGTCTCAGCAGTAGTGGACCCCGACGCGGCCGTCCGCACCGTCGGCCGCGCCGGGGTCGCTTCGACGCGGGTGCCGACTGCTGCTGTGGTCCGGTCGGTCCCGCGGGCTGAGGAACTGAGAACTGAGAGCCGAGCTAGAACAAGTTCTAGCGCAAACCTCTTCAGTTGAGAACGCCCTGACGCGGGTCAGTCACGGACGGCGTCATCGGCGCAGCAAGGTCACCACCGCGGCGCCGCCGAGGCCGATGTTGTGGGCGAGGCCGACGCGCGCGTCCGGGACCTGCCGGCCCTCCGCCTCCCCGCGCAACTGCCAGACCAGCTCCGCGCACTGGGCCAGGCCGGTGGCGCCCAGCGGGTGCCCCTTGGAGATCAGCCCGCCGGACGGGTTGACCACCCAGCGGCCGCCGTAGGTCGTCGCGCCCTCGGCGACCAGCTTGCCACCGGCACCGTCCGGGCACATGCCCAGCGCCTCGTAGGTGAGCAGCTCGTTGATCGAGAAGCAGTCGTGCAGCTCGATCACGTCCACGTCCTCCACGCCGAGGCCGGACTGCTCGAAGACCGCCCGTCCGGCCTCGCGCGACATCGGCTTGCCGACGACGTCGATGCAGGAGCCGGAGGCGAAGCTCTCCTCGGTGTCCGTCGTCATCGCCTGCGCCACGATTTCCACCGCGCGGTCCTGCAGCTGGTGCTCCCGCACGAACCGCTCGCTGACGACCACGGCGGCGGCCCCGCCGTCGGAGGTGGGCGAGCACTGGAGCTTGGTGAGCGGGTCGTGGATCATCCGCGCCGCCCGCACCTGCTCCAGGCTGTACTCGTCGCGGAACTGGGCGCGCGGGTTGGCCGTCGAGTGGCGGTGGTTCTTCACGCCGACCAGCGCCAGTTGCTCGGCGGTGGTGCCGTGGCGCTCCATGTGCTCGCGGGCGGCGTTGCCGAAGATCTGCGCCGTCGGCGGGGTCGCCTCGAAGCCGTGCCGGGCGGCCATCACCCCGTAGTGGCGGGCGACGGGGCTGGCCGCGAGGCCGCCCGCGCCCGCGCCGCCGCCGAGCGCGCCCTTGCTCATCTGCTCGAAGCCCAGCGCGAGCACGCAGTCGTTCAGCCCACCGGCGACGAACTGACGCGCCATCATCAGCGCGGTCGAGCCGGTGGCGCAGTTGTTGTTGACGTTGTAGACGGGCACCCCGGTCAGGCCGAGGCCGTAGACGGCCCGCTGGCCGGCGGTGGACTGCTGCTGGCAGTAACCGACGGCGGCCTGCTCGACGAGCCCGTAGCCGATGCCGGCGTCGGCCAGGGCCGCCTCGCCGGCCTCCTTGGCCATGTCCCAGTAGTGCCAGTCCCTGGTCTCCGGCTTCTCGAACTTCGTCATGCCGACGCCGACGAGGAACACCTTCTCGGTCATGCCTTCTTCTCCGATGCGGGCTGTGGCTTCTCCGATGCGGGCTGTGGATCGCGCGGGAGGCCGAGGATGCGCTCGGCGACGACGTTGAGCTGGACCTGGGTGGTGCCGCCGGCGATGGTCAGACAGCGCGACATCAGCACCGCGTGCCCGGCCTCGCGGCCGATCCCCTCGTAGACGGCGCCCGACTCCCCGCACAGCTCCAGCGCGCAGGCCGCCACGCGCTGCGCGTGCGGCGCGGAGACGAGCTTGCGGACGCTGCCGCCCGCGCCCGGATCGAGCCCGTCCAGCGCGCTGAGCGTGGTCCGCAGGTCGATGCAGGCCAGCACGTGCTCGTCCGCGACGAGGCGGCCGAGCGCCCCCGGGTCGGCGCCGGGCGCGTGCAGCAGCCGCTGGACGGCGGGGCCGGTGGGGCTGGAGTCGGCCATGTGGACGCGCTCGTTGCCGAGCGTGTGCCGGGCGACCCGCCAGCCGTCGTCGACGGCGCCGACCACCGCGTCGGCGGGCAGCCGCACGTCGTCGAGGAAGACCTCGTTGAAGACGGCGTCGCCGGTGAGCTCGCGCAGCGGGCGGATCTCGATGCCGGGGGTGTGCCGCATGTCGACGACGAAGTAGGTGAGGCCCCTGTGCTTGGGCTTCTCGGGCGAGGTGCGGGCCAGCAGGATGCCGAAGTCGGCGGTCCGGGCACTGGAGGTCCACACCTTCTGCCCGTCTACGCGCCAACGGCCGTCCTCCTGGCGGACGGCACGGGTGCGCAGCGCGGCCAGGTCGGAGCCGGCCTCGGGCTCGGAGAAGAGTTGGCACCAGGTCAGTTCACCGCGCAGGGTCGGCATCAGCAGGCGCTCGCGCTGCGCGTCGGTGCCGTGGGCGACCAGGGAGGGCACGACCCAGTTGCCGATGGTCAGGTCCGGCAGCCGCACGCCGCCGGCGCGGAGCTCCTGCTCGACGACGAGTTGGCGCAGCGGTCCGGCGCCCAGGCCGTAGGGCGGCGGGAGATGCGGCGCGGCCCAACCCCCCGGGGCGAGGCGGCGGCGCTGCTCGGCCGGGTCGAGCCCGGCGACGGACGCGGCCGCGGCGCGCGCGTCGGCGCGGAACTCCTCCGCTTCCGGCGGTAGTTCCAGTCGCGGTCGCCACTCCCCGGCGGTGTGCGCGGCGGCGTCGGTCACGGCGCGCCACAGGGCACCCTCACCACCGAGGAGCTGGCGCAGCGTCAGGGCGCGCCGCAGGCGCAGGTGGGCGTCGTGCTCCCAGGTGAAGCCGATACCGCCGAGGATCTGGATGCACTCCTCGGCGTTGGCGCAGGCCGCGTCGACGGCGAGGGCCGCGGCCACGGCGGCGGTCAGCGGCGTGGTCTCGCGCGCGGCGGCCCAGGTCGCGGCCGCGGCCTTCTCGGCGCGGACCAGCAGTCCGGCGCACAGGTGTTTGACGGCCTGGAACTGGCCGATGGGGCGCCCGAACTGCTCGCGCACCTTGGCATGTTCGGCGGCGGTCTCCAGCGCCCAACGGGCGATCCCAGCCGCCTCGGCAGCGAGCAGCGTCCGCACGATCGCATCGGCATCGGCATCGGCGTCCGCGAGAGCGGACAGCCGTTCGCCCGGCACGTGGTCGAACTCGACGCGGGCGCTGCCGCGGGTGAGGTCGAGCGATGTCAGCGGGGTGATCCGCGCGGCGGAGGCGGGGACTGCGTGCCAGGCCGGTCCGCCCTCACCGACGGCCCGGACCACCAGCAGCTCCGCCTCCGCCGCGCGGATCAC
>NZ_QKYN01000204.1 GCF_003258295.1 Streptacidiphilus pinicola | reverse complement strand
TTCGAATCTCGTATCCTCCGCAGCTAGAAGGCCCGCGCCGGGAAACCGGTGCGGGCCTTCTGCGTTCGTTGTCTCATCTGCGGTCTCATGCGCCCTGCGGCTCTTCGGGTCCTGTCTGCTTACATGCCGACGAGCCGCACGCGATCGCCACAGAGCTTGACCATGTCGTCGATGTCGGATGTCAGCATGACGACGGGGCGTTGCTGGCGCAGCGCCATCTCCGCCACTACGGCGTCGATGGCGTACTTGTGGCCGTGCAGCCCTGCGCCGATCAGCATGTCCGAGGCGGCCTTGGCGTCCTCGTCGTTGATGGGCACGATTCGGAGCCCGGAGAGGAGCCATTTGAGTCGTGCCCGGTCCGTCCGGGCATGGATCGCTTCGATGATGGTCAGGGCACTGATCGCCACGTCCATGCCGCGTCGTCGCGCCTCGGCGACCAGTGCGACGGCAGCCTCGTGATCGTCGAGCAGCTTCGAGAGGCCTTCGGAGTCGAGGACCAACGTGCCCTCGTGGCTCAGCTTGCGGCGGGCCATCCGCCCGCCTCGGCGAAGACCTCGTCGAACACCCTCCGCGCCCGGTCCTGCTCGTCCGTGGAGATCGGTCCCTTGCGGCGCTCGTAGTCGGCGAGGTACTCGTCGAGGATCTGCCCGCGCAGTTCGCGCTCTACGGCTGTGGTGATGAAGGCTGAGAACTCGCGCTTGCCAACCCGCTGGCGGATCGCCTCCGCCGTGCCTTCCGGCAGGGACAGGCTGACCCTTATGGCTGGCCCCTCGCCGATGCTGTAGGGCGACTCACTCATGGCCCTAGATTATCAAAGAAGTAGGAATTGTGTCCGTGTGAATCTCACAGCGGACGCCCGATGGCTGTGACGCCGGCTCGAGGTCCTCGACCGGACGCCGCGCGTTTCGACGTCCCCAAGGGGTTCGTGCGCGTTCACGCGTCGCGTACGAACCTGGGAGGGTTGCAGTTTGGGTTGACGAGTTCGAATCTCGTATCCTCCGCACCCGCCCAACTGGGCAGACGAAGGCCCCGACCGTTCTGCGGTCGGGGCCTTCGTCGCGTTCTCAACCCTCGTTGCCCCCGGTCTTTGTCCACAGCGGGTGTCTCTGAGGAGCCCCAGATGGTGACGGGTCAGCCGGCCAGCCGGTGGATGGCGGCGGCGGTGAGGCCCTTGAGGGAGCGTGGGTCGCCGCTGGGCGCTCCGGCCAGTTCGACGATGGCGACGCGGTGGCCGCTGCGGATGACCGCGACGCCGCCGGACAGCACGCCGTCGCCGGTGTAGGCCGGGTACCAGCGGCCCTCGCCGCCGGTGACGGTGAGCGCCTGCGGGGCGCCGTAGTGCCAGTGGCCGGTCGGCTCGTTCCGGCAGCTGCTCACCAGCGCGTTGAGCTGCTTCTCGGACGAGGTCGCCGAGGCGACGGTGGAGCCGTCCGCGGCGGACTCGTTCAGCAGGCTGCCGCGGGTGTCGAAGGTCCAGCGGACGTCGGCGTAGCCGGCCGCCCTGCCCTTGGTCAGCACCCGCATGGTCTCCTCGCCTGAGCATGCCGAGAGGGCCTGCCTCCCCGCCAGGCCGAACGTCGCGGCGACCGGGGCCAGGCCTTGCTGGAAGAAGTCGCCGCTCTGGATCAGGTTCTGCGAGCCGAGGCCGGGTGCGGCGAGCGCCGCAGCCGGGGCCGCCGCCGAGGCGGCCGAGTGGTGCGCGGCGTGCGCACCCCCGTCGGCGGTCGCCGGCTGGACGGAGACGCCCAGCGCGACCAGAGCGGCGGCGACGCAGGACACCGCTGCCGTGACACGGCCACGACGGGAGAACTTCTGGCGGGTCGTCTGGTTTTCGGACATCTCATCCCCCTGGTGATCGGGACGCGCTCTGCGCCCTCGTACAACCGTGGAGATGTCGGCCCGGAGGGCGAAGTTGGACCGGCAGGCCGCTGTTTCAGAGCTGTGACACGGCGGTGCGGACCAGCGCCGTCATCGCCTCCGTACCCAGGCAGGCGTCGACCTCCAGGATCGCGTAGTGCGAGCCGCTGCGCAGGAAGGAGATGCCGCCGCACGGCTCCCGGCCGGCCGGCGCGGTGCCGGTGGTGTTCAGATCCCCCTGGTAGATGCCCATCCAGCTCGCGCTGACGTCCGGCGTGAGATCGAGGGTGTGCGTCGGTCCGTAGACCCAGTGGCCGGGCGGCTCGTCCTGGCAGGGCACCTCCTCCAGCACCAGGCGTTCGGCGAAGTTCTGGGCCAGCGCCGGAGTCCCGGCGTCGGCGGCGACCTCCCGGGCGACCTGCGCGGAGTGGCCGACGGCCACGGTGGTGTCGTCGGCCGAGGCAGCCGGGGACGTCATCAGGCCGCGGAAGTGCGCACCCGGTCCGCCCAGGGTCTGACCGAGGGTCTTCTCCCCGGCACAGGCCGCGTTGGCGTAGACGCCGTCGCCGAACCGGTCCCGCACGTAGAGGTGGCCGGTGACGCCGACACCCGCGAAGGCCGTCGCCGCCAACAGGTTCCGCTCCGTCACCGGCCCGGTGGCGGGCTTCGACCCGGTGACGCTGCGGCTGGGAGCCGCTGTCGGGGCCGTCGGTGCCGTGGGGGCGGGAGACGGAGCGGGCAGGACGAAGCGGCCGGTCAGTACGCCGAGCACGGCGGCTGCGACCAGGACGGCGACGACGGCCCGAGCTCGCACCCCGGCCTTCAGGCGCTGTCGGTGAGGCGGTCGCGCATGAACCGGCGAGCCTGGTGGATACGGTCCTTGACGGTGCCCAGCGGAGTGTCGAGGGTCTCGGCGATCTGGAGGTAGGTCAGGTCGCCGAGATCGCGCAGCACGAAGGACTCCGCCAGCGCCGGATGCTGCCGCTCGAGCGCGGTCAGCGCTTCCATCAGGTCGATCCGGGTGCCCGCGATGACGCTGGTCGTCCGGGGGTCCACGTCCTCGGGCAGGACCGCGTGGCTGTCCTCCGCACGGCGGCGCATCGAACGGTAGGTGGACCTGGCGGCGTTGGACGCGATCACCGTGACCCAACCGAGGAACGAGCCGCGCCCGCCGTACTCGTGCAGGTGCCTGCTGACGGACAGCAGCGCGTCCTGGGCCGCCTCCTCCGCGTCGGCGTGATGGGGCAGGAACTTGGCGCAGCGCCGCATGACCAACGGCCGCAGCTTGGTCAGCAGGTGTTCCAGTGACGCCCGGTCACCTGCCTGGGCGGCTGCCACCAGCTGCGTCAGCTCGCTCTCGTCGAGCACCTGTCGACCCCGTTCCCGTCCGTTCGGGAGTTCCGCGTCCCCCGCGACTCCGGCAGAATGCTGCCACATGCAGAAGCTGGGCCGTTACCTCCTGGTGGACCGGCTGGGAGCCGGGTCCTTCGCGACCGTATGGCGGGCGTACGACCCCGAGCTGGACACGGATGTCGCGGTCAAAGTGCTGGCCGACAACTGGGCGTCGAACGCCGACGTCAGGGAGCGGTTCCTGGCGGAGGCGCGGCTGCTGCGCCGGATCTCCAGCCCCCGGGTGGTGCGGGTGCACGACGTCGGGGTCCACGAGGACCGGCCCTACTTCGTGATGGACTATGTCCGCGGCGGCACGCTGGCCGAGCGGATCGGGCAGTGCCCGCCCGAGGAGGCGCTGCGGCTGGCCGCCGAGGCCGGGTACGCGGTGCAGGTGCTGCACAGTGCGGGTGTCGTCCACCGGGACGTCAAGCCGTCGAACCTGCTGCTCGACGCCGAGCAGACGCCCGCGGGCGTGCTGGTGGCGGATCTCGGCAGCGCGAAGCAGCTGGCCGACGCGTCGGGGCTGACCGTCACCACGGGCACCCCCGCCTACATGGCGCCCGAACAGGCCTTCCAGACAGGAGGGTTCGACGGCCGTGCGGACGTCTACGCCCTGGGCGTGCTGACCTTCGAGCTGCTGACCGGGCAGAAGCCCTTCGGTTCCGGCGGGCGCACCACCTGGGTCACCGGCGGCGTGCCGGCGCCCGCGCCTTCGCTGCCTCCCGGCGGACCGGTGCTGCCGGACGGCGTCGCGGAACTGCTCGGCGCGGCGATGGCGGTGGACCCGGAGCAGCGCCCGCCCACCGCCCGGGCCTTCGCGGACGCGCTGCTCAGCCCGGGGGCCGGGGCGGGGACGCGGTCCCGGCGGCCGGGGCCGAGCCGGCTCGCGGTCAGCTCCGCGGCGGCCCTGGTCTTTCTGGCGACCATGGTGCTGACCTGGCTGCAGCGCTGAGAACGGCCGCCAGGCTGATGGGTCCCTTCGGGACTGCCGGGAAGGCCGCACCCAGAGCCGCGAACTGATCGACCCCGGGGACGCCCCTGAGCAGTCCGCATGGGGATCCAGGTCACCGACGGCGGCTGGAGCGACTACCTGTACTGGCAGGCGAACGACCGCCGCCTGCTCAAGCGCATCAACCAGTTGATCGACGACATTCGTCGCAACGGCCACGAGGGCATCGGCAAACCCGAACCCCTGCGTCACGAACTCGCCGGGGCGTAGTGCCGCAGGTCAGGCGATCCGCCCGGCTGCCGGGCGGATCAGCCGGCGGCGGACCGTCCACGTCGCTGCTCCGAGGGCGAAGCCGTAGACGGCGACCAGCCCGTGGCCGTTGTCCTGGGCGAGCCACATCACCAGGCCGAGCGCCGGGACGCCGGCCGCCAGGGTGAGCTCCTTGGGGAGACGGGTGCGGGTGAGGAAGGCGAGGGCGAGGGTGGCGCCGAGGAAGTAGGTGGCGCCGGAGCTGCCGGCGAAGTTGCGGGGGTCGGTGCTGGGGCCGTCGCCGAGGCCGAGCAGGGTGTCGATCCGGCCGGGCAGTACGACGCCGGCGAGGAAGAAGGCGAGGGTCAGCGGGCCACCCCAGTACCACTGGGCGAGCGCGGCGACGGCGGCGAGGGTGAGGAGGTTCCACAGGTCGCCGAAGAGGCCGCCGTTCTGCATGAACACCGAGGTGAACTCGCGCCACCAGCCGGACCTGGCCGGGTCCGCGTCCAGCGCGTTCATGGCGCCGGACCACACCAGTTGGAGCAGCACGCCGCCGACGGCGACGGTGGTCAGGGCGATCGCCGCCCACGGGAGCGGTCGCGAGCGCAGGGTGTCGCGACCGACGACGCCGAGCCCGCAGTTGACCATCATGACCATCAGTGCGGCCGTGGTCACGTTGAAGAGAATCGCCCCCATGGTTCTGCCTCCCCCAGGCTCCGGCATTTTCCAACGCCGTTCAAAAATCTGACGAGGCCAAGCTAGCACAGTTTTCGAACAGTGTTGGAAAACGAGGTACGGTGGGCCCATGAAGCTCACCAAGGAGCGCATCGTCGACGCGGGCATGACCGTCTTCGCCGAGGTCGGCTACCAGAACCTGTCCATGCGTCAGGTCGCCGACCGCCTCGGCGCCCACGCCGGCAGCCTCTACTACCACGTGCGCGGTAAGGACGAGTTGCTCGCCCTGATGGCCGACCGGGTCTGCCGCCAGGCCTACGACGCCGGCACCGAAACCCTCGCCGCCCTCCCGCCCACCGCGACCTGGCCGGACCGTATCGAGGCGCAGGCCACCGCCCTCCGGCTGAGCATCAAGCAGCACCCCGGCGGCGCCCAACTCCTCGCCGAGAGCCCCGGCAGGCTCAGTACCGGCGCCCTCGCCCTCATGGAGCGCCTGTTGCGCACCCTCCTGGACGCCGGGGTACCCGCCGAGCACTGCGGCATCGCCGCCGACGCCCTGCTCAGCCACGTCACCGGCTTCGTCCTCCAGGAGCAGAACCAGCCGTCCTCCCCGCCGCCCGTCACCGCCGAGCAGTACGCCGAACTCTGCGAGCGATTCCCGCTGGTCATGGGCGACTTGATCCCCCGTATCAGCCAGGACGAGAAGTTCGCGCGGAGCCTCCGCCTGCTCTACGCCGGCTTCGCGGCGCTCTCCTGGTCGCCCCGCCTCGCCGACCGGTGACTCGCATCGAGATCGTTTCAAACGACGTTCGAATGTTCGGAGGCGCCGCCGCGTCACCCGTCACGGGGCGCAGGGAGATCACACCGCAACGATCTCCACGCCCCGTTCCGGTCCCTTGAAGTCGTCCGCGTCGCGCGTGAAGAGCGGGAGACCCTGGGCGGCCGCGGTGGCGGCGATCATCAGGTCGATGCGACGGGGACGAGGGTTGCGGTTCGCCTTGACGGTGAGGGTGATCAGCGTTCCGAATCGGCGGGCGGCTTCCCTGTCGAAGGGAATGGCCGCGAACTCCGCCTCCACGTCGGCCAGGCGTTGCGCCCTCGCCATCATCTCCACGGGGTCGTTGGTCATGGCCACGCCCTTCCCCGGGAAGCTCTCCAGGAATCGCGAGGCAGGGAGCCCGCCGTGACGACCGGCCACGGATGGCCGGTGCTCTGACCTGTCGGACGGCCGCTCTGCCCGGCGATGCTCGGATCCGGGCGGCGACCGTTGCGGTCGCCTTCCGTTCGAAGACTCCGTCGGAAGAAAGCAAGGGCCCTCGTTGGACGCGGAAACGACCCCGATGCGGGTGATCGCCGGACGCTATCGGCTGGTCGACTTCCTGGGAGCCGGCGGGATGGGACGCGTCTGGAGAGCCCACGACCAGCAGTTGGGCGTCGACGTCGCGGTCAAGGAGGTGCTCCGCCCGGCGGGGATCCCCGACGACCTGTGGAGTGAACTCCTGGTCCGTGCACGGCGCGAGGCGCGGCACGGCGCCCGGCTGCGCGACCATCCCAACATCGTCGCCGTCTTCGACGTCGTCGTCGAGGACGCGGTCCCCTGGACCGTGATGCGGTTGGTGAAGGGCACCTCGCTGGAGACGCGGTTGAAGGAGGGGGCGCTGTCGGTCGACGAGGCGCAGCGGGTCGCCGTCGCGATCCTCGGGGCGTTGGGCGCGGCGCACGGTGCGGGGATCATCCACCGCGACGTGAAACCCGCGAACATCATGCTCGCCGACGAGGGGGGTGTGCTGCTCACCGACTTCGGTATCGCGGTCAACGACGCCGACACCAAGATCACCCAGGATGGCGGCATCATCGGCTCGATGGCGTACATCGCCCCCGAGCGCGCCGACGGGCAGCAGGGCGACGAGGGGAGCGACCTGTTCTCCCTGGGTGCCACGCTCTACGAGGCCACCGAGGGGGTCTCCCCGTTCCAGCGCGACACCCTCACCGGGACGCTGCGCGCCGTCGCCTTCCACGAGCCCCCGCCGCCGACCAAGGCCGGCCACCTGGCGCCGCTGATCACGGCGCTCCTGAGCAAGGAGCCCGGCGGCCGCCCAACGGTGGCCGAGGCGTTCATCATGGCGACGGCCGGCGCCGCCACCGTGACCGTCCCCGGGAAGCAAAAGGCGAGCCCGACGCCGTCCGAGGGGGTCACGGAGGAGGAGTCCGCCTATGACGTCGTCCTCAAGGAGGCCGGCGATCGGAAGATCCAGGTCATCAAGGCCGTCAGTGAACTCACCGGCGACGGTCTGAAGGTGGCCAAGCACCTTGTCGACGGCGCACCCCGGACGGTGTTGACGAAGGTCGACCGGAAGCGGGCCGCCGAGGCCAAGGCCGCGCTGGTGGAAGCCGGCGCGACGGTGGCTCTGAAGAAGCACGGACCGCGCCGAACGTCCGTGACCGCGGTGAAGAAGTCCGGTCCGAAGGCGGCGAACCGGCCGACTCCTGTCGCGGCACCGGCGGCCGAACCCGACAAGTCGGCCAAACCCGCGACGAACAGCGGCGACACCAGTGGCTTCTGGTTCACCCTCATCGGCCTCCTCGTCCTCCTCCTCTGGTACGGCGGAACCCACCATTGGCTGCCCAACGTGTGGCACACGATCACCGACAGCGGCAGCCCCACCCCCTCGCCCAGCGCCCGGTGCGACACGCTTCTCGACTACTGCCACTCCGCGCACTTCAACGACTCGGGAACCCAGTTCGCCGGTCAGTGCAGCAAGGACAGCGGATGCCCGGTGTCCGGCACGTTCACCAACGCGGGCCGCCAGACGGGCGGGGCGTCCGTCACGTTCAACCTCTCCAACGACGGCGGCGCGGCCGCGGGCCAGTGCACCACGCCCATCCCCGTCGCCGCCCCGGACGCGGTGGTGACCGCGAGCTGCACCATCTACCCCTCGATCACCCTCACCAGCACGGTTCACCTGCAAGCGACCGTCAACAACCCCACGCCCGACCCCTTCGGCTGAGAGTCCGGCTCAGCTTTCGACGTCTTCGCCGTTCAGGCGCTGGGCCAGGACGCGACCTCGATTGGCCTGGACGGAGCCGGCCTGGCTGGCGGCGTAGCGGAGGAGGCCGAGCGGGGTGTGCAGGCGGAGGGTGTCGACGACGAGGGAGCCGGCGTCGCCGTGGGAGGTGATGGCGAAGCGGTAGTCCATGCGGACGCCGCCGGGGCTGATCACCTCGCCGCTGACCGCGGCCGCGTCCGGGAGCTGAGCGTTCTCGGTGCGGAGGCTGACCCGGATGACGTTGTCGTGCTGGATCAGTCCAAGGAAGCGGAAGCGCTCGACGGCCACGTAGTGCGTGACGCCGTCCTCGCGCCGGATGTCCCGGACGTCCACGAGGAGCGGGGAGAGTCCGATGTAGCTCTCCGGCTCCGCCAGGTGCGCGAGTACGGCGGCGGGGGCCGCCAGGATCTCGTAGCTGCGGGTCAGTTCGGTGCTCGGCACGTCCAACACCCCTGTCGGATCCGGGTCCGGCCGTCGACTCGGACCGGGAGCGATCCGTGGATGATCGCATCATCCCGTCGTGGCCGCCAGGCTGTCCGCGGTACGCCCCGGCGGGGGCTCTGCTCCGCCACGATGCCGGCTGGCGGATGATGGGGGCAGGGTGGTCCGCGGACGTGAGGGGCGGCGCAGTGACAGGGAGCGAATCCATGGAGTCGGAGTTGGAATCCGAGCTCCGCTCGGACCACGGCACGCGGGAGACCGTCGCGACGGCCACCCGTCCTGAGCCTGGGGCAGGAGCGGCAGCCGAGGGAGGGAGCGGGAGGCCTCGGCGGTCCATGGTGCGGCGGTTGAGCGTGGTGCTCGGCATCCTGCTCCTGCTCTTCGTCCCGCCGTGGTGGACGCTGTTCGCCTCCGGCGTGGACTGGCCGTTGCCGGTCGTCCTGGCGGGCACGGTCGTTTTCGCCGCCTCGCTGGTCTCCTTCCCGTTCCTGATGTTCGCGGGCCACGGGAAGCGTCGTGCGGACCGGGCCGCGCGGGTCGCGGACACCACGCTCGGGGTGATCTGGGTGCTGTTCACCTGGTCGGTGCTGGGCGGCCTCGCGCGGCTCGTGCTGATCGGGTTCGGCGTGGGCGGCGGGGGCGAAGCCGGCGGCGTCGACCGGGCCAGGATCGTGGCGGTCGCGGTCGCGGCGGTCTCGGTCGGCTTGCTGGCCTGGGGGCACTACGAGGCCATGCGCGTGCCGCGCGTGCGGCGGCTGGACGTCCACGTCCCGCGGCTCGGCGGGGGCCTGGACGGGACCCGGGTCGTGGTGCTGGCCGACACCCACTACGGGCCGATCGACCGCGCCGCCTGGTCGGCGCGGGTCACCGAGGCGGTCAACGCGCTCGACGCGGACGTCGTGGTCCACGCCGGCGACATCGCCGACGGGACGCCGGTGCAGCGGCGGGAGCAGTCCGCGCCGCTGGGGACCGTCCGGTCGCGGCTGGCCAAGGTCTACGTCACGGGCAACCACGAGTACGGCAGCGAGGCCCAGGGCTGGCTGGACCGTATGGCGGAGCTGGGCTGGGAGCCGCTGCACAACCGCCACGTCGTGGTGGAGCGCGGCGGCGACGCGCTCGTCCTCGCGGGCGTGGACGACGTCACCGCGGAGTCCTCCGGACTGGACGGACATCGCGCCAACCTGACCGGCGCCCTCGCGGGAACGGACCCGGACCTGCCGGTCCTCCTCGTCGCCCACCAGCCCAAGTACGTCCCCCAGGCGGCCGCGGCCGGCATCGACCTGCAGATCTCCGGCCACACCCACGGTGGCCAGATCTGGCCGTTCAACTTCCTCGTCCGCATCGACCAGCCGGTCGTCCAGGGCCTCAGCCGCCACGGCGAGCGCACCCAGCTCTACACCAGCCGCGGCACCGGCTTCTGGGGCCCGCCCTTCCGCGTCTTCGCCCCGAGCGAGATCACCCTCCTCACCCTCCGCTCGGGCGCAGGCCCCGCGGCCCAGCCCTAGACGCCGGCACTGCCCTCAGAGGGAGAAGAGGCGGGATGCGTTGTCGTGGCAGACGGCGCGGAGCCAGGGGGTGCCCAGGTCGAGGCGTTCCAGGGCGTGGAGCTGGTGGAGGTAGCGGTAGGGGAGGTTGGGGAAGTCCGAGCCGAGGAGGATGCGGTCGGCGAGGGCGGAGAGGCGGGGGAGGGCGTCCTGGGGGAAGGGCATGAAGGACTCGGTGAAGTCGGTGAAGGCCATCGTCGTGTCGAGGCGCAGCCGGGGGTGACGTTCCGCGAGGTCGAGGAAGTCCTCGTACTCGGGCATGCCCATGTGGGCGACGATCAGGCGCAGTTCGGGGTGCCGGGTGAGCAGCCGGGAGATCGGTTCGGGGCCGGTGTGCTTGCCCGGGGCGGGGCCGGAGCCGCAGTGGATCACGACGGGCACGCCGGCCTCGGCGAG
>NZ_QKYN01000203.1 GCF_003258295.1 Streptacidiphilus pinicola | reverse complement strand
GGGTAGGCGGGCGCGCCGCCGAGGCCGCTGGGGACGAGCGGCTTGACCGCCTGACTGCCGTCCGCGGCGTGCGCGCTGTCCAGGTAGACCAGCGGGAAGTAGCTGAGGCCGCAGGAGGCGGACCCGTTGTTGCGGACCTCGATCACGCGCTGCGAGGGCGCGGCCGAGCGGCGGACCACATGCACGGTGAGCTGCTGCGGCGCGCAGGGGTGCTGGTAGGCGTAGCTGTCGCTGGTCGCGTCGCCACCGCCGGAACCGCCGCCACCCGTACCGCCGGTGCCGCCCGTACCGCCGCCCTGCGACGACGCCGGCGAGGACGGCGCGGAGACCGGCACACCCGAGGCGCCCACCGCGGGGCTCGACGCGACCGCCGAGGGCGAGGAGCCGGCCGAGCCGCCGGTCGTCCCGGGCTGGCAGGCGGTGAGCGAGAGGGCGCCGAGCGCCCCCAGGGCGACGACGGCGGCGGACGTGAGCGCGGACTTCATCGACATGGTGGTGGACCTGACCTTCTGTTGTGTTCGTCGACCGGCTTGCGTCACCACCGTCGTGCCGGGTCCGTCCCGGATGCCACAGTCTCGCGACAGTCAGGGACGCTGGAACGTTCCCACTGCCCTGAGCTGCGAGGATGGCCGTGCCTGGAACGGCTGGGCGGGACGAGGGGGAAGCCGGAATGCCCACGCACATCGAGGATTTCGCGACGCAGCTGCGCGAGCTGAAGGAGCGTTCGGGACGCAGCTACGGCCAGCTCGCCACCCGACTGCATGTCAGCACCTCCACGCTGCACCGCTACTGCAACGGCGCTGCGGTCCCCACCGAGTACGCGCCGGTCGAGCGCCTGGCCCGCGTCTGCGGTGCCACGCCGGAGGAGCTGGTGACGCTGCACCGCCGCTGGCTGCTGGCCGACGCGCAGCGCCGCGAACCCGAGCGCGAACCCGAGCCGGTCGTGGCGGATCGCGTGCCGCCGGAGGCGCCCGAGCCGCCCGACGCGCCTGAGGCGCCCGCGCGGCGGTCCCGGCGGACCGTGCTCGTGCTCGGCGCCGTCGCCGCGATCGCCGCCGTCACGGCGCTGCCGCTCGCCCTGCGCACCGAGGGCGGCGACACGCAGAACACCGGCGCGTCCGCCCCGCTCACGACCCACAGCACCACCGGCACGCCCGGTGCTCCCAGCACGCCCTCGGGCACGCCGACCGGTGGGACCGGCTCCCCCGCGCCGTCGCCCTCCGGCTCCGGCGGCTCCTCCGGCAGCGCCACCGCCTCTCCCTCCGCGGCCTCCTCCTCGCCGGCGGCGGGCGACGACGGGCCGCCTCCGCTGCAGGTCAACGTGCTCGCCGACAACTGGGACATGCAGTGCGGCCAGTGGTTCCTGATGTCACAACAGCCCGGCAAGGTCCCGCCGCCGCCCTCGCTGGAGCAGACCAACGCCTGGGCGTCCGCGCTCGGCGGGGTGCCGGGCGGGCATCTGCGCCTGCAGCTGACGGTGCAGGGCAGGCCCGGTCAGCCGGTGGTGCTGCACGCGCTCTACGTGCACGTGGTGAGCAGCAGGCCCGCGGCGAGCGGGATCGCCTACACCGCGGGGTCCGGCTGCGGCGGCGGGCTCGACCCGGCGTCCTTCGCCGTGGACCTGGACGCGACCGTACCGCGCACCAAGCCAGTGGCGGGCTATGTCGGCAGCAGCGAGACGTCGACCCTGTCGAACTTCCCGTACCAGGTGTCGAGCGGCGACGCGCAGGTGCTGAACGTGGACGCGGGGACCGTGGGTCAGGACGTCAGCTGGTATCTGGGGCTGGCGTGGAGCAGCGGCGACCGCTCCGGGGTCCTGCCGATCGACGACCACGGCAGGCCGTTCCGCACCGTCGGCCTGCAGGGCGACCCGGCCTACTTCTACGACGGCACCGCCTGGTCCCGCACCTCGGTCCAGAACTAGCCCGGTGCAGAATTGACCGCGTGAAGCCCAGCGCCACGAAGCCCACAGCCGAGCAGCTCGCCGCCGCGCAGGACGCGACGATCCCCGACGTGATCGGGCCGGACCTGCGGGTGCTGTTCTGCGGCATCAACCCCGGGCTGTGGTCGGGCGCGACCGGCCGCCACTTCGCCCGCCCGGGCAACCGCTTCTGGCCGGCCCTGCACCGCAGCGGCTTCACGCCGCGTCAGCTGCGGCCGGAGGAGCAGGACGAGCTGCTCGGGCTGGGGCTCGGCATCACCAACGTGGTCGCGCGCACGACCGCGAAGGCGGACGAGCTGAGCGCGGAGGAGTACCGGCTCGGCGGCCAGGCACTGGTCGATCGGGTGGAGCGGTGGCGGCCGCAGGTGCTGGCGGTGCTCGGAATCGGCGCCTACCGGGCGGCGTTCGGCCGGCCGAAGGCGGCCGTCGGGCCGCAGGAGAGCGGCCTGGGCGGCGCGACCGACGCCACCCGGGTCTGGCTGCTGCCCAACCCGAGCGGCCTCAACGCCCACTACACCCTGGACGGCCTCGCCATCGAGTTCCGCCGGCTCCGCGAGGCGGTCGGAACGGCCTAGGACCGGGCGGGGTCACCAGCCGGCGAAGCGGTCGTCGGTCGAGACGATCTCGCGGCCGAGCGGCATCAGCGAGACCGGGATCATCTTCAGGTTCGCCCAGGCGAACGGGATGCCGATGATGGTGATGGCCAGCGCGATGCTGGTGACGATGTGGCCGAGGGCCAGCCACCAGCCGGCGACGACGAGCCAGACCACGTTGCCCGCGCAGGAGGCGGCGCCCGCGTCGTCGCGGACCCGGGTGGTGCGGCCGAAGGGCCACAGCACGTAGAAGGCGATCCGGAAGGCGGCGATGCCCCAGGGGATGGTGATGATCAGGATCATGCAGATGAGCCCGGCCACCGCGTAGCCCAACGCCATCACCAACCCGGCGAAGAGGAGCCAGATGACGTTGAGGACGAAGTTGATCAGCTTCACGACTCTCCTTCTTCGCGTCGTTCGTTATCGACAGATCCACTGGATTCCACGCCTGTACGTCCAAGTCTGGTTCCCTCCCGGCCGACCTGCCACTCGGTGCGAGCTGGACCAATGGCGTGCTGCTGCTCCACCTGGGTAGAATCCGGCCGGTTGTCACGGTGTCGATCTGTCACTGTGTCAACGGAGCCTCGGATCAGCACCTCCGACCGGAAGGAGGCGAAGAGTGGACAGTAGTCCGGGTCATAGTCGGCCCCAACCCGCATCTCCCTCGTCCTCCGCTTTCTTCCGCAGCACGAGGTCGGCCGACCTGCGCTGGTAGGCGCGCTCCCACGAACCGCGCCCGCCCCGCACGCCCCGCAGGACGTCCGATCGCGCGCTGCCCCGCTCCGCCTTCGCGCGGTTATCTGGGGGTGACACCGTCATGACTTCCACCACCTCGTCCGCAGCAAGCCCGTCCGCCGCAGGCCCGTCCATCGCGAACCAGTCCGCCGCGAGCGCGCCCACGCCGCCCGCCGGTGCGACGTCGAGGACGCGCGGTCGACGCGTGCCGCTGGTCCGGCAGGCGACGTCCACGCGCGCCGTGCGCGAGGCGCTCGTCTCGCTCGCCGGGCTGACCGGGCGGCCGGTGCTCAACCCCGTGGGCGACGAGGTCGGCCGTGTGGTCGACGTCGTCGCGCGGCTGTACGGCAACGAGCCCTATCCGCCCGTCACCGGCCTCGTCGTCCGGGTCGGGCGCCGCCGCTCGTTCCTGACCGCCTCCGCGATCGGCCAGATCCACGCGGACCGGGTGGACCTCAAGAGCGCCCGGATGGACCTCACCGACTTCGTCCGCCGCCCCGGCGAGGTGCTGCTCGGGCGGGATGTGCTGGACCATCAACTGGTCGACGTGGACGGCGTGCAGGTGAACCGGGCCGCCGACCTCTACCTGGCGCCCGTGGGCGATCGGGTGCTGCTGGTCGGTGTCGACGTCAGCCTCCCCACGCTACTGCGCCGCCTCGGCCCGAAGCGCTGGCAGACCCGAGCCACACCCGAACGAGTGGTCGACTGGCAGACGGTCGCCCCCTTCGCCGAGAACGCCACCGACGGCCCGGCTGAGGTCCGCCTCAACGCCTCCCGCTCCGCGCTGCACCGGCTGCGCCCGTCCGAGCTGGCCGACCTGCTGGAGGACCTCGGCCGCTCCGAGCGCCAGCAGCTGCTGGCGATGCTCGACCCGGGCCACGCCGCCGACGCCCTGGAGGAGATGGAGCCCGCGGAGCTGGAGAACCTGCTGCGCGAGGCCCCGCCCGAGAGCGCCGCCCGGCTGGTCGAGGAGATGGAGCCGGACGAGGCCGCCGAGGCGCTGCGCGACCTGCAGCACGACGAGCGCGAGCAGCTGCTGACCCGCATCGGCGACGACGAGGCGGCGCAGCTGCGCGAGCTGCTGGCCTACCCCGAGGACACTGCGGGCGGCTCGATGACGACGCGGCTGGTGACGGCGTACCGCGAGCAGACCGTCGCCGAGCTGCGCGCCGAGCTGGCCACCCACGGCGAGCACCGGACCGAGATCGACGCCGTGGCGCTGGTCTCCGTGGACGGACGGCTGCTGGCCGACATCCCGCTCTTCGACCTGACCGTCGCCGAGGACCAGAGCACCGTCGGCGAGATCGCCGACTGGCTGAGCCAGTTCACCCGCGACGAGGCGGTGGACGCGCACACCCGGCTCGGCGACGTGGCCGAGAAGCTGGTCGCCTCGCGCGCCTCCTCGCTGCTGGTCGTGGACGAGGAGCGGCGTCCCGTCGGCCGGATCCTGGCCGACGACGTCCTCGACCACCTGTTGCCCGCCCGCGGCCGCCTGCACTTCCGGAGGTTCCTCCAGTGACCGTCGACACCGACAGCGCCCAGGGCACCGACGGCGCCCCCGGCGAGGCCGTGGCCGCGGCCGAGCCGGGCACCGCGACGAGCCGCCTGGCCAGGGTGCCCGTGCTGGGCCGGATCACCCGCTGGAAACGCTGGGCCCGGCTGGTGGCCCTGGTCGGCGTCGCCGGACCGGGCCTGGTCGCCGCGAACGCCGGCAACGACGCGGCCGGGATCGCCACCTATGCCAGCGCCGGCTCGCAGTACGTCTACGGGACGCTCTTCTTCATGGTGCTGGTCACCATCGCCCTGGTGCTGGTGCAGGAGATGGCGGTCCGGCTCGGCGCGTTCACCGGCAAGGGCCTGGGCGCGCTGATCCGCGAGCAGTTCAGCCTGCGTGCGACCGGTCTGGCGCTGGGCTGCCTGCTGCTGGCCAACACCGGCCTGGTGGTCTCCGAGTTCGCCGGGATCGGCGCCGGGTTCGAGCTGCTGGGCGTGCCCAAGTGGGCGATCATCCCGCCCGCCGCACTGCTGCTGTGGGGGCTGGTGCTGTTCGGCTCCTACCGCTACGCCGAGCGGATCTTCCTGGTGATGTCGCTGGTCTTCTTCGCCTACCCGATCGCGATGATCATGGGCAAGCCGCACTGGGGCGACGTCGGCAAGAACCTGGTGATCCCGCACCTGGACGGCAGCAAGGACTTCATCCTGCTGGCGGTGGCGCTGATCGGCACCACGGTCAGCCCCTACATGCAGTTCTACGCCGCCGCCGGCGTCGTCGACCGCGGCACCCGCACCATCGACTACCCGCTGATCCGCGCGGACGCGATGATCGGCGCGATCTTCGCCTGCGTGATCAGCCTGACCATCATCATCGCCACCGCCACCACCATCGGCGGCACCGGACCACTGAACTCGGCCGCGGATGCCGCCAAGGCGCTGGAGCCCGTCGCCGGGCAGAGCGCGGAGCTGCTCTTCGCGCTCGGCCTGATCGGCGCCTCCGCGCTGGCCGGTGCCGTGGTGCCGCTCTCCGCGAGCTACGCGATCGGCGAGGCGGCCGGGGTCGAGCGCTCGGTCTCCCGCTCGTTCCGCGACGCACCGTTCTTCCTGACCCTGTTCACCGTGCAGATCGCGCTGGGCGCGGTGGTCGCGATGACCCCGATCGACGTCATCCAGCTGCTGATCGGTACTCAGGTGCTGCAGGGCCTGATCACCCCGGTCGTCCTGGTCTACCTGCTGATCCTGACCAACCGGCGCAGCCTGCTGGGCGACCACGCGAACAGCCGCGGCTTCCGGATCGTGGCCACGATCGTGGTGGTGGGCGTGGCGACCATGTCGACGATCCTGCTGGTGGACACGGTCCTCGGCTGGTTCGGGCTGGGCTGAGCCGGCGGGCCGGGTGGCCGGTGGCGCCTCAGCCGCGTCGGCCGGCCATCTGCTCCAGACGGGCGATGCGGTCCGGCATCGGCGGGTGCGTGGAGAACAGCTTGGTGGCCAGCCCGCCGCCGGAACCGGCCCGGAACGGGTTGGCGATCATCATGTGGCTGGCGGTCTCCAGCTCCGGCCGGGCCGGCAGCGGCAGCATCTGGGTGCCGCGCTCCAGCTTGCGCAGCGCGCCGGCCAGCGCCAGCGGATCCCCGGTCAGCTGGGCGCCGGAGGCGTCCGCCTGGTACTCCCGGGAGCGGCTGACGGCCAGTTGGATGATGCCCGCCGCCAGCGGGCCCAGGATCATGATCAGCAGCAGTCCGACCAGCCCCGGCCCCTCGTCGTCCTCGCCGCGCCCGACCGGGATCAACCAGGCGAAGTTGACCAGGAACATCACCACCGAAGCCAGCGCGCCCGCCACCGAGGAGATGAGGATGTCCCGGTTGTAGACGTGGGACAGCTCGTGGCCGAGCACGCCGCGCAGCTCCCGCTCGTCGAGGATGTTGAGGATGCCCTGGGTGCAGCAGACCGCGGCGTTCCGCGGGTTTCGGCCGGTGGCGAAGGCGTTGGGCGCGTCGGTGGGCGAGATGTAGAGCCGCGGCATCGGCTGCCGGGCGGAGGTGGAGAGCTCGCGGACGATCCGGTACATCACCGGCGCCTCGATCTCGCTGACGGGCCGGGCCCGCATCGAACGCAGCGCCAGCTTGTCGCTGTTCCAGTAGGCGAAACCGTTGGTGGCCAGCGCGACGACCAGCCCGACGACCAGGCCGGTCCGGCCCCAGAAGCTGCCGATCACGATGATCAGCGCGGACATCGCGCCGAGGAGTACGGCCGTCTTCAGCCCGTTGTGCTGGCGGTGCACGGAAGCCCTCCGAGACCTGCGTTGGGGGGTGTCTTTCACAGCCCGTTCGGACATTTCAACGGGCGAGCCGGATTTCCTAGTTCCCTTCTCACCTGTGAGCGGCTCGGGTGCAACTCGGCACTCAGCCGAACAGGGAGCCCGAAGCCAGCTGCAGCACGATCTGCGGGTCCACCGAGAGCACCACACCGAGCGCGGCGGCCAGCGCCAGCGCGCCCACGAGCGCGGACGGCACCCGGCGACCGGTGGCGACGGCGTCCGGCGCCGGCTGGAACAGCCGCGCCGTCCAGACCAGGTAGTAGTAGAGCGCGATCACGACGTTGACGGCCATGATGACGGCCAGCCAGCCCATGCCCGCGTCGACCACCGCGCGGAAGACCACGACCTTGCCGAAGAGACCGACCACGCCCGGCGGCAGACCGGCCAGGTTCAGCAGGAAGAAGGCCATCGCGAGCGCGGCGGCGGGGCGTCGCGCGAAGAGGCCGCGGTACTCGTCCAGCCGCGTGCCCGCGGAGGTGACGACCGCGAAGGCGCCCAGGTTGACCACGCCGTAGACGAGCGCGAAGGCGACCGTCGCGCCGATGGCGCCGGGGCTCGCACCGTAGCCGGCCGCCGCGATGGGGACCAGCAGATAGCCCGCCTGGGCGATCGAGGACCAGGCCAGCAGCCGGACCGCGCTGTGCGGGGCGTCACCGCGCTGGCGCAGCGCGCCGACGTTGCCGACCGTCATGGTGAGCGCGGCCAGCACCGCGAGCGCGAGGCCCCAGTCTCGCCCGTAGGAGTGAAAACCGAGCACGGCGATTGCGGCGAGGCCCGCGAGTCCGGCAGCCTTGCCCACCACAGAGAGATATCCGGCGACGGGCACGGGGGCGCCCGCGTAGGTGTCGGGCACCCAGAAGTGGAACGGCACGGCCGCCGTCTTGAAGGCGAAGCCGACCAGGGTGAGCACGGTTCCGACGGCGGTCAGCGGCTGCAGCTGGCCGGGCACGTTCGGCAGGGCCGCCGCGATCCGGTCCAGGTAGAGGCTGCCGCTGGCGGCGTAGACGAAGCTGACCCCGAGCAGGGTGACGGCGGTCGCGGTCACCGACGAGAGGAAGAACTTCAGCGCGGCCTCCCCGCCGCGGCCGTCGCGGCGCAGCGCGACGAGCGCGAAGGCGGGCAGCGAGGCGAGCTCCAGCGCGACGACGAGCGAGGCGAGGTCCCGGCAGGCCGGCAGCAGGGCCGCGCCGCAGGTCGAGGCGAGCAGCAGGAACCAGAACTCGCCGGCCGGGAGGCGGTCGTCCTCGACGGAGACGAGGGACATCAGCGCCACGATCAGCGCCCCGCCCAGCACCAGCAGCTGGAAGGCCAGCGCGAAGTGGTCGGCCACGTAGGAGCAGGACGTCGGCCCGTGGGTCGGGCCGGGCAGGGTCGGGCTGGGCAGGCAGAAGGTCCGGCGGTGGCCGGACCGCAGCGGCAGCAGCAGGGCGAGCGAGGCCACCAGCCCGGCCACCGAGAGCCAGCCGAGCAGCGCCTTGCGCGCGGGGGGCAGGAACAGGTCGGCGACGAGCACGACGAGCGCCAGCGCCGCGGGCACCAGCGGAGGCGCGATCGCGACCCAGTCCACGGACTGGATCAGCGACCCGGCGAGGTGGTCGAGGGCAGGAGCGGCGACGGTCAGCATGGCTCAGCTGCCTCCGAGCAGGGCCTTGACGGCGGGGGTGGTCAGCCCGAGCAGCAGCGCGGGCCAGAGCCCGGCGGCGACGGTCAGGACGACCAGCGGGGTCCAGGTGGCGGCCTCGATGCCTTGGACGTCGGCGAGGGCCGGGGCCTTGGCGGTGGCCGGGCTCTCCACCGTCGGGTCGCCCATGCAGACGCGGCGCACGACGGAGAGGAGGTAGGCCGCGGTCAGCAGGGTGCCGAGCCCGGCCAGCGCCATCAGGGTGAGGAAGGTCGGCCGGGAGAGACCGGCGGCGGGCTGGAAGGAGCCCAGCATCGCCAGCAGCTCGCCCCAGAACCCGGCGAGCCCGGGCAGGCCCAGGCTGGCCACGGCGGCGAAGGCCAGCAGTCCGCCGAGGCGCGGCAGGCGCCCGTAGAGGGCGGCGCCGGTGTCGGCGCCGGCTCCCGCGAGGGCGTCCAGGTCGGCCGTGCCGTAGCGGTCCTTGACCGCGCCGACCAGGAAGAAGAGCAGGCCGGTGATCAGGCCGTGGCCGATGTTGGCGAAGAGGGCGCCGTTGATGCCGGTGGCGGTCAGCGTGGCGATGCCGAGCAGGACGAAGCCCATGTGACCGACGGAGGAGTACGCGATCAGGCGCTTCAGGTCGCCCTTGGCGCCGGGGCGGACCAGGGCCAGGCAGGCGAGCGAGCCGTAGAGGATGCCGATGACGGCGAGCGCGCCGAGGTAGGGCGCGAGGGTGTGCATGCCGAGCGGGGTGCTCGGGATCAGCACCCGGACGAAGCCGTAGGTGCCCATCTTCAGCAGCACGCCGGCCAGCAGTACCGAGCCGGCCGTGGGCGCGGCGGTGTGGGCGTCGGGCAGCCAGCTGTGGAACGGCCACATCGGCGACTTGACGGCCAGTCCGAGACCGACGGCGAGGACGACGATCACCTGCGTGCCGCGGGAGAGGCCGAGGCCGTGGTCGGCGGCCAGCGCCGTCATGTCGAAGGTGCCGGCCTTGATGCCGAGCAGCAGCAGGCCCAGCAGCATCACCGCGGAGCCGAGCAGCGTGTAGAGGATGAAGCGGAACGCGGCCGGGCCCCGGTTCTCCCCGCCCCAACGGGCGATCAGGAAGTACATGGGCACCAGCACGACCTCGAACGCCAGGAAGAACAGCAGCAGGTCGAGCACGGCGAAGGTGGCCAGCATGCCGGTGGCCAGGAGCAGCAGCAGCCCGGTCCAGCCCCGCTCGCTGCCGCCGGCCGGCAGCTTCTTGAGCGAGTACAGCGCGCACAGGAAGGTCAGCAGCGCCGTCAGCACCAGCAGCGGCAGCGAGATGCCGTCGACGCCGAGGTGGAAGCGGACGTTCAGCGCCGGGATCCAGGCGACGTTCGTGACGCCCTGCATCGCGGCGGGGCGGTGCAGGTCGAAGCCGGCGGCCAGCGCGATCGCCAGGGCCAGGTCGGCGCCGGTGACGGCGACGCCGAGCCAGAGCGCGCGGCGTCCGCCGAGCGCGGGCAGCAGCGTGGCGGCGGCGCCGGCCAGCGGCAGCGCGAGCAGGGCGAGGAGCAGGGCGGTCATCGGGCGGTCGCCTCCGTGCAGCAGAAGGTCCGAGTCGGCACTGCCTTGATCGTCACTGCCTTGATCGTCACTGCGCCACCGCCACGATCACGGCCAGCACCACGACGCCGGCGGCCAGCGCGCTCAGGTAGCCCTGGATGTTGCCGTTCTGGGCGCGGCGCACCACCCGCCCGATCAGGCCGGGAGTGACGGCGGCGCCCTTGACGTAGGTCTCGACGACCTCGCGGTCCAGGAAGGAGACCAGACGCGCGGCGCCGAGGACGGGGCGGACGAAGGCCCGGTCGTAGAGGGTGTCGATGCCGAAGCCGGTACGGGCGGGCCCGAGCAGCGGACCGAGCAGCAGCGGCGCCGGGTCCGCGGCGGCGGCCGGGTCGGCCTCCGCCTCGGCCAGCACCCGGGCGGTGGCGCGACGCCAGGCCAGCCAGGCCAGGCCCGCGCCGAGCAGGGCGACGACGGTGGCGATCGGCCAGGTCACCCCGGAGGGGGTGAGCGCGACCCCGTCCAGCCAGGCCGGCAGCGCGTGCGGCCACAGGCCGACCAGGCCCAGCGCCAGGCTGGGCACGGCCAGCAGCCACAGCGGGCCCTTCATCGCGGCCGGCTCGACCGGCCCGGCGGGTTCGTCCGAGGCGAGCGCGGCGGCCGCGGCGGCGGTCGGCGCGACGGGCGCCCCGGCCTGCTCGGCGCGCCGCACCGGGAAGAAGGCCAGCAGCCACAGCCGGGTGGCGTAGGCGGCGGTGAGCAGCGCGGTCAGCAGGCCGCCGACGAGCACGGTCCAGCCGAGCCAGCTGGGCACGTTCCCGGCTGGGCCGAGCCCGCCGGTCAACGCCTCGCCCCTGGCGGCGTGCTCGGCCGCCGTCAGGATCGCGTCCTTGCTGAAGAAGCCCGAGAAGGGCGGCAGCCCGGCCAGCGCGGCCAGGCCGATGCCCATGGTCGCGTAGGCGTCCGGGACGCGGCGGCGCAGGCCGTCCATGCGGCCCATCGCCGTCAGCGAGTTGGTGTGTACGGCGTGGATGACCACGCCGGCGGCCAGGAACAGCAGCGCCTTGAACGCGCCGTGGGTGATCAGGTGGAACAGCGCCGCGTCGCGGTCGCCGACCGCGAGCGCCCCGGCCATGTAGCCGAGCTGACCCACCGTCGAGTAGGCCAGCACCCGCTTCATGTCGTCCTGGGCGAGCGCGCACAGCGCGGAGCCGACCATCGTGACGACGGCCATGACGCCGAGCACCACCAGCGCGGCGGTGGAGAGCAGGAACACCGGCTCCAGCCGGGCCACCAGGTAGACGCCCGCGGCCACCATGGTGGCGGCGTGGATCAGCGCGGAGACCGGTGTCGGGCCGGCCATCGCGTCGGGGAGCCAGGTGTGCAGCGGGAACTGCGCGGACTTGCCGGCCACACCGCCGAGCAGCAGCAGCGCGGCGAGCGTCGCGTGGTGCAGGTGGCCGCCGGCCGCCGCGCCGACGATGCCGTTGATGCGGAAGGTCCCGGCGTCGGCGGCGAGTACGAAGATGCCGAAGAGGAACGGGACGTCACCGAGCTTGGTGACCAGGAACGCCTTGATCGACGCGGACCGCGCCTCCGAGCGCTCCCAGTGGTGCCCCACCAGGAAGTACGAGCAGACGCCCATGACCTCCCAGCCGACCAGCAGCACGATCAGGTCGCCGGAGTAGACGACCAGCAGCATCGCCGCGGTGAACAGCGAGACCAGCGCCGCGTAGGAGGGGTAGCGCGGGTCCTCGCGCAGGTACGCCGTCGAGTAGATCTGCACGCAGGCGGCGACGACCGTGACCAGCACGGCCAGCAGCGCCGCGATGCCGTCCAGGTGCAGCGAGAGCGAGATCGGCGTGCCGCCGGTCGGGGTCAGCTGCGTGGCCGCGTCGAGGTGGTGCCCGGTGCCGAGCTTGACCGCGACGAGCACCGCGAGCACGACCGAGGCCAGCGTCGGCAGCACGGCCAGCGGCCGGACCATCCCGGGCGCGCGTCGGCCGGCGGCGAGGCCGGCGAGCGCGCCGAGGAACGGCAGCAGCGGGACGAGGATCGCGAGCGTGAGGGTCATCGGACGGCCTTCTTCTCGTCGTCGCGGGCCTGTTGTTCGCCGCCGTCGCCGGCCGTCTCGTCGCCGTCGGCCAGGCGGCCCACCCGGTCGATGTCGGCGGTGCCGCGGTGACGGAAGATCAGCAGCACGATGGCCAGACCGAGTCCGATCTCGGCGGCGGCCACGGTGATGGTGAACAGCGTCAGCGCCTGGCCCGCGTGCAGGGCGTCGCGCAGCCAGACGTCGAAGGCGACGAGGTTGAGGTTGACGGCGTTGAGCATCAGCTCGACGGACATCAGCATCAGCACGGCGTTGCGGCGCGCCAGCACGCCGTAGAGGCCCACACAGAAGAGCAGGGCCGCGAGGACGGCCGGGAAGACGAGATGCATCCCGCTCAGCGCTCCTTCTCGTCACGAGCGTTGGCGTTGCGCCGGGACAGGACGATCGCGCCGACGAGCGCGGCGAGCAGCAGCACCGACAGGGCCTCGAACGGCAGCACCCAGTAGCGGAACAGGGTGACGCCGTTGGCCTTGGTGCTGCCGGCGACGGTGCCGAGGTCGATCCAGGTGCTGCGGAACGCGTCCACGACGAGGGTCACCAGCGTGGCGGCGGCCGCCAGGGCGACGCCGAAGGCGAGCGGGCGGTTGCCCGAGTCGGCGTCGGGTGAGGCGCCGATGGGTGCGCGCGTCAGCATCAGTCCGAACAGGACCAGCACCACGACCGCGCCGACGTAGATCAGCACCTGCACCCAGGCGATGAACTCGGCCGTCAGCAGCAGGTACTCGACCGCGAGCCCGCCGAGCGCGACGACCAGCCAGAGGGCGGCGTGGACGAGCTGCTTGGTGGTGACGGTCAGCAGCGCGGCGCCGAGGACGCCGAGGCCGACCAGGACGAAGACGATCTCGACGCCGGAGGGCGACAGGAACCCGTGGGTGGAGTCGAGGGCGGTGACGGCCAGGTTCACGCCTCGTCCTCCTTGGCGACGGCCGCCGCGTGCGCCTTCTCGGCGGCCTTGCGGGCGGCCGCGATCTCCTTCGGGTCCTCGGCGGCCGGGTCGAGGGCGGGCGGCGCGGGCACGGTCCACATCCACTCGCGCAGGCGGTCCCGCTCGTGGGTGAGGTCGAGGATGTCCTCCTCGGCGTACTCGAACTCCGGCGACCAGAACAGCGCGTCGAAGGGGCACACCTCGATGCAGATGCCGCAGTACATGCAGAGCGAGAAGTCGATCGCGAACCGGTCCAGCACGTTGCGGGTGCGGGCCCGGGCGTTCGGCTCGGCGGCGGGCAGCGTCTCCTTGTGGGAGTCGATGTAGATGCACCAGTCCGGGCACTCGCGCGCGCACAGCATGCACACCGTGCAGTTCTCCTCCAGCAGCGCGATGACGCCGCGCGAGCGCGGCGGCAGCTCGGGCTGCACGTCGGGGTACTGCGCGGTGACGGTCCTCCGCGTCATCGTCCGCAGGGTGACCGCGAGGCCCTTGGCCAGGCCGCGGCCGGGGATCTTCGGAGACATCAGGAGATCACCACCTTGACGATGCCGGTCAGCGCGAGCTGCGCGAGGGAGAGCGGGATGAGCACGGTCCAGGCGAAGCGCATCAGCTGGTCCTCGCGCAGACGCGGGTAGGTGACGCGGATCCAGATCACCAGGAAGGCCAGCGCGAAGGTCTTCAGCAGCATCCACAGCCAGCCGAGGCTGTCCGCCATCGGCCCGTGCCAGCCGCCGAGGAAGAGCACGGCGGTCAGCGCCGAGACGACCAGGATGCCCGCGTACTCGGAGAGCAGGAACAGCGCGAAGCGCAGCCCCGTGTACTCGGTGTAGGCGCCGAAGATGATCTCGGAGTCGGCCACCGGCATGTCGAACGGCGGTCGTTGCAGCTCGGCGAGGCCGGAGACGAAGAAGACGAACCCGCCCACGATCTGCCAGGGCACCCACCACCAGTGGAACGCCCCGAGGATCCCGGTCAGCGACACCGTGCCCGCTGCCATGGCGACGCTGGCCGCGGCGAGCAGCATCGGCAGCTCGTACGCCATCAGCTGGGCGGCGGTCCGGATCCCGCCGAGGAGGGAGAACTTGTTCGCCGACGCCCACCCCGCCATCAGCGAGCCGAGCACGCCGACGCCCATCACCGCGAGCACGAAGAACAGCCCCGCGTCGACGCCCTGCCCGACCAGGTCGTTCGGTCCGAGCGGGATGGCGACGAGCGCCAGCAGGTACGGCAGCAGCGCCACGGCGGGCGCGAGCTGGAAGATCCTCCGGTCCGCGCCGGCGGGGACGACGTCCTCCTTCTGCGCGAACTTCACCCCGTCCGCGACGAGCTGCGCCCACCCGTGGAACCCACCGGCGTACATGGGGCCGAGCCGGCCCTGCATGTGGGCCATGACCTTGTGCTCGGTCTGCCCGATGACGAGCGGGAAGACGAGGAACACGAGGAGCACGGCGATGCAGCGCACCAGCGCGTCGAGCGTGCTGTTCACGCGCCCTCCTCGGGGGACGACCCGCCTTCGGCGGCGGCGTCGGGGTCAGCGGTCTCGGGCTCGGCCGCCTCCGGCGCGGCAGGCGTCGGCGCCTCGCCGCCCTCGGTCTGGGGCTCCGGCGTTTGGCTGACGCTGCCCGAGGAGACCGAGCGGGAGCGGCGGGGGCGAGCGGCCGGAGGGGTGTCCGGGGTCTGCCACGGCATGTCCGGCGAGGCCGCCGGTGCGGCCGGAGCCGCGGTGGTGTCCGGCGTCTCGGGCGGCGGCTGGCCGGCGCTTCCCGCCCGCGGCACCCGCGCGGCGGGCGGGGC
>NZ_QKYN01000202.1 GCF_003258295.1 Streptacidiphilus pinicola | reverse complement strand
GCCGATGCCGCCGGTGGCGGCCACGATGGTGAGCTTCATGGGACTACCCCTGCCGGTGCGTGGTGCGGGTAAGATTCCTTTGTAAGCCGTACTCTATGGAGACCGTAACATATGAGTTCCAAAGTATCCAGTGACGGTGGCGGCGACGGCACGCGCCGGGNNCGGGGGGGCGGCGGGGCGGTGGGGGCGCAGGGGGTAGGGCGGGGCGTGGGGGCAGGGAACGGCGGGGGCGGGGCAAGACGTGAGAGGAGGGGCGCGGCGGGGGGTGGGGGGAGGGGGGGGGGGGCGGAGCGGGGGCGGAGGAGGGGACGGGCGGGGCCGTGGGTAGGGCGGTGGGGGGGGGAGATGAGGCAGGTGGGGCAGGGGGAAGAGGCCGCGTAGGGCTGCGCGACGCGGACATGGACTGCCTGGACCTGATCAGCCGCCTCGGCCCGCTCGGCGCCGGACCGCTCGCCAAGTCGGCGGGCCTGCATCCCGCGACCCTCACCGGCGTGCTGGACCGGCTGGAACGCGCCGGCTGGATCGTCCGCGAGCGCGACGCCGAGGACCGGCGCGCGGTGCGGATCCGCGCGGTGCCGGAGCGCGGCAAGGAGGTGCTGGCGCAGTTCGCGGGCATGAACGGCGCGGTGCAGGAGATCTGTTCGCGCTACGACGAGGAACAGCTCGGCGTCATCGCCGACTTCCTGGCCCGCGTCGCCGAGGCGGGCCGCACGTCCACGCTGGCGCTCGACGAGGAATCCTGACCGGCCGCCCCGCCGGAGTCATCTGCGCTCCGAAAGGGCACAATTGACACTCCGTCGACTCCGAAGC
Organism: Streptacidiphilus pinicola; assembly: GCF_003258295.1. Lineage (GTDB taxonomy): Bacteria > Actinomycetota > Actinomycetes > Streptomycetales > Streptomycetaceae > Streptacidiphilus > Streptacidiphilus pinicola. The sequence goes on along the minus strand of NZ_QKYN01000202.1, from coordinate 16,176 downwards.
GGAACGGAAGGGCGGCAGTGGCATGGTCGTGAAGGACGCACTCAGCCGGAACGCGGTGCTGGACGCCGCGGCCGAGCTCGTCCGCGCCCACGGGCCGGGCGCGCTGACGATGCGTCGGCTCGCCGCCGAGCTGGGCTGCGCCGTCACCGCGATCTACTGGCACGTCGGCAACCGTGAGGCGCTGCTGGACGAGCTGGTGGCCCGCACCGTCAGGGAGCTGGGCGAGATCCGCGCCGAGGGCGGCACGCCCGCCGAGCGGGCCGAGTCCGTCGCGCTCGCGCTGCGGCGCAAGCTCCGGGCCCGTCCGCACCTGATCGCGCTCGTCCACGAGCGCGGCCTGACCGAGCTGATGATGCTGCCCGCCCAGCGGGCCCTCGTCCACGAGGCCCACGCCGCGGGCCTGCGCGGCGCCGCGGCCGCCGAGGCGGTGCGGGCGCTGCAGTTCCAGGTCGTCGGCTTCGTCCTGGTCGAACGCAACCGCGAGCGGGCCCCGGAGCAGCACCCGGGCGAGCCGGACCTGTGGACCACCGAGACCGCCGAGCAGGACCCGGAGCTCGCCGGCTCCTTCGCCGCGGCGCCCGACCTCGACGCGCTCTTCCGCGCCATGGTCCGGGGGATCGTCGCCTCGCTCTGGCGCGCGCCGGGCGGGTCCGGGGCGGCCTGACGGTCCGCCTGTCAGGAAGCTCCCATGACGGTCCGTCCGAGCCCCGGCACACCGAGGAGGAGCAGCAGCCCCGGCAGCGTCTCCGCCAGGAGCGGGCGCACCGCCTCCTCCTAGAGGACGCGGGACAGGGCCAGGCCGGGGAGGAAGTCCGGATCGGAAGTCGTCACCGGGTCGCTGTGGCCTGGTCACGGCCTTGGGGCCACCGGGTTTCAGCTCTCCTCTGCCGTCAGGTGGGCGGTGAAGCTGAAGCGGTCGCCGCGGTAGAGGGAGCGGACGTGTTCGACGGGGAGGCCGTCACGGTCGCGGGTGACGCGGTTGAGCAGCAGCATCGGCAGGGCGGGGCTGGTGCCGACGAGTTGGACCTCGCGCGGGGAGGCGAGGACGGTCTCGATCCGCTCGTCCGCGTCCGCCAGGACGACGCCGAGGCCGCGCAGGTAGGCGTAGAGGGAGGTGCGCGGGTCGAAGTCGGTGGCCAGGGCCGGGAACCGCGCCGCCGAGAGGTAGGTGCTCTCCAGGCCGACGCGCTCGTCGTCCGCGAAGAGCAGCCGTTCCAGATGGAAGACCGGCGCGCCCGGCTCGACCCGCAGCCCGGCCGCGAGCGCCTCGTCCGCGGCGAGCTGTTCGAAAACCACCAGTTCACGGCCGGGCCGCCGCCCCTGGCGGCGCAGGCCCTCGGTGTAGCTGGCCAGGATCAGCGGCTGCACCAGCTTGGGCCCGGCCGCCACCGTCGAGCGCCCGCTGCGCTGCACCCGGCCCTCCAGCCGCAGCTCCCTGATCGCCTGCCGGACCGTCATCCGGGAGACCCCGAACCGCTCGGCGAACTCCCGCTCGGTCGGCAGCGGCGTGCCCTGGCCCAGCTCGTCCAGCACCGCGTCGATCTTCTGCTTCACCTGGAAGTACTTCGGCAGCTCCCCGCGCTCGGGCACCCCGGCGCGCGCCGCCGCCAACGTCGCCGGCGACCCGGCCGGCGCGGGCGGCTCCGGCGTCGCGGCGTCGTTCACGGTCGGCGGTTCCACGGGCAGGCTGCTCACGGCCGCGAGCCTAGCCGAGCCGAGGACCTGGCCGGACACGGCGTGGTCTCACCCGCACCACTTCCGCTCCCGGGTCGTTGGTACCGACGGCGGACGCGGAATCGGTGGACGGGAGTGGTGCGGTGACGGAGCCTCTGGTGGACCTGGCGGGCCGGTCGTGCCTGGTGACGGGCGCGGCCAGCGGGATCGGGCGGGCGACGGCGGAGCTGTTCGTGCGGATGGGCGCCCGGGTCGTCGGCTCGGATCTGGACGGGCCCGGCCTGGAACGGCTCGGCGACCGGCTCGCCGCCGAGTCCGCGCCCGGGCGGCTGCTGCCCGTGGTCGGGGACGTGGCCGTCCCGGCGGACGTGCGGCACATGGTGGCCGCCGGTGTCCGGGCCTTCGACCGACTGGACGTCGTGGTGGCCAACGCCGGCATCCTGCCGCTGTCGGACGTGCTGGAGACCACCCCGGAGGACTGGGACCGGGTGATGGCGGTCGACGGCCGCGGCATGTTCCTGACCTGCAAGTACGCGATCGAAGCCATGCTGGCGCAGGGTGAGCGGCCGGGCGGGGCGATCGTCTGCGTGTCGTCCATCTCCGGCCTGGCAGGCCAGGCGCGGCAGGCCGCGTACGGACCGGCCAAGTTCGTCGCCTCGGGCCTGACCAAGCACCTGGCCGTCGAATGGGCGGGCCGGGGCATCCGCGTCAACGCGGTGGCGCCGGGCACCATCACCACCGAGCGGGTGCGAGCGCTCCAGGACGAGCCGGGCGGTCCGGAGTACCTGGAGCAGATGGCGCAGGATCACCCTTTGGGTCGCCTCGGCACGCCGGAGGAGGTGGCGCGGGCCATCGCGTTCCTCGCCTCGGACGCGGCGTCCTTCGTGACCGGTGTCGTGCTCCCCGTCGACGGCGGCTATCTGGCTCGCTGAGGTTTTGGCGCGTTGAGATTCCGGCCCGTTGCCCCGTCTGCCCCGCTGGCATACTGACCTGCAGGGACGAGGAATCGGAGACGGGCGCGATGGAGAAGCCGGAGACGCCGGAGACGCCGGACAGGCCCACGGAGCTGATCGAGTACGAGATGATGGTGCTCGGCCGGCACGTGCACATGGGCGCCGCCGGCAAACGCACCAGCGGCAACCTGGAGCGCAGCGCGTACATCCTGCTCAGCCGGCTCCAGGGGCAGGGCCCGATGTCCATCGGCCAGCTCAGTGAGGCCTTCGGGCTGAACGCCTCCACGCTGAACCGGCAGACCGCCGCGCTGGTCGGCGCGCGCCTCGCCGAGCGGATCCCGGACGCGGACGGCGGGATGGCCCGCAAGTTCCGGATCACCGAGGAGGGCGCGCGCCGCCTGGAGGAGGCGCGCGCGGAGATCGTGGCCGGGTTGGACAAGGTGCTGGGCGGCTGGCAGCCCGAGGACATCGCGACGTTCGCCGACTACCTCAAGCGCTTCAACGCCTCGATCGAGCACATCGACGGCCGCCCCTGGCCGCGTCCCTGACGTGTCGACCGACTTCCCGGAGAGGGCGCATGCTCGACGCCACCGACGCCGCGCTCGTCGCGGCCCTGCAGCGGGACGGACGGGCCAGCTTCCAGGAGTTGGCGAACGAGGTCGGGATCTCCCGGGAGGCCGCCCGCGCCCGCGTGACGCGGTTGCTGGACCGGCGCGAGGTGCGGGTGGTCGGCATCGTCGCGCCCGAGGTCGTCGGGCTCGGCGCGCTCGCGCACGTCTCGGTGGAGGTGGCCGGCGACAGCGCCGCCGCCGCGAAGGCGCTGGCGCGTCGGGACGGCGTGATGTTCCTGTCCCGCGCGGCCGGGCGACGTCAGCTCGTCGCGGACGTGCGCGCCCGCGACGCCGCCGCGCTCGACGTGGAACTCGCGGCGATCCGCGCGGTGCCGCAGGTGCGCGGGATCGAGGTGGTCCGCTGTGTGGAGCTGGTCAAGGAGGCCTACTCGTCGACCTCGTCGACCGCCCTGACCGGGTCGCCGCCCCGCGCCGACGCGGCGCGGGTGGAACCAGACGAGCGCGACCGGGCACTGCTCGCGCTGCTGCAGCGCGACGGGCGGATGAGCTACACCGAGCTGGCCGAGCGCGTCGGGCTCTCCCAGGCGGCCACCCGGTCCCGCGTGCTGCGGCTGATCGAGTCGGGCGCTGTGCACGTCACAGGCCTGGTGGCCTCGGCCGCGCAGGGGGTGCGCGAGGCGGCGGGGATCGGCATCGGGGTGGACGGCGCGGCGGGGCCGGTCGCCGCGGCCGCGGGCGCGATCGAGGGCGTGAACTTCGTGATGACCGGCCACGGGCGCTTCGATCTGGTCTGCGGCGTGGACGCGCCGGACCGGGCGCGGCTGCTGGCGACCCTCGACCGGCTGCGCACGCTGCCCGGGGTGGTCCGCTCGGAGAGCTGGGTGCACCTGGAGATCGTGAAAGAGGACTACGCCCACATTTCGCCGGTCTGACGGGCGATTCATCCTGCCTGGCAGGTCCCGGCGAATGAATCGCCCGAGCTGGGCAAATCTGCCTGCAATTCCATCTCTGAACAGCCTTGACGCCGTCTTTTCGCCTGCCCTCTAATGGCCGGACCACCCCGTCCGCGTCCAGCAGAGAGCCCGATACGGATGTCGTCCCCCACCCCCACCCCGGTCCCGACCGAGACCGCCGAGCTGCCGAGATCCCTCGGCGTCCTCGGCGCGGTCATGCTGACCCTCTCCTGCGTCACCCCCGCCTCGTCGCTGTTCATCGTCGTACCGCCGCTGCTGATGACGCTCGGCAGCGGCACCGTCCAGGCGCTGGTGATCGCCGCCGTGCTCTCCCTCGGCGTGGGCCTGTGCTACGCGGAGCTTGGCACGCTGGTGCCGAGCGCGGGCGGCGAGTACTCGATCGTCGGTCAGCTGCTGGGCCGGATGACCGGCTGGCTGGTCTTCGTCATCTCGATCGTCTCGCTCGTCGTCATCCCGCCGATCATCGCGCTCGGCACCGCCGACTACATCGGCTCGATCGTCCACGTCGACGCCCGCTACGCCGGAGCGGCGGTCATGCTGATCGCGGTCTGCGTCGGCGTCCTCGACATCAAGTCGAACGCGCTGATCACCGGCATCTTCCTCGGCATCGAGGTGCTCGCGGCCGGGCTGGTCAGCGTCCTCGGCTTCGCCCACGCCAAGCAGCCGCTCTCCTCGCTGCTGCACGCGGGCGTCCCCGACGGCCACGGTCACACCTCACCGCTGACCGTGGCGCTGCTGGTCTCCGGCCTCGCCGTCGCGCTGTTCACCTACAACGGCTTCGGCACCGCGATCTACCTCTCCGAGGACCTGATCGACCCGCGTCGCTCCGTCGCCCGCACCGTGCTGTGGTCGCTGCTGGCGGGCGTCGTCGTCATCACCGTGCCGGTGACCGCGATCTGCCTCGGCGTGAGTTCGCCCGACCAGCTGGCCGCCGGCGACCTGGTCGCGATCGTCGACTCCTGGGCCGGCACCGGCGTCGGCACCTTCGTCAGCCTCTGCATCGCCGCCGCGATCCTCAACGCCGTCATCGTCATGGTGCTGCAGAACGGCCGTGTGCTCTTCGCCTCCGCCCGCGACCGGACCTGGCCCGACCCGGTCAACCGGGCGCTCGGGCGGATCCACCCGCGCTGGGGCTCGCCCTGGGTGGCCACCCTCGGCATCGGCCTGCCCGGGGTGGTGCTGGCCCTCGCCGTCAACATCAACGCGCTGCTGGGCTTCACCGGTGTCGTCGTCGCCGTCATCTACCTGCTGCTGGGCGTCGCCGCGTTCACCGCGCGGACGCGCCGTCACCGGGCCACCCGGGCCTGGCGGATGCCGCTGTGGCCGCTGGCGCCGCTGGTCACCGTCGCCTCGCTGGCCTACGTGCTGACGCAGCAGACAGCGCACGACCTGATCATCACCGGCATCGTGCTGGCCGCGGGCGCGCTGTACTGGCTCTGCTACCTGCGCCCGCGTGCCGCCACCCACTGGCAGCTCAGCCTCCCGGCCGACGAGCGCCCGGCCGGGACCGGCGCAGAGACCGTCACCGCCGGCAGCAGCACCAGCACCAGCACCGCACGCTCGGAGATCCTGTGAACCGCCCCGCCGATCTGATCATCCACAACGCCCACGTCCACACCGTCGACCCCGACCTCCCGCGCGCGCAGGCCGTCGCCGTCCGCGACGGGGAGATCGCCTGGGTCGGCGCGGACGACGGCTGGACCGCATGGCTCGGCCCCGACACCGAGGTCGTCGACGCCCGCGGCCGGCTGCTGCTGCCCGGCTTCATCGACGCCCACAACCACGTCCGCCTCGGCTCCGACGCCGCCTGCGTCCAACTCGCGGGCGCCCGGACGCTGGAGGAGATCGGCGCGCGGATCGGCGCGTGGCTGGAGCGACACCCCGACGCCGCGTGGGTCGAGGCCGAGGCCTTCGACTACTCCGCGATCCCCGACGGCCGCATGCCCACCGCCGCCGACCTGGACGCCTTCACCGGCGACCGCCCGGCCCTGGTGCTCAGCTACGACGTGCACACCGCCTGGCTCAACACCGCCGCGCTGCGCCTGCTCGGAATCGACGCGTCGACCCGGCAGACCCCCTACGGCACCGTCCAGAAGGACCCGGAGACGGGCCAACCGACCGGATTCCTCACCGACTTCGCCGTCCGCGGCCTCTCCCGCGACGGCCACCGCGCGCTGCGCGCGGCGGGCGTCCCGTGGGCGCACCCCGACCGCCAGTACCAACGCCTGGGCGTCAGCCTCGACATGGCGGCCCGCTACGGCATCACGACGGTGGTCGAGCCGCAGAACTCCCTGGACGACCTGGAGTTGTTCGACCGCGCGGCAGCCGAGGGCCGGCTGCGCTCCCGCCTGGTCGCCGCGCTCTTCCACCCGCGCGGCACGACCGAGGCCGAACTCGCCGAGTTCGCCGAGACCGCCACCCGCTACGACGGCGACCGGATGCGCGTCGGCCCGCTCAAGCTCTACATCGACGACGTGGTCGAGCCGCACACCGCGGCCTTGCTGGAGCCGTACGCGGGCCACGCCCACCACCGCGGCGAGACCTTCTACCCGCCGGCGGAGTTCGCCACCACCGTCGCCTCGCTCGACGCCGCCGGCTTCCAGCTGTTCGTCCACGCGACCGGCGACCGCGGCATCCGCACGGTCCTGGACGCCTTCGAACACGCCCGCGCCGTCAACGGCCCGCGCGACGCCCGCCACCAGGTCGTCCACGTCGAGTGCCTGGACCCGGCGGACGTCGACCGCTTCGCGCAGCTCGACGTCGTCGCCTGCATGCAGCCGCGCCACTGCGCCCCCGACATCGCCGGCCCCGGCCAGGACTGGGCGGAGGCCGTCGGCGAGGAACGCTGGACCAAGGCCTGGCCCCTGCGCACGCTCCACGCCTCCGGCGCGCGGCTCGCCTTCTCCAGCGACTGGAACGTCGCCGAGATGGACCCCATGGTCGGCCTCTACACCGCGGTCACCCGCAAGGCGCCTGGCGGCGGGCCCGCGTGGATGCCGGACGAGACGGTCGACCTGGCGACGGCCATCCACGGGTACACCATGGGCAGCGCCTGGGCCAACTTCCTCGACGACCGCCTCGGCTCCATCACCGTCGGCAAGCAGGCCGACCTGGTGCTCCTCTCCCGCGACCTCTTCGCCGTCGCGGACCCGCGCGAGATCCTCGACACGGTCGTCGAACTCTCCACGGTGGGAGGTCAGACGGTCATCCGGCTGTAGCCGCACTGTCCCAGGGGCGCGAGGCTCTACCGATGCGCGCCGCGCGGGCGCGCCGGTCACGGATGCTATCGCAGGCAGCTGCGCCACCCCAGGGGCACGGGGCTCTGCCCGACAGGCCACCCACGCGGGTAGTGCCCCAAATGTGGAGGGCCATCCGCATGTCAGTGGTTTCTCGCGCCGTTCCTCGCGCCCCTGGATCGTGCCACTAGAACGCCGTCGCGCACTCCGGGTGACCCCAGCTGCTGCCGACCTTGGTGATCTTGTCGCCCTTGGCGTACGGGCGGGAGCACGGGCAGGTGCCCGGGTAGCGGGCGGCGAGGGTGCGGGCCGTGGTGTCACCGCCGGTCGCGGTCTTCGCGCGGGCGGGCTTGGAGGCCTTCGTGCGGCCCGCGGGGGTGACCGGGTCCGGGACGGGGAGGTCCGCTGCCGTGCCGGAGGCGTCCCGCTGGAGGCGGGCGGCGTCGCTCGCCGCCTTGTCGGCGATCGCGTTCAGCGGGTCGCCGTCGACCTGGTGGGCGGCGACGTAGACGAAGGTGACGTCGCGGCCCGTCAGCAGCGCGTCGATGTGCTGGATCAGCTCCTGGTTGGCGACAGCCTTGCCGCCGGCGGTGCGCCAGCCGTTGCGCTTCCAGTTGCCCAGCCACTTGGTGACCGCGTCGCGCGTGTACGTGGAGTCGAGCCGTACCTCCAGCGGCGCGGCGGGGTCCGTCGCCTCCAGCAGTTGCTCCAGCGCGGTCAGTTCTCCCACGTTGTTGGTGCTGTGGCCGAGCGCCCCGGCGCGCCAGCGCTGCGGCGCGGCGGAGGAGTCGGCGATGACGTAGGCCCAGCCGGCGGGGCCGGGGTTGCCTTTGGCGGCGCCGTCACAGGCGGCGATGATGCGGTCGACCATGGCTTGATTCTCCCAGGTCCGCGGAGCGCGTCCGCCCGAACGGGCGGCTCCGGATCGCGGCTGGTGATCCGCTGCCGTTGACTGAGTGGGCCGACGCTTCCACGCGCCGGGCGAAGAGTCGGCCGGAAGGGGCAGGCATGTCGGACGAGGCGGAGCTCGGGCGTCTTCGAGCGCAGGTCGCCGAGCTGCAGGCGCCGAAGCAGCGCTGGAAGTCCGCGCTCTCGGCCGTGCTGATCACGCTTGCCTGCATCCTCGCGCCACTGTCGATCGTCGCGTCCTGGGCGTCGAGCATCATCGGCGACACCAACCGCTACGTCGCGATGGTCGCTCCGCTGCCGGCCAACCCCGACGTGCAGAACGCGATCGCGACCCGCACCTCGCAGGCGGTCTCCGCGCACATCGACGTGAACAGCCTGCTCCAGCAGGTCGCTCCCACCGACCGGCCGAGGCTCGACGCGGCGCTCGGCAAGCTCAGCGGGCCGATCGACAGCGCGATCACCAGCTTCGTCCAGAAGCAGACCCAGTCCGTCGTCTCCAGCTCCTGGTTCCAGTCCTTCTGGGCCGACGCCAACCGCCGGATCCACCAGAACATGGTGAAGGCCCTGACCGGCCAGGGCGGCGGCGCGGTGCAGCTGACGCAGAACTCCGTGGTGATCGACCTGGCCCCGGTGATCGACCAGGTCAAGCAGCGCCTGGTCAGCAACGGCATGACGATCGCGGGCAAGATCCCCGAGATCCACACCAACTTCACCGTGGTGAACGCCCAGAACATCGGCAAGGCCAAGACCGGGTTCCGGCTGCTGCAGGTCATCGGCAACTGGCTGCCGGTGATCGGCGTGGTGCTCGCGGTCGCCGGTGTCTGGCTGGCCCGGCGGTGGCGGCGCGCGGCGGTCGCGGCGGCGTTCGGGATCGCGGCGGGGGCGCTCGTGCTCGGCATCGGGCTGAGCATCTTCCGTGTGATCTACCTCGACAAGCTGCCCGCCGACGTGAACCAGGACGCGGCCAAGGCGATCTACGACCAGCTGGTGCTGTTCCTGCGCACCGCCGTCCGGTCGGTCGTGGTGCTGGGGGTCGCGGTGGGCCTCGGCTTCTGGCTCACCGGCCACGGGGCGAAGGCGGCACGTATCCGCGGGGTGTTCACCGCCGGGATCGACGCGACGCGCGGGGCACTGGAGAACGTGGGACTGCGGCTCGGCCCGGTCGGACCCTTCGTGCACCGCTACCGCAAGTGGATCATGGCGGCGGTGCTCGCGGCCGGGGCGCTCACACTGGCACTGTGGAGTTACCCGACCGGCTTGGTGGTCTTCTGGCTCGTGGTGATCGTGTTGTGCGCGCTCGCAGTGGTGCGTTTCCTGGATGAGGGGGCGCCGTCCCCGTCGGCGTCCTCAGGTGCCGAGGATGTGGAGGGTTCGTGATGAGTGCCGCGACGAAGCCTGCGAAGAAGTCGGCGAAGAAGTCGGCGAAGCCGACGGCGGCGGCCGAGGGGGTGAAACCGTCGACGGCGCTCAAGGCCGAGGAGGCGCACGGGCGGGCGGTGCGCAGGGACGTGCCGCGCTCCTCGCAGGGGCCCTGGGAGGCGCCCCGGAACCGCCCGGACCCGATCGCGATCCTGGAGGCCCAGGCGCTGACCCGGGTGCCCGAGCTGGTGCCGATCCGCTACGGGCGGATGGCGGCGTCCGAGTTCGCCTTCCTGCGGGGCGCGCCCGCGATCATGGCGGCGGACCTCGCCTCCACGCCGAACACTGGGCTGATGGTGCAGCTGTGCGGCGACGCGCACCTGGTGAACTTCGGCTTCTACGCCTCGCCGGAGCGCACGCTGCTCTTCGACCTCAACGACTTCGACGAGACCCTGCCCGGCCCGTTCGAGTGGGACGTCAAGCGCCTGGCCGCGTCCGTCGCCGTCGCGTCCCGGCAGAACGGCCACCCCGAGCACTCGGCCCGCGACGCCGCCCAGGCCTCGGCCCGCGGCTACCGCGAGCACATGCGCGAGCTGGCCGCCAGGACCGAGCTGGACGTCTGGTACGAGCGGGTCGACACCGCAGATCTGCTCGCCGACGTCCGCAAGCGCAACCGTGCCGAGGCCGAGCAGGAGCTCAGCAAGGCCCGCCGCCGCACCAGCCTGCAGGCGCTGGAGAAGCTCACCGAGCCCGGCCCCGACGGCGAGCCGCGGATCAAGCACGATCCGCCCCTGGTGCAGGCGATCGGCATGCGCGACCTGGGCCTGGTGCAGGAGACCTTCGAGGACTTCCTGCGCAGCATGCAGGAGGACCGCCGGGTGCTGCTGGAACGCTTCAAGCTGGTCGACGCGGCGCTGAAGGTTGTCGGCGTCGGCAGCGTCGGCACCCGCTGCTTCGTCGCGCTGCTGGCCGGCACCACCGTCGGCGACCCGCTGATGCTGCAGATCAAGGAGGCCGAGCAGTCGGTCCTCGCCGCCCACCTGGCCCCCAGCCGGCACCGCCACCAGGGCCAGCGCGTCGTCGCCGGCCAGCGGCTGCTCCAGGCCGCCAGCGACATCTTCCTCGGCTGGGCCACCGGCCCCGCCGGCCGCTTCTTCTACTGGCGCCAGCTGCGCGACATGAAGGGCGCGGTCGAGGTCGAGAAGCTCGACGCCAAGATGCTGCTGCGCTACGCCGAGGTCTGCGGCCGTACGCTGGCCCGCGCCCACGCCCGCTCCGGCCCCCGCGCGGAGATCGCGGACTACCTCGGCCGCAGCGACGCCTTCGACCGCGCGATCGCCTCCTGGGCCGTCGGCTACGGCGACCAGACGCACCGCGACCACAAGGCGCTGCTGGCCGCGATCGCCCAAGGCCGCGTCGAGGCCGTGAGCGACGTGTGATCCCGGCAGGCGCTACCGCATGAGCAGCACCAGTTTGCCGACGCGGCGCCCCTCCTCCAGATCGTTATGGGCGTCGCGGACGCGGTCGAGCGGATAGGCGTGGACGGGGCCGAGTGAGAGCGCGCCCGTGGCCATCCGGTCGAGGAAGCGCTGCAGCACGTCGGCCGGGAGGTCCGTGGCGTCGCCGCCGTAGGCGGTGAGGCGGACGCCCGTCGGGAGGTAGCCGATCGGGTAGAAGTCGGGGACGGTCCACTCGTTGGACAGCATGCCGGTGAAGCAGACGGTGCCGTGGACCCGGGTCGCGCGCAAAGTGTCGGGGAGGGTGGGCGTGCCGACGAGCTCCAACGCCGCGTCGACGCCGTCCGGGAGCAGGGCGCGGACCTGGGCGGCGACGTCGCCGTCGTCGACCAGGGGGTGGTCGACGCCGTGGTCCTCGAGCGCGGCGAGGCGGTCCGCGCTGCGGGTGGTGGCGAGCACGGTCGCGCCGAGGTCCTTGGCCAGCGCGGTCGCGGCGAAGCCGAGCGCCTTGGTGCCGCCGCGGATCAGCAGGGTCTGGCCGGGCCGCAGGTCGAGGCCGGTGGTGAGCGAGCCGTAAGCGGTCTGCAGGGTCTCCGGGACCGCGCCGAGCGTCTGCCAGGCCAGCTCCGAGCGGAACGGCACGACCTGGGTGCGCGGCACCACGGTGTACTCGGCGTAGCCGCCGTCGAAGGTGCGGCCCATGCCGCCCATCATCGCGACGACCTGCTGTCCCGGCGTCAGCACGCCGTCCGGGTCCAGGTCCACGGTGCCCGTGGCCTCGATGCCGGGCACCCGCGGGAAGCTGACGCCCTCGGCGAGGCCCAGCCTGGTGTGCAGCTCGGAGCGGTTCAGGCCGGCCGCCTCCACCCGGATCCGCACCCAGCCCGGCTCCGGGACCGGTAGCGGCAGGCGCCTGACCTCCAGGTTCGTCACCGGCCCGGGGCCGCTCAGCACCACCGCCCGCATGGTCGTGCCCTCGGCCGTCTCGCTCGCCTCGCTGGTGTCGTCCACGGTCGTCATTGTGCCCGCACGGCCGCGCCTGCCGCGCCGTCAACCGCCCGGCCGGTTACCGTGACCGGAAGCCGGTGAGCGCGCGCGGGCCCCGCCGCGGCGGGGCCGGGACGGAGGGTGAGCGGATGGACCACCGGCCGCGGCTGCTGGCCCGGACCGCGCTGCTGTGCGCGGTGCTGTCCGTCGTCGCCGTCGGGTTCGCGGGGCTGCACGGGCTGCTGGTCGTGTTCTGTGCGCTGATCGGCCTGGTGGTCACGGCCGTCGGCGGCTGGTGGGCGCTCGCGCACCACGGCGTCCCGCGCATCGTCGGCGCGGTGGTCGCCGTCGCCGCGCCGGCCGGCGTGCTGGTCCTGGCCGTCAGTTCGGAGGTGGCGCTGCTCGTGCTGCTCGCGTTGGGGCTGTGGGGCGTGGGGCTGGTCCTCGCCCGGTCCGCGCTGCACGCGGCCCGGCCGCCCAAGCCGATGCCGACGCACGAGATGCCCGCGCCGCGGCGGCCGGTGCTGATCATGAACCCGAAGTCGGGCGGCGGCAAGGTCGAACAGTTCCAGCTGGTGCGCCGGGCCGAGGAGCTGGGCGCGCGGGTGGTGCTGCTGGACACCTCCGTGCCGCAGGACGTCGCCGGGATCGCCCGCCGGGCCGTCGCCGAGGGCGCCGACCTGCTCGGCGTGGCCGGCGGCGACGGCACCCAGGCGCTGGTCGCGGCGGTCGCCGCCGAACACGACCTGCCGTTCCTGGTCATCTCCGCCGGCACCCGCAACCACTTCGCCCTCGACCTGGGCCTGGATCGCACCGACCCCGCCACCTGCCTCGACGCTCTCCGCGACGGCGTCGAACTCCTCGTCGACCTGGGCCGGGTGGGTGAGCTGCCGTTCGTCAACACCGTCTCCTTCGGCGCCTACGCCCAGATCGTGCAGAGCCCGCAGTACCGCGACGCCAAGACCGCCACCGCCCTCGACGCCCTGCCCGAGCTGCTGCTCGGCACCGGCGGAGCGCACCTGACCGCGCACGCGGGCGAGCACCGCCTCGACGGACCCCAGGCGTTGCTGGTCAGCAACAACCCGTACGCCGCGCCGGATCCGGTCAGTCTCGGCCGCCGCCCCCGGCTGGACCGGGGCGTGCTGGGCGTCCTCGGCATCCGCGTCGAGGGCGCCGCGCAGGCCGCGGAGCTGGCGCTGCGCGGCGACCGGGCCAAGGGGCTGACCGTGCTGTCGGCGCGTCAGGTCACCGTCCACGCGGACGCCGCCGAGATCCCCGTCGCCGTCGACGGCGAGGCGCTGACCCTGGCCACGCCAGTGGTCTGCTCCCTCGCCGTCCGTGCGCTGCGCGTCCGCGTCCCGCGCGGGCGCCCCGGCGCGGACCCGAGCCAGCAGCCCCACGCCCGCCGCCTCGACTGGCGCGACGTCGCCCGCCTCGCCTTCCTGCCGATGGAGAACCGCACGTGAACGACAGAGTCCGGCACGACAGCGTGCTGCACGACCTCGCCGCGCTCGACGGCGCGCTCTACGCGGCGGTCGCGGCGACGGACACCCCCGCACTGGACGCCGGTCTGCGCCGGCTCTCCCGCGCGGCCAACCACTCGAAGATCAACCTCTCGATCGCGGCGGCGCTGACCCTCGTCCCGGGCCGCTGCCGCGCCGCGGGGCTCGCGGGCGCGGCGTCGGTCGGGCTGGCGTCCTTCACCGCGAACCTGCTCGGCAAGTCCCTGGTCCGCCGCCCCCGCCCGGACCGCGAGTCCGCGCAGGTACGCGTCGACCGCCACGTTCCCATGCCGACCTCGGCGTCCTTCCCGTCCGGCCACACGGCGTCAGCCTTCGCCCTGGCGACGGCGGTGGGGACGATCCTGCCGGCGGCCGCGGCCCCCCTCGGCGTGCTGGCCTGCGCGGTGGGCTACTCCCGCGTCCACACCGGGGTCCACTACCCCGGCGACGTCATCGCCGGCGCACTGCTGGGCAGCACCTGCGCGACGGCGGTCCTCGCGCTCGGCCGGAAGCTGACGGACCGCTGAGTCCTGCCGGGGCAACCGTTCGTGGCGCTCAGGGGTCTAGCTCATGGGACTGGGGCAGGGAACCCAGCCCCTCCGCCCAGAAAGGGTGTCCATGAAGCTCCGCCGGTCCTGGGTGACGGCCGTCGCGGCCGTCGCGTTCTCCCCGATCGCGCTGGTGGCGGCGCCGACCGCGTCAGCCGCCCTGTCGGTGACACCTCCACAGGCGCTCACGCCGCCCGGCAGTCCGTGGCAGACCACGATCCCGCTGCCCGCCGCACTGGTGGACGCAGGCGGTGTCGTCAGCGACCAGGACGACCACACCGACCTGAGGTTGGACCTGTCGGGCCTGGCGCCGGGGATCACCGCGGGTAGCGGCTGGCGCCGTTTCACCCTGACCGGGACCCTCCCCGCGACGGGACCCAACAGCGACCTGAGCAGGTCACCGCACGAGATCCAGTGGACCCTCGCCCTCGCCGACGACCGGGGAGGCCGGGATGTTCTGGCCAGGTACGCCCACGTCCAGTACCTGGACGGCTCGACCTGGACCGCTCTCCCGGCCTGGGCGGGCAGCCGGACCGAACCGGCCGTCACCCGCTTCGACGTCGCCGGGAACCAGCAGGAGGTCACGGTGAGGATCCCGGTCCGGGTCAGCGTCGACGCCGGCGCGCCGACGGGCCCGGCCTACGCCGTGGCGGTGGGCTCCTACGTGGACGTGGTCCAGGGCTCGTTCGCGCACACCAGCTTCGGCTCGCAGCAGGTGTCGGTGGCCGCCGGCGCCGCGACGCGTCCGAGCGCGTCTCCCGCGTCCGGCCACGCCTCGGCCAGGACGGCTGCCTTCTCCCCGCTGCCGCTGATCGCGGGGATCGCGGGTGCGGCCGCCGTGGTGGGCGGCGGTGTCGCGTTCGCGCTGCGGCGGCGCGGCCGGGCCTGACGGACCCTCCCCTCGGCCGCCAGGGGCGGAGCCCTCCACCGAGCCCCCTCAGGGCCGGTCGTCAGGGTCCGGGGCGGCCGCGTCCGGCGCGTCCGCCGAGCCGGCCGTGGGAGCGGCGGGGCCCGGTGGGGTGCCGGTGTCACGAGGCGCGTTCAGCAGCGGTTGCAGCGGGGGATGCTGGGCCAGGACCGCGCCGAGCGTGATGCCGAAGGTGATCGCCGCGGAGAGCACGATCAGCCAGGAGAGCCCGGTCAGCACCAACCCGAGCGAGCCGTAGTCCTGCAGCGTGCGGTTGAGCGCGTTCGGCATGTACAGGCGCGCGGTCAGCGACAGCGTGCTCATCGCCACGGCGGACAGCACCGCCCCCGGCAGCAGCGGCAGCCAGGCCACCCGGCGGACCAGCAGCAGGTGCTGAGTCCACCACCACACCAGCACCCCGGCGAGGAAGGTCAGCGGCACGCCGAGCCAGAGCCCCGCACCGAAACCGGTCCGCAGCAGCCCCTGCACCAGCAGGAACCCGACCAGGCAGACGATCAAGAGCAGCCACCGCCACGCCGAGGGCCGGCTCGGCGCCTTCCCCAGCGCCCACGCGTCCGCGCACACCCGCGCGAGCACGCGGCTGCAGCTGGTCGCCGAGATCAGCGCCATCAGCAGGCCGACCACGCCGACGGTCTGCTGCAGGCTGTGCGCGCCGCGGCTCGCCTGCAGCACCTGCTGCACCTGTTGCCCGCTCGCGCCGTTCAGCCCGAACGTCGTGCGCAGCGAGGACATCATCCGCGAGCGCACGCTGTCCGGGGCGAACGCCCCGAGCGCGAAGAACAGCGGGACCGTCGTCAGGAACAGCTGCGCGGCGAGCCGCGTCGCCGCGTCCATCAGGCCGACGTTCATCATGCGCACCAGCAGCGCCCCGATCACCGGGAACCGCTCCTGCAGCGACTCGAACCGCCCCAGCGCCGTCGCCCGGACGCGCGCGACGCGCGCCCGCACGCCGCGCGGCGCCTCGGAAGCGGACACGGACCCTCCCCCCACTGCGGAACCTCGGGCCCTGCCATCGTGTCCGCCCCCGGGCGGAGGGATCACGCGCTGCTGCTCCGTTCGGGCGGGAGGGCGGCGGCG
>NZ_QKYN01000201.1 GCF_003258295.1 Streptacidiphilus pinicola | reverse complement strand
AGTCGCTCGGGTGCGTGCGCCGGGCGGCGGCGGCGGGCGCGCCCGCCGCGGCGGCGAGGGCCGCGGCGCGCCTGGGCGGCGGGGACGCGGAGCCCGCGGCGGCCGGGGCCGGCGCGGGGGGGGGCGCCGGCCGCGCCACCCGCGCCGCACTGGGGGTCACGACGGCCGCCGGCGCCCGGGGAGGGTGGAGGGGGCGCGGGGGAGTCGCGGCGCAGGCTCGTTGTCGCCCGCCGGGCCCGATCGCAGGAACCGCCGACCGGCGAGTTCGAGCCCCGCACCGTCCGTGCTCGTCATCAAGCTCGCTCCCCCATCCCTTTCGTCCCCTTCACCCTCACCGGTGGCGGGTGGCCGTCGTGACCGCCAGTGCGGCGAGGGTGGAGAGGGCGGCNNGCGGGGGCGGCGGCCGCCACCGTGCCGGTCCAGGCTTGCGCGGATTCCGCGGCGGCGCCGCAGAGGCGCGCCGCGACCAGGGCGAGTGCGGCGGTGGCGACCGCCGCCGTCGCGCGGGTGAGGAGGCCGAGGGACTGGAGCAGCTGCGCGCTCCAGAGCGCCGCGGCCAGCCCGGCCAGGCTGAGCACGTGCGGGCCGGCGGCCGAGGGCCACAGCTGCTCGGCGACCCGGGCGAGCCCCACGACCAGGAGCAGATAGCCGCCGAGGCAGCGGGCGAGGGCGCCGAGGACCAGGCCGAGGAACTCGGAGGCCGCGCCCGCCCGGCCGAGCGCCAGCTCCATCGCCCCTCGACAGCGGGCCAGGAACCACTCCGCGCCGCCCATGCTGAGGGTGAGAGCCACCGTTGTCGGCCCGATGTCGGCGAGCGTCAGCACGGCCACGGCCAGGCCGAACACTCCCGCCTGCGCCGCGCCGACCCAGACCGCGGACCCCGCCGCCGCGGACGCCCACGCGCCGCTCCACGGCTCGGTCCGGCCGGTCTCGCGCCAGCCGGCGCGGACGGCGAGCCCGAGGGAGAGCAGCACCAGGGCCGCGCCCAACAGCGGGAGTGGGCCGGGGAGGCCGACCGCACGGGCGGCGAGCAGCCAGGCCGCGCCGCAGGCCACTGGCGTGAGGGCGCCGACAAGGGCGCGTTCGCGCCCGAGGACGAGCAGCGCCGTCGCCGACGCGAAGTAGAGGGCCTGCCCGAGCGCGAACCCGACCGCCGCGAGCGGGGCCCGGGACAGCACCGCGGCGACGGTCGCGACCGGCACGCACAGCGCCGCGCCGACCGCGCCGCCGCGCGCCAGGAACGCGGCGGCACCGGCGGGATCGCCCACGCCCAGGCGCACATAGCCGAGATGGGCGACGGCCTGGCTCCAGCTCCAGCAGAAGAGCAGGGCCGCGCCGGCACACCACAACGAGCCGCGCGGCGGCGCGGCCAGCACGAACGCCAGGCCGGGCAGGGCGAAGAGGACGCCGCGCAGCGCGCTGCGGGAGGCGGACACGCCCCACGCGGAGGCGCGCGCCGGTCCACGGGCCAGCCGGAACCGCAACTGCTTGGGCACACCGCCGGCCTCGCGTTCCACCTCCGGGTGCGCGCGACGGAACAGCTCCTCGCCCAACTCGAAGGCGTCGCGCCGACCGTAGCGCTGCTGAATCTGACGGTCGCTGAGGCCCTCGGCCTCGAGCGCCGCCACCAGCTCCAGTGCGTGGACGGCGCCCGCGGCCACCTCTGCGAAGCGCAGCGCTATCTCCTCCGCCGGGTCCTCGGCGACGCCGACCGCGACCGGCAGGGGCGCCGGGGCGGGGTCGAGCCGCAGCCCCCGCACCAGCTCCACGAACCCGCTCATGCCGCGACCTCGTCCACGCCCAGCTCGGGCGCCGGAGCCTCAGCGGGCGCCTCCGCGTCCCGGTCCCGCTGCCGCGGCAGGAACGCGGGCGGGTGCCCGGGAGGGTGCATGGGCGGCTGCATGAGCGGCTCCGCGGGCGGGCGCGCGGTCGGCTCCGGACGGGCCGCCGGGCCCGCCAACTCCCGGTACAGGCCGTGGAATTCCGCGACCATGCGCTCGACGGTGAAGCGTTCCTCCACCCGGCGGCGGGCGGCCGCGCCCAGCTGCGCGCGCCGCTGCGGATCGCGCAGCAGCGCGAGCGTCGCCCCCGCGAGCGCCTCCGGATCGCGGGCCGGGACCACCAGCCCGGTGTCGCCGACGGCCTCGCGCACACCGCCCACGTCCGTGGAGACCGTCGCCCGGCCGCAGGCCATCGCCTCGATCAGGCTGAACGGAAAGCCCTCGGAGATGCTGGAAAGCAACACCACCGTGCCTGCCGCGTAGGCGTCCTTGACCGCGTCCACCCGGCCCTCGAAGGCGACGGCGTCCGCCACTCCGAGCTGCGCGGCCAGCGCGTCGAGACGGGTGCGGTACTCCTCTCCCCCGGCCGGCACGCCGCCGAAGAGGCGCAGCCGCAGTCGTGGCAGCTCGGCGCGGACGAGGGCGAAGGCGCGCAGCAGGGTCTCCAGATCCTTGATCGGGTCGATCCGCCCGGCCCAACTGAGCGTCGGCTCCTCCGGCTCGGGGCCGGACACGGGGAACTGCCGCAGGTCGACGCCGTTGTAGACGGTGCGGATGCGGCGCGGGTCGCAGCCACCCCGTTCCTCCCACCGGCGGTTGTAGCGGTTACAGGGCGCGACGACGTCGGCCCGGCGGTAACTCTCGGTGGCGAGCAGTCGGTAGAAGCCGAGCAGCAGTGTCTTCACCGGACGGGAGAAGGGCACGCTGCGAAAGCCGAGGTAGCGCTCCCGCAGGTAGATGCCGTGCTCGGACAGGAGCAGCGGCACGCCGTGGAAGCGCCGGGCGGCCAGCGCCGGCAGCGCGGCCAGCCCGCCCGTCGCGACGTGCGCGACGCCGCGCGCCGGCGGCTGGACGGCGAGCGGACGCAAGGCGTGCTCCAGCAGGTCGGTGCCCTCCAGCGCGTCCCGCAGGGTCGGGCGGTCGCCGCTGGTGGGCAGGAACGGGAGCCGCCAGACGCCCTGGAGCGAGCGCAGCGCCCCCTCCGTGCGCAGCGCGGCAGTCAACGAGCCGCCGGTCAGCGCGAATTCGGAGAGCTCGTAGAGCTCGTCGGCGAAGTGGTGCTCGAAGTCCAGGTCGAGCAGCGAGAGCAGGAAGCGCTCGTACCCGGCGAGGAAGCGCCGCAGCGCCCGCCCGCGCGGCGCCCGGCCCTCAGGCGTCGGACCCCACATGGGCACGGAGCTGACCGAGGCGATCTGCCGTGGCAGCGGCCAGACGACCGGCTCCTCGCCGCTGCCGGTGATCCCCAGGATGTGGAAGCGGACGTCGGGCATCCCGCGGACCAGTTGGTCGCACCAGGTGCTGACGCCGCCGTGGATGTACGGATAGGTGCCCTCCGTCAGCAAGGTGACCTCCAACGGCCCCGGGCTGTTCATGCGGGCTCGGCCCCCCTCGGGCGTTCGCGGACCATCAGGGCCCTGGACGTCGCGCTCCCGGGCCCTGACCATGACTGCACTGCTGTCCTGCTGTGTTCGCGCTGTGTTCGCTGCTACTTCCGGCCGTGCGGCAGGCGGGCCACGCCGGTGGTCGTGAGCGGCACCTGGTGGGCCACCGCGGCCGGCAGGAACGGCTTGACCGGGGCCGGCGCGGGCGCCTGCGGGCTCGCGGTCGTGGGCGCGGTCTTGGGCGCGGCCGCAGGCGTGCCGGCGGCGTTGAGCGTGAGCGTGACCGCGCTCTGCAGCAGCTTGGGCCTCAGCCAGCCGGACAGCTCACCCGCGTAGGCGGTGCCGGCGGGGGTGGCGCCGAGGCCGAGCAGGCCCGGCTGGACCGTCCCGTTCGGCATGGTGACCGGCACCTGCACCCCGGCCGGGGCCTGCACGGTGACGGCGTTGCCCACCCGGTAGGCGGTGACCCGCCCGGCGGACACCGCGGACTGCCAGGTGGCCCGCTGCTGCAGCTCGGCCCCGATCGCGGACTCGCGCAGGTTGACCATCGGGGTGTCGGCCGCCATCAGCTGCGCGTAGGTGGCGAACAGGGAGTCCAGCACCGGGTAGAGGATCCGGTCCTCGGAGAGGTTGGACTGGTGGGCGTAGTGCGGATCGGGGTTGTCGCCGAGGATGTGGCCCATGTCGATCCGGGACTCCAGCGGCACGATGTAACTGCTGTAGCCCGTCGACTCGTCCAGCGGGGCGGGCAGGCAGGTGGTGGTCGCCGGGTTGGCGGTGCAGATCCCACTGCCGCCCTGCGAGGTGGCGGTGTAGAGCCAGTTGTACTCGTCGACCTCGTCGGCGACCGTGCCGGCGTTGTAGTAGACGTTCATCGGGAAGCGCGGCACGGTCAGCGTGCTGCTGCCGACGGCCCGCTGGTCGGGCTCGCGGGAGTGGTCGCTGCCCGTCCACTTGACCCCGTCGGCGGCCAACGCGGCAGCGAGGTTGGGATTGTCGACGGACTGCTGCGGCAGCGTCTTCAGGCCCGAGTGCTCACCGGTGACCAGCTCGCTGGAGTCGATGGAGAGCCCGTGCTGGGCCGCCCAGGAGACGTTGTTGCTGATGGCCTGCTGGATGGTCTGCTGGTCGACCCACTGGGTGTTGCCGCTCGCGTCCGTGGTGCAGGACCACGGGACGGTGGTGGTGTTCTGCACGCAGCCCAGGAACGGGTGGTCGTAGGTGTGGTCGACCCACCGGAACGAGGCCTTGTTCTGCAGCAGGGAGTCGGTCAGCGGGTCGTCGACCGTGCCGTTCTGGGTGGCGTCGTCGCTGCCGCCGCCGTTGAAGAGCAGGTCGAAGGTGAAGTTGTGCGCCTGCTCCCACTGCTGGGCGTAGCTGACGTCGGCCGGGGTCATCCGGATCTCGGAGGCGGCCGGGGTGCCCTGGCAGGCGGAGGCGGCGTCGCCGGGGGTGCACTTGGCGGTGGAGCTCCACCGGTCGTCCGGCAGGAAGACGTCGTCGATGTGCATGGCGAAGTAGTTGCGGTCGTAGCCGAGGTGGATGCCCTGGGTCATCCAGTCGACGATGCCGCGTGCCAGCAGCCGGTACTGCTGCTGGTACTGGTTGTAGGCGAAGGTGAGCACCAGCTCGGAGACGCCGCTGTGGTCGTACTCCCCGGCCAGCACGCCCTGGGCGCCGCCGCCGTTCGGGATCGGCATGGTGGCCAGGGGCGTGAACGAGGCGCCCGTCGCCTGGGTGGCCAGCGGGGTGGCCAGATAGCCGTAGCTCTCCGTCACGTTCGGGTCGTTGTCCTCGAACGGGACGCCGCCCTTGAGGTAGCGGAAGGAGCCGCCGAGGCCGGCGGCGGTGACGCTGCCCTGCATGCCGTCGAGCGCGCCGATGTAGCCGGGGTTGGCCGCCCAGTTGAGGCCGACGGCCGGCTGGGCGTAGGTGTAGGCGTCGACCTGCCGCACGCCGAACTGGGCCTCGTAGCCCTGCAGCGCCGTCATCTCGGCCGAACCGGCCGGGAAGGGGTCGTTGTTGGGCAGCACCACGGCCTGGTACCGGGCCTCGGCGCGGCCGTAGGCGTCGGTGCCGCTGAGGAACGCGGCGTTGATCACCGGCCGGCTCGCGTCGTTCAGGCTCACCCGCGTGTAGGGCGTGCCGGTGAGGTCGAGCTCGTTGACGATGGCGGCCACGGAGGGGCCACCGTCGTCCACCACGAGCACCTTGAGGTCGATCCGCTGCGTGCTGCTCGCGGCCTGCGCCCCGACCGCAGGCGCGGTGCACGCCAGCAGCCCCGCCGCGACGAACGCGGCAGCCCATCGGGTCCTGCGACCCATGTCGTCCCCTCCCGTGCGCGCGCAGGGGTGACCGCACGCGCCGAAGAAAATAAGAAAAGGAAATCCCCCATGAGGCAGCTCCATCAGCTGCGTGACCAGGCTAGGAGCGGGCTCTGGCAGGAACGGGGCCGATCGGTTTTCTCCACTCCTGGGCGTGAGGTTCGGGACGTGCGTTTGATTTGCATCGCCCGATCCGGTGAGCGGTGTCAGTGGTCCCGCCTAGGCTGCGACACGTGACGACACAGCTCTCCGGCACTGAGCTCCCCCAGGCCGAGCTCTCCACCGACGAGGCCCGGCGGATCGCCCTGCGCGCTCAGGGGCTCCTCGGCGCGCCCGATCGCCGCGGCGGCGTGCGGGCGATGCTGCGCCGGCTCGGCTCGGTGCAGCTGGACACCATCTCCGTGCTGGCGCGCTCGCACGAGCTGATCCCCTACGCCCGGCTCGGCGCCGTCGGGCGGGACGCGGTCGAGGCGGCGTACTGGAGCGGCGATCGCTCCTTCGAGTACTGGTCGCACGCCGCCTGTGTGCTGCCGGTCGAGGAGTGGCCGCTGTTCGCCTTCCGCCGCCGCGCCTTCGAGCGCCGCGGCCACCGCTGGCACCGCATGGAGGACGCGGAGCGCTCCTGCGCCGGGATCGTGGCCAAGCTGCGCGCCGAGGGGCCGCTCACCACCAAGGAGCTGGGCGGCGCCAAGAAGGGCGGCGAGTGGTGGGACTGGTCCGAGTCCAAGATCGCCGTCGAGTGGCTGCTCGACACCGGCGTCGTGGTCTGCACGGAGCGCCGCGGCTGGCGTCGCGTCTACACGCTGGCCGAACAGGCCGTCCCCGCCGAGCTGCTGAACGCCGAGCCCGACGACGAGGCCTGCCTGCGGCAGCTGGTGCTCCAGTCCGGGCAGGCGCTCGGCGTGGCCACCGAGAAGGACCTGGCCGACTACCACCGGCTCAAGGTGGAGCAGGTCACCACGGCGCTGCCGGGCTCCGGCCTGGTGCCGGTCGAGGTCGCCGGCTGGGGACGCAACGGCTCGTCGGGGCAGCCGGCGCGGGCCTGGGCGGATCCGGCCGCCCTCGCGGCCGAGCCGCGCGGGCGCCACCGCACCACGCTGCTCTCCCCGTTCGACTCGCTGATCTGGGACCGCGCCCGCACCGAGCGGATCTTCGGCTTCACCCACCGGCTGGAGGCCTACACGCCCAAGGAGAAGCGGGTGCACGGGTACTTCACGATGCCGCTGCTCTCCGGTGGCCGCCTCGTCGGCCGGGTCGATCCGGCCCGAGAGGGCACGACGCTGGTGGCGCGTCAGGTCTCGCTCACCACGCCCAAAGCCGTCCCGGCGCTGGCCGAGGCGCTGCGGGAGGCGGCCGAGTGGGTCGGCTGCTCGTCCGTCCGCGTCGAGCAGCTCCACGACGAGGCGCTGCGCGCCCCGCTGGAGAAGCTGCTCGGGTAGGGGCTCAGCCTATTTCGAGGATCTTCTCCCGCATCGCGTAGACCACGGCCTCCATCCGCGAGTGCAGCTGCAGCTTCTCCAGGATGTTGCGGACGTGGTTCTTCACCGTGTTCTCGCTGATGAAGAGCTGCTTGGCGATGTCCCGGTTGTTGAGCCCGGTGGCCACCAGCTTCAGCACCTCCATCTCACGGTCCGTCAGCCGGGGTGCGGGCAGCAAGTCCTGCCGGTCGGTCCGCTTCTGGATCATGGACTTGAACTCGGTCAGCAGCTTGGCCGCCATGGAGGGGCTGATCTGCGACTGGCCGTCCGCCACCGCACGGATCGCGGTGGCCACCTCGTCCGTGGAGATCTCCTTGAGCAGGTAGCCGGTGGCGCCCGCCTTGATCGCCTCGTAGAGGTCGGCCTCCTCGTCGCTGATCGTCAGCATGATGATCTTTGTGCTGGGCGCGACCTCCTTGATGGCCGTGCACGCCTCGATACCGCCGCGGCGCGGCATCCGCACGTCCATGAGGATGATGTCCGGCAGCAGATCGGCCGCCTTCTCCACCGCCTCGGCGCCGTCTCCGGCCTCGCCGACGACGGCGATGTCCTCCTCCTGAGCAAGGACGATCTCCAGTCCGCGCCGGAACAGCGCGTGGTCGTCCACGACCAGCACCCGGATCGGCTCCACCATCCGGTCCCTCCCCCTCCGTGGGCGGCTTTCAGCGACATGATTCCACGCTTCGTGGTGGTCGCGATCACGCGCCCGAAAAGGGTTCCCCCGGAAGTGTGCCGGAGGAACCCTCTTTCATGCTGTTTCGGTTGTGCCTTTATGCCGTCAGGTGGGCCGTCACTCCTCGACCTTCAGGTGGATCACACCGTAGTCGTAGGCGTGCCGCCGGTAGACCACGCTCGGCTGCAGCGTGTCGGAGTCCACGAACAGGTAGAAGTCGTGGCCGACCAGCTCCATCTCGTAGAGAGCCTGGTCCAGCGCCATCGGGGCGGCGGGGTGGGTCTTCTCCCGGACCACGAGCGGCCCGTCACCCTCCACCGCCACGGATCCCTGCATCGTCCTCTTGGGCGGGCTCAGCTCCTCGGGCGTCGCCTGCCCCGGCGTCTCCGACAGCGCGGCGGTCGCCTGGGCGACGCTCATCGGCGCCCGGGGCCCCTTGCTGATGCGCCGTCGGTCGGCTGCCTTCCGCAGCTGTGCGTCCAGCTTGGCGGACGCGAGGTCGAGCGCGGAATACGGGTCGGAGGAGCTCGCCTCCGCCCTGATCACCGGACCACGGCTGCGGAGCGTGATCTCCACCTGGTCGGCGTGGTCGGACTGGCGCGGGTTGTGTTCCTTCGAGAGCTCCACGTCCACGCTGATCACCTTGCCGTCGAGCTTGTTGATCCGCTCGAGCTTCTCGGCGACGTGCCTGCGGAACCGCTCCGGAACCTCGGTCTTGCGACCCTTGACGACGATGTCCACGCAGAACTCCGATCCTTCGCGCTTCTTGCCCACGAACCCGTAGGTCCGCAGGGCCCGTCGAGTACGCAGCCCACCCACAGGGGGTCGGGCGGGACCGCCCCTCTGTCCCCTTCATCCCCAGTCGGAACGGTGGGAACCCCATGGAACAACGGTTCCCGGGAATTCGCCTGTCCGACGCGGGACTGAAGTCCTCGGTTCAGGGAGTCATAGGTCCTGACGTCCAAATTCGCGGCGTCCACGATGCTTGTACAGCCCCCGCGCGGCCGCTGCCCCCGTTCGGATGAACATCACGTGAATGGCCCTCGTCATCGGGGTGGTCGGGGCACTCTTGGCACTCCTTCCGTGTGTACCTCTGACCGTAACCCCATCTACGAGGGGAGGCCCCGTGGAACGGTCACCGATTCGCGCCCTCGACGCCGTGCTCGACCTGCTGCTGCCCTCCGTCTGTGTGGGGTGCGGCAGCCCGCACGCCCAGCTGTGCCCGGCCTGCCGCGCGCTGCTGGAGGCGGCCGACCCCAGCCGGGCGCGGCCCGGCAACCCACCACCCGGACTGCCCGAGGTCTACGCGGCGCTCCCCTACGGCGGGGCCGTCCGCCAGGCCCTGCTCGCCCACAAGGAACGCGGAGCGATGCGGCTCGCCCCGCCCCTCGGCCGTGCGCTCGCCCGCGCCGTGCACACCGCCGTGCCGCTCACGCTCCCTCCCCCGCACCCGCACTGCGCCCGCCCCCTGCTGCTGGTCCCGATGCCCTCCACGGCCTCCGCGACGCGGGCCCGCGGCCACGACCCGACCACCAGGCTCGCCCGCGCCGCCACCGCCGCGCTGCGCGGCCGCGGGGTCCCAGCCCGGGTGGTCCCGGCCCTGCGCCACGCCCGCGCGGTCGCCGACCAGGCCGGTCTCGACGCCGCCGCCCGCCGCCGCAACCTCGCCGGCGCGCTCCGCGTCACCCGGGCCCGTGGCGGTCTGCTGCGCAGCGGCCACGTCGTCGTGGTCGACGACCTCGTCACCACTGGCGCCAGCCTCGCCGAGGCCGCCCGCGCCCTGGCCGACGCGGGCGTGGACGTCCTGGCCGCCGCGGTCGTGGCCGCAGCCTGAGCCGGCCCGTCCCGGATCCCTGCCGCGCGACCTTCTCAACCGGGCCTGCTCAACCGGGGAAGCGGACGCCGCTGCCCCGGCTCGAGCTGTTGCCCGTGATCGGGAGCCAGCGGAACGCCGTCAGCTGGGAAACGAAGATCTCGTTCTGGTCGTCGGTGTTCTTCGCCGTGGCGAACAGCCACAGCGGGTCCCCGGGCAGGGTCGTCACCGGCAGCGTGGTCACGTCGGTGACGCCGCTCAGCGCCTGGATCGTGCCCAGCGAGGAGGGACTGTCGTCCATCTCGACGGGGACGACGCTCGTGGTCCCGGTCTGCTGACCGACGACCACCAGGCCGTCGCCGTCCTGCCAGGAGAGCGACGAGACCGAGCTGATGGACGTCGCCGTCTGCCGCAGGGCCTCCACCGTCAGCGTCGGGGCCTTGTGGGTCGAGTCGTCACCGTCGGTGCGCCGCACCCGGCCGATCCACACGCTCGTCGAGGCGTCGGCGTTCCGCACCAGCAACGCGATGCGCGCACCGTCCGGTGCCACGCGGACCTGCTGGATCGAAGCCCCGTCCGCCAGCCCCGCGACGGTGACCGGCACGGGCGTGCCGCCGACCAGCGCACGCAGCGGCGCACCCCCGGGGTCCCCGTCGACCACCCAGAGCGTGCCCGTGCCGTCCCAGCTGGGCGACGAGAGCGCGCCCTGCGTGTTGCCGCGCAGAGCGGGCGTCGTGGGCGCGGTCGTGGCCTGCAGCGTGCTGAGGTAGAGCGCCCGCCCGTCGTCGGAAACGGAGGCCACCTGCGAGCCCGACCCAGGCGTGACGGCGAACGAGCCGATCCCGACGCCGGTCGGGACCAGCTTGCCCGGCACGTCCTCGACGGCCGGGCCCGCTCCGGCCCCGGACGGCGTGACGCTCTCCATCTGGTGCTCCGGGCTGAGGAAGTACGCCGTCGTCCCGACCCGGACGGGGTTGAACTCGGCCTCCGAACCGGTGCTGCAGACCGGCGAGCTGTTCTTGTCCCGGTACAGCGCCACCGAGGCGACCGTCGAGGACGAGGTCTGGATGTTCGTGGTGCCCTGCGTGAGGGTGGTGAAGAGCTGTGCCGCCATGGTCCGGCAGACCCCAGGGCTCCAGTCCGCGTCCGGTCCCAGCGACAGATAGGCCTTGACCTGGGGCGTGCTGGTGTCCAGCTCGACCTTGGAGTTGCCGGGGAACACCGGGGACACGACCGGCTGCAGCCAGGTGCTCGGACCGTTCAGCAGCTGCTGCGCCGCCGTCTGCAGCGGGTTGTCGACCCGGGCGCGGATGTAGACGGGGTCGGCCACGAGCGGGCTCGCGCCCTTTCCGGTGTGCCCCGACACCGCCGGGTAGTACTTGTTGACCGACGCGTATATCCGCTGGAAGTCGCGCTGGCTGGTGAGCAGGACGGAGGGCGGGTCCACGATCCGCCACTGGCCCCTGCTGTCCTGCTTGAAGTGGTAGTCCTGGCGGAACAGGGGCGTGTTCGGCGGCGCGGGCGTGTAGGAGCCGTGCTGGTCCAGGGAGGCGGCGACGGTGCCGGTCGCCGTCACGGTCGCGGTCTTGCCCGGGCCGGAGGTACTCGACAGGCCGGGCGTGGAGTCCAGCACCTCCACCGCTCCCGACGGCTGCCAGCTCGGGTCGCTGAGGTACATCCGCGCGGTCCGGTAGTCCGCCTGGTCACTGCCGAGCGCGTCCAGGAAACCGGCGAGCAGCTGGTCCGGCGCCTCCCCGTCGGCCGGCGGCACGGGGATCAGCTCCACGCGGGTGTTCTGCGTGTTCCCGGACGCGGCCGGGCCCAGCGCGGCCGGGCCGCTGCTGGGCATGGTCGCGCAGCCGGCCAGCCCGAGCACGGCACCGGACAGCGCCACGGCGCGCAGGCGGCGGCGCCGCGACGGCTCAGACCTCTTCACGCGTTCCCTCCCCATCGAGCGTCATCGCCTGCTCGGTCTCCCGGTCCCCCGGGTGCTTCTCGTCCGCACGCGGCCCGACCGGGCGCGGCTGGACCGTGTCGGCCGCGACCGTGCCCTCGGTGTCGTCCGTGACCTCGACGTCGCCGCAGCGCACCGTCGCGGTGCCGGAGACGACCACCTGGGCGCCGCTGGTGGCGAAGCCGGCCCCGAGACCGGAGACGGAGCCCAGGTCGGCGGGGTTGCTGGCCGGCGTGGTGGGCACCGGGCCCGGCAGCGCCGGAATGACCGAACCGTAGCCGAGCACCCCGCCCAGCCCCGGACCGAGGCTCGGCTGCGTCAGCGTCGACTCCGAGTCCCCGATGGCCGGCAGCGCCGTCGCACCGGCCGGACGCGCCCGCCGGTAGGGGCTGCCGGAGAGGTCCAGGCCGAGGTTGACCCGGGAGTCCTCCGGCTCCAGCGGAATCGGCGAACGACTGATCTCCGCGCCCGCGTTGCGCGGGATGGTCAGCCGGAACTGCGAGCCGCCGCCCGGTTCGCCCCAGGCGTGCAGCCAGCCACCGTGCAGGGCGGCGTCCTCCAGTGCGATGGACAGGCCCAGACCGGTGCCGCCCGTCGTCCGCGCACGGGCCGGATCGGCCCGCCAGAAGCGGTTGAAGACCCGCGCGGCCTCGCCGGGCTTGAGCCCGATGCCGTGGTCGCGCACCGCGATCGCCACCGCGCCGTCCCGGGCCGCCATCCGGACCTCGATGTCACGGCCCTCGCCGTGCTCCAGCGCATTGACCACCAGGTTGCGCAGGATGCGCTCGATCCGCCGCGGGTCGCACTCGGCCACCACCGGCTCGTCGGCGCCGACGACACGCACCGAGCTGCCCTTCCGCTCGGCGAGCGGCCCGGCGCTGTCGATGACGCGGCCGACGACCTCCCGCAGATCGGTGGGCTCGGAGTCGAGGATCGCGGCACCCGCGTCGAAGCGGCTGATCTCCAGCAGGTCCGCCAGCAGCGACTCGAAACGGTCCAGCTGGTTCTGCAGCAGCTCCGCGGAGCGCACGGACATGGGATCGTCGAAGTCCTCGCGGGCCTCGTAGAGCAGATCCGCGGCCATCCGGACCGTCGTCAGCGGCGTCCGCAGCTCGTGCGAGACGTCGGAGACGAAGCGGCGCTGCACCCGGGACAGCTCCTCCAGCTGCCGGATCTGCGCCTGGAGCGCCCCGGCCATGCGGTTGAAGGACTCGCCGAGGCGGGTGATGTCGTCCGTGCCGGAGACCTTCATCCGCTCCTCCAGCCGACCCGAGGCCAGCTGCTCGGAGATCTCGGCCGCCATCCGCAGCGGAGTCACCACCTGGCGCACCACCAGCCAGGAGATCGCGCCCAGCAGGATCACCACGAAGACGCCGGCCGTCGCCAGCGTCCCGGTGACCAGATTCAGCGTGCTCGTCTCCTGAGCGAACGGGAACACGTAGTACAGCTGGTACGAGCGGGCGGCGCCGTTCGCGCCCACCTGGCCGTCCTGGATGCCGGGCAGCGATATCTGCTCGCCGATGACGACACCCGGCTCGCTCTGCGTCCCGTTCTGGTACGTGACCATGGTGTACGCGCTCTGGGCGGTCCCAGGGTTCGCGGCGACGCGGGCCGGCAGATCGGCCGGCACGGTCGCCGTGGGGTCCATGCCGCCGGTCGTCGGCATGGCCCGGGAGGTGGTGGTGGCCCCGTCCTTGTTGGGCGGCGGCAGCATGCCGACGACGTAGTAGGACCCCGCACCGCTCGCCGCCAGCGCGCCGGCCTCTTCGTTCATGACCTCGCCGACGTCCGGAACCGACCCCGCGCCCCCGCCGATACCCGTCTGCGAGGCGGTGCCGCCGGTCTTACGAGCAAGGCCCCCGAGGTTGCTCGCGTCGGTCCTCGCCGCGGCGAAGCCGCTCTCGGCCTGCGTCTGCGCCGACTGCATCTTCGTCTGCAGCAGACCGTTGCGGACCTGGTTCATCACGACGACGCCGAGCAGCAGCACCACACCGACCGAGAGCACCAGCGTCATCGCCACGACACGCAGCTGGATGGACCGCCGGTACAGCCGAACGGCGCGCCTGAACGGGCGCCGCAGCTGCCGCCACAGCGCCGTGAGCAGCGACTGCTGGTGGGGCAGAGGCTGCTGGATGGTCGACCGCCCGCCGTCCGTCTGGGGCAGGGCGGCGGGGGCCTGACCGCTCATCTCAGTTCGGACCCGCCTTGTAGCCGACGCCGCGCACCGTCACGACGATCTCGGGACGCTCCGGGTCCCGCTCGATCTTGGAGCGGAGCCGCTGCACGTGCACGTTGACCAGGCGGGTGTCGGCGGCATGCCGGTAACCCCACACCTGCTCCAGCAGCACCTCGCGGGTGAAGACCTGCCACGGCTTGCGGGCCAGGGCCACCAGGAGGTCGAACTCGAGCGGGGTCAGCGGGATGCTGCGGCCCTCACGCTTGACCGAGTGACCGGCCACGTCGATCACCAGATCGCCGATGGTCAGCTGCTCCGGGCTCGGCTCCTCAGCGCGGCGCAGACGCGCACGCACGCGGGCGACGAGCTCCTTCGGCTTGAACGGCTTGGTCATGTAGTCGTCGGCGCCCGACTCCAGGCCAACCACGACGTCCACGGTGTCCGTCTTGGCGGTCAGCATGACGATCGGCACGCCGGACTCGGCGCGGATCTGCCGGCAGACGTCGATCCCGTCCCTGCCCGGCAGCATCAGGTCCAGCAGTACGAGGTCTGGCTTGACCTCCCGGAAGACGGACAGAGCCTTGTCGCCGTCCGCGACGAAGCTCGGCTCGAACCCCTCTCCACGCAGCACGATGCCAAGCATCTCGGCCAGAGCAGTGTCGTCATCGACGATCAGGACGCGTCCCTTCATGGTGTCCATGGTCGCAGATCCGAAACGTGACCTGGGGCACAGTGGGCGAGACTTCTGCCACAACCTTCCCTGGAACGCAGAAGAGCCCCC
>NZ_QKYN01000200.1 GCF_003258295.1 Streptacidiphilus pinicola | reverse complement strand
GCGGATGGTCCCCAACGCGCAGGGCCATCCGCACAGGGTGGTTGCTCGCGCAGTTCCTCGCGCCCCTGGACAGTGCAACGATCTGCGGGAGCGAACGTGACCGGTCGCGCCGCTTCAGGCGCTGCCGAGCAACGGAAGTGCAGACGCTGAGCTCAACTCCGGGTCCTCCACCGCGAAGGTGCGGACTCGGCCGACCGGACCCGTAGGGGTCTCGAAGCGGATGGTGACGCGGCCGACGCCGCTGCCCTGGACCCAGCCGTGGCCGAGTTCCGTGTGCTCGACGTCCTGGCCCGGGGCCCAGCGGCGGGCAGCCGGGAGCGCGCCGCCGGGGTGGAAGGCGCGGGGGCCGGTGGGGCCGCCGTAGGCCGGATCCTCCTCGGCGTCGGCGGCGTCCTCCTCCATACCCTCCCGGAGTGCCTGCGCGAAGAGGTCCTCCTGCGTCCAGTCCGCGAGGCCGGTGACGCCGACCCCGAGCAGGCGGATGCCTCCCAGCAGCTCGACGGAGTCGAGCAGACGGCGCGCCATCTGGGCTATCACCAGCGGGTCGTCCGTCGGGGCGGGAAGCGTCTCACTGCGCGTGAGCGTGCTGAAGTCGAAGCGGCGGATCTTGACCACCACCGTGCGACCCGACCGGCCGGCCGCCCGCAGGCGGCGGACGCACCGGTCCGCCAGGCGTTCCAGCTCGCCGACGATGTGGTCGCGGTCGAGCAGGTCCACCTCGAAGGTGTCCTCCACGGAGACGGACTTGGCGTCCCGCTCCGCGACGACCGGGCGGTCGTCGCGGCCGAGCGCGAGCGCGTGCACGCCCGCGCCGTGGGCGCGGCCGAGGAGGTGCACCAGTTCCTCCTGCGGCAGCCCGGCCACCTCCCGGATCTGGGACAGGCCCGCACGCCGCAGCGTCTCCTCCGTGGCGGGGCCGACGCCCGGCAGCGCGCGGACCGGGAGGGTGTCCAGGACCTCCCGCTCCCGCCCGGCCTCGATCAGTACCAGGCCGTCCGGCTTGGCCTGCTCGGAGGCGATCTTGGCGAGGAACTTCGTCGTCGACAGGCCGACCGAGCCCGTCAGGCCGACCTTGCTACGGATGTCCGCCCGGAGATCCTCCCCCAGGGCGCGGGCCAGCTCCGCGCCCTCCGTCGCCAGCGCCTCGCCGTAGGGGCCCGCGGCGAGGTCGACGAAGGCCTCGTCCAGGCTGAGCGGCTCGACCAGCGGGGACAGCTCCCGCAGCAACGCCATGACGGCGTCGCTGACCTGCCGGTACAGCTCGAAGCGCGGGATCAGGTAGGCGGCATTGGGCGCGAGCCGGCGCGCCTGGGCCATGGCCATGGCCGAGTGGACCCCGAACCGCCGCGCCTCGTAGGACGCGGTGGACACGACGCCGCGCGCGCCGAGGCCGCCGACGATCACCGGCTTTCCGCGCAGGCTCGGCTTGGACGCCTGCTCCACCGAGGCGAAGAAGGCGTCCATGTCGAGGTGCAGGATCGACGGCACGGCGCGCATAGCCCGATCATCGCGCACGGGTACGACAACCGGGGCGAACGGGCATGCGGGTGCTCAGCGCGCCGCGGCCTCCGCCGAGGCCAGGGTGGTCTCCTTCGGCCCGAGCAGGTGCGGATCGGGGTGGAACAGCTCGTCCAGCAGCACGGCCTTGTCCATGGACGCGATCTCCCGCACCACGCCCGCCTGCCAGGTCCGGTCGTGCCACTCCTCCACGCCGATGCCGTAGGAGTCGATGCCCGCGGCCTCGCAGAGTGCGACCGCGCGCCGGATCGCGTAGCCCTGGTTGACCAGCAGCGCCCGCGTGACGCCGAAGATGCGGCGGGCGCGGCTGCAGGAGTCCCAGGTGTTGAACCCGGCGTAGTCGAGCACGACCCGGTCCGCGGGGACGCCGTGCCGGACGAGGTAATCGCGCATGGCGTCCGGCTCGTCGTAGCTGACGGTGCTGTTGTCGCCGGTCACCAGTACCGCGCGGACGCGGCCCTCACGGTAGAGGCCGAGCGCCGCGTCGAGCCGGTGGCGCAGATAAGGGGAGGGCTTGCCGCCGTCCAGACCGGCGCCGAAGACGAGCACGACGGGCTCGGCCGGGGCGTCCGCGACGGTCCGCAGCCGCGGGCCGCCCTGGAACCACACCACCGCGGTGGGCACCAGCACCGCCAACGCCACCCCGCACAGCAGCTGGAAGGCCCGTCGCTGGAACCGCCGCTCCCGCCAGCGCACCCGCACTCGTGGCAGTCCGACCCGCATGCTTCCCCCCTCGTGGACCGCGTCAGCGATCTTCCGTCTACGAGGGAGCGGACGCGCGGCTCAGACCGCGCGGTTGCGGCGACGGGCGAGTTCGTCGGACGGATCGAAGCCGAGGACGTTCTCGCCGGTGTCGGCGCGCTCGCCGTGCAGGCGGCTCAGCGAGGACTCCACCTCGCGCGCCACCGCGCCCACGGCGATGCCGAAGATGCCCTGGCCACCCTGGAGCAGCTCGACGACCTGGTGGGCGGAGCTGCACTCGTAGACCGTCGCGCCGTCGCTCATCAACGTGATGCCGGGCAGCGCCTCCTCCGGGCGCTGGGCCAGATGGTCGACGGCCGTCCGGATGCTCTGCAGCGAGACCCCCGTGTCGAGGAGCCGCTTGACCACCTTGAGCACCAGGATGTCGCGGAACGCGTAGAGCCGCTGCGTCCCGGAGCCCTGGGCCGTTCGGACGCTGGGCTCGACCAGGCCGGTGCGGGCCCAGTAGTCCAACTGGCGGTAGGTGATCCCGGCCGCCGCGCAGGCGGTGGGGCCGCGGTAGCCGATCAGCTCCGCGGTGGGCAGCACGTCGTCCTGCGGGTCCGCCGGCAGCGGCACCATCGGCATCCCCTCCCACCCGGAGCGCGCCGCACGCGGCAGCGTCCGGACCGGGGAATGGATGGGGCATGAGCCGCTTGTGGCTGTTCTGTCACCCGTGCTGCTCAACACGACCCTCCGTCCTGTCGACTCCGGAACCGCCTCAGCGGGGGTGCGGGGTGGCACACCCGGGACGTTCACAGTCGAAGGTAGGCAGTAGCCAGGAGCGCGTCAACGATCGCCACGCTCGGCATGGCGGGTGACGTCAGCCTCGCGGGTGGTTTTGCGTGTCCCCGGGGTGGGTATCTCCGCGCGAATGCAGCGTCTCAAACGCTCCCTTCACCGTCGTTTCACCGTCGTTTCACGGGATGCCCCACGGGACGCCCCACGGGCTCCTCACTGGGCGCCGGAACTCCCGAAGTCCTCCGGGGAGATCTGGTCGAGGAACTCACGGAACCGCTCGACCTCGTCCTCCTGCTCGTCCGGGATCGCGATGCCGGCCTCGTCGAGCACGTCGTCGGCGCCGTAGATCGGGGTGCCGGTGCGCAGCGCCAGCGCTATCGCGTCCGAGGGACGGGCGCTGACCTCGACCCCGCTGGCGAAGACGAGTTCGGCGTAGAACACGCCCTCGCGCAGGTCGGTGATCCGCACGGCGGTGAGGCGCTGTCCGACGGCCTCCAGCACGTTGCGGAAGAGGTCGTGCGTGAGCGGACGCACGGGTGTCATGCCCTGCTGTGCGAAGGCGATGGCGGTGGCCTCCCCGGGCCCGATCCAGATCGGCAGATAGCGGTCCCCGCCGACCTCGCGCAGCAGCACGATCGGCTGGTTGGACGGCATCTCCACCCGGACGCCCACGACGTCTAGCTCGTTCACAATGCAACCCTAGGGCGCGCTGGGCTGATAGGCCAGTTGCACTATGGGGAGTGGGTAGTTCCCCACCCCCCGGTCCGGCCGGGCGGGCGCCCGGCTACGGGTGCGCGCGCAGACCCGCCTGGACGAGCGCGGCGTGCAGCCGGACCGACAGATTGGCCAGCTCACGGGCCATCGCGGCGGCGTGGGCGCGGGTCTGCGGATTACGGTGCCGGCGCAGCGGCGCGACGATCTGCTCGACCAGCCCGATCTCGCGGTCCGCCGCGGCCTTGACCGCGCGCAGGTGCCGCGGTTCGAGCCCGAATCGACCCAACTCCGCTACCAGACGCGCCACTTGCAGCATCTCGCCGTCGAAGCCGCCGTCCGCGTCCGCGCCGACCAGCCCGTAGGACTCCCAGTCCGACAGCTGCTGCTCACTGATCCCCGCCGCGGCCAGCAGCTCCGCGCGCCCGAGGCGCGGACCCGAGAGGGACGGCCCGGGAGTGATGGCGGCCGTGACATCCAGGGGCTCCTCCGCCGCACCGGCCGGTCCGGGCAGCGCCGGGGGGTTCTCGCCCCGGTCGAGGGCCGCGAGGTGCTCGCGGATGACGCGCAGCGGCAGGTAGTGGTCACGCTGCATCCGCAGCACGTAGGCCAGCCGCTCCACGTCGGCATCGCTGAACTTGCGGTACCCCGAGGGCGTGCGCTGCGGCTCGACCAGCCGCTCCGCCTCCAGGAAACGGATCTTGGAGATGGTGACCTCGGGGAACTCCGCCTGCAACTCGGTCAGAACCGCACCGATGCTGAGCAGTTGCGGCCGACCGGCCACCACGCCAGACATGCCGGGTACGCCGACCGCTCCGGCCCGACGGCCGGGAGGAACGAAGGGCGCCACCGCCCCGTGGGTACCGCTGTCAGCTTGCACGACGGTTGACTCACTCCTCCCAGGGGCGGGGCACCGCGTCTCAGTACCCCGGGCGGGCGGCGAAGAAGACCAGCCGGTACTTCCCGATCTGCACCTCGTCGCCGGTGTTCAGCGGCACCTCGTCGATCCGCTCGCGGTTGACGTAGGTGCCGTTCAGGCTGCCGACGTCCGCGACGGTGAAGGCACCGCCCTGGTGACGCCGGAACTCCACATGACGCCGCGACACGGTGATGTCGTCCAGGAAGATGTCGCTCTGGGTGTCACGGCCGGCCGTGGTCAGATCGGTGTTGAGCAGGAACCGGCTACCCGAGTTCGGACCCTTGCGCACCACCAACAGGGCCGAGCCCGGCGGCAGCGCGTCGACGGCGGCCTGCGCCTCCGGCGTGAGACCGGGGACCTGCTGCGCCGCCTCCGGCTCGTAGGCCTCCAGGCCCGAGATGGAGATCGTGGACGTGGTCTCCGAGGGACGCTCGGCCCCGCCCACGCGGCCCCGCAGCGGCGCACCGCAGTTCGAGCAGAAGCGGGCGGACTCGGGGTTGTTGTATCCGCATCGGGTGCACAACGTCACGCCTGCGGCCTCCTGTCGCGGATCGCCTGACTGGCCTTGGGAATACGGATCGGCCGCAAACCCTCCACCTGAACTTGAGGGTACCGGCTGAGGGGCTATGGAGCCGCCACTCGACGCGCCCGCGTGTCGGCCGTCCTCGTCGCGGAAGAGCGGCCGCTCACCGGCCGGCGCGTAGCTGTCGCCCTCCGCGGCACGCATGCCGGGGACACCGGCCTCGTACTCCGCGTCCGCCCGGCGGTGGCGGGCGGTGGGCGCCTCGACCGAGGCACCCTCACGGGACTTCCGGCCGAACAGCTTCGAGAACAGACTCACGGGCGATACCCCTTGCGTGACACGGACCCGCCCGTGGGGCGAGGTGGAGCCATCGTGGACAGGACTGGAACGGGCGGAACTTGAGGCACTGGCAGAGCGTGATCCGGTCGGGCTGGATCGGGTCGGAACGTGAACGTCATGGATGCGTCGTGTGAGCGTAGTCGGGCGTGCTCAAAGGGATCAAGGCAGTCACGGCCAGTGTCTGCGATCGGTGCACCGTCGCGGACCCGTTCTCACGGGCCACGGACTGCACCACACCCCCCGGGATGTTGAGCGCGGTGTCGAGGTCCTGCGGGTTCCCGATCGCCGTGAACACGTACGGCTGGGAGACGGTCGTGCCGTCGATCGTCACCTGTCCCCGGTTGGCATCCGAGAACCAGGTGCCCGCCACCACCCGGACATTGTTGATCTGTACCGCCTCCGCCCCTGCCGCGCGCAGCTCCTCCAGCGTGTTGAGCAGCATAGCCGCCTGGACGTTCCCGCCCGGGTCCTTGACGGTCAGCGTCACCCCGGGCCCGGTCGCGGCGACCGTCCCGGCGAGGACGCCGAGCTGCTGCTCCTTCAGCTTGGTCTGAGCCTGCGCCTCCTTCGCCTGGTTCGAACTGTTCTGCAACTGGGTCAACGAGGACTGCAGCTGCGTACGTTCCTGATCCAGGCGCTGCTGTCGGGCGTCGACCTCGTCGAGGATCCGGACGAGGTCGTCCTGGCGCGCGCCGCGCAGCTGGTTCTCGGTGGTGTTCGACCGGACCTGGAAGGCGACGCCCAGGCCGAGGGCGAAGAGCAGCAGCGCGACCACCAGCTGGGCGCGGTTCACCCGCGGCGGCCACAGCGCGGCGCCGAGCCGCTGCCGCCCGGTGAGGTCGGGCCCCGGCTCGTCCTCGGGTGAGGGCTCGACCGACTCCTCGACCTCGTCGGCGGCGTCGTCCGCGGCGGTTGCCGCATCCGCCTCGGTCGCCTGCTCCGCCTCGGCTGCCTCTGCTGCCTCGGCTGCGGGGGTTACCTCGGCCGCGGCGGGTTCGGGGGTCGGCTCGGGCGCGCGCTCCGGCTCGCGGTCCCGGGGGACCTCGGATGCCTCATCGCTGCTCACCGTGCTGCTCCTGCCGCTTGCGTTCCTACCCCGAACATCCTGCCATCCGTCCTACCCCGGTATGCGGTCACTGCACTCCGGTTCTGTCACAGAACGTCACGCCCGGAAGAGATGGCGCCGGATCGCCGCCGCGTTGGAGAAGATCCGGATACCGAGCACGACGACCACGCCCGTCGACAGCTGCGACCCGACGCCGAGCTGGTCACCGAGGAAGACGATCAACGCCGCCACGACCACGTTGGAGAGGAAGGAGACGACGAAGACCTTGTCGGAGAAGATCCCGTCCAGCATCGCGCGCACCCCGCCGAAGACCGCGTCGAGCGCGGCCACGATGGCGATGGGCAGGTACGGAACCCAGGCAGCGGGGATGTCCGGCTGTACGAACAGCCCGACGACGACTCCGACCACCAGCCCGAGTACGGCGATCACGGTTGCTTGGTCCCTTCGGACGGAGACGGGTGAGCATTGAGCAGCGGGCCGACGGTCGCGGCCGGCAGCGAGAGACCGCCCTGGGCGGAGACGTCGTAACGGATCTGGAACTCCTGCTTCAGCTGCGCCAGATACAGGCCGCCGTAGGCGTTGTCCTGGAAATTCTGCTGCAGCGTGGGCCCGCCGACGGCCTGCACGGTGTACGGCAGGGTGAGCGGATGGTCGTTGACCAGTATCGCGTCACCCGCGGCGCGAATGGCCGACAGGTTCGTCAGCCGCTGTTCGTTGATCGCCACCGCCTCCGCGCCCGACTGCCACAGGGCGTTCACCACGAGCTGCAGATCGCTGTCGCGTACCCGCCCGGTGTTCCCGAACCCCGCGCCCGCGCGCGGGCTCGCGTTGTTCAGGTCCGTCCCCGCCGACGCGGCGTCGTCCACGGTGACGGTGATCCCCGGCCCGGAGACGGGAGTGGTGCCCGTGACGAG
The DNA here is from genome assembly GCF_003258295.1 of Streptacidiphilus pinicola. Taxonomy (GTDB): domain Bacteria; phylum Actinomycetota; class Actinomycetes; order Streptomycetales; family Streptomycetaceae; genus Streptacidiphilus; species Streptacidiphilus pinicola. The sequence goes on along the minus strand of NZ_QKYN01000200.1, from coordinate 3,875 downwards.
CTCCAGCAGGTCCAGCTGCGTGCTCCCGGAACCACTGGCCGCCGTCCGGCGGGCCTGGTCCAGCTGCGCCTGCAGCTGGGCCACCTGCTGCTGGGTCCCGTCCGCGGTGGTCGTGGACTGGTTGATCCGGTTGATCAGCTCCTGCCGCTGCTGCGCCGCGACGGGCGCGCTGCGCTGCACCTGGCTGACCCCCATGGACAGGATCGTCGCCACCATCGCCAACCCCAGCCCGAGCAGGAGCTTTCCGCGCAGCGTCCCCGGCAGCCGGCTGCTCCCGTACCGCCCACTCCGCCGCGCCTCCTCGGCGTAGCCCTCGTCGAGGCTGTGCTCCATGACGTTCGTCAGCAGCGACATCGACGCGTCGGGCCGCGCGTAGCGCGGGTCGCTGCGCTCGTCACGGCGGGGGGCGGTCGTCGACATGGTGGATATCGTCCCACGTCGGGTCCTGTGCTCAGCCTTCGGCACCCGGGAAGTCGCACCTGCCCCAGGGGCGCGGGGCTGTGCCACGTGGGACGGGGGGGGTCCCCCAGCCGAAGGCTGGGAGACCGTCGCGCACCCGCGGCGAAGCCGCACATCAGCAGCGCCCCGCGCCCCTGGGGAGTGCAACTACCTGCTGGAGCGAATTGTCAGGCCTGGTCGCGGCCGGCCGACTCCACGACGACGGCCCACTCGTCGAGCAGCGCCTGCGCGGAGGTGTCGTCCGGGCCTTCGGCCCAGAGGTGGGTGACGGCCTCGGCCGGGTCCGGGAGGACCATGGTCCAGCGGCCGTCGGGTTCGACCACTCGGACGCCGTCCGTCGTGTCGACCTCCCGCTCGCCCGCCGCCTCGACGACCTTGCGCATGACCATGCCCTTCGCCGCCCACGGGGTAGCGAGGTCACGGCGGTGCACATGGGCCCGCGGGATGCGCGCGTCGATCTGGCTGAGTGTCAGCTGCGTCCGCGCGACCAGCCCGAGCAGGCGCACGAACGCCGCCGTGCCGTCGAACACGCCGCTGAACTCCGGTACGACGAAGCCGCCGCGCCCGTCGCCGCCGAAGACCGTCCCGTCCGCCGACGCCGCCCTGGCGAGATCGTCGGGCGAGGTCGTCGTCCACAGCACCTGTGTGCCGTGGTAGGCCGCGACCTGCTCGGCGATGCGCGTCGTGGTGACCGGCAGCGCCACCTTGCCGCTGCGACCCTCCGCCGCGATCAGGTCGAGCATGACCAGCAGCGAACGGTCGTCCTCGATGATCCGTCCGCGCTCGTCCACGAACGAGACGCGCTCGCCGACCGGGTCGAACCGCACCCCGAACGCCGCCCGCGAGGACGCGACCAGCTCGCCGAGCCGGACCAGGCCGGCCCGCCGCTCCTCTATCGTCTCCGTCGGCCGCGACTCGTCCATACCGGGGTTGACCGTCAGCGCCTCGATGCCGAGCTTGCCGAGGATGCTCGGCAAGAGCAGCGACGCGCTGCCGTTCGCCACGTCCGCGACGACCTTGAGCTTGGCCTCCGCGACGCCGCGCGTGTCGATCGCGCGCAGCAGGCTGCCCGCGTAGGAGTCGAAGACCGTGGCCGGGAAGGTCAGGTCGCCGATCTCACCCGGGAACGCTCGGCGGTACTCCTGCCGGGCGTAGACGCGGTCCAGCTTGCGCTGCCCCGCCTGGGAGAGGTCCGCGCCGCGCTGGTCGAAGAAGAGGATGTCGAGCGAGTCCGGCACCCCCGGCGTCGTCCGCAGGAAGATGCCGCCGGCGCTACCGCGCGCGGTCTGCTGGCGTGCGACCGGCATCGGCACGTTCTCCAGGTCGCGCACCTCGATCGCGCTCGCCTGCAACGCGGAGATCATCGCGCGCTTGAGGGCACGCGCACCACGGGAGTGGTCACGCGCGATCGTGACCGTCGCCCCCTTCTTCAACGTCGTCGCGTACGCGCCGGCCAGGCGGACCGCCAGCTCCGGCGTGATCTCGACGTTGATGATCCCGGAGACGCCGCGGGCGCCGAACAGATGCTCCTGGCCGCGGGACTCCCAGATGACGGAGGTGTTGACGAACGCGCCGGCCTCGATCGTCTTGAAGGGATAGACGCGCACGTTCCCCGCGACGATCGACTCCTCCTCGATCAGGCACTCGTCGCCGATGACGGCGCCGTCCTCGATCCGGGCGGCCCGCATCACGTCGGTGTTCTTGCCGATGACGCACCCACGCAGGTTCGTCTGCGGGCCGACGTAGACGTTGTCGTGGATCACCGCCTTGTGCAGGAACGCGCCGCGCTTCACGACCACGTTGCTGCCGAGCACGGTGTGCTCGCGGATCTCCACGCCACCCTCGACCTTGGCGTAGTCACCGATGAACAGCGGTCCGCGCAGCACCGCGTCGCGGTCCACCTCGGCGCCCTCGGCGACCCACACGCCCGGGGCCATCTCGAAGCCGTCGATCTCGACGTCGACCTGGCCCTCCAGGACGTCCGCCTGCGCCTTCACGTAGCTCTCGTGCGTGCCCACGTCCTCCCAGTAGCCCTCGGCGACATAGCCGTAGATCGGCTTGCCCTCCTTGAGCAGCTGCGGGAAGACGTCACCCGACCAGTCCACGGAGGTGTCGGCGGCCACGTAGTCGAAGACCTCCGGCTCCATCACGTAGATGCCGGTGTTCACCGTGTCCGAGAAGACCTGGCCCCAGGTCGGCTTCTCCAGGAAGCGCTCGACCCGGCCCTCCTCGTCCAGAATCGTGATCCCGAATTCGAGGGGATTGGGGACACGCGTGAGGCAGACGGTGACCATCGCGCCCTTGGCACGGTGGAATTCCATCAGCTCCGTGAGGTCGAAATCGGTGAGCGCGTCACCGGAGATCACCAGGAACGAGTCGTCCTTCAGTGCGTCCTCGGCGTTCTTGACACTGCCGGCCGTACCGAGGGGTTTCTCCTCGTTTGCGTAGGTCAGCTTCATACCGAGTTCCTCGCCGTCGCCGAAGTAGTTCCGGACGAGTGAGGCGAGGAACTGCACAGTCACAACCGTGTCGGTCAGGCCGTGCCTCTTGAGCAGCCTGAGTACGTGCTCCATGATCGGCCGGTTCACCACCGGCAGCAGGGGCTTCGGCATACTCGCGGTCATCGGGCGGAGACGAGTTCCCTCGCCCCCGGCCATCACAACGGCCTTCATCTCGGCTGGCTCCTCCTCATTCGGACAGGGCGCCATCCTGCGTCTTCACGAGACGGCGAGTCTGCACCGCGTACAGGATCCCTGCCCACCAGTAGAGCGTCGTACCCCACCAAACGAACGCCCAACCGATGACGCTCGCCACACTCCCGACCCAGTTGTCATACGTCGTGAGCAGCAGCAAAGGGAATGCGTACATCAGATTGAACGTAGCCGCCTTCCCGATGAAGTTCACCTCGGGTGGGCCGTATCCGTGACGTCTGAGGATGGGGAGCAGAGATGCGATGAAGATCTCGCGCGCGAGCAGGATGGCCGTCAGCCACCAGGGCATGATCCGCCGCGCGGTCAGCCCCACGATCGTCGACAGCACGAAGAGCCGGTCGGCGAGCGGATCGAGCAGCTGACCGAGCCGGCTGACCTGCCCCCAGCGCCGCGCGAGCTTCCCGTCGAGGTAGTCGCTGACACCGCTCAGCATCAGGATCGCGATCGCCCAACCGTCGTTCTTCGGCCCCCCGAAGACCGGCCACAGGATCAGCCAGAGGAAGAGCGGCACGCCGACGAGGCGAGCCATGCTCAACACGTTGGGGATGGTGAACACGCGGTCGGTCTGGACGCGCGTCTCCTGTACCTCCACCCGGGGGCCTCCTGTAGACACTTCGAACGATGCAGCCTGACTTTACGGCATGACGCAGCAGGCCCCTGACCGTAGGTCAGGGGCCTGCTGGCAAAAGTTGTTCGGCGGCGTCC
>NZ_QKYN01000199.1 GCF_003258295.1 Streptacidiphilus pinicola | reverse complement strand
GACCGTGTCCTATGTGGTGAGTCGGATGAGGCGTTTGTAGCAGCAGACGGCTGCGGCGAGTCCGAGGAAGGCCAGGTAGTTGCGGGGGTCGCGTTCGTAGCGGTGGTTGAGTCGGCGGTAGCCGGTCAGCCAACTCATGGTGCGTTCGATGACCCAGCGGCGGCGGCCGAGACGTTCGCTGGACTCGATGCCCTTGCGGGCGATGCGCACACCGATCCGCTGACCTCGTAACCATTTCCGCAGGTCGGGGATGTCGTAGGCCTTGTCGGCGTGGAGGCGCTGGGGCTTGAAGTGGCGACCGCGGTGCGGGTCGTGTCTCGTTTGGTGGCCTTGGACCATGGGCTTCAGGGCTTGGCTGTCGTGGGTGTTCGCTGCGGTGACGCCGACGACCAGGGGCAGTCCGGTCGCGTCCGACAGAACGTGCATCTTGGAACCCGGCTTGCCGCGGTCCACGGGGCTCGGACCTGTGAGTTCGCCCCCTTTTTGGCCCGCACGTGGGCGGAGTCGAGCACGACCCGGGAGACGTCGACCAGGCTGGCGTCGTCCAGCCGGTGCAGGACCGCTTCGTGCAGCCGGCCCCAGACGCCGGCCCTGGACCAGATCAGGAAGCGGCGGTGGGCGGTGGACTTCGATATCCCGAAGCACGGCGGCAGGGCCCGCCAGGCACACCCGCTGACCAGCACGTAGATGATCGCCGCGAACAGCGTCTCATCAGGCGTGTTGGATGTCCCGCCGCCCTGCGGCCGCACCCGCCCCGGCGGGATCAACGGCTTCGCGATCTCCCACAGTCCGTCCGGAACGATCCAGCTCCACGTACCCCGCCCCATGACCAGTCAACGAGGCCCCACCACATAGGACACGGTCTTACTACGTTCGTGCTGACGGCGAGACGTATGTGGCGAAGGTGGAGTTCGGTCACGCACAGACGCTGCGGAACGAAATCCGTTGGTACCGCGATGTGGCACGACGGGGTCTGCCGAGACGTTTGTTCATCACCAGCCATGCCGGTCCGGGCCTGTCGTTCCTGCTGCTGAAGTGCTTTGGTGACGGCTCCACGGTGGACGCTCACGCGCTCGCTGGCGCATCGGGCGGCAAGCTGGGGCACCACATCGCGAGCGCTGTGGACAGCGATACCGAACTGTTCCACCGCACACAGCGTCGCGCCGGCCCGGCGCAGGTGCACCGGCTGGTTGAGCAGCGTCTGGTCCGGCGCCGTCGACAGGCCTTCGCATTTCCCTACCTACGGACGCTAATCGACGCGGACATCGTGACGATCAACGGTGAGCCACTGCCGGGTACGTCACGGTGCCTGAGCCGCATCACGGGTGATCCGCGCCTCATGTCCCACTTGACGCCCGACCGGGTCGGAATGACGTTCGGGGATCTGCACTGCGGCAACATTCTTGTCGATGGAGAGTCCACCGAGGTGGTCGACCCCCGGGGCGGCCCCCTGCTGCCGATCACCTATGACTACGGCAAGCTCGTGCAGTCCATCGAAGGTGGGTATGGCGCCGTCATGGCGGGCCAGTACGTGCTGTGGAGTCCGCGATCGTGTGGTCCGACTCATGCCCCTTGCGGGTCAGCGGCACCCAAGACGGCGGCTCGGTAGGCGTTGGGACTGACATCGAAGGCGGTGCGGAAGGTCCGGCTGAAGGCGGCAGCGTTGGTGAAGCCCCAGCGCGCGGCGATGGCGCGGGACGGCTGCCGCTGCAACTCCGGCCGGGCAGGCCATGCCGCCAAGGTGCGTACGGGAGTGAGGCGGAGATCAGGCGGCGGCCCGCCCTGGCTGACGGCTGGCGGGATCTTGTCGACCAACGGCGTTTAGGCCACTCGAGCGGTGAGTGTGGCGAATCAGAGGATGGAGCCCTCGCCAACCGGCGAAATCTGGCACGGCACGCCGGTCTCCATCCCTACAAGCAGGACAGGAGGTGCCCCGATGTCTGCCGCCGCTTCCACAGAGATCGTCAGCGCCGTTCTGGGCGCGCCCGCTGGCGCCGGCCGGGGCCGCCGCCCACGACGACACTCGTCTCGCTTTCGAAACTCACGTCTCCACGTTCGCGCTGACCTGCCGTGTTACGCACTGGCTTCCCTGACCGTCGTTCTGGACGGATGTGAAGATTGTTCGCGATGATGCTCCGGCGTCTGCGTGGTGAAGTGATCAACGGGGGAGCTTGACGGTGTGGCACAGCGTGTCCGCGGCAGAGGTGTCGGTATCGGACAGGTTTGACTGGTTTGTCGATGCGGTGAGCAGCGCTCTGATGCCGTCGACGATGATTGCTGAGAACCCGGGCGGGTTCTATGCCGAGGGCGGCCTGCTCAACACGGGCCCCGTCCAGGTGTCGAGGTTTTCGTACTCGCCCTTGCGTTCGCGGCGCACACCGAGGCTGATCCGCCGGGGGGATCCCGAGCAGTACCAACTGGCCCTGGTGACCCGGGGGACCGCCTGGTTCGCCCAGGACCACAGTGAGGCCGAAATCCGGGCGGGAGGCATGGTGTTGTGGGACACCTCCCGGCCCTATGAGTCAGCCTCGGGCTTGGATGGTCGGGATGTCGAGGCATTCGTGCTGCAGATCCCCAAGGAGCGGATGGCACTGCCCTCCCAGCAGGTTGACCGGCTACTCGCCCAGCGCATCCCCGCCGGCACAGGAGTGGGAGCGATCCTGTCCCAGTTCCTGGTTTCGCTGGCCGACAACGGTCCCGACTGTCGCCCCCAGGAACTGGCCGGGCTAGGGAACATGGCCGTAGAACTGGCCGCCTCGTGCCTGACCCAGCAACTCGGCACTGTCCGTGAACAACCCGCCGAGCTCCGGGCCCACGTGCTGCTCCGCCGGATCAACACCTTCATCGAGCACAACCTGGCGGATCCCGAGCTGACACCCCGTGCCATCGCCGACCACCACCACATTTCCCTCCGCACCCTGTACCTGCTGTTCCAGAACCAGGAAGAGAGCGTCGCCGCAACCATCCGCCGACGCCGCCTCGAACACTGCCACGCCGACCTCGCCAACCCCCGCCTACGCGACCAGCCCGTCCACGCCATCGCCGCCCGCTGGGGATTCACCCAGCCCGCCGCCTTCAGCCGAGCCTTCCGCACCACCTACTGCACCACCCCCACCGAACACCGCCACCACTCCCCGGCCAGCCAGTGAGGCAGGCGCGGCCCCGTCCCGGCCTTCCTCCAGCGTCACTGCACGCATCGTCAAAACAGTCTGCACAGCAAGCACACAGCCGCAGACGCCCGGCCCATAGGCTTCCAGCGCTCGACCTTCACAGCCCTCTGGAACGGCCTCTTGGATCTCCTGCCTCGGGCTGTCCGTGAAGAGCCGGGCTCAAACGCTGTCGACAATCCATGAAACGGGGACCCATGCCTTCCATTGTTCGCAGCGCTGCCAAGATCGGGGCGGCGTCGTTGATGGCCCTTTCGGCCGTCGCCCTGTCCAGCGGCTCCGCCCAGGCCAACACCTACCCCTACGACGGGGCCGACCCTGCAAGCACCTACTGCGGCGGCACCACGAGCACTCCCTACTCGTCCACGCTGACCTGGGGCGACGGCAGCTACGCCGGAACGGTCTACCTGCGCTACAACTCCGGCTGCCGCACGGTCTGGGCGAAGATCGTGCTCGCCAGCCCACAGGACGCATGCGGCAACGCGTCGGCCGGCATGGCCTGCGCCGAGGCCGTCGTCCACCGCAACGACGACGGCGCGGAAATGAGCTGCTACGTGCCCCAGGGCGCAACCTCCTGCTACACGGCCATGCTCAACGACGCGAACATGTCCTCCCACGCTGAGGGGTTCCTCGACACGGCCTATGGCACGCGCTACGCGCAGACCTCCGACTACTGAGCTTGACGTTTAACCTCGCAGGTCACCCGACCTGCTGATCTGCGGTTCTTCCCAAGACAGCGGAGGCGGCCGTTCCCCACGCTTCGAGATGTCGAGTCATGAAGCACGCGAGAGCGGCCGCCGCCTTTGAGTCTCCCGGTCATTGCGCCCGCAGGTGCGCTTTTGGACGTGCTGTCCCGCTTTCGGGTCGAGTTCTACGAGTGTCTGTACGCCCGTGCCGATGCCCTCTTCGAGCTCATCGACGCTGTCCTGTGCAAGGACGGACCCGTGAAGACCCGCGTCGAGCCGAGCCTGCCGGCCGAACACCGACGCGGACACGGCGCTCTCTACCAGGCCCTGAATGCCGGCTGGATCGAACCGGCCCGGCTGCGCAGGCTGCTGGGCTCGCTGCCCATGCCACGTGCGGTCGACGGCCGGATCGTGCTGGCGGTGGATGTCTCCAACTGGCTGCGGCCGGACGCCGAGACCAGCCCTGACCGGCTGTTCTGCCACATCTACGGCCGCGGTCGCAGCAAGGATCAGTTCATCCCTGGCTGGCCCTGCTCCTTCGTCGCCGTGCTGGAGTCCGGACGTACTTCCTGGTGCCGCCTTCTGGACGCGGTCCGGCTCGGCCCGGCCGACGACGCCGCAGCCGTCGCCGCTGCCCAACTGCGCGAGGTGATCCAGCGGACGATAACCGCGGGACACTGGCGCGAGGGGGATCCCGACCTGCTGATCGTCGCCGATGCCGGCTACGACCTGGCCCGCCTGGCCTCCCTCCTCGCCGACCTGCCCGTCGAGGTCTGCGGCAGGCTCCGCTCCGACCGGGTACTGGCCCGCGACCAGGCCCCCGACAACGCCGGAACGCGGCCGGGCCGCCCTCGCATGCACGGCGCCCCATTCTCCCTGGCCAAACCGGCCACTTGGGGCGATGCGCAAATCGAGACCCGGTCCGAGACCACGCGCTACGGCACCGCGACTGCCAGGGCCTGGGACCGGCTCCACCCCCGGCTCACCCGCCGCTCGGCCTGGATCGAAGCCCAGAGCGCCGAACTCCCCATCCTGCACGGCCTGGTGGTCCGCCTGACCGTCGAGCGGCTGCCCGGAGGGCGGGATCCGGCCCCATTGTGGCTGTGGTCCTCACGCCCAGGGGCCGACCCCAGCCACGTCGACCAGCTCTGGCAGGCCTACCTGCGCCGATTCGACCTGGAGCACACCTTCCGCCTGTTGAGGCAGACGCTGGGCTGGACCGCACCCAAGCTGCGGGAGCCCGCCAGCGCTGCCATGTGGACGTGGTTGATCATCGTCGTGCACACCCAACTCTGGCTTGCCCGCTCTGCCACGAAGGATCTGCGTCGGCCGTGGGAACGTTCACTGCCCACAGACAAGTTGACGCCCGCCCGGGTTCGGAGAGGGTTGCCCGGCCACGGATCCGCCGCGTGGCGGTGCCTTCGGTCGGTGGCGCGCCTGAGCTGTGTTTGCGCGCTTGCGCACACTGGGGGCCCGAGTGGGGCGGTCCCTTCTCGATCGGGCGGCTTTCGCCCCCCGGAGGTTCCTGGTACGCCCTCGTTGCCCGGTCGAGGAGGGGCTCCCCGCGCCCGGTGCCCCACCCCCGCCGCGCCTTGGCTCGGTGGTTAGCCCCTCCGAGGAGGGGCGGGGTCCGGGGCAGCGCCCCGGATGGCCCGCAGGCCTGGACAGCCAAGCTCTGGCAAAGCAAGGTCCTGCTGGAGTAAGTTGCGCAGTTCACGGCAGTTGGTTACTGCAATACTACCTACCCGCGAGGACAGCCTCGGCCCGGGCAATGGCCAACTGTTCGTGAGACCTGTCAGCGTTAAGCTGATCGGCATGTACTTTGATCTGCTCCCGTTGAAATTCACTCTCAACTGAGTACCAGACCCCGATGAGATTGGTCTGCCGTTTGCACGTAACATCCGAGACGGCGGTGGCAATTTCGGGCCCGCTCGCTACTGAATTATTTTCCCAGCGGTGATCACTGAATGCCTCAATCGGGGTCTTGTACGTATATCCGCGTGATTTCATGCATGCAGACCAGGCGCTCTGTGAGGCAGCGACACGAGCATCTGAGATCGAGCGAGAAAAGCTTGCGTCGCTTATGCTTTGAGCCAGGGGCGACACATAACCGTCAGCTACCAATATTCGACGCATCGCCTCACCCCTGCAACCTCCCACCGGGATCGGCAAGCCGTTGGCAGCGGTTCCCGCTGAGCCAGTCGCAGCTGGTGAACCTATAAGTGCAGATCGTTCACCCGCAGATAGCTCCGCAGGAGGTACCTGGTTTGGAAGCTTTCGATCCCCATCGGGCGAAGAGTGGTAGCCATATTTCTCTGCATCAGGCAAGCTGGATGGGCCATATCGCCTTTCGACTTGGCTTCCACTTCGCTGATGAGTGAGCTGAGCGGGTGCCGGGAAGTCGAACTCATAGCGCTTCATGCACTCGCGAGTACGAATCCCGACAGCGTAGTCGATCTCCGAGATTTGTGCTGGCGTGAGGAGATAATTCTCAATGGGGAGATAGAGTTGCGAGACATCTGACGGAGGGGTCACCACTGGTACAGGAGCTGGGCTGGACGGGATGCCAGGGCCCGCCCCTTGACCAGTGGGCAACTGGGCCGAGCAACCGACAATTGCGGTAGCACCCATAAGGATCATCAGTGCCTTACGAGCATAATCAGCTGCCATTCTCACCCTCAGCGACCTGCGCCCCACACCGTCGAGCTCTGAAAAATTCGTCACCGAAGCACTAACTCTTAATTTCAGGATTCTATGCAGGGAAATTGAAGCGACTCATGAATATGTCCACAAGCCGCCCCAATCGGAAGTAATCTGCCGCTGAAGAATCAGCCGTGGTTATAGATCGAATACGATGCTTCGTTATTCCAAGTATTCACCAGGTTTCCGTAGCCGCCGGCCCCAACGCTGTCGTACGGCCCCCATCCATCGACAGCCCTGTAGACGTAGACGTAGACGGTGTCGTAACCGCCGTTCGCCACCGATGCCGCATTGTTCCTGATGGCCTGCCCGTAGCCGTCCCAGACATTGCCGAAATTGCCCTGAGCGTTGAAAGTCTGCCCGGACAGATCCCCCCACTCAGCGTCATTTGCCACCCACTGGGCTCCCTGCTCACTGCTGTGGTAGTAGAGACAAATCTGGGAGCCGCAGAACTGCTGGGCACCACCCGGGATCGACGCGGCCGAGGCGGGCATCGCTGTTGCGACTCCCACAGCAGATATGCCGATCGCCATGGCAAGGGTTGCAAGCTTCCTGATCAAGGCTGCTCCATCATTCGCTTGATTACGAGACGTATCGCATCGCGCCACGGATGGAGCGGTGCGGATCGTTTTGATCGATGGGGAGCCTATGCGTCAGGTCGTCCGCGATTGTGTGCTTGCCGTGCAGGCTTCCTTGACGATGCGTGCAGCGCCCCGACGCGGACCATCGCGTGCCCGGGCTCCACTCGGTGGCGCAATCCGGCCGGGCCAGACTTCCGGTCGCGGGTGCTTCCCGCGGGGGGTGAGCAGTGCTCCCGGGGGGCTCGATGGTGTGGCAAGGCGCTTCTGCGTCAGCGGTTCCGGCGGCGGACAGGTTCGACTGGTTCGACCAAGTCGTGGCCAATGCTCTCGCGCCGGTGGCGCTGCGTCCGCTGGATGCGGCGGCGTTCCATGCCGAGGGCGCGGTGCTGGATCTGGGTGAGGCCCAGATCTCACGGTTCTCCTACTCCCCAGTCGGGTCACGCCGGACATCGGGGTTGATCCGGAAGCGGGATCCCGAGCAGTACCAGCTGGGCCTAGGAGTTCCCCGCTCGCGGACAGTTGATCTCCCCACTGATGGACGCTGGAAGCCCCCGGTGGACAGTTGATCTCCCCGCTTGGGGGTCAACCGAGCGGGACGACGCCTCGTCCGGTGGTCGCCTCGGCGAGGCGGTGGCTGTCGCCCTGCGTGACGACGACGTGGGCATGGTGCAAGAGCCGGTCGACGGTCGCGGTCGCGAGGGTCGTGGGCATGATCTCGTCGACTCGACGGATGCAGGTTGCTGCTGACGGCCAGACTCCGCAGTTCGTAGGCCGCATCGACCAGGCGGTAGAAGCCCTCGGCTGCGTCGGGCGAGACAGGCAGGAGCCCGATGACGATGACTCCGGCGTCCTCCAGATCCATGACCAGGTTGCGGGCGACTTGGCTGACCCAAGTCGCGGTCGGATGCGCGGTTGTGCCAAGGATCCGGACGCGACGGGTGGCGTGCTCGATGACCGCCAGGATGTACTGGCGCTGTCCGGTCAGGGTTACGGTCTCGATGAAGTCGCAGGCCAAGAGCGCATCGGCCTGAGTACGAAGGAAATCGGCCCAGGTCGTGGCGCCTCGGTCGGGTGCGGGGTTGATGCCCTCGGTCTTGAGAATCTCCCAGACCGTGGATGCGGCGACCTCGATGCCGAGCGTGGTTAGCTCGCCGTGGACCCTGCAGTAGCCCCAGGACGGGTTCTCGCGCACCAGGCGCAGAATCAGGAGCCGGATCGAGCGGACTATGGGTGGGCGCCCGGGGCGCTTCGGCCGGCAGGCACGCGCATGACGCCGCCGCATGAGATCGCGATGCCACCGCAGCCCGTGTCCGGGCGGACCAGCAACCGCAGCCGACGCAGGCACTGCCGCGGCAGCGAAACCAGCAGAGCAGCGAGGAAGGCGCGGTCCTCCGGAGCGAACATCACCTTGTACGTCGGCGACATCACCTATCTGCCGGTCGGCGGCGGGAAGTTCTGCTACCTGGCGACCGTCATCGACTTGTTTTCGAGGCGGCTCACGGGCTGGGCGATCGCGGACCACATGCGCGCCGAACTGGTTGTCGACGCCCTGGCCGCGGCCGAGCGGACCCGCGGCAGCCTCGCCGGAGCGATCATGCACACCGACCACGGGTCGCAATACAGCTCCCGGGCCTTCGCCGACGCATGCCGCCGGGCCGGCGTCCGGCAGTCCATGGGCGCCGTCGGGTCCAGCGCGGACAACGCCGCCGCGGAAAGCTGGAAAGCGACCATGAAACGCGAGACCCTCCAGGGCCGAAAGAGCTGGTCAAGCGAACACGAAGCCCGCCTCGAGCTCTTCCGCTGGCTGCACCGCTACAACACCGTCCGCCGACACAGCCGCCTCGGGCACCGCAGTCCCATCACCCACGAACACGCACCCGACCGAACATCAACTACGCTGGCACAAGCCGCATAACCCCGTGTCCAACATCCGGGGTCAGGCCCTGTGCACCGGCGGCGACTCCACCGCCTACCCATTCGGTATCCGCCGCACCCACCCCCGGCGCCAACACCCTCATGCCCAACGACACGGAGGAGCTGCGCCATGCCATCGAATCCGCGGACACGCAACGCTGGAACCAGATCAACATCATGCGATCAGAGGTCAACCAGGCCCTCGGCACCCAACTACAACCGCTCCTCCCCCCGCCCCCGAAGCAACTGAGAAGGCCCACGGACAAGCCCAACACGCCCGGCCGAGGACGACAGTGGTCGCTTCAAGCCTCGACCGCCCGGCGCCGGCCGAGCCACACCCGCGCGAGAGCAATCCGCGAGCCTTCCGTGTACCTGGGTAATTCCGGTGGTCGTCGGCGTCGTCGTCCGACCGCCTGCCGGGTCGTGATGCAAGGTGTGTCTGTGCCGGAAGCGCGTGCTGGCACGTCGAAGGCCCGGACTCGACCAGAACGAGCCCGGGACTTCGACAAACACCGAATGCCCCGCAAAGACCAGCCCTGCACAGCGGCGAAACAACCACCCACCGCCGACCGCGACCCCTCACGTTCCGCCGAGGGCGAGCACCGCCCCGGCATGGGTATCGCAGCGACGATGACACCCAGGGTCACAATGAGAAGGTCAAGTGCCTGCGGGCGCACCCCGCTGTATGCGGCCTTCCGAGCCTCCCTTTTACTCATCGACTCTCAGTGCGTGAGCTGACGGCCGATCTTGAAGCCTTGACCACTCGGATGCTTGACTAGGTTGGGTGGGAGGGGAATTGGTGATGCAGGCGGGTCCACGGGCACGCCGGATACGGGGGCGGCGTTCGGCGCTGGCCGCCTGTGCGCTGCTGCTGGCGGGCTGCTCGGCGGCCCGCGGAGGTCAGGTGAGCGCAAGTCAGGACGCGAGCCCGAGCGTCTCCACTGCGCCCTCGGCGTCCGCGCAGGCGCAGGGGGACACGACCGGGACGACCGCGCCCTTCCATCTGGACCCGGCGAAGGTGCCGAAGACCACCGCGGCCGCACTGGCGCTGGCCCGCTCGGTGGCTGCCGGCCCGGACAGCTTCGGGCCCGGCTTCGTCGCGCGCACGCCCGCCGAGAGTGATCCCGCCTCCTGGCCGGTCCTGGGCCGGGACTGCGTCTGGCAGCAGCGGGCGCTGCCCGGCGATGTGCTGGTGAGTCTGACCCGCTACAGCCGCTTGCCCGCAGCGGGCGGCGCCGGTGAGGTGCACACCGCCGCGACTGTCACCGTGCACCGGACCGTCGCCCAGGCGGACTGGGAGATCGCCGACACACTGGAGCAGGCGCTGCGCTGCCCCTACCAGCAACTGCGCGATACCGAGCGGATCGCGGGGCTCAACTCGGTCGGCTCCGGCTTCGGGACCAACGGCAACACCTCCGCCGACGACTACCTGATGGAGATGGGCTCCTACCTGAACCCCACACTCGGCAAGGGAAAGCTGCCCTACTTCTGGGCGCAGGCCCGGCTCGGTCCGGTGACCGTCGCCGTCGCCGTCGAGGGCGGACAGGGCATCGACCAGCAGCAGCTGATGACCACCTTGTCGCAGGGTGTCGCGTCCATGGAGACCAAGGTCCGCGTCGCACTGGGGGTGAGCTCGTGACCGACCATTCCCTGCATGCCGAGGACCCGTCGCAGATCGGCGGCCACCGCCTGCTGGCCAGGCTCGGCACGGGCGGCATGGGCGTCGTCTACCTGGGCCGCGCGGAGAGCGGCGCCCTCGTCGCCGTCAAGGTGATCCGCGCCGAGTACGGGCAGGACGAGGAGTTCCGCGCCCGCTTCCGCCGCGAGACGCGGGCCGCGCGCGATGTGGACAGCCCATGGGTGGTGCGCGTCCTCGACGCCGGTCCGGAGGCCGAACAGCCGTGGCTGGCCACCGCGTTCGAGCCGGGACCGGCGCTCGTGGAGGCCGTTGCGCAACTGGGGCCGCTGCCGCCGCGCGCGGTGCGGGTGCTCGGCAAGGCACTGGCGCGGGCGCTCACCGCCGTGCACGCGGCTGGTCTGGTGCACCGGGATGTCAAGCCGGCCAACATCCTGCTCGCGGCGGACGGGCCGCGGCTGATCGACTTCGGCATCGCCCGTTCCCTCGACGACACGGCGATCACCTCGACCGATCTCGTCGTCGGTACGCCCGGCTTCCTCTCCCCGGAGCAGGCGCTCGCGCACGGCGACCAGCTCGGGCCCCAGAGCGACGTGTTCGCGCTGGGCTGCGTGCTCGCCTACGCCGCGACGGGCCGGCTCCCGTTCGGAACCGGCCCGGTCGACGCCCTGCTGTACCGGACCGTCCACGACTCCCCCGACCTGGACGGCGTCGAAGAGGCGCTGGCCGCCGTGCTGCGGCGCTGCCTGGCCAAGGACCCGGCGGACCGCCCGACCCCGGCCGGGCTGGACGAGGCGCTCGTCGAGGACCTTCCCTCGGGCGGCGCGGACTGGCTGCCGCCAGGCGTCGTCCGTCTGGTCGCCGAACGGTCCGCGCAGATGCTGGCGCTGCCGGAGAATCAGCCGACGCGGATCGAAACCGCCACCGGGACCGCCGTGCCGTCGCGCCGCCGGTTCCTCGCCCTCGCCGGGGCCGGCTCGGCATTCCTGGCGGCGGGCGGTGGCGTCGCGACCTGGGCCGCGCTGCACGACAGCGGACGCCAGGGTCCGGCCGCGCCGGGCTGGGCGATCGGCGTCCAGGCCGACCTGAGCGGCCCCAGCCGGACGGCCGGTCAGGCTCAGGCGGACGGCGCCCGGCTGGCGGTGGAGCAGTTCAACGCCCGTCACGACCGGCCGTTCCCGCTCGCCCTGCGGACCGCCGACGACGCGGGCGACCCCGGCCGCGCGGCGACGGCCGCCCAACGGCTGGCCGACGACCGGGACGTCCTCGCCGTCCTCGGCTCCAGCACGGACAAGACGACGGCGGCCGCGCTCGCCGTCTACGACCCGGCGCTGCTGCCCGTCGTAAGCATGTCCGCAGGGCAGAACCTGATGCAGAACACCCGAAGCTTCGTCCGGGGGCGCCCGCTGCACAACGCCGTCGCCATGAAGCTCGCGTTCCACCTGGAGGCCGCGAGCGCGCCGAGCCCGGTAGGCCTGCTGCTGGACCGCGGCGCTGGGGACGTGTCGTGGATGAGCATCCAGATGGTCAACCGGATCGTCCCGCTCTACCCGGGCGGGAGTACGTATCCGCGCGTGGTCCCCGCGGGCACGACCGACTTCGCGCCGATCGTGGCCGACATGCGCGCGGCCGGTGTTCGCACCTTCGTCTACGCCGGGCCCGCGCAGAGCACCATCCGCGTCGCGAGGCTGCTGGCCGACTTCCACGGCCCGAAGTACGCGGCCGAGCCGGCGCTGGACGCGGCGTTCGCGGCGGAGCCCGCCGCCGAGGGCTGGACTGTCGTCGCGAGCGCGATCGGGCCCGACGCAACGAGCGTCCAGCCCTTCGCGCGGGCGTTCCAGTCCCGCTACGGCCGGGCTCCCGGGCATTGGGCCGCCGAGGGCTACGACGCGGCGAACCTGCTGATCGCGCAGCTGACCGCCGGACGTGCCAAGGCGAAGGGCGGCCGCCCGACCCGTCAGGCACTGATCGCTCCGCTGCGGGCCGCGAAGTTCCAAGGGCTCACCCGGAAGTTCGCCTTCGACCTCGACCTCGACCAGCTGGCCACGCCCGCGAGCTTCGTCCACCGAGTGCAGGGCGGCGCGTTCCGGTACCTCGGTCCGGCACCGGACCAGCCGCCCGCGCCCAAGGCGCGGTGACGATGCGTCCGCTCGGCGCGGGCGACCCGCGCACCGTCGGCGGCAACAGGCTGCTCGCCCGGATCGGAGCGGGAGGCATGGGCGTGGTCTACCTGGCGCGCGCACAGGACGGCACCTTGGTCGCCCTGAAGGTGATCCGCGCCGAGCACGCGGCCGACGCCGAATTCCGCGCACGTTTCCGCCGGGAGGCGCAGGCCGCCGCCCGCCTCGACGGCCGCTGGACCGCGCCCGTCACGGCGGCGGACCCGGAGGCGGTGGAGCCCTGGATCGCCACGGCGTTCGTACCGGGGCCGTCCCTGTCGGAGATCGTCGCGGTGCACGGTCCGCTGCCTGCGGAGACCGTACGCGCGCTAGGCGCACGGCTAGCCGAGGCACTGGCGGCCGTCCACGCGGCCGGACTGGTCCACCGCGACCTCAAGCCCGGCAACGTGCTGCTCGCCCTCGACGGCCCGCGCCTGATCGACTTCGGCATCGCGCGCGCCAGCGGCGCCACCGCCCTGACGGAAACAGACGTCGTCATCGGCACGCCCGGCTACCTTTCCCCCGAGCAGGCCCGCGGTCGCGCCGAGCCTGTCGGCCCACCGAGCGACGTCTTCTCCCTCGGCTGCCTGCTCGCCTACGCGGCGACGGGCCGCTCGCCGTTCGCCGGTCACGTGGCCGCAGTGGCCGTCTTCCGCGTCGTGCACGAGGAGGCGGACCTGTCCGCCATCGCGGACGACTCGTTGCGCCCGCTCGTGGCGCGCTGCCTGGCCAAGGCACCCGCCGAGCGGCCGAGCGCGAGTGAACTCCGTACCGGCCTTGGCGACTTCGACACGGACGACTGGCTGCCGCCCTCGCTCCCTGCGCTCATCGCCGAACGCTCGGCCCGCGTCCTCGACCTGCCGGAGCCCGAGCCGCTGGCGGCGGCTGACGCGCCGGAGGATCTCCCACCATCCGCACCGAGCCGGCGTCGTTTCCTGTACCTGGGCGCGTCAACGGGCGCTGCCGCCGTCGGCGCGGCGACGGCGGCGTGGCTGACGCGCGGCGGCTCGCCGCCGCAGGCGGTCGCGCGTCCTTCCCGCACGGTCGCCGTGCACGCGGACCTGAAGGGTCCCGGCGCGGAGCTCGGCTCGGCCGTGGTCAACGGGGTCAAGGTCGCCGTCGCAGAGCACAACGCTCGCGCGGACCGCGCCTTCGACCTGGTGCTCCAGGTCCGCAACGACTCCGGGAACGGGGATGCCGCCAAGGCGGTGGCGCAACAACTCGTGGCAGACCCACGGGTCTCCGCCGTCATCGGGCCGACGTCGGACGCGACGGCGCTGAAAGCGGCGGAGGTGTACAACCCAGCGCGGTTGCCGATGGTGACCGCCTGGGCGGGTACCACGCTGCTGTACGACGCGGTTTCCGCCACCGCACCGGCCGTGTTTCAGATCAGGCCGGCGAACGAATTCATCGGCGCGGTCTTCGTACGCTATCTCTCCCAGGACCCGTCGGTGACCCACGTGGTGCTGGTCACGGACGGGACCAGTGACTACAGCTACCGGCTTGGCCAGTCCATGCGGGATCTGCCGCCCCGGATCGCTCGGGACACCCATGACATCGCCGAGGGGGTCGCCGCCTTCGCCGACCGCGCCCAGGCCGTCGTGTACACCGGCGAATCACCGGAGCATGCGGCGGCCCTCGCCTCGGAGCTGCGCAAGGCGGGGTTCAGCGGCACAGTCGTGGCCGGCGAACCGGCGTTCTCCGACACAGCACCCGACGGGTGGGTGTTCGTCACCACGTTCGCGAACCCCGATGCCTCCTTCGCCAAGCGATACGGCGGCGACCATGTGCCGCATGGCGCGGCCGAGGCGTACGACGCCCTCGGACTCGTCGCCGCAGGACTCACCCGCGCCGGATCTGCCGCCACCGTGGACCGCGGCACCCTCGCGCACTGGCTGCGGACCTTCCCCTACCAGGGCATCACCCGCACCTTCAGATTCGTGGACGGTGGTGTCATCGACTACCACTCGGGCTTCTACCTGTGGCGGATCAGGGGCGGCAGCCCGACCTTCCTGGAGGCGGTCACCCTCCGCTGACGCTCAAAGCCTGCCCGGTCGCCGCGCTGTCGGCCACCATGAGTCTGACCCTGAGAGTCAAGGATCACCACCCAGCAGGGGGTGTGATCATAGAGGGTCGGCCGGGGTCGCCCCGCCAGGCTGGTCCGCTTCCTCTGCGGACCAGCGTTGCGGTGACGCGTCGACCCGGCGTCTTGTAGCAGGACTGCGGGTGCCGACAATTCATCCGGCCTGGTCAGCTGGCTTGGCGGTACTCGCGCAGCGTCCCGCCGAGTCGGTCTCGTCGGCGAACCGGCAGACGTCGGATTCGGGCCGGCACGATGACCGTGTTGGTGCCGAAATCCCCGTCCGTGCAGGTCAAGCGGCATGTCGGTACTCGTGGAGGACTCCGCCGAGTCGGTCGTGTCGGCGTATGTCCAGGCGTTCGATCTGGTGTGGTGAGAGCGGCCTGGGGAGGGCTTGCATGGGTGCGGCGCCGGCCAGGGCCCGGTGGGGACGGTGTTGGTTGTAGTGCCGCTCGTAGGTCCGCAGTGCGCGACCCAGGTGGGCCTCGTTCCAGATGAGGGTCCGGTCGAGGAGTTCGGTCCTGAGGGTCCTGACCCACCGTTCCATGACCGCGTTCATCCGCGGCACCTGCACTCCCGTCAGAACGGGCGCGATGCCCGAATGCTGCAGGATCTGGTTCATCATGGCGGGGTATTTGGCATCCCGGTCCCGGATCAGGAACCGGACTGTGGCGAGCTGGTCGGCGTCCTCCAGGTCCATGAGCAGGTTCCGCACTGCCTGGGTGACCCAGGCATGGGTCGGGTGGGCGGTGGTGCCGAGGATCCGGATTCTGCGGCTGGCGTGGTGGATCGCGGCGAGGATGAATTGGCGCTGCCCGTTGAGGGTGACGGTCTCAATGAAGTCCATCGCCAAGATCGCCTCGGCCTGCGAGCGCAGGAAGCTCGGCCAGGTGACGCTTGAGCGGTTCGGCGCGGGGTCGATGCCCTCGGCTTTGAGGATCTCCCAGAAGGTGGACGGTGCCACCCGGATCCCGAGGACGGCGAGCTGGCCGTGGATGCGGCGGTAGCCCCATGACGGGTTCTCCCGCGCCAGCCGCAGGACCAGACGGCGGACCGAGACAACCGTGCGCGGACGCCCCGGCCTGCGGCGGGCACTCGCGCGAGCGTGTCGACGCCTGATCAGGTCACGATGCCAGCGCAGGACCGTGTCCGGGCTGACCAGCAGCCGGATCCGACGCAGTACATGCCGCGGCGTTCCTGACAGCAGCGCTGCCAGGAATGCCCGATCCTCCGGCCGGAACCTCGGACGCTCGTCACCGAGCTGCCGCTGCAGAACCGAGAGCTGGTGACGTAGGGCCAGAATCTCGACATCCTTCTCGCGGTCGCCGATCGGGAGCAGACGCAAGGCCGCGAAGGCCTGGGAGACCGCGAGATACGCGAATCGCACGAGCACGAGACGCGATCATGCCCGATGGCGGACACCCGAGGCTAAAACGACCCTGACCTGCATGGACGCATTAATCGGCACCCACAGGCGTGCCAATCCCCGGCAAGGCGGCGTCGGTCATAGTGAGCCTTCGCCCCTGGTGAGGCCTTCAGAGAGGCGAACGCCCACAGGTATCCGGCGTGGTTGAGCCTGTCGTTCTTCACCCACCGTCTGGTGATGCTGGACTTCTTCCCCGAGGCGCGGGTGACCGGGGAGGCCCCGGCGTAGGCCTTCATCCCGCGCGCGGTGGCGAAACGGCCGTGGTCGGCGTCGAACTCATCGTCATCAAGGAACTGCTGGGCCATGCCCACATCGGCGTGACCGCCACCGTGTACGCCCACGTCCGCCTCCGCCTCCAGCGAGACGCTCTCGACCTCCTCGGCCACGCCCTCGGCAACCTCCCCGAGACCACCGCCGAGCCCGACGACGGCGACGACCCGCCCGTTCGTGCAGCCCCTGTCCGCTGACGTTGCCGTCAACTACTGCCGTCAGACACCCCAGAGGCCCCACCGGAACCATTCCGGTGGGGCCTCTGGGGGGTCCCTCATACACATC
>NZ_QKYN01000029.1:86205-88897 GCF_003258295.1 Streptacidiphilus pinicola | reverse complement strand
CGTACGGCTTGCCGAGCTGCGCGAAGGCGTAGGCGACCGCCGCGGCCCCGGCCGCGGACGGCTTCGTGCCGCCCTTGCCGAGCACCCCTGAGGCGAGCAGCGCGAGCTGCGCCGCGTTGGCCTCCTGCTGCTCCAGCTGCGACAGCATGTCCCGCTGCGCGCCGGTCAGTCCGCTGACGAGCTGTTCGAGACCGGTCAGCTCCTTGTTGACCGTGTCCTTCTCCTTGCCCTGCGCGGCGACCAGCTGCGCGACCCGCGCCTGCGCGGCCTTCGCGGCGTGCTCGGAGAGCAGGAGCGCGGCCTGGTCGGCGGAGAGCTGGCGCAGCAGGTCGGCCTGGGAGCGCGCGGCCGCGTCCAGCAGTTCCTTGCCGTGGAGGGCGGCGTCCGGGTCGTTCGCGAAGACGATCTGGGCGAGCTGGGAGAGGCCCCCGTCGCGGTACTCCTGCGACGCGAACTCGCCGGCCAGCACCTTGCCGGCGTCGACCTGGCCCTGGGCGTCGCCGACCTGGACGTCGATCTCGGTGACGTTCGTCTGAGCCTGTTTCAGCTGCTCGGTGAGCGAGTCGTACTGCTGGCCTGCCGACTCCACCTGCTGGTACAGCGTGTGCAGGCGGGTCAGGATCGGCAGCAGCGCCTTCTCGGCGGCGGTGAGGTTGGTCAGCCCCGCCTGGCCGGTGACCGGCGCGGTGCCTCCGCCGGCGGCGGTCGCGGCGCTCGCCTGCCCGGCGACGGGCAGCACCGCGAGTGACGCGGCGGCGAGCATCAGGCCGCAGCGCAGCACTCCGCGCAGCCACGGACGCCGTTCCATGCCCCCGATGCTCAGCACTCGCCCAAGCCCTTCCCTCGTCCGCCGCCTGCGGCGGCCCACCCCGACCAGGTCCCTCGCGCCCAGCCCCCGGCATGCGCAACGGCGATCCTCCCACGGCGGACCGGAACGCGGCAGGGCGCCTCGGGCGATCGGCGCGATTCTGAGAGCACTCACACCCACGGGCCTCGCCGCGCCACAGGCAGGTGAATGTGACGCACCCCTCACCGCACCGGTAGGCGAACGCACCCCGAACAAGGGAACCCAACCGCCGCAAGGCCGACCCCGCCGGGGCAGGGCGCGTTTGCCGCCCTTTTGTCATGCTTCGGTGGCTTCATCAACCCCAAAGGGGTGGCTAGTTAACCTTCCGTTCACTATGGATCCCTACGGTCACGCTCGCGGCGACCGCCGTGCACGCCTCCGCTGAGACGATTGTTTGGGCATGGAACACGCTTCGTTCCTGGTGACCGCCGTAGTGATCACGGCTCTCGCCTTCGATTTCACCAACGGCTTCCACGACACGGCCAACTCGATGGCCACCTCGATCGCCACCGGAGCGCTGCGGCCCAAGGTCGCCGTCGCGATCTCGGCGGTACTGAACCTCGCGGGCGCATTCCTCTCCATCGCCGTCGCCAAGACGATCTCCGGCGGCATCCTCGACGAGAAGGCCGGCCTCAAGCCGCAGATCGTCTTCGCGGCGCTGATCGGCGCCATCGTCTGGAACCTCGTCACCTGGCTGCGCGGCATCCCGTCCAGCTCCTCGCACGCCCTGTACGGCGGCCTGATCGGCGCCACGCTCTTCGCCGTGGGCACCCACGGCGTCCACTTCGACACGGTGATGACGAAGATCATCATCCCGGCCGTCGCCTCCCCGATCGTGGCCGGCGTCTCCGCCTGGGCCGCCACCAAGCTGGCCTACCGGATGACCCGCAACGGTGACGAGAAGGTGAACTCCAAGGGCTTCAAGGCCGGCCAGGTCGCCTCCGCGATGCTGGTCTCCGTGGCGCACGGCACCAGCGACGGCCAGAAGACCATGGGCGTCATCACGCTGACCCTGATCACCGCCGGCTCGCTGGCCCCCGGCGCCAACCCGCCGCTCTGGGTCATCCTCGCCGCCGGCCTCACCATGGCGCTCGGCACCTACGTCGGCGGCTGGCGCATCATCCGCACCATGGGCAAGGGCATCTCCGAGATCGAGCCGGCCCAGGGCCTCACCGCGCAGAGCGCGGCGGCCACGGTCATCCTGACCTCCTCGCACATGGGATACGGCCTGTCCACCACCCACGTCTGCTCCGGCGGCATCATGGGCGCCGGCAAGGGCCGCGCCGA
This sequence comes from Streptacidiphilus pinicola, assembly GCF_003258295.1. Classification (GTDB taxonomy): domain Bacteria; phylum Actinomycetota; class Actinomycetes; order Streptomycetales; family Streptomycetaceae; genus Streptacidiphilus; species Streptacidiphilus pinicola. The sequence continues at coordinate 86,763 of NZ_QKYN01000029.1, read as the reverse complement.
CGGCGTCGTCCACTGGTCGACCGCGCGGCGCATGGCCTACGCCTGGCTGCTGACTCTTCCCGCGGCGGGCCTCGTCGGCGGCCTCGGCGTGCTGCTGGCCGACCAGGGCGCGTGGGGCGAGATCGCGCTCGGCCTGATCGGCGCGGGCGTCGCGGCGTGGATCTACGTGGCCTCGCGCCGCCAGAAGGTCTCGGCGACCGACGTCGTGACCCCGGAGATCGTCCCGTCGCCCGCCGAGCCGCCCGCCCCCGCGGCCCCGACCGCGCCCGTCGCGGCCTGAGGAGAACCACGATGAACATCAACTGGTCCGCGCTCGGCAGCACGTTCGGTCTGAGCGTCCTCGTCACCCTCGCCGTGGTCGGCGCCTTCTGCCTCGGCGTCGCCTCCCTCTCCCGCCGCGAGCGCGCCACGGGCGGCGCCGCGGTCGCCTCCCTCAGCGCCGCGGTCCTCAGCTTCGCGCTGTGCGCGGCGGCGGTGGGGTACGGGTTCTACCTCATCGGACACAAGTAGCCAGCTGGCCCACCGCACGTAGTCGCACCACCCGGGGGCGCGGGGCTC
>NZ_QKYN01000029.1:0-86135 GCF_003258295.1 Streptacidiphilus pinicola | reverse complement strand
GGGGCGCGGGGCTCTACGCGACATGCCACCCATGAGCAGATGGTCCTCAACGCGCAGGGCCATCCTCCCCCGGCCCTCGGCCGGGGGTGCCCTCATGCCGGTGGTTGCTCGCGCTCACGCGGCGGAGCCGCATATCGGCGGAGCCCCGCGCCCCTGGAGTGCTCCGCACTCAGGCGCTGGAGACCCGACTCGGTCTTCAGTGGGGCCTCGCGGATCAGCGCGATGCTGATCAGCGCGGCCAGTGCGAACGGCACGCACCACAGGAAGACCGTCCCGATCCCCCGTCCGAACGCCGCCTCGATCAACGGGCGGGCGGCGGCCGGGACCCGGGAGAGGTCGGGGATCGCGCCGCCCGGAAGGCCGCCGTGGCCGCCCAGGCTCTGCGAGACCCGCGCCGCGAGGACCGCGCCCAGCGCGGAGACGCCGACCGCGCCGCCGAGCGTGCGGAAGAACGTGGCCATGGAGCTGGCGATGCCCAACTCTCCCGCCGGGACCGTGTTCTGGACCGCCAGGACCAGGTTCTGCATCACCGTGCCGACGCCGACGCCCGCCACCGCCATGGCCACCGCCGCGATCCAGTAGGGCGTGTCCGCCCGCAGCACGCCGAGCAGCGCGAAGCCCGCGGCGAGGGACGCCGCGCCGGCGAGCAGGACGACCTTCCAGCGCCCCGTGCGCGTGATCAGCTTGCCGCCGCCGTAGGAGGCGACCGCGAGGCCGAGCACCAGCGGGGTGGTGGCGAAGCCGGACGCGATCGGCGATCGGTCGCGGACCAGTTGGAAGTACTGGCTGAGGAACATCGTCGCGCCGTACATCCCGACGCCGACCATGACGGACGCGACGGTCGCCAGCGCCACAGTCCGATGCCGGAACATCCGCAGCGGGACGATCGGCTCGGCCGCCCGCGCCTCCGTGCGGATCGCGGCCGCGCCGAGCGCGAGTGAGCCGCCGATCATCGCGGCGGTCGGCCAGGAGAGCCAGGCGTAGTCCGTGCCGGCGAGGGTGACCCAGACCAGCAGCAGGGTGACGCTCGCGGCGATCAAGGTCGCGCCGAGGTAGTCGATGCGGACGTCCTCCCGACGCTCGGTCGGCAGGTGCAGGGTGCGCTGCAGCAGGACCACCGCGATCACGGCGAGCGGCACGCAGACGTAGAAGCACCAGCGCCAGCCGAGCCAGGAGGTGTCCACGATGACGCCGCCGATCAGCGGGCCGCCGACCGTGGCGAGGGCGAAGGCCATGCCGAAGTAGCCGCTGTAGCGGCCGCGTTCACGCGGCGAGATCATCGCCGCCATGCAGACCTGGGCGAGCGCGGAGATCCCGCCGACGGCGAGGCCCTGCAGCACCCGGCAGGCGATCAACTGGGCCGGGTTCCGGGCGAGTCCGGCCAGCATCGAGCCCGCGACGTAGGAGAGCAGGGATATCTGGACCAGCAGCTTCTTGCTGAACAGGTCGGCCAGCTTCCCCCACAGCGGCGTGCTGGCGGTGACGGCCAGCAGCGTGGAGGCGATGATCCAGGTGTAGGCGGACTCACCGCCGTGCAGGTCGGCCAGGATCCTGGGCAGCGCGTTGGTGACGATCGTGGACGAGAGCATCGCCACGAAGAGCCCGAGCAGCAGTCCCGACAGCGCGCGCATGATCTCGCGATGGCTCATGGCCAGGCCTCCCCCACACAGATGGTTGTCAAGGGCGACCATAGGAAGGTTGTTTGCTACTGACAACCATCTGTACCGGAGAAGCGCTCAACCCTTGGGGCAGTCGTCACCGAGCTTCACCACGCCGAGCGCGACCTTCTGGCCGGTGCCCAGGGGCGCGCCGGGTGCGGGGGTCTCGGTGCAGATCTTCCAGTGGGTCTCCACCATCACGGCGTGGCCGTAGAGGTCGGTCGGCGTGATGACGGTGCCGGCCGGCAGCGCGTTCTTGGCCGCGGCGAGAGAGGTGCCGCGCAGGTCGGGCATGGTGCCCGCCGCGGCTTTCGGGGCCGGCCCCGACTGGTCCTTGTCGGGGCACTGGTCGTTGTCCCGCACCACGCCGAGGTCGACGTTGTCGCCGCCCTTGGTGCCGGGCGCCGGGCTCTGGAAGCAGACGATCCAGTCACGGTCCCGGATCGGCACCCGACCGCCCCCGGAGGCGTCGTGCACATGGACGTTAGAGAACCCAGCGGTGTCGGCCTTGCTGCGCGCCTCCTTCAGGTCCATGCCCACGACGTTGGGCATGGAGCCGGAGCCGAGCAGCGCGCAGCCGGAGCTGGTGAGCGCGGCGAACAGGCTTACGGCGGCCGACAGATGGCGAAGACGGGCAGGCACAGGTGATCCCCCGGAAGTGGTGATTGCGTGGGTGCGGGTGGCGGGCCGGGCAGGCGGGCTCAACCGGCCCAATGGGTGCGCGGATCCGTGCTGGTGGCGCACCGCGGATCCGGTACCCGGTCGGCCGGAGCGCCCGGTCCCGCCGGGGCCTCCGTGGCAAGGGCCGGAGTGGCAAGGTCCGAAGTGGCAAGGTCCGGAGCGGCAGGGGCCTCCGCGCCGGAAGCCGGGGCGGCCGGGTCTGCCGCGGCGGCCTCGCGCTGAAGGCGGGCGAGGTACTCGGCCATCGCGTCGGTGCGGTCGCGGAGCATGCCCACGCGGTCGGCGCGGTCCGCGTCCGAGTCCGCCAGCGGCGGACCCGCGACGACCGGAACACCGTGCTGCCGGGCCGTCGCCGCCAGGCTCTCCGCCGCCTGGTCGACCACCACCAGCCCGGCCACCGCGAACAGACCGCCCGTCAGGACCCGTCGGCGTCCCAGCAGGCCCTTGTAGGCGATCTCGACGGGTACCTCGATCTGGTCCAACGGCCGGTCGAAGGAGCCGTGTTCGAGCGCCGCGAGCACGACCGTGCCCAGGGTCTCGGCCGCTCTGGTCACCAGCCACTTGCGGCCGGGCACCGGCGGCAGGAACCGGCGGATCCGGTCCACCTCCTGCTCCAGCGCCTGTGTGGTCATCACCTCGAAGGCGTTGCGCGTGCGCACCTCGAGGAGCTTCTCCCAGGGGATCTCCTCGCCGTCGAACCCGACGCCCTCCGGGCCGAGGTGGACGGCGCCGAAGCCGTCCAGGAGGCCCAGCGCCTTGTGCACCAGCTGCGGTGTGCGCGGGTGGCGGCCGAGCAGCGCGCCGACGGAGAGCACCCACGGCTCGACGACCGGCACCGCCGGCGGCGCGACCTGGGTGAGCGCCTTGTAGGCCCACTCGCCCCGCGCGACGCCTTCCGCGGCGCGCCGGCTCCCACGCAGCACGGCCTTCCCGCCGGCCCCGGCGGCATGCGCGGTGACGTTCGCGGCATGCGCGGTGCGGCTCAGGAACGAGGCAGCGGCGGCGTCATCGGCCTGCGGTCCCTCGTCGGCCGTCGCACCCGTCGTGTCGACCTCGCCCATGTCCCCTCCCCGTCCCGCTTCCACAGGCGCCACACATTACGCGACGTGGAATCGGCAACTCCCGCAGGGGCGTGCGGCGCTGACGGACGGCGCATCGGGGCGGGACAGGCGGATCAGGCCGGGTCGACCGCCCGGGCCGCGGTCGGGAGCTCGACGGCGCGCTCCGCCTTCGGCAGGTCCGCGCGGCCCGAGCCGCGCCGCAGGACGGAGGCGACCAGGGTCAGCGCCACGCCGACCACGATCCACACCGACAGGACCAGCAGCGGGCGCAGCACGTCCGTGCCGTGGAAGTAGGCGATCGAGCGGTTGAGGTCGGTGCCGGCGCCGTTGGGCAGCCAGGGGCCGATGGCGCGCCAGAACGGCGGCATCAGCGGCGGCGGGAAGACGCCGCCCGCACTCGGGTTGCCGAGGATGACGAAGAGCAGCACCGCGATGCCGATCCCGATGACGTCGAAGAAGCACTCCAGGGCCATCGTCACCGCGCCGACGCCGAAGACGACCATCGTGCCGACACCCCACAGAGCGATGATCCGGCCCGGCAGCGCGTTCAGGATCGGACCGGCGATCAGCGCGCCGCCGAGGCCCGCCGCGAGGGAGAACAGCAGCAGCGCGCCCAGGCGGATGATCGCCCGCCGCAGGTTGGCGGGGCGGGTGCCCGCGCTGATGCCGAGCAGCGAGGCGACCAGGTACCCGCCGACGCACCAGCCGACGGCGAGGTAGAAGGAGGAGAGCCCCTCCGCGTCGCCGGCCGCCAGCGGGACGACGTCCTTGACCACGATCGTGCGGCCCTGCCGCGCCTCGACCCCGGTGACGATCTGCGTGACGGCCGTGGCCAGCGCCGGACCGGAGGCGTTGGCCACGAGCAGGGTGTCCTGGGTGCCGGCCGGGTTGACGACCAGGGCGGTGTAGAGCTTCTGATCCTTCATCCGGCCGACGGCGGTCGCCTCGTCCGCGACCGGTTCGGCGTCGAGGACCTGCTTGGGCAGCCCGTTCAGCCCGGCGACCAGCTGGGCGCTCACCGTCGGCGGCGCGACCACGCCGATCGACGCCTTGTACGGGTAGGGGTGATGCAGCGCGCCGATGTAGGACACGATGAAGCCGAGCTGGAGCCCGAGCACCGCGATGACCAGCAGCGCGGTGCGGGCGTTGACGGCGTCCTTGAGCTCCGCAAGGAACCCGCGCCGACCCTCGCCGCCCCTGCTTCCGGTCACTCCACTGGCCATCGGGTCCGTCCGTTCCGGTCTGGCTCGCAGGCATGCTGCATCAAAGGCATGAAGCGGACATCACGGTATTTTCTCCCCGAACAGCACCGGCGCAGACGCGCCGTGGGCGAACGGGCGACTCAGAAGCGCGGCGCGCGCCGCTCCAGGAACGCCGCCAGGCCCTCCCGTACGTCCGGCGTGGTCCGCGAGGCCCGCTCCCAGGGCTCGACGGCGGACTCCGCGTCGCCGCCCGTCACGACCGCGTCCACCACCGCCTTCACCGCCCCCTGGGTCTGCGCCGAGCGCGAGGCCAGCACCCGGGCGAAGGCGAGCGCCCGCTCCTGCACCGCGTCCGCGACCTCGTCGACCAGGCCGAAGACCAGCGCCTGGTCCGCCGTCACCAGTTCGGCGGAGTAGAGCAGGTACTTCGCCCGGGCCGGTCCGACGAGCCGGGCCAGCCGCGCCGTCGGCACGGACGGGTAGACGATGCCGAGCTTGGCCGGGGTGATCCCGAACCGCGCGCCGCGCGCGGCGAAGCGCAGGTCGCAGGCGACCGCGAGCTGGCAGCCGCCGCCCACGCAGGGGCCGTCCACGACCGCGAGCGTCGGGTGCGGGAAGGCCGCCAGCGCCGACTCCGCCGCGACGTTGACGGCGTGGTACTCGTCGGCGGCCTCGGGGCTCGCGTAGACGTCGGCCAGCTCGGTGATGTCCGCCCCCGCCGAGAACGCGCCGCCCGCGCCGGTCAGCAGCAGCACCCGCAGGCCCGGCTCCTGCGCCAACCGGGTGAGCACGCCGGGCAGCGCCTGCCACTGGGCGCGGGTCAGCGCGTTCTTCTTCTCCGGCCGGTCCAGCAGCAGGACGGCGACCCCGTCCTCCCCCAGGAAGACGCGCAACCCCGGCACGCCGAAAGACAGCTCTTTCCGGTCGGTTGTGAGCACCTGATCTCCTCGTTCCGTCTGCGTTCCGCCGAACTGCCGACTCCGATCGTCCGTCAGAGTCTCGGCGCGCGGATATGTGACGTTCTGCATATCGTCGGGACGGTGAGCCCCCTGGACCGACGCCATCTCCTCCGCGCCGCCACCCTCGGTGCCGCCGCGTCCGTGCTGAGCGCCTGCGGGAGCGGCGCCAGACCCGCGAACGCGGGCGGTGCCGGCAGCGGCACGGACGCGCTGCCCTCGCACGCCGCGACGCCGGTGGGCCGGCCGGCCGCCTCCGCGACGTCGCCGGCCGCCGCGCTGCCGTTCGAGATCCACTCCGGGCCGGCCGGCACCGACCGGGTGGCGCTCACCTTCCACGGCCAGGGTGACCCCGCGATCGCCGCCTCGCTGCTCGGGGAGGCGGAGCGCGCGGGCGCCAAGGTCACCGTGATGGCGGTGGGCAGCTGGCTGGACAGCTATCCCGCCATGGCCAGGCGCATCCTGGACGGCGGTCACGAGCTGGGCAACCACACACAGAACCACGTCGCGATCTCGGGCCTCGCCGCCGACGCGGCCTATGCCGAGATCGAGCGCTGCGCGCAGCGCCTCAAGCAGCTGACCGGCTCGATCGGCACCTGGTTCCGGCCCTCGCAGGCCCAGGACTGCACGGCCGTCGTCGCCGCGCAGGCCCGTCGCGCGGGCTACGCCCACTGCCTCTCGTACGACGTGGACTCCCTCGACTACACGGACCCCGGCGCCGCCGCGGTGACGCGCAACGTGCTCGACCAGGCCCGCGCCGGCTCGGTGGTCTCGATGCACTTCGGGCGCGGCGGCACCGTCGCCGCGCTGCCCGGGATCCTTGACGGCCTCCGGCAGCGCGGGTTGAGCGCTGTCACGACCTCGGAGCTGCTGAGCTGATGCGCACTCACCACCTCGCCACCGCTGCCGCCCTGAGCAGCGCCGCCCTGCTGGTGATCACCGCCTGCTCCGCGGGCGGCCCGTCGAGCTCCAACGCGGTCAACCCGCCGCAGCAGGCCGGCTCCGCCGCCTCCGCCGGAGCGCCCGCCCAGGCGAAGAGCGGCGACGCGGACCTGCCCGGCATGCCGCCGCCGCTGGACCCGAGGGACGTCTACGCGGCCGACCGACCGAACCAGATGTCCCCGGTGGTGAAGGACTTCCCCGCGCGCGTCTACGTGCCCAACACGCTCTCCAACACGGTCACCGTGATCGACCCGGCCACCTACAAGGTCATCGACACCCTCCAGGTCGGCGACGAACCGCAGCACGTCGTCCCGTCCTGGGACCTGAAGACGCTCTGGGTCAACAACGACCTCGGCAACACGCTCACCCCCATCGACCCCGCCACCGGCAAGGCCGGCGCGACGGTCGACGTGCACGACCCGTACAACCTGTACTTCACGCCGGACGGCAAGTACGCGGTGGTGATGGCCTCCGCCGACCACCAGCTGGTCTTCCGCGACGCGCACACGATGAAGACCGTCAAGGCCATCCCGTCCCAGTGCGACGGCGTCAACCACGCCGACTTCTCCCCCGACGGGCGCTACTTCCTCGTCTCCTGCGAGTTCTCCGGCGACCTGCTCAAGGTGGACACCGCGAAGATGGAGATCGTCGCCCAGCAGAAGATCCCGTTCACCGGCTCCATGCCGCAGGACGTCAAGATCTCCCCGGACGGCAAGGTCTGGTACGTCGCCGACATGGTCGCCAACGGGGTGTGGGAGCTGAACGGCGACACCTTCTCCAAGCCCACCCTGCTGCAGACCGGCGCGGGCGCACACGGCCTCTACGTCAGCCGCGACTCCAAGCAGCTGTACATCTCCAACCGCGGCGAGGGCTCGATCTCCGTCCTCGACTTCGCCACCGGCAAGCTCGTCCACAAGTGGTGGATCCCCGGCGGCGGCAGCCCCGACATGGGCGGCGTCTCCGCCGACGGCAAGGTGCTGTGGCTCTCCGGCCGCTACAACTCCGTCGTCTACGCGCTGTCGACGGCGGACGGCAGGCTGCTGGCCAAGATCCCCGTCGGCGACGGCCCGCACGGGCTCTGCGTCTACCCGCAGCCGGGCCGGTACTCACTCGGACACACGGGCGTGTTCCGCTGAGCGGGCGCTGACGGTCAGTAGCCCGTCTGTTCCATCTCGGCCTGGGCGCGGGCGATCTCCTCGGCGGAGATGGTCAGCGTCGCGTTCGGATCCGGCTTGGGCTCCATCTCGGCGCGGCCGGAGGCGTCGCTCAGCTTGATCAGCAGCGCGACCATCAGCCAGTTGGCCACCGTCGAGGAACCACCCTGGGCGAGGAACGGCAGCGCCTTGCCCGTCTGCGGGATCAGGCCGATGACGCCGCCCGCCACCACGAAGACCTGCAGCACCAGCGCCGCGGCGAGACCCGCGGCGAGCAGCTTGCCGAACGGGTCGGTCAGCCGGACCGCGGTGCGCATGCCCCGCTGGCCGAGGATCAGGTAGAGCACCAGCACGACCATGATCCCGGCGGTGCCGAGCTCCTCGCCGATGCTGGCGAGGATCCAGTCGCTGCGGCCGGCGAAGCCGATCAGCCACGAGTCGCCCTTGCCGAGCCCGGTGCCCAGCAGACCGCCGTGGCCGAGGCTGAACAGCGACTCGGCCAGCTGCGGCGAGGACCCCGTCGGGGAGGGGTCATGGTAGTAGGCCATCGGGTCGAGCCAGTTGTTCACGCGGTACTTCACGTGCGAGACCAGCGTGCCCGCCGCGACCGAGCCGCCGACGGCCATCAGCGCACCCAGCACGACCCACCCGGTCCGCTCGGTGGCCACGTACAGCATGATGATGAACGCGCCGAAGAAGATCAGCGAGGTGCCCAGGTCGGACTCGAAGACGAGCACGACGAGGCTGACCGCCCAGACGACCAGGATCGGGCCCATGTTCCGGCCGCGCGGCAGCGCGATGCCGGCGAACTTCCGGCCGACCAGCGCGAGCGCGTCCCGGTTGGCCATCAGGTAGCTGGCGAAGAAGACGATGATCGCGAGCTTGGTGAACTCACCCGGCTGGAACGACAGCGGCCCGAGGTGGATCCAGCGCCGCGCGCCGTACTGGTCGCCGGAGAAGAAGGCCGGCGCGACGAGGGCGACCAGCGAGATCGCCATCAGGATGTACGTGTAGCGGGAGAGCAACCGGTGGTGCTTCACCGCGATCACCACGCCCGCGAAGACCCCGACGGCTATCGCCGTCCACATCACCTGGTTCGGCGCGGCCGCGGTCGAGTTGTAGACCTTGATGTACGACTGGTCGAGCCGGTCGATCAGCACCAGGCCGAGGCCGGTGAGGATGACCGCGATGGGCAGGATCAGCGGGTCCGCGTACGGCGCCCAGCGCCGCACCACGAGGTGCGCGGCGAGCGCGAGCGCGCCCAGCCCCAGCACGTCGACGACGAAGCCGCTGGAGATCGACCCGGTCAGGCCGAGATCGGCACTGGCCTTCGCGAAACCGCAGACCACGATGGCGAACAGCAGGAGGAACAGTTCGAGGTTCCGCCTGTGCTTCGCCCCCGGTGCCACCTCCACGGCAGCGCTCCGCGAGCTCCGTGCGCCCATGCTTTAGCACCCACCCAACATTCACCGACGTTCCGAGAACCGTGGCATTGTCGCAGGTCCGGTCTCAAGGTGGGGAACGCCCCTGGAAGCGCTCCGGTTCTCCGGGGCGCGAGGGTGTGACGCAGGCTACGCTGCGAACCATGATCCGCTGGGTGTACGCGTTCATCGACCGTCCGCGCGACCGCGTCGAGGCTGCCGCCACGTTCTGGGCCGCAGTCACCGACACCACGCTGTCCGCTCCGCGCGGAGCCGACGGCGAGTTCTGGACCTTCCTGCCCAAGGACGGCGAGGACGCCTGCCTGAAACTGCAGGCCGTCTCCGAGAGCCACGGTGGCCATCTCGATCTCGCGACCGAGAACCCCCGCGCCCTCGCGGACGACGCCGTCGCCCTGGGCGCCGCCCGGGTCGCCGACCACGGCGCGTGGTCCGTCCTGCGCTCCCCCGGAGGCCAGCTCTTCTGTGTCGTCCCGTGGCACCGCGAGTACCGGCGCCCGCCGGTCGTCGCGGGCACCCGGGTGGACCAGGTGACCCTCGACCTCCCGGCGGACGGATTCGAGGCCGAGGCGGAGTTCTGGACGGAACTCACCGGCTGGACGGTGTCCAAGGGCTCCCGCCCGGAGTTCGTCGTCGTCCAGCCTCCGTCGGAGCTGCCCTTCCGCATCCTGCTACACCGGCTCTCCGAGCCCCGCCCCACCGAGGCCCACCTCGACCTGGCCTGCGCGGACCGCTGGGCCACGCGCGAGACCCACGAACGCCTGGGCGCGACGTTCGTCGCCGAACACGGCCACTGGATCACCATGCGGGACCCGGCGGGCGGGATCTACTGCCTCACGGCTCGCAACCCGCAGACGGGTCAGCTGCACTGAGCAGGGGCGCGGGGCTCTGCCGCACATCGGCAGAGCCCCGCGCCCCCGGCTTGCTGCAACTACATCAGGCGGCGAAGGCCTCCGACACGGCCTGCGCGGGCTCGAGCGCGAGCTCGAGCACCTGGCGGACGTCCGCCACCGGGTGGACGGTGAGGCGGTCGAGGACCTCCGCGGGGACGTCGTCCAGGTCGGCCTCGTTGCGGGAGGGGATCAGGACGGTGGTGATCCCGGCCCGGTCAGCCGCGAGAAGCTTCTGCTTCACGCCGCCGATCGGGAGGACCCGTCCGGTCAAGGAGACCTCGCCCGTCATCGCGACCTCCGGTCGCACCTTGCGGCCGGACAGGAGCGAGGCCAGCGCCGTCGTCATCGTGACGCCCGCGCTCGGGCCGTCCTTCGGGACCGCGCCCGCGGGGACGTGGATGTGGACGCCGCGCTCCCGCAGCGAGGTGACCGGCAGTTCCAGCTCCGCCCCGTGCGACCGCAGGAAGCTCAGCGCGATCTGCGCGGACTCCTTCATCACGTCACCGAGCTGACCTGTCAACTGCAGCCCGTTGCCGCCCGTCTCCGGATCGGCGAGCGAGGCCTCGACGAACAGGACGTCGCCGCCCGCGCCCGTCACGGCCAGGCCGGTCGCCACGCCGGGGACCGCGGTCCGCCGCTCCTCCGGCTCCTGCGCGTGCTCCGGGGTGAACCGGGGCCGGCCGATCAGGCCGCGCAGATCGGCCTCGTGGACGGTGCGCGGCAGCTCCGCGCCCGCCTCGCCGAGCTCGTTCTGCGCCGCGACCTTGCGCAGGATGCGCGCGACCGCGCGCTCCAGCGTGCGGACGCCCGCCTCGCGGGTGTACTCGGCCGCGAGCTTGCGCAGCGCGTCCTCCCCGACGACGACCTCGTCACTGCCGAGGCCCGCCCGCTCCAGCTGGCGCGGGAGCAGGTGGTCGCGGGCGATGACGACCTTCTCGTCCTCGGTGTAGCCGTCCAGGCGCACCAGCTCCATCCGGTCGAGCAGCGGCTCGGGGATGGCCTCCAGCACGTTGGCGGTGGCGAGGAAGACCACGTCGGAGAGGTCGAGCTCGACCTCCAGGTAGTGGTCGCGGAAGGTGTGGTTCTGCGCCGGGTCCAGGACCTCCAGCAGCGCCGCCGCCGGGTCGCCGCGGTAGTCCGAGCCGACCTTGTCGATCTCGTCGAGCAGCACGACCGGGTTCATCGAGCCGGCCTCCTTGATGGCCCGCACGATGCGGCCCGGCAGCGCGCCGACGTAGGTGCGGCGGTGGCCGCGGATCTCCGCCTCGTCACGGACGCCGCCGAGGGCGACGCGGACGAACTTGCGGTCCATGGCGCGCGCGACGGACTCGCCCAGCGAGGTCTTGCCCACACCGGGCGGGCCGACGAGCGCCAGCACGGCGCCGCCGCGACGTCCGCCGACGAGGCCGAGGCCGCGGTCGGAGCGGCGCTTGCGCACGGCCAGGTACTCGACGATGCGCTCCTTGACGTCGTCCAGGCCGAAGTGGTCGGCGTCCAGCACCGCGCGGGCGCCGGCGATGTCGTAGGCGTCCTCGGTGCGCTCGTTCCACGGGAGCTCCAGGACGGTGTCCAGCCAGGTGCGGATCCAGCTGCCCTCGGGCGAGGCGTCGCTGGAACGCTCCAGCTTCTCCACCTCCTTGAGGGCGGCCTCCTTGACCTTCTCGGGCAGGTCGGCGGCCTCCACGCGGGCGCGGTAGTCCTCCTCCTCGGAGTCGGGCTCGCCGTTGAGGTCGGCCAGCTCCTTCTTCACCGCGTCCAGCTGGCGGCGGAGCAGGAACTCCTTCTGCTGCTTCTCCATGCCCTCCTGGACGTCCTTGCGGATGGTCTCCTGGACCTCCGACTCGGCCAGGTGGTCCTTGAGCAGCTGCAGGGCGAGCTTGAGCCTGGCCACCGGGTCCAGCTCCTCCAGGACCTGGACCTTCTCGGCCGCGGTCACGAAGGGGGCGTAGCCGATGTTGTCGGCGAGCTCGGAGACGCCGTCGATCTGCGTGAAGCGGTCGACGACCTGCCAGGCGCCGCGCCTCTGCAGCCACGCCGTGGTCAGCGCCTTGTACTCGGTGACGATCTCGGTGATGGCGCCCGGCAGCGGTGACGGCACGGCGGTCTCCTCGGCCGGCACGGCCTCCACCCAGAGGGCGGCGCCGGGGCCAGTGGTGCCGGCCCCGATGCGGACGCGGCGCACGCCGCGGACGAGCGCGGCGGGGTCGCCGTCGGCCAGGCGGCCCACCTGCTCGACCGTCGCGACGGTGCCGACCGCGCCGTACTCGCCGTCGATCCGCGGGACGAGCAGCACCCGCGCCTTGCGCGCGTTCGCCACCGTCCTGATGCCCGGGGCGTGCGCCCCGGTCTCCCGAACCGCAGCCTGCGCGGCCTCCACGGCGGCACGGACGTCCTGGTCGGAAAGGTCGAGTGGGACGACCATGCCGGGGAGCACCGCGTCGTCGTCGAGCGGCAGCACCGGCAGGGTGAGCGTTCCAGAAGTCGAAGCCATGATTTCTCCCCGGTCATGCAAGTTGAGTTACCTGGACTAAAGGTTCATGACCCCGGCAATGTTCCCCGCCCCCTGTTCGCTCTGAGCGAAGGGCCGTCGGCTTCGTTCGGATCGGGCACGATGTTGCCCATGTCCACGCACCCGATCCCCGCCCCCGACGACACGCCCGAGCTGCTCGACCGTCGGGTGGGCCCGTACGGCGAGGTCGCCCTGCGTCGCCGCGGCCCGCACTTCGAGGTCATCGCCAACGGCACGTTCCTGATGGACACCTCCGACGGGCGCTCCGAGCGGCTGCTGATCAGCGCCGCACTGGACGCACTCGACGGCGCGCGCGGCGCGCACGTGCTGATCGGCGGGCTCGGCGTGGGCTTCTCGCTGGCGGAGGCCGCGCAGGACCGGCGTCCGGGGCGGATCACCGTGGTCGAGCGGGAGCGCGCGATCATCGACTGGCACACCGGCGCGGACGCGCCGCTGGCCCCCTTCGCCGGCCAGGGGCACGGCGACCCGCGGGCCGAGATCGTGCACGCGGACCTGATGGACCACCTGCGCACGACCGAGGACCGCTACGACGCGCTCTGCCTCGACATCGACAACGGCCCGGACTGGACCGTCACCGATTCGAACGATTCCCTCTACTCCGAGACCGGCCTCGATCTGCTGGAGCGGACCCTCGGTGACGGCGGAGTGCTGGCCGTGTGGAGCGCAGCACATTCCCCGGCATTCGAAGCCCGTCTGCGCGCCCGGTTCGCCCGAATTGAGGTGATCGAGGTGCCGGTACATGTGGAACGGGGGGTTCCCGATGTCGTGTACCTGTCCTCGCGCGGCTAAGTTACTCACGGTATGGTCCTGCCCGTGCCACCCCCCGAAGGGTCGGTTTATCCGACGTCGGCCTGCCACAGCGGCCGTCCTGTCCCTACGCTGCCGAACAGCGGCGCAGGAGCGGACTGAACAGGAAGGGGCGGGGGCACCGTACGAACCGTACGACCCGGATGGCCTGAACAAGCTCGGGCCGGAGAACGCAGAGGCCCTGGGGGCGGTGGCGTGACCGTGACGGATGTACAGCAGCAGACCAACAATGGCCTGGGAAACCAGCGGAGAGTCCTTGTCGTGGAGGACGAGCCGACGATCGCGGAGTCGATCGCGGCCCGTCTCGGCGCCGAGGGGTTCCGCGTGGCGGTCTCCCACGACGGCCCGACGGCGGTCGACTGCTTCCAGACCTGGCAGCCCGACCTGGTCGTGCTCGACGTGATGCTGCCCGGATTCGACGGACTGGAGGTCTGCCGGCGGATCCAGTCGGTCCGCCCGGTCCCGGTCCTGATGCTCACCGCACGTGACGACGAGACGGACATGCTGGTCGGTCTCGGCGTCGGTGCGGACGACTACATGACCAAGCCCTTCTCGATGCGCGAGCTGGCGGCCCGGGTCAACGTGCTGCTGCGCCGCGTCGAGCGGGCCCAGCTCGCGGCCCGCGCGCCCGTCGGCGGCACCCTGCGGCTGGGCGAGCTGGAGATCGACCACGTGCAGCGTCGCGTCCGGGTCTCCGGCGACGACGTGCACCTCACGCCGACCGAGTTCGACCTGCTGGTCTGCCTGGCCCAGCAACCGCGCGCGGTGCTCACCCGGGAGCAGCTGCTGGCCGAGGTGTGGGACTGGACCGACGCGTCCGGCACCCGGACCGTCGACAGCCACGTCAAGGCGCTGCGCCGGAAGATCGGGGCGGCCTGGATCCGCACCGTGCACGGCGTGGGCTACGCCCTGGAGGCCCCGACGCCGTGAGCCGCCGCGCTGCGAGTCGACAGAACTCCGCCAGACAGGGCCGCCCGATGGCGCTGCCGCCCGCCGAGGTGAGCCGCGCCGAGCGGTTCTGGGCGGGGTTGCGCCCGCTCGACCCGCTGCGCTCGGTGAAGGCCAAGCTCAACGTGGTGGTGCTGATCTCGGTCTGCATCTCCACGCTGATGGTGGTCCTGGCGCTGAACTCGTCCACCCAGATCAAGGTGGTCATGGTCTTCTCCGTGATCGCCTCGCTACTGGTCACCCAGTTCCTGGCGCACAGCATGACCTCGGGCCTGCGGGAGATGACGGCGGCCGCGCGGGCCATGGCCGCCGGGGACTACACGCGGCGGGTGCACACCCGCTCGCTGGACGAGGTCGGCGAGCTCGCCCACGCGTTCAACACCATGGCCGACGACCTCGACGCCGCCGACCGGCAGCGCCGTGAGCTGATCGCCAACGTCTCGCACGAACTGCGCACTCCCATAGCCGCGCTCCGGGCCGTCCTGGAGAACGTCGTCGACGGGGTGGTCACCCCCGAGCCGGCCACCATGACCGCGGCGCTGGAGCAGACCGAGCGCCTCGGGCGCCTGGTCGCGCACCTGCTGGACCTGTCCAAGCTGGCCGACGGCGCCGACTCGCTCGAGATGCGCGCCTTCGACGTGGAGCCGTTCCTGGCCGGCGTGCTGCGCGGGCTGACCGTGGACGGCTCCGTCTCCGGCGGCGCGAGCAAACGCCGCACGGACGTCGCGCTGCGCCTCGACGTCGCGCCCGGGCTCACCGCCACCGCCGACCCGGAGCGGCTGCACCAGGTCGTCGCCAACCTGGTCGACAACGCCTGCCGGCACAGCCCCCAGGACGGCACGGTCACCGTGCGGGCCCGGCAGACCGACGCGGGCGGCCTGACCGTGGACGTGGCGGACGAGGGCCCCGGCATCGCCCCGGAGGACCGCGGCCGGGTCTTCGAGCGCTTCGGGCGCGGCAGCAGTGCCACCGCCCAGGGGCCGGGGGCCGACGGCGGCACCGGGCTGGGCCTCGCGATCGCGCGCTGGGCCGTCGAGCTCCACGAGGGCACCATCGCGGTCGCCGACTCGCCGCTCGGCTGTCTGATCCGGGTGGAGCTTCCCGGGCCGCGCCGGCCGCAGGCGATCGTTTCGCACGGCCACCGCTGAACCGGAAGACTGCCCGATTTGCCACCCCCGGGCCGCACGAACAGCCCTTCGTTCTCCCCGTCCACGCCCGAGTTCTAACCTCGCTTTCCGGCCAATGTTTGCGACCGGACTGTGATCTGGGCGACGCTTGGTCTGCGGGACCTGCGCGGACGTGCGGCGGAGGCGTAGCCTTACTACCCGCTGTCCACCATTCACACGGAAGCGGAAGAGGGCGGTTGCCGCCGTGTCTCCACAGTCCCCAAACTCGAACACTTCGCCTGCCACTACGGCCGACGCCGGCCCCGGAGCCGCGTTCGGCCCCAACGAGTGGCTCGTGGACGAGATCTACCAGCAGTACCTCCAGGACCCGAACTCGGTCGACCGGGCCTGGTGGGATTTCTTCGCCGACTACAAGCACACCCACACCCCGGGTGCGCCGACGACCGCAGCCGCCCCGGCCCCGGGTGCTCCCGCCGTCGCCGTGACCGCGACGCCCAAGGCGCCCGCGGCCCCGGCAGCGGCAGCGGTACCCGCCCCGGCTCCCGCAGCCGCCGCGGCTCCCGCCGCTCCGCCGACCAAGCCCGCAGCGCCCGCGCCCACCCCGCGCGCCGCCGCCCCGGCCCAACCTGCCGACACCGTTAAGGACAGCACCACTGTGACCGCCGCCGCCGAGGCCCCGTCAGGACCCGAGCTCGTCGCACTGAAGGGCCCCAGCGCCCGCATCGTGGCGAACATGGACGCCTCGCTCTCGATGCCCACCGCGACCAGCGTCCGCGCCGTCCCCGCGAAGCTGCTGATCGACAACCGCATCGTCATCAACAACCACCTGAAGCGCGCCCGCGGCGGCAAGGTCTCCTTCACCCACATCATCGGCTACGCCATGGTCCAGGCGATCAAGGCGATGCCGGCGATGAACCACGGCTTCCAGGAGAAGGACGGCAAGCCCTTCCTGGTCAAGCCCGAGCACGTCAACCTCGGCCTGGCGATCGACCTGACCAAGCCGAACGGCGACCGTCAGCTGGTCGTCGCGGCGATCAAGAACGCCGAGACCCTCGACTTCTTCGGCTTCTGGCAGGCCTACGAGGACATCGTCCGCCGTGCCCGGCAGAACAAGCTCACGGTCGACGACTTCTCCGGCGTCACCTGCTCGCTGACCAACCCCGGCGGCATCGGCACCGTCCACTCCGTCCCGCGCCTGATGCCCGGCCAGGGCACCATCCTCGGCGTCGGCTCGATGGAGTACCCGGCCGAGTTCCAGGGCTCCGCCGAGGAGACCCTGGCCGCCATGGGCGTCTCCAAGGTGATGACCCTCACCTCGACCTACGACCACCGGGTCATCCAGGGCGCCCAGTCGGGTGAGTTCCTGCGCACGATCCACCAGCTGCTGCTGGGCAAGGGCGAGTTCTACGACAAGATCTTCGAGTCGCTGCGCATCCCCTACGAGCCGGTGCGCTGGGCCACGGACGTCGCCCGTACCCACGACAACGAGGTCAACAAGACCGCCCGCGTGATGGAGCTGATCCACTCCTTCCGCGTCCGCGGCCACCTGATGGCCGACACCGACCCGCTCGAGTACAAGCAGCGCAAGCACCCGGACCTCGACGTCCAGGCGCACGACCTGACGCTGTGGGACCTGGAGCGCGAGTTCGCGGTGGGCGGCTTCGCCGGCCACACCATGATGAAGCTGCGCGACATCCTCGGCGTGCTGCGCGACTCGTACTGCCGCACCGTCGGCATCGAGTACATGCACATCCAGGACCCGAAGCAGCGCCGCTGGATCCAGGCCCGCGTCGAGCGCGGCACCGACCGCCCGGAGCGCGAGGAGCAGCTGCGGATCCTGCGCCGCCTCAACGCCGCCGAGGCGTTCGAGACGTTCCTGCAGACCAAGTACGTCGGCCAGAAGCGCTTCTCGCTGGAGGGCGGCGAGTCCGTCATCCCGCTGCTCGACGCCATCCTCGACTCGGCCGCCAAGGCCCACCTCGAGGAGGCCGTCATGGGCATGGCCCACCGCGGTCGTCTCAACGTGCTGGCCAACATCGTCGGCAAGTCCTACGCGCAGATCTTCCGCGAGTTCGAGGGCAACCTCGACCCGAAGTCGATGCACGGCTCCGGCGACGTGAAGTACCACCTCGGCTCCGAGGGCACCTTCACCGGCCTGGACGGCGAGACCATCAAGGTCTCCCTCGCGGCCAACCCCTCCCACCTGGAGGCGGTCGACCCGATCGTCGAGGGCATCGCCCGCGCCAAGCAGGACGTCCTCGACAAGGCCGGCGACTCGTTCGACGTGCTGCCGGTCCAGATCCACGGTGACGCGGCCTTCGCCGGCCAGGGCGTCGTCGCGGAGACCCTGAACATGTCGCAGCTGCGCGGCTACCGCACCGGCGGCACCGTGCACGTCGTCATCAACAACCAGGTCGGCTTCACCGCCGCGCCGACGGCCTCCCGGTCCAGCACCTACTGCACCGACGTGGCCCGCATGGTCGAGGCGCCGATCTTCCACGTCAACGGGGACGACCCGGAGGCCGTGGTCCGCGTCGCGCGGCTCGCCTTCGAGTTCCGCCAGGCGTTCCACAAGGACGTCGTGATCGACCTCATCTGCTACCGCCGCCGCGGTCACAACGAGGCCGACAACCCGTCGTTCACGCAGCCGCTGATGTACGAGCTGATCGACAAGAAGCGCTCGGTGCGCAAGCTCTACACCGAGGGCCTGATCGGTCGCGGCGACATCACCCTGGAGGAGGCCGAGCAGGCGCTCAAGGACTACCAGGACCAGCTGGAGAAGGTCTTCACCGAGGTCCGCGAGGCCTCCTCGGTGCCGGCCCCGGCGGTCTCGGAGCGTCCGCAGGCGACCTTCCCGGTCGCGGTGCAGACGGGCATCTCCCAGGAGATGGTCAAGCGCATCGCCGAGTCCCAGGTCGCGCTGCCGGACTGGCTGACCGTGCACCCGCGTCTGCTGCCGCAGCTGCAGCGCCGCGCCGCCATGGTCGAGGACGGCACCATCGACTGGGCCATGGGCGAGACCCTCGCCATCGGCTCGCTGCTGATGGAGGGCCACCCGGTCCGCCTGGCCGGCCAGGACAGCCGCCGCGGCACCTTCGGTCAGCGCCACGCGGTGCTGGTCGACAACAAGACCGCCGAGGACTACACCCCGCTGCTGTACCTGACGGACGACCAGGCCCGCTACACCGTCTACGACTCGCTGCTCAGCGAGTACGCGGCGATGGGCTTCGAGTACGGCTACTCGCTGGCCCGTCCGGACGCGCTGGTCATGTGGGAGGCCCAGTTCGGTGACTTCGTCAACGGCGCCTCCACCGTCGTGGACGAGTTCATCTCCTCCTCGGAGACCAAGTGGGGCCAGACCTCCGGCGTCACCCTGCTGCTGCCGCACGGCTACGAGGGCCAGGGCCCGGACCACTCGTCCGCCCGCCCGGAGCGCTTCCTGCAGCTGTGCGCGGAGAACAACATGACGGTCGCCATGCCGACGCTGCCGTCGAACTACTTCCACCTGCTGCGCTGGCAGACGCACAACCCGCACCACAAGCCGCTCATCGTCTTCACCCCGAAGTCGATGCTGCGGAACAAGGCCGCGGCGTCCAAGACCGAGGAGTTCCTGTCCGGCGGCTTCCGCCCGGTCATCGGCGACTCCACGGTCGACCCGGCGAACGTCCGCAAGGTCGTCATCACGGCGGGCAAGTTCTACTACGACCTGGAGGCGGCGCGCACGGCGCGTGGCATCACCGACACGGCGATTGTCCGCGTCGAGCGCCTCTACCCGCTCCCGGTCGCCGAGCTCCAAGAGGAGCTCAAGCGCTACGGCACCAACGTCCAGTACGTCTGGGCGCAGGAGGAGCCGTCCAACCAGGGCGCGTGGCCCTTCATCGCGCTCAACCTGGTGGACCACCTCGACGTCGTCGTCGGTCCCTCCGCGGACCGCGGCCGGCTGCGTCGCGTCGCCCGCCCGGCCTCCTCGGCCCCGGCGGTCGGCTCGGCCAAGCGCCACGGCGCCGAGCAGGCCGCGCTGGTCGACGAGGTCTTCTCGCTCTGACGCGGCTCGCTCTGACGTAGCCTGAGGGCAGTATCGACGGGCCCGGTCTCGCGTTCGCGCGGGGCCGGGCCCTCCGTTTGGGAGAACTGGATGTACTTCACCGACCGAGGCATCGAGGAACTGCAGAGCCGTCGCGGCGAGGAGGAGGTCAGCTTCGACTGGCTGGCCGACCGGCTGCAGGAGTTCGTCGACCTCAACCCCGAGTTCGAGGTGCCGGTCGAGCGGCTGGCCACCTGGCTGGCCCGGCTCGACGACGAGGACGAGGACGAGTAGACGCGTAGGGGAGGACCCTGACGCGACCCTGAGATTCGCGATATAGCTTGACTCTCGACCTGCGCGATATATCGTGAATAGCGACAGGTCGTTCAGTCGTCGTATCGGGGAGTCAGGCATGGCCGAGAAGTGGACCGTCAGCGCGCCGCAGAAGATCACCTTCGGCGAGCCGGTGCGGCGGGTCAAGGTGCGCACGATCGCCGGCGCGGTCAACGTCGTGGCCGGCGAGGCGCCGGCCCGGCTGGAGGTCTCGGAGATCGACGGCGCCCCGCTGGAGATCACCTTGGACGACGGGGAGTTGCTGATCACGTACGAGGATCTCCAGTGGAAGGACTTCCAGTGGAAGCAGCTCACCCGCTGGATCGACGGCTGGCGGCAGAAGCGCCGGGCCGTGGTCTCCCTCGTCGTCCCCGCGGGCGTCGAGGTGGAGGTCGGCGCGGCCTCCTCCGACACGGTCGTGTCCGGCATCGCCGGCCGGGTCCACGCGAACACCGCCAGCGGCGACGTGACGCTGGTTCGGGTCAGCGGCCCGGTCGACGCCAACACGGTTTCCGGCAATGTGGAGGCCCACGGCACCTCCGGAGGGCTTAAGATCAACACTGTCTCCGGCGGTCTCACCGTTTTCGCCGGAACCAGCGGCGCGCTGAAGGCCAACAGCGTCAGCGGCGCGATGACGGTCGACCTCGACCGTCCGGCGGCCGCCGACGTGGAGCTCACCAATGTCTCCGGCGAGGTGGCCGTCCGCATCCCCGCTCCGGCGGACACGCAGGTCCGGGCCGACACCACCAGCGGCTCCGTCTCCTCCTCCTTCGACCAGTTGCAGGTCTCCGGCACCTGGGGCGCCAAGCGCATCACCGGCACGCTGGGCGCGGGCACCAGCCGTCTGAAGATCACCACCGTCTCCGGCTCCGTGGCCGTGCTGCGCCGCCCGGACGAGGACGACGGCCCGCAGTCCGCGACACCCGAGGACGCCAAGCCGTCCACCCCCCTCCCGATCGACTACCAGAAGGGGGCTGACGAGGCATGAGCCGCCCCGTATTCGCCCATGGGCGCCTGCGCCTGTACCTGCTCAAGCTCCTGGACGAGGCGCCGCGCCACGGCTACGAGGTGATACGCCTGCTGGAGGAGCGCTTCCACGGGCTCTACGCCCCCTCCGCCGGCACCGTCTACCCCCGGCTGGCCAAGCTGGAGCAGGAGGGCCTCGTCGAGCACTCGATGGAGGGCGGCCGGAAGGTCTACCGGATCACCCCGGCCGGCCACGCCGAGTTGGAGTCCCGCGCGGCCGAACTCGCCGAGCTGGAGGCCGAGATCCACGACTCCGTCTCCCAGCTCGCCGACCAGATCCGCGAGGACGTCCGCGACTCCGCGCAGGACCTGCGCGAGGAGATGCGACGCGCCGCCCGGGAGTCGCGTCGTCAGGTCCGCTTCGGCGAGGACTCCTGGCGCACCGACCGCGAGTCCTGGCAGCGCGCCAAGGAGGAGTGGCGCCAGGCCAAGGAACAGGCCAAGGAGCAGACGCGGGAGGCCAAGGAACAGGCCCGCTCCGCGAGGGAGGAGGCCCGCGAGGCCAAGGAGCAGGCTCGCGCGGTGCGCGAGCAGGCCCGGCGCGAGGCACAGCGGATCGGCGAGCAGATCAAGGCGCACGTGCGCAGCGGGGACTGGCCCTCGGGCCTGTCGGAGGGGCTCTCCGAGCTGACCAGGACCCTCAGCGGCCTTGCGGACCCGTCCCGTTGGAGCCAGGCGGCTCCGCCGCCGGGCAACGGCGCCCCGCAGGACGCCAGCCCGCAGGACGTCACCCCGCAGGACCTTCCGCCGTGGACCACGGTCGACCCCCAGGGCGAGCCACTGCGAGAGCTGAGCGCTCTCCTGGACCGCTTCCGCGACGAGGTCCGCGACGCCGCGCGCGACACGGGCGTGACGAGGGACTCGCTGGAGCACGCCCGCTCGGTCCTCGCCGACGCCGCCGCGCGCCTGCGCCGACGGTAACCCTCAGGGGCGCGAGGAACTGCGCGACAAGCCACCCGCGTGCGGATGGTCCCCAGCATCCAGGGCCATCCGCACACCGATGGTTGCTCGCGCCCGCGCGGCGGAGCCGCACATCGGCAGAGCCTCGCGCCCCTGAGGTAGTGCAACTTACGGCGTGAGGACGATCTTGCCGAAGACGTCGCCCTTCTCCATCCGGGCGAAGCCCTCGCGGGCTTCGGCCAGCGGGAGGACGGAGTCGATGACGGGACGCACGCCCGCCGTCTGGCAGAAGGACAGCAGCCCGGCCAGCTCCTCCTTGGTGCCCATGGTCGAGCCGACCACCTTCAGCTCCAGGAAGAAGATCCGGGTCAGTTCCGCCGCCGGCGGGTTGGGGCCGCTCGTGGCACCGGAGATGACCAGGGTCCCACCGGGGCGCAGCGACTTGATGGAGTGGGACCAGGTGGCCGCCCCGACGGTCTCCATGACGGCGTCCACCCGCTCGGGCAGGCGCGCGCCGCTGGGGAACCAGGCGTCCGCGCCCAGCTCGACGGCGCGGGCGCCCTTGGCCTCGTCCCGGCTGGTGGCCCAGACCCGCAGGCCGGCCGCCTTGCCAAGGACGATCAGCGCGGTGGCCACGCCACCGCCCGCACCCTGCACCAGGACGGTGTCGCCGGGCTTCACGCCCGCGTTGGTGAAGAGCATCCGGTACGCCGTCAGCCACGCCGTCGGCAGGCACGCGGCCTGCTCGAAGGAGAGCCCGGCGGGCTTCGGCAGCAGGTTCCAGGTCGGCACGGCGACCTTCTCGGCGAAGCTGCCCTGGTAGTGCTCGGTCAGGATCGACCGCGGCTCCTTGGGCCCGACGCCGTGCCCGGTCTGGCCGATGACGGAGTGCAGGACGACCTCGTTGCCGTCCTCGTCGACGCCCGCGGCGTCGCACCCGAGGATCATCGGCAGCTTTTCGGCGGGCAGCCCGACGCCGCGCAGCGACCACAGGTCGTGATGGTTGAGCGAGGCGGCCTTGACGGTGACGACACTCCACCCGGGCCGGGCCTCCGGCTCGGGACGCTCCCCGAGCTCCAGGCCGCTGAGCGGGTCGTCCGGTGCGATACGTGCGGCATAGGCGGCGAACATGCTCCGACCCTAGAACCGCGCTCGCCCGCCACGGAACCACGCCACAGTGTGATCTATGGCTCCGTGACGGGCGAGAAAAGCGCCTCGTAGCTCCGCTGAGGAGAGGGTGCGTCAGATCCGGGCGACGCCCTCGGCGCGGGCGGCCTCGGCGACGGCCTTGGTGACGGCCGGGGCGACGCGCTCGTCGAAGGGGCTCGGGATGACCTTGGCCGCGGAGAGCTCCTCGCCGACCAGCTGGGCCAGCGCGTCGGCCGCGGCGATCTTCATGCCCTCGGTGATGCTGGAGGCCCGCACCTGGAGCGCGCCGGCGAAGATGCCCGGGAACGCCAGCACGTTGTTGATCTGGTTCGGGTAGTCCGAGCGACCGGTAGCCACGACCGCGGCGTACTTGTGCGCCACGTCGGGGTGCACCTCGGGGTTCGGGTTGGCCATGGCGAAGACGAAGCAGTCCTTGGCCATCTTCGCGACGGCCTCCTCCGGCACCGTGCCGCCGGAGACGCCGATGAAGACGTCCGCGCCCTCCAGCACGTCCGTCAGCGAGCCGGTCAGCCCGCCGCGGTTGGTGAGCTCGGCGATCTCGCGCTTGACGTCGGTCAGGTCGGTGCGGCCGACGTGGACGACGCCCTTGCGGTCGCAGAGCGCGACGTCGCCGATGCCGGCGCCGACGAGGATCTTGGCGATGGCGATGCCGGCCGCACCCGCGCCGGAGATCACGGCGCGCAGGTCGGCCAGGGTGCGGCCGGTCAGCTTGGCGGCGTTGCGCAGCGCGGCCAGGGTGACCACGGCGGTGCCGTGCTGGTCGTCGTGGAAGACCGGGATGTCCAGCGCCTCCTTGAGGCGGCGCTCGATCTCGAAGCAGCGCGGGGCGGAGATGTCCTCCAGGTTCACCCCACCGAAGGACGGCGCGAGACGGATCACGGTCTCGACGATCTCGTCCGTGTCCTTGGTGGCCAGCGCGATCGGCACGGCGTCGACGCCGCCGAACTGCTTGAAGAGGATCGCCTTGCCCTCCATGACCGGAAGGGACGCCTCGGGACCGATGTCGCCGAGGCCCAGCACCGCGGTGCCGTCGGTCACGACGGCGACCACCTTGGACTTCCAGGTGTAGTCGTTGACCAGCTCAGGCTGCTCGGCGATGGCGGTGCAGACACGGGCCACGCCGGGGGTGTAAGCGAGAGAAAGGTCGTCCGCGTCACGGACCGGAACCGTCGCACGAATCTCCATCTTGCCGCCGCGGTGCAGGGCGAAGGCGGGGTCGAGCGGCTCCTGGTCGATGGAGCGGGGGCTGATGATCTCGGCTGCCACGAGGACCTCTTCGTCGTCGTTCTTTGAGGGTTTGAGTGAGCTGGTGCTTGTTCCGGTTCCGTGCCGTTCTCGACACTAGTCCGGGCTGAGCCGCCGCTGCTTCGTCTTTTTGTCCCGGTAGAGGGGGCTGTCTCCTCCGTTGTGTCGTGAGATCCGCCCGCACGAACGGACCACGTCCACACACAACGGTGCAGAACAGCACTCAAGAGCGAACGGCGAGCGGCCGGAGTGCGAATGGTGCGTGCCGATCCGGAGCGCTGTCCTGGCTTCCGGTCGCCCGCACCACCGGATCGGTCCCGAACCGGTGGGCCTGCTCGACTGACGGGGGTCACCCGTGTGCCGATTTTGGCACAGCTCGGCCTGTGGTGGGCAGCCGGGCAGGTTTCGGCTTTCGGTCGGGTACATCACACACACCCCGGAAGCGTAATACCCTGGTAGCGGCAAGACTCATTACCCTGGCTCTCTCCAGTCTCCCCCGGCGCAAGGACGACGACCATGGAACTCACCACCTATGCGGACTTCGCCGTCCGGCTGGTCAACACCGAGGAGCCGGAGCGCGGGAAGGACGCCCTGACCAGCGTCGAGGAGGTCCGCCGGCTGTTCAGCCCCGGCGGCCGGGGCGTGAAGCTGGCGGAGGAGGCGGACGTCTCCCGCCTGCGCGGGGTCCGGGCGCGGCTGCGCGGCGTCTTCGAGTCGGCGGCGGAGGGCGAGCAGACGCACGCCGTGGACGTGCTGAACGACCTGCTGATCGAGTTCCCGGTCAGCCCGATCATCTCCGGGCACGACCACCTGGACGACAGCGGCCAGCCGCTGTGGCACATGCACCTGGCGGAGAACGCCCCGACCGCGACCGCGCTGTACGCCGCGCTGGCGAGCATGGGCCTGGCCATGCACCTCACCGCGCACGGCGTGGACCGCCTGGGCATCTGCCAGGCGGCGCCCTGCCGCAACGCGTATCTCGACACCTCCACCAATCGCAGCCGCCGCTACTGCAGCGACCGCTGCGCCACCCGCGCCAACGTCGCCGCCTACCGGGCCCGCAAGCGCGAGGCCGCGTCGGCGTAGCCGACAGGTCGACGCAGAAGCTCAGGCCCTGCGGAAGTCGCCGAATCTGCGGGCCATGCCGTACGGCATCGCGCGGAGCGCGGCGCGGCACCAGGGGGGTGGGGCGAGCCAGGCCGGCTTCGGGGTGAAGCGGAGGAGGACGCGGCCGAGGATGAGGGCGTCGGGGACGGGGCCGTAGTCGCGGCTGTCGCTCTCGACCGCGCTGTTGTCCGAGAGGAGCCACCAGCCCGTGGCGCGGCGCTCGACCGCGCGCTTGACCACGAGCAGGTCCTGACGGAGCGGGTGCTGGGCCACCACGACGGAGCCCGCCCGCACCCGCGCGCCGTAGTGGCAGAGCAGCCGGTCACCGTGGGCGAGTGTGGGGGCCATCGACGGCCCGTCGACGAGCAGCACCCCGAACTTCCCGGTCACCGGTCCCCCCTCCGGGGGTTCCTGAAGCTGCGCCTGCGCCTGCGCGTCGCGGTCACCCATACGCTCGGCCATCCCCGTCAACCTCGCCCATGCCTTAGCTCGTCCGATCGCCGCTCCGTCCGCCTTCCATCTTCGCAAGAGCGGAGGTCAAGTCCACCATCGTTCACCGGACTGCTACGACCTTTGTCCTAAGCCCCCGGGGTGGACGCGAAGCGGCACGCTTTCGGCGGTAACCTCCTCCTGGGAAGACGATCACAGGAAGGACTCCCATGTTCTCTCGGCTCTTTGCTCCGCGGGTTACCGTCCACGCTCACTGCGACCTGCCCTGCGGCGTCTATGACCCGGCCCAGGCCCGTATCGAGGCCGAGTCCGTCAAGGCCGTCCAGGAGAAGTACCAGGCCAACGAGGACCCGCACTTCCGCGCCCGCGCCACCGTCATCAAGGAGGAGCGCGCGGAGATGGCCAAGCACCACGTCTCGGTGCTGTGGAGCGACTACTTCAAGGCGCCCCACTTCGAGAAGTACCCGCAGCTGCACCAGCTGGTGAACGACACCCTCAAGGCGCTGTCCGCCGCCAAGGCTTCCACGGACCCGGCGACGGGCCAGAAGGCGCTCGACCTGATCGCCGAGATCGACAAGATCTTCTGGGAGACCAAGAAGGCCTGATCCCAGGGCCTTGATCCCAGAACTGTGCGAGGGCGGTCCTCGCGCAGCTCAGGGCGCTCATGCGTGAGGGCCCGGCCGACGATCCGGCCGGGCCCTCTGCTGTTTCGGCAAAGGAACAGAGGAGCAGTTGTATGGCCTTGATCCACCACACCACGATGACCCCGACCAAGCTGGAGCTGCTCGCCGAGTGGCTGCCCCGGCAGCCCTGGTACCAGGGGGACGGCACGACCGATCTGCGCCGGGCCGGCGGCTTCCGGCTGGACGACCCGGCCGGAGAGGTCGGGATCGAGTTCATGGTCGTGACCGACGGTCCGCTCACCTACCACGTGCCGATGACGTACCGCGGCGCGCCGCTGAAGGGCGCGGAGCAGGCGCTGATCGGCACCAGCGAGCACGGCGTGCTGGGCACCCGCTGGCTCTACGACGGCGTCCACGACCCGGTGCTGCAGGCCCAGTTGAGCGCGCTGCTGCGCGGCGAGACGGTGCCGCAGATGCAGGGGGAGAGCGACACCCCGGACCCGTCCGTGAGCGGAGAGCTGGCAGCCGGCGCTCCGGCCGAGCCGACGGTGGCGATCGTGCGCGTCCCGCGCCCGGGCCCGGCGCCCGCGGACGCCCTCGGCTCCGTCACCGCCGACTGGACCCTCGCGGACGGGACGCCGGTGCGCGGCGTACTGGTCCGCGCCTGAACCACTCCGCACAGAGCAACAGAGAACAGTGCAACAAAGCAGCGAGCGGAGGCCGCCCCCCGGACGGTCTCCGCTCGCGCGCTTCGGCGACTTCTTCGTCGCCTCAGTCAACGATCAGTCAGGGTGATCAGGACACCGTGACGTCGTCGTAGTAGGTGTAGGTCGGGTCACCCGGGTAGTTGTCGTCCACGTTGGTCAGCGTCAGCGTGTAGCTGTGACCCGCGGTGACGGACGAGGTGACCTGGTTCCAGGCGCCGCTCGGGTCACAGGTCTTGGTCAGGACCGTGGTGGTGGTACCGGTGGTGTTGTCCTTCAGCGTCGCCGTGGCCCAGTCGTAGCTGACCGTGTCCGGGCAGTTGTTGCTGTAGTAGAAGGACAGCTGGCTGCTGCCGGACGGCGCGGTGAAGGTCTGCGCCGCCGTGGACGTGGTGCTCGGGTTGGTGGAGCCGAGCATCGCGCCGTAGCTGCCGGAGTGGGCCGCACCCGCGATGACCGTGGCGTTGCCGGTGGTGGTCCAGCCGGTGAAGGAACCCGACTCGAAGCCGCCGTTGGTGACGCCGCCGCCCGTGCCGCCCGAGCTGTTCTCGGTCCAGCTGAAGGAGGTGCTGCCGGTGGCGTTGGTGGAGTCGGTCGCCGTGACCGTCACCGAGGAGGTGCCGGAGGCGGTCGGAGTGCCGGAGATCAGGCCGGTCGAGGAGTTGATCGACAGGCCGGCCGGGAGACCGGTCGCGGAGTAGGTCAGCGTCTGGCCCGAGGCCGAGTCGGAGGCGCTGATCTGCAGCGAGGCGGCGGTGCCGACGGTGCCCGTCTGCGTGCCCGGGTTGGTCACCGTGACGGTGTTGCCGGTGCTGCCGTGGTTCAGGATGGCGTGCGTGATGGCGCAGCTGTTGGTGTCGTTGGACCAGCTGGCCTGCTCGGCGTAGCTACCGAAGGAGCCGAAGGAGACGTTGGCCGCGCCGCCCGCCGTGCCCGGCTTCAGCCACGCGCACTCGTCGGAGTTCTCCTGGCCGTTGTAGGAGCTGCCGGACACGTGGTTGGTCCAGCCGCCGGCCGGGTTCTGGTCCGACATCATCTCGTGCCACTCGTGGCCGAGGGTCATCGTGAAGCCGTCCGTGGTGCCGGGCGAGTTCACGAAGCCGACGCCGCAGTTGGCGCCCTGGTCGATGTTGTACGGCTGGTTGGAGAAGGCGATGTCGCCGTAGGGCGAGCTCGCCGCACCGCCGGTGAGGGTGGTGTCACCGTTCCAGTCGTGCCAGGCGCAGTAACCCGTGGTCGGGTTCTCGTAGTCGTCCGGGTTCACACCGTGGGGCGACAGGATGACGTAGTACGCGTCACGGTTGGCGGTACCCGAGGTGTTGCCGAAGTGGCCGGCGGCCTTGATGGCCTCCTGGGCCAGCTGGTTGCCGCTGGCCTGGGCCGGCGAGGCACCCGCGTTGTCGTACCAGACGCCGGACAGCACGCCGCCGCTCTGGTACGGGATGAAGTTGGCGTTGCTCGGGCAGCTGACCGCGCCGGAGGCCACGTTCGGGCCGTCGCACCACTGGGTCAGGTCGGCGGACCAGGTCTCGCCGTTGGTGCCGATGCCCTTGAACATCTGCTGGGCGGCACTCGCGGCGCCGGCGGAGTCGCCGGTGAACTTGAGGTTGCCGTTGCCGTCGGTGCTCTGCGTGCCCCACTGGGTTCCGTAGAACACCAGGTAGACCTTGGAGTGGCCGCTCTGGACGCCGATGCCGTCGACGCCACCGCCGTAGGACAGGGTCTCCTGGCCGGTGGCCGCGGCCGTCGCGCGGGTGGCGCGCAGCTGGCGCTGCTTGGCCTCCCACTGCTTGACGCCCGGGGCCTTGCTGGCGTTGATCGACGGGGCGTACGGGTCGAACTCGTTGTTCACCGTGCTGGAGTCCACCGCGGCGGCGTTGTGGTGCGCCATGCCGGAGACCTGGCGGTGACCGCCCGAGGCCTGCGCCGGGGCGGCGGCGAGCGCGAGCCCGGCCGCAGCGAGGGACATAGAGGCGACACCGGCGATGGCCGCGCCTCTGAAGCGGGTGTTGCGCATGTGGGGAGTGATCCTCTCTCGTCGCGGACGCAGGTGTTGACTGGGGACGCGTCCGCATGCCCTGGGAGAACTCGCAGGTCGAATCGGGGCATTCCGCTCCAACTCAAAGCGCACACAAGAGAATTGGCATGCTGTCACCACTTGTGGTGGTTGCCGATCGACCTGGGGCGAAAGCAAACCAGGATTGAAGAATCCCGGTCAATAGGCAATTCACAGGATCCCGACGCCCACAGGGCCGGAAGATGAACAAACGGCGAGCTCAGCGCGCTATGACGCGCGTAGCCCGCCGTTCGGTGGTTTGTGCTTCCCCCAGCTGGGGGATTGAGGATTCGTTCACGACTGTGGGAAAACCCCAACTGTCGGACGGTTCAGCGTGGGAAGCCCGTACGCGGGCAGCTCGATCGCCTCGGCGGCCTTCACCGTCATCCGCTCAAACAGCGCACGCATCGTTCGGTGGCAGAGCATACGGTAGGCCCGATTCCGCTGCTTCACCTGCTTCCCGGTGACCGGCGCCAGGAAACGTCCCGCGCCCGCGCCCTGCTTCTGGCACTTCGCCACATAAGGGCGCATCCGCTCCTCGTAGCGGGCGAACGCGGTCGCGTGGTCCGGGGCCGTCGCCAGCTCCCCCGCCAGAACGTAGGCGCCGACGACCGCCAGCCCGTTGCCCATCCCGCCCGGCGCGGGCGCCCAGGCCGCGTCGCCCAGCAGCACCACCCGGCCACGGGACCAGCGGTCCATGACGATCTGGCTGATCGAGTCGAAGTAGAAGTCCGACGCGGTCGCCGCCGAGGGCAGCACCGAGGGCACCTCCCAGCCGGCGTCCGCGTAGTGCTCGCGGACGATCGCCCGCTGACGGGCCGTGTCGCGGTGGTCGAACTCCAGGCCCGGCGCGTGGAAGACCAGCATCGCGCCGTCCTCGCCCAGCAGGTTGGACAGCCCGACCATCCGGCCCGGGTCGTTCCACATCACCCCGCTGTTGCGCAGCCCCAGGTGGGCCGGCGCGGTGGTGGAGAACGTCGCCACGCACCAGCCGGTGTCCCGGCGGAACCGCTCCTCCGGCCCGAAGGCCAGCCTCCGGGTCGTGGAGTGGATCCCGTCCGCGCCGACGACCAGGTCGAACTCCTGGGTCGGGCCGTGCTCGAACTCGACGACGACACCGTCGGCGTGCTCGGTCAGCGTCCGGACCGAGTCGCCGAAGACGTAGCGGGCGACCGGCAGGCTCGCCTCGTACAGGGTCCGGGCCAGGTCGCCGCGGGTCACCTCCAGCTCGCCGCTCATGAACGAGGCCGGGAGCCGCAGGAGTTCGCGGCCGCTCTCGTCGAGCAGGGCCTGCTCGCCCATCCCGGTGTCCAGCCCGCGCAGCGTCTCCAGCACGCCCATCCGTTCCAGCACCGTGCGGTGCACCCGGCCCCGGTAGTCGACCGCACCCCCGCCCTCCCGGAACGCCGCGGCCCGCTCCACCACCGTGACGTCGTGACCGCACCGCCCCAGCCACAGCGCGAGCGCGGGTCCGGCGATGCTGGCACCGGAAATCAGGATCTTCTTCGTGGCGTTCATGGCAGGCTCCTCGTCCCGGGCGCCGCGGGGTCCGCCGCGCTCACAGGAACGAGACTCACCCCCACCGCTGACCGCGCCCTGACCGCGCACGCACCGGGCACTGTCCCCGAGGTCACTCCTCGGTGTGCTCCATCAGCGCCTCCTCGAAGTCCAGTCGCCGCACCAGCCTGCGCAGCAGCTCGTCGTCGACCCGGCCGGTGTCGCGCTGGGCGACCAGCGCCCGGCGCTCCGCGTCCAGGGCCTCGCGGGCCAGGCGCCGGTAGGCGGAGTCCACCGACTCCCCCGTCTCCTCGTGGACCGGCGCGCCCATGCGTTCCCACACGGCGTTGCGCCGCCGGTCCAGCAGGCGACGCAGCCGGGACTCCAGGACCTCGGGGACCCGGTTGCGCGGATCCCGCAGCAGCTCGTCCAGCCGTGCCTCGGCCGCCGTTGAGGCCTCGTACTGGGCCTGGGCCTCGCGCAGCGTCTCCGCGGCCCGGTCCCGCTCCGGGATCGGCAGCCGGCGCACCAGCGAAGGCAGCGTCAGGCCCTGTACCAGCAGCGTGCCGATGACCAACGCGAAGACCAGGAACAGCAGCAGGTCCCGCTCCGGGAACGGCGCTCCGTCGTGCGTGGTCTCGGGGATCGAGAAGGCCACGGCCAGTGAGACGACGCCGCGCATGCCGGCCCAGGCGACGACGAGGGGGCGCGTCCACGGAGGACGCCCCTCGCGTTCCCGGATACGGCGGCTGAGCATGCTGGGCAGATACGTCGCCGGCCAGCACCAGACGAAGCGGAGCCCGATCAGCGCGAGCAGCAGTACCACCGACCACAGCGTCAGCCGGCCCACCGAGTAGCCGTTCAACTGCCGGACCACGACCGGCAGTTGCAGACCGATCAGGGCGAAGACCGCGGACTCCAGGACGAACGAGACCATCCGCCAGACCGCCTCCTCCTGCAGCCGCAGCGCGAAGTCGACGCAGTTCGCGTAGTGGCCCAGGTAGAGGCCGACGACCACGACCGCGATCACGCCCGAGGCATGGAAGGCCTCCGCCGCCGCGTACGCGGCGAACGGGACGAGGAGCGAGAAGGTGTTGCTGAGCAGTGGGTCGCCGAGCCGCACCCGCAGCCACTGCAGCGGCCACATCAGCACCAGCCCGACCGCGGTCCCGCCCAGCGCGGCCAGCAGGAACTCGCCGACCGCGCTGCCGAAGGAGAAGCCCTCCCCCACCGCCGCCGCGATCGCGACCCGGTAGGCGGTGATCGCGGTCGCGTCGTTGACCAGGCTCTCGCCCTGCAGGATGGAGACCAGTTGGGCGGGCAGCCCGACCCGGCGCGCGATCGCGGTGGCCGCCACCGCGTCGGGCGGGGCGACGACCGCACCGAGCACGAACGCGACGGCGAGCGGCATCCCGGGGATCAGCGCATGGGCGATCAGACCCATCGCGACGGTGCTGAACAGCACGTAGCCGACGGAGAGCAGCACCACCGGGCGCAGGTTGGCCCGGATGCTGGTGTAGGAGGCCTCCTGGGCCGAGGTGTACAGCAGCGGCGGCAGTACCAGCGGCAGCACGACCGCCGGGTCGAGCGAGTAGTCCGGCACGCCGGGCAGCTCGGAGGCGAGCAGGCCGGCCACCACGAGGAGCAGCGGCGCGGACAACCGGTACCGGCGGGCGATCCCCGCGACGGCGGTGGAGCCCGCGACCAAGACGAAGAGGGCGCTGGGACTGCTCATGGCCATGGGGTCACAGAACCACACGTGACGGGGCACGCCCCGTACCCTGGAGGCCATGTCCCCTTCCCGCCCCTGCCCGCACCTCGCCGAGCTGCCCGACCCCGAGCCC
Source organism: Streptacidiphilus pinicola (assembly GCF_003258295.1). GTDB lineage: Bacteria > Actinomycetota > Actinomycetes > Streptomycetales > Streptomycetaceae > Streptacidiphilus > Streptacidiphilus pinicola. The sequence goes on along the minus strand of NZ_QKYN01000029.1, from coordinate 53,758 downwards.
GCGCCGGTGACGGACGGGTGCCGGCACTGCGCGGAGCTGGGCCAGCGCCCCGTCGCGCTGCGGCTCTGCCTGCACTGCGGACACGTCGGCTGCTGCGACTCCACCCCCGGGCGCTGGGCCACCGAGCACCACCGGCAGACCGGCCATGCCGTCATGCGCAGCCACGAACCGGGCGAGAGCTGGCGCTGGTGCTACGAGGACCAGCGGCTCGTCTGAACGTCGGCGCGGTCGCCTAGGCTTTCCGACATGATCCGAACCGCTGTTCCCGCCGACATCCCCGAGATCCACGCGATGGTGCGCGAGCTCGCCGAGTACGAGAAGGCGCTCGCCGAGGCCAGGGCCACCGAGCAGCAGCTGCACGACGCCCTGTTCGGCGCCCACCCGGCGGCGTTCGCGCACGTCGCCGAGGACGAGTCGGGCCGCACGGTCGGCTTCGCGCTCTGGTTCCGCAACTTCTCCACCTGGACCGGCACGCACGGCATCTACCTGGAGGACCTCTACGTCCGCCCGGACTCCCGCGGCGGCGGCCACGGCAAGGCGCTGCTGACGGAGCTCGCGCGGATCTGCGTCGAGCGCGGCTACGGCCGCCTGGAGTGGTCGGTGCTGGACTGGAACGAGCCGTCGCTCGCCTTCTACCGCTCGCTGGGCGCGGTGGCCATGGACGAGTGGACGGTCCACCGGCTCAGCGGGGATTCTCTGGCGGCGCTGGGGCGTTGAGATGTCAGGGGGAGCACCCGCAGCCGGGCGGACCTGGTCCGGCGGGCAAGTGTTTTCTCCTGATTTCGCCACCACCATTGCCACGGTGCGTATATGGGGACCTACTATGAGTCACCGGAAGGCCCGGGGTCGCCGGATGGGCGACATGGCGCTCGCGATCGCGGTAGCGTCACCGGTCACGGCGGCATTCAGCCACACACGCACAGCACGGCACGGAACAGCTCGGAGGTGAGGGTGTCCCAGATCGACGGCGAGCCCGACGCGCAGGACTTCGTCGAGGTCCGACTTCCCGCGGCGGGCGCCTACCTCTCGGTTCTGCGAACCGCGACGGCCGGACTCGCGGCGCGGCTCGACTTCACACTTGACGAAATCGAGGACCTGCGCATCGCAGTGGACGAGGCCTGCGCGATCCTGCTCCAGCAGGCCGTGCCCGGCTCCGTGCTCAGCTGCATGTTCATGCTGGTCGGCGACTCGCTCAAGGTGACCGTCTCGGCCCCGACCACGGACGGGCGGGCGCCCGAGCGTGACACCTTCGCCTGGACGGTGCTCTCAGCGCTGGCCGGCGAGGTCGAGTCGACCGTCGAGCCGGACAAGACGGTGACCATCAGCCTGCACAAGAAGCGCGGGGCCGGCCCCGGCCAGCCGTGACGCGAGGATACGGGAGCGGGGGATCGTCGTGAGAGACCTCAACCACCGGCCCGGCGCGAGCCGGGCCCACGTGCCCGCACAGGCCGATGCCGGCAACCAGAAGCAGACGGAGGCAAGGGTGTTCGCGGACGACCCCGAGCGCGCCGACGCCCGCCCGGCCCCCGAGGCCGAGCAGGCACGGCCCGCCGGCGACGGGCCGGCCGGCTTCGAGCTCGACACCGACGACGCGCCGGAGCTGCACGAGGCCGACGCCGTGGGCGGGGCCGACGCCGAGGGCGAGCCCGAGAAGCCGGCCGAGCCGTGGGGTCCCGGCGGTGCGCGCACGGTCGCGCCGCAGCGCCACAGCGCGCCCGACCGCGAGGCCGCCCGCGCGCTCTTCGTGCGGCTCGCACAGCTGTCCGAGGGCTCCCCGGAGCGGGTGGAACTGCGCAACCAGCTGGTGCGCATGCACATCCCGCTGGTCGAGCACCTGGCCCGCCGGTTCCGCAACCGCGGCGAACCACTGGACGACCTGACCCAGGTCGCCACCATCGGCCTGATCAAGTCGGTGGACCGGTTCGACCCGGAGCGTGGTGTCGAGTTCTCCACCTACGCGACCCCGACCATCGTCGGCGAGATCAAGCGCCACTTCCGCGACAAGGGCTGGGCGGTCCGCGTGCCGCGCCGCCTGCAGGAGCTGCGCCTGTCGCTGACGACGGCCACCAGCGAGCTCTCCCAGCGCCACGGCCGCTCGCCGACCGTGCACGAGCTGGCGGAGCACCTGGGCATCTCCGAGGAGGAGGTGCTCGAAGGTCTGGAGTCCGCCAACGCCTACAGCACGCTCTCGCTCGACGTCCCGGACACCGACGACGAGTCCCCCGCCGTCGCCGACACCCTCGGCGCGGAGGACGACGCCCTGGAGGGCGTCGAGTACCGCGAGTCGCTCAAGCCGCTGCTGGCCCAGCTGCCGCAGCGCGAGCAGCGGATCCTGGTGCTGCGCTTCTTCCGGAACATGACGCAGTCCCAGATCGCGGCCGAGGTCGGCATCTCGCAGATGCACGTCTCCCGGCTGCTCGCCCGGACGCTGGCTCAGCTGCGGGAGAAGCTCCTCATCGAGGAGTGAGTCCCCGGCCGGTCACCGAGGCCGGTCACTGACCCGAGGGCCACAGCGCTGCGGTGGTCCTCGGGTGCAGCAGCAGGACGATCCCGGCGATCCCGGCCAGCCCCACGGCGACGCCGAGCGCGATGAAGGCGCCGCCGTTCTGGAACGTGAAGTAGGCGACCGCCAGGCACAACGTGTCGACCATGACGGCCGGGCTGCGTCCCCACTTCTTCAGCTGCAGCAGCGCGCGTCCCGCAGCGAGCGGGAGCAGGCCCATGAGCAGCAGCAGCCCGCCGGCGAACTCGGTCATCCCGATGCCGGTCTTGGTGGTGCTGGTGAGCGGGGCCACCATCACGTACACGCCGTAGGCGGCGATCACGACGCCCTGGGCGATGGAGAACCAGGCCCCGGCGGTCAGCGTCCTCGGACGCAGGGGCGCGGTGGCGGCGGGCAGAGCGGCATCGGCAGTCACGCCTCCAGGCTAGCTCGTGCCCTGCGGCCCACGGCCCGGGGGCGCGGGCCACCACGCGACCCGCCCCGAGGAGGTTCGGGGCGGGCGCCCGTAGGTACGCTTACCACCATGCGTGCGCTCCTGGTCGTCAATCCCAAAGCGACCACCACCAGTGGACGGACCAGAGACGTCCTCGCGCACGCGCTCGCCAACGACCTGAAGTTGGACGTCGTCGCCACCGGGTACCGGGGCCACGCGCGGGACCTCGCGCGGGAGGCCGCGCGGGAGCAGACGCACGACGTCGTGGTCGCGCTCGGCGGCGACGGCACGGTGAACGAGGTCGTCAACGGCCTGCTTCACGACGGCCCCGGCGAACACCTGCCCGCGCTCGCGGTGGTGCCGGGCGGCAGCACCAACGTCTTCGCCCGCGCGCTCGGTCTGCCGAACGATCCGGTCGAGGCCACCGGCGTGCTGCTGGACGCGCTGAGCCGGCCGGAGAGTCCGCGGCAGCGCTCCATCTCGCTGGGCCGCTCCGGCGGACAGGGGCTCCCCGACCGGTGGTTCACCTTCACCGCCGGCTTCGGCTTCGACGCCGGCGTGGTGGGCCGGGTCGAGCAGGCGCGGCGGGACGGGCGGCGCTCGACGCACGCCCTCTATGTCGGCCAGGCCTGGCGGCAGTTCTTCGAGGAGGGCCGCAACCGGCGCAACGGGCCGATCACGTTCAGTAGCGACGGGATGGACCCGGTTCCGGGCCTGGCGGTGTCGATAGTCTCCAACACCTCGCCGTGGACGTATCTGGGGAACCGGCCGGTGTACGCCTCCCCGGAGGCCGGTTTCGACACGAGCCTGGACCTCTTCGGCATGACCCGGATGTCACTCGTTCAGACCCTGCGCACGATCCCGCAGCTGCTCGACTCGACCGGCGCGGGCCCGCACGGCAAACACGTGGTCGCTTACCACGATCTCGCCGAATTCACCTTGCATTCGCAGGAACCGCTGCCGTTCCAGGTCGATGGGGACCACCTTGGAGAGCGGAACACCATCAGCTTCACAGGCGTATCTCGGGCACTGCGTGTGATTGTGTGAACGCGAGGGCCGTTTGGCCTTGTTCTCGAACGCACGCACCGCTTCACTCCATCGAAGTACAGGGTGTGACCCAAGCGACACCGACGATTCAAAATTTCCTACCCGAAGGGGGTTGTATCCCGGGTCGAGGTTTGCGAACCTTTACATGGCGATCGGGACGGTCCGTAACGGAGACCGCCTGAGTCGCCCGAATCCACCCCGCAACGCCGCGAGCATCCGTGCGCCGACTCACGTGTCGGCCCTGTGCCTGCCATCGGGTTCGTGAAAGCGTTCACATTCACAAGCTGCCATTGACGCTGGTGGGACACCCCCGCCGTTTAGAGGAGTTGGACAAGATGGACTGGCGCCACCGCGCTGTCTGCCGGGAAGAGGACCCCGAGCTTTTCTTCCCCATCGGCAACACCGGGCCCGCGCTGCTCCAGATCGAGGAGGCGAAGGCCGTCTGCCGTCGCTGCCCGGTCATGGAGAGCTGCCTCCAGTGGGCGCTGGAGACGGGCCAGGACGCCGGTGTCTGGGGCGGCATGAGCGAGGACGAGCGTCGTGCGATGAAGCGCCGCGCCGCCCGCAACCGTGCCCGCACCGCCTGACACGAAGAGTCACCGCACCACCGTTCCACCTTCTGATCAGCCCTTGATCAAGTGCCCGCCGTGAGCGCAGGGTGAGCACTTTCCAAAGCAATGCACACCTGTGCATTGCTCAACGGCCCCGAGGATTTGATACCGTCGGAGCCGAGGGCAGTCGCCCGTGCCGTGCACGGAGCGCCACTGTCATCACAGAGCCCCTGCTCCGGCCGACTCCCCCCGACGGCCGGAGCAGGTTCAGAGGCCCTGCCGAACCTCCCCCCCGTTCGGCAGGGCCTCGCTTCGTTCTCAGGGACATCTCGGGGACAAGCAGGAGGGCCCCCGTCCGCACCGCGGACGGGGGCCCTCCTGCTTGTCCCCTACGCCCAGCGGCGCACCGGGTTGCCCAGCCAGCGGCTGCCCGCCGGCACCGACTCGCCGCGCATCACCAGCGAGGACGGGCCCACCACGGACCCCTCCCCCAGTGTCGAGCCCAGCAGCACGATGGAGTGCGGGCCGATGGTCGCGCCCGCCTCGATCTCGATCGTGTCCATCCGCATCAGCCGGTCGTGGAAGAGGTGAGTCTGCACCACCACACCGCGGTTGACGGTGGCTCCGTCGCCGATGCTGATCAGGTCGGTCTCGGGGAACCAGTGCGACTCGCACCACACTCCGCGGCCGATCCGGGTGCCGAGGCTGCGCAGCCACAGGGTGAAGAAGGGCGTGCCGACCAGCGTGCTGCCCAGCCACGGCATGGCCAGCTCCTCGACGAAGGTGTCGAAGAGTTCGTTGCGCCACACGAACGCGCTCCACAGCGGCTTCTGGCCCTCGCGGAAGCGGCCCATCAGCAACCACTTGGCCAGCGTGGTCATCAGACACGCCGTCACCCCGAGGGCGAGCAGCATCACACCGGCGAGGACGGCACACATCGTCAGCCCGTCCCAGTCGAAGAGCGCCTGCAGGCCGGTGGCGGCCAGGTCGCCGAGGAGCACCGTCAGCAGCACCGGGATGACCCGGCACAGCTCCACCAGCCCTCGTGCCCATACCAGTCGGCGCGGCGGGTCGTAGGTGCGGGCGGTGTCCTCGCCGCCCTCCACGACGCGCTGCACCCGCATGCCGGGGCGGCCCAGCCAGGAGCTGCCCGGCTCGGCGTCCGGCGGGGCGTCGGAGAGCACGCCCACGAGCGAGTCGTCCGGCAGCGCGCGCCCGGGGGCGACGATGCCGGAGTTGCCGACGAAGGAGCGCTTGCCCACCGAGGAGACCCCGAGCCGCAGCCAGCCACCGCCGAGGGCGAAGGAGCCGACCATGGTGTCGTCCGCGAGGAAGGCGTGGTCGTCGACCCGCATCATTCCGGGCAGGCCGATCGCCGTCGAGGCCTCGACCCGGCGGCCGATCCGGGCGCCCAGCAGCCGCAGCCAGACCGGGGTCATCAGGCTGGCGTAGAACGGGAACAGGGTGACCCGCGAGGAGGCCATCAGGTTGTGCACGGCCCAGACGCAGAACCCGACCCTGCCGTGGGCCGGGTGCAGCCCCGGCTTGATCGGGACCGACAGCAGCCGGACCGCGACCACCACGGCCAGCGCGTAGAGGGCCGTCGTGACCAGGGCCAGGGGCACCGAGGCGGTCAGGATCCGGTCGAAGATGCTGGAGTAGGAGGGGTCCTTCCCTATCAGCAGCCAGAGCACCGCGACGGCCGGCAGCGCCGAGAGCAGCGGCAGCAGCTGGAAGCCGGGCAGGGCCAGCGCGAAGGCCAGGCTCCAGGCGCGCGAACGACGGTGCGCGGGCGCGGGCCAGAGCTCGTTCTCCGGGACCGGGCGCTCGTCCGGCACGGCGGGGCTGCCGTGGACGCGGGCGCGCGCCGGGACGCGGCCCAGCACGCAACTGCCGGGCAGCACCTCGGCCTCGTAGCCGATCTCGGCGCCGGGCATCAGCATGGTGCGGGTACCGACGCGCGCGTTCTTGCCGATCCGGATGGTGCCCAGGTGCAGCACGTCGCCGTCGAGCCACCAGCCGGCCGTGTCGACCTCGGTCTCCACCGCGCAGCCGTCGCCGTAGACGGCCATGCCGGTGACCGGCGGCATGCTGTGCAGCTCGACGTCGCGGCCGACGCGGCAGCCGAGCAGCTTGGCGTAGCGACGCGCGAGCGGGGTGCCGATCACGGCGGCCACGTTGAACATGGCGACCAGCCGCTCGGCGGTCCACAGCCGCAGGTGGGCCGCGCCGCCGCGGCGGTACGTGCCCGGCTTCAGACCCGCTGTCAGCAGCCGGGACCCGATCGCGCCGATCAGGCAGCGGCCGAAGGCGCTGGAGAGCAGCAGCCAACCACCGACCACCAGCACCCAGGAGGTGTGCGGAGCCCAGGGCAGCGGCCCTATGAGGTTGTCCACCGCGGCCAGCGCCAGCACCCAGCGCAGCCCGGTCACGGCGTAGAGGACGGCGAGCACCAGCCCCTGGTAGAGGCCGACGTAGGCCGGCACCGGCCGGACCTCGCGGACCTCCACGGATTCGTCCGCGCCGCCGTCGAGGTGGTTCGCGAGCGTCTGCAGCACCGGCTGCTGGTAGAGGTCGGCGACGGAGGCGCCGGGGAAGCGCTGCCGCAGCAGCGAGACCAGCTTGGCCGCGGCGAGGCTGGTGCCGCCGAGCGCGAAGAAGTCGCTCTCGGCTCCGACCGGCACGCCGAGGACGGCCTGCCACTGCTCCCCCAGCCACGCGGCGGTGCCGTGCAGCGGCCCGCCGGAGGCCGCGGCCTCGGCGCCGACGCCGGGCAGCGGCCAGGGCAGCGCCTTGCGGTCGACCTTGCCCGAGGTACGGGTGGGCAGTTCGGACACGACGGCCAGCACCGGCACCAGCGCCTGCGGAAGCTTGTCCAGCAGGAGCGTGCGCAGCGCCGCGAGGTCGGGCTCGCCGGAGCCGTCGGGGACGAGGTAGCCGACCAGCACCTGGCCGCCGGCCGGGGTCTCCTTGACCGCCGCGGCGGCGGCCCGGATGCCGGGCAGCGCCTGCAGCGCGGCGTCGACCTCGCCGAGTTCGATGCGCCGGCCACCGAGCTTGACCTGCTCGTCGGCGCGGCCCATGAAGATCAGGCCCCGCGGGTCGGCGCGGACCAGGTCGCCGCTGCGGTAGACGCGTTCGGGGCGCCCGTGCCAGGGCTGCGCGCCGAACTTCTCGGTGTCCTTGGCCGGGTCGAGGTAGCGGGCGGTGCCGACGCCGCCGATCACCAGCTCGCCGACCTCGCCCCAGGGGACGGGCCGGTTGTCGGGGCCGACGACGGCCAGCTCCCAGCCGTCCAGCGGCGCGCCGATGCGGACCGGCTCGCCCGCGCGCATCAGCGAGGCGCAGGCGACGACGGTGGCCTCGGTGGGGCCGTAGGTGTTCCAGAACTCGCGGCCGGAGACGGCCAGGCGCTCCACCAGCTCGGGCGGGCAGGCCTCGCCGCCGACGATCAGCAGCCGCACCCGGTCCAGTGCCTGCTCGGGCCAGAGGGCGACCAGGGTCGGCACGGTGGAGACGACGGTGATGCCGCGTTCGACCAGCCACGGGCCGAGGTCGGTGCCGGCCTTGACCAGCGAGCGGGGCGCGGGCACCAGGCAGGCGCCGTGGCGCCAGGCCAGCCACATCTCCTCGCAGGAGGCGTCGAAGGCGACGGACAGGCCGGCCAGCACCCGGTCGCCAGGGCCGAGCGGGGCCTGCCGCAGGAACAGCCGGGCCTCGGCGTCGACGAAGGCGGCGGCGCTGCGGTGGGTGACGGCGACGCCCTTGGGGCGGCCGGTGGTGCCGGAGGTGAAGATGATCCACGCGTCGTCGGTGATCCGGGCCGCGCCCGGCTCGCCGCCGGTGGGGCTGGGGCCGGCCATGACGGACAGTCCCGCGCCGATGATGGCGCAGACGCCGGCGTCGGTCCAGATCATCTCGGCGCGCTCGTCGGGGTCGTCCACGTCGACGGGCACGTAGGCCGCGCCGGCGCGGAGCACGCCGAGGATCGCCAGGTAGAGCTCCGGGGTGCCGCTGGGCACGCGCACGCCGACGCGGTCGCCGGGCCCGATGCCGTAGCCCGCCAGCTCGGCCGCGAGGGTGCCGACGGCGTTCAGCAGCTGCCGGTAGGAGAGGACGGCGCTGCCGGTGTCGAGGGCCGGGGCGTCCGGGTGGCGCCAGGCCGTCTCGTCGAGGACGTCCAGCAGCGTCCGTGCCGGGGCCGGGTCGGCCGTCGGCCACACCGCTCCCGGCCAGGTCGTGGCCTGCTGCTGCCAGCTGGGTGCCATGACGGTGCCCATGCCGGAGGCGGTGGGGTGAGGCGGCGCGATGTTGTTCTGTTGATCCACGTAGTTTCTCGTCCGGCGTCTGGGTGGGTCGTGCTGCGCGGCGCCGCCCGACTTCTGGGGCGCCTGCGACTGTAGACGAATCAGCATCCCCTGCGGTTGTCGTCACCAGGGTGAGTAACTGGTAAAAGGGCCCTGTCCGTCAGTCGAACGGGATGGCGAGCAGCACCTGTGTCCCGCCCTTCGGCGCCGGGCGCATATCGAACTTTCCGCCCAACTCACCCGCCGCCAGCGTACGGACGATCTGCAGGCCGAGGTTGCCGGCCGTCTGCGGGTCGAATCCCTCGGGCAGGCCTGAGCCGTCGTCAGTGACGGTGATGTGCAGCACACCCTCCTCGCGCCGGGCCGAGACCTCCACCACACCGCCGGTCTTGGGGCCGTACGCGTGCTCGAGCGCGTTCTGCAGGACCTCGGTGAGGATCATCGACAGGGGGGTGGCCACCTCGGCGGACAGGATGCCGAAGCTGCCGTCACGGCGGGCGGTGACCCGGCCCTCCTGGGAGAGCTCCATCACCATGGCCAGCACCCGGTCGGCGATCTCGTCGAAGGCGACCGTCTCGTCCAGGGCCATGGAGAGCGTCTCGTGCACGATGGCGATCGAGCCGACCCGGCGGACCGCCTCGTCCAGTGCGGCGCGGGCGGGCGCGGAGTCCATCCGGCGGGACTGCAGCCGCAGCAGCGCGGCGACGGTCTGCAGGTTGTTCTTGACCCGGTGGTGGATCTCCCGGATGGTCGCGTCCTTGGTCATCAGCTCGCGCTCGCGGCGGCGCAGCTCGGTGACGTCGCGCAGCAGCACCAGTGAGCCGACGGTCTCGCCCTTGGGCTTGAGCGGGATGGTGCGCAGCTGGACGACGGCCTCGGGATGCTCGATCTCGGTCTGCCGCGGCGCCCAGCCGCTGGCGAGCTTGACCAGGGCCTCGTCGACGGGGCCGCGGGTGGGCGGGATCAGGTCGGCGGTGGTCCGGCCGAGGTTCAGCCCGACCAGGTCGGCGGAGAGGCCGAGGCGATGGTAGGCGGAGAGCGCGTTGGGGCTGGCGTAGGTGACGACGCCGTCGGCGTCGAGCCGGATCAGTCCGTCGCCGGCGCGCGGCGAGGCGTCCATGTCGCTCTGCTCGCCGGGGAACGGGAAGGTGCCGTTGGCGATCATCTGGGCCAGGTCGGAGGCGCTCTGCAGATAGGTGAGCTCCAGCCGGCTCGGCGTGCGCACGGTCAGCAGGTTGGTGTTGCGGGCGATCACCCCGAGGATGCGCCCCTCGCGCCGCACCGGGATCGACTCCACCCGAACGGGTACGTCCTCGCGCCACTCCGGATCACCCTCGCGGACGATCCGGCCCTCGTCGAGCGCCATGTCCAGCAGCGGCCTGCGGCCGCGCGGCACCAGGTGGCCGACCATGTCGTCCTGGTAGGAGGTGGGTCCGGTGTTGGGCCGCATCTGGGCCAGGGAGACGTAGCGGGTGCCGTCCCGGGTCGGAACCCAGAGCACGAGGTCGGCGAAGGAGAGGTCCGAGAGCAGCTGCCATTCGGAGATCAGCAGGTGGATCCACTCCACGTCGGCGGGCTCCAGCGCGGTGTGGTGGCGCACCAGCTCGTTCAGGGAAGGCATGAGGCGAGGGTAGCCGTCCGGCGGCGGGCGGGCCGACCGGCGCCCCACGGCCGGAACCGGCCGTGGCCCCCTGGCGAATACCTCCGCCATTGGTCTGGACAACGCTGAATGGTCTAGTCCACAATCGAATCAGCACCAAGGAGCGACCGCCTCGCGCATCTGCCCTGACCGCGCGGCCGCCGCTCCCCCACCGTCGGTCGATCCGTCGCCGCGTCCCGGGCCCGCACACCCGCCACGCCGCGCACGGTCTCCTCCTCCGACGAGGCCGAAGGCCGCGGTGCCGGCGCGGGTTGAGGGTCCCGCCCCCGGCATTCGCGGCCTTTCGCCGTCTCCGTCCACTCCTTGGAACTCAGTTCCAGCCCAGTCGCCGGGTCAGCTCCGCGTCCGCCGCCTGCGCCGCCACGACCGGGTCCTTGCCCTTCAGATACGGCGTGAGGAAGAGGGTGATCACCGGGTTCGGCGTCGTCTCGACATTGCCCCAGCCGGGCAGCAGCGGCGTGTAGCCGGCATAGGGGACGGACTTGGCCGCCGCCTGCGCGTACGCGTTGCCGGCCAGCGCGGGATACAGGCTCGCCCGGTTCGGCAGGAAGCCGGAGGAGCGGGCCATCAGGGCCTCGTTCGCGTCGTCGAGCGCGACCTTCAGGAAGCCCACCGCCAGTTCCTTGTTCGCGGTGTTCTGCGAGATCGTCAGGTCCGAGCCGCCGAGGAAGGTCTTGGCCGGCTGCCCGGCCTTGGCCCCGGGGATCGGGAACCAGCCGATCTGGTTGTTCAGACCCGGGTTGGCCGCGGTCACCTGCGCACCCTCGTACCCCATGGCGATCATGCAGCCGACGTCGCCCTTGGCGAAGACCGTCGCCTGACCGGCCTCGGTGCCGTCCGTCGGGGCGTGGCCGTAGGCCTGCAGCTTCTTGAAGACCGCCGCGGCCCGCAGCCCGGCGGGGCTCTCCAGGTCGCCCGCCCAGGCGCCGTCGACCCGCTGGACGATCGGCGCGCCCTGGTCCTGCAGGAAGCCGTCGAAGGCGTACCAGTTCTGACCCGGCAGCCACAGCGCGGAGGAGACCCCGGCCGTGTTCTGCAGCCGGGCCAGGTCGTCCTCCCACTCCTGCAGGGTCTGCGGGGCGGCGCCGAGGCCGGCCTTCTTCCAGAGCAGCTTGTTGTACATCACCACGCGGTTGCCCGCGTACCACGGCGCCGCGTACTGCTTGCCCTGGAAGACCGCCGAGGCGTTCATGGACTTCGTCCAGCCGCTCGCGCCGAGTTCGGCCAGGTACGGGGTGAGCTGCAGCAGGCCGCCGTTGGCCGCGTAGAACGGGGTCTGCGTGTTGCCGATGTCGATGACGTCGGGCGGGTTCAGCTGGGCCAACGCGTCGGTGACCTTCTGCTCGATCCCGTTCCAGTCCTGGACCTCGAAGTCGACCTTGGCGCCCGGGTAGGCGCGGCCGAACTCGCTGCGCACGGCGGTCATCCAGGCCTGCTGGTCGTCGCCCTTCATCAGCCAGACCACCAGCGTCCGGCCGCCCCAACTGGTCGGCGAGGCACTCCCCTGCCCCGACCCCCCGTGAACCAGCCCGCAGGCGCTCAGTCCGAGCGCGGCGACGGCCGAACAGACCCCGACAGCGACAGCTCTTCGTCTCATGCTCGCACCACTCTCCCCAATGGTCTCGACCAATTGCGGGAGTGTCACGGGGGCCGGAAGCAGCCGTCAAGAGTCGCGGCGCGTTCTCCCAGGAGCCGTTATGAGACCGTCATGCGGCAGCCAATTCGCCCGCATGAAGCCGGGTTCGGGGGATTTTCCCCAGGGGAATGGTCCAGTCCTGACATGACCCCGTGGAGCCGGACCCACCCCATGTCAAGCATTGATAACGGCTTGGACTGCTCCACCGAGAGGCCTTGACGGTCCTCATTGGTCCATGCCAATCTCCGATCACTGGTCTACACCAATCAGGTGGCTGCGTCGGAGCGTTGGGCGCTGGCGCCTCCCATTGAGCACCCCCACTTCCGGCACGGTCAAGCATCGGAACGCCTCCGAGAACAGCCGGTGCCACCCACGCTTCTCCCTCAGGAGGAAGTTTTGAAGCGCAAGATCGCTGCAGCCGCCGCGCTGGCGACCGTACTGTCCGTGGCTGCCTGCTCCTCTTCGTCGACCTCCGGCTCGTCCTCCCAGGGCACGCTCTCCACGGACGGCAAGGGCAAGACCATCACCGTCTGGATCATGCAGGACGCCCAGAAGGGCTGGCCCGGTGTGGTCAACGCGGCGGTCAAGCAGTTCCAGGACGAGACCGGCGCCAAGGTCAACATCGAGTGGCAGAACTGGCCGAACTACAGCACCAAGCTGGACACGGCCCTGCTCTCCGGCAACGCCCCCGACGCGCTGGAGCTGGGCAACACCCAGACCGCCAAGTACATCGCGGCCGGCTCCTTCGTCGACCTGACCTCGGTCAAGGACAAGTTCGACAACTCCTCGTCCTGGCTCGACTCCCTCGCCGCCTCCGGCGAGAACGGCGACGGCACCAAGACCTACGCGATCCCCTACTACGCGGGCTCCCGCGTGCTGATCTACCGCAAGGACCTCTTCGCCGCCGCCGGTGTCACCACCCCGCCGACCACCCTGGACGAGCTGAAGGCCGACCTGGACAAGGTCAAGGCGAAGAACGCCTCCAACCCGAACTTCTCGGCGCTCTACCTGCCGGGCATGGACTGGTACACCGCGCTCTCCTTCGGAGCCGGCGACTACGGCACCTCCGGCATCATCGCCAAGAGCTCCGGCGGCAAGTGGAGCGGCACGCTGACCGACCCGAACTTCATCAAGGGCGTCCAGACCTGGGCCGACCTGCAGAAGAACTACTCGGTCGGCGGGCAGACGGTCAACGAGAACAACCAGGACGCCCTGATGGCCAAGGGCAACATCGCGGCCATCGTCGGCAACGGCTGGGAGGCCGGCACCGTCGGCGGCCCGGCGGCCACCGGCGGCAACCCGGCGCTGGCCAACGTCCTCGGCGAGGTCCCGGTCCCGGGCACCGCGGCCGGCACCCCGACCCCGGCCTTCCTCGGCGGCTCCGACCTGGCGGTCCCGAGCCACGCCGCCAACCCGGGCCTCGGCGCCGAGTTCCTGCGCATCTTCACCAACACCGCGCAGCAGACCGCGCTCGCCAAGTTCGCCATCCCGAACAACAAGACCCTGGTCCCCGCCTACGAGGCGGCCGCCCCGGCCAACAAGGCCACCGGTGACGCCGCCCTCGGCAAGACCTGGTTCATCCCGAACAGCCCGTACTGGAGCCAGGCCTCCGACGAGGTCGCGCTGCAGAACGCGCTGAGCGCCATCGCCACCGGCAAGGACGCCACGGCCTCGCTCACCACGGCGCAGACCACCATCCTGGCCGACCTGAACGCGGGCTGACCGACCCTGTCGACCGACGAGCGGGCAGCCGGCGGAGCCGTCCCCGGCTGCCCGCTCTCGTCGGTACCAGATCCGCCAGGACGAGAGACCACCTGCGGCCGGAACGCAGGCGCCGGGGAAGGACCCTGATGAGTGTGATGGAAAGCGACCCGATGCCGGTCGCGGCAAACGGTCGGCCGAAGGCCCCGAAGGCGGCGCGCAAGGGCGTGCGTGTGCGCGGGAGCTTCGTCCCCTACGTGTTGATCGCCCCCGCCGTGGTGATCCTGCTGACCGTGCTGGCCTACCCGCTGGTGGACCTGTTCGTCCTGGCCTTCCAGAACGTCAACGACTACCTCCACCTGTCGGCGCCCGACCTGGTGAAGTTCATCGGCTTCGACGGGTTCAGCAAGGTCCTCGGCAGCGGCGACTTCTGGCAGTCGGTGCAGCGGACCGTGCTGTTCACCCTCGAGGTCGTGGCGGCCTCCATCCTGATCTCCCTGCTGGTGGCCCTGCTGCTGCAGCGGATCTCCAAGTGGGCCAAGGTCACCGTGGTGACGGCGCTCATGTTCGTCTGGGCCGTCCCGCAGATCGTCACCGGCACGCTGTTCAAGTGGCTCTTCGCCAACACCGGCGGCGTCGTCGACTACTGGTTCTACCTGGCGACCGGCGACCAGGGCTGGCGCACCCACGACTGGTTCGCCGACCCGAACCAGGGCCTCTACATCGTGGTGGCGATCGCCGTGGTCTGGGGCGCGCTGCCGTTCCTGGTCATCGGCATCAACGCCGCGCTGACCCAGGTGCCCAAGGAGCTCGTCGAGGCGTCCAAGCTGGACGGCGCCAACGGCTGGGAGAGCTTCCGGCACGTGGTGCTGCCCGTCATCAAGCCCTTCCTGGTGCTCGGCACCGCCCTCAGCTTCATCTGGGACTTCCAGGTCTTCGGCCAGATCTGGGCGCTGCGCGACAACGCCCCCGAGCCGGGCTACCGCGTCCTCGGCGTCTACCTCTACCAGGAGGGCCTGGGCAGCTCCCACTACAGCACCAGCGCAGTGGTCTCGATCCTGATGATCCTGCTCATGCTGGCGGTCCTCGTCTTCTACATCCGCCAGGTCATCAAGATGGGAGACCAGGACTGATGGCAACCGACACCGCCCCCACCGTGCTCCGGCGCAGCCGCGAGGACGACGCCGTCGGCCGCAAGCGCTGGGCCACCCCGCTGTGGAACACCGTCGCGCTGCTCTTCGCGCTCGTCATGTTCTTCCCGATCTACTGGATGGTCCTGACGACCGTCAAGACCGGCAAGGACCTGCTCAGCGTCGACCCGACCTTCTGGCCGACGGGCATCTCCACCGCCAGCTTCCAGACCGTCTTCGACGACCCCAACTTCCTGACCGACATGCGCAACGTCGCCGTCATCACCGTCGGCGCGGTGATCCTGGGTCTGGCGGTGGGTTTCCTCGGCGCCGTCTCGGTGGCCCGGTTCCGCTTCACCGGCCGGAACTTCTTCATCGCGTCCATGCTCGTGGTGCAGATGGTGCCGCTGATCTCGCTGGTCATCCCGATGTTCTTCATCCTGAAGAACATCGGCCTCTACGACCAGGCCTTCGGCGTCATCCTCGCCTACCTGGTCTTCACCATCCCCTACGTGGTGTGGACGCTGCGCTCCTTCATCGTCAACATCCCGAAGGAGCTCGACGAGGCGGCCCTGGTCGACGGCTGCACCCGCTGGGGCGCCTTCATGCGGATCATCCTGCCGCTGACGGTCCCCGGCCTGATCACCACCGGCGTCTTCTGCTGGATCCAGGCGTGGAACGAGTTCGTCATCGCCAACATCCTGCTCTCCAGCAACAACCAGCAGACCGCGATGGTGTGGCTGACCGGCTTCTCCTCGTCGCCGACCCACGGCGCGGACTACGGCTCCCAGATGGCCGGCGCGCTGATGGTCTCGCTGCCCGTGATCGTCCTGTTCGTCATCTTCCAGCGTCGCGTCACCTCCGGCCTCACGGCCGGCGCGGTCAAGGGCTGACCGCCCGGGTGCGGCGCGGGCCCCCCAGCGCGCGCCGCCTCCCCGACTGCCCCTGGACGCCTCGATACCCCGTGAGGGAAGGAACCATGACCAACCCCGGCCCGGACACCGTCCAACTGCTCGCGGACGCCGGTGCGGTGCTCCAGCCAGGCTTCTCCGGTCTGACGGCTCCCGAGTGGGTGCGCCGGCACCTGGACTCGGGCGAGTTGGGCGGCGTGGCGCTCTTCGGGCGCAACATCGCCGACCCGGCCCAGGTCGCCGCGCTCACCTCCTCGCTGTACGCGCTCAACCCCGACGTGCTGATCGCGACGGACGAGGAGGGCGGCGACGTCACCCGGCTGGAGGCCGTCAGCGGCTCCTCCTACCCCGGCAACCTGGCGCTCGGCGCGGTGGACGACGTCGCGCTCACCGAGGAGGTCGCCCGGTCCATCGGCTTCGACCTCGCCGCCGCCGGCATCAACCTCAACTACGCGCCGGACGCCGACGTCAACACCAACCCGGACAACCCCGTCATCGGGGTCCGCTCCTTCGGCGGCGACGGCGAGCTGGCCGCCCGGCACACCGCCGCCTACGTCCGCGGCGTGCAGTCGGCGGGCGTGGCGGCCTGCGCCAAGCACTTCCCCGGCCACGGCGACACCGCGGCCGACTCGCACCTGGGCCTGCCCCGGATCGACCTGGCCGCCGAGGGCTTCAGCGAGCACCTGGTCCCGTTCAAGGCCGCGGTCGCCGCGGACGTGAAGGGGATCATGACGGCCCACATCCTCTTCCCCGCCTACGACCCCGACCTGCCGGCCACCATGTCCCGGGCGATCCTGCACGACCTGCTCCGCAACGAGCTGGGCTACCAGGGCCTGATCGTCACCGACGGCATCGAGATGGGCGCCATCTCCGGCACCCACGGCATCGCCGAGGGCACGGTCAAGGCCATCGCGGTGGGCGCCGACACGATCTGCGTCGGCGGCGGGCTGGAGGACGAGGCCACCTTCCGCTACCTGCGCGACGCGTTGCTGTGGGCGGTCCGCGAGGGGCGGCTGCCGGAGGATCGGCTGCACGAGGCCGCGGAGCGCAACCGCGCCGTCGCCCGCTGGTCGGCGAAGCTGCGCCGGGAGAACACCGCGACCGCGGTGCCCGGCATCGGGCTGGCCGCGGCCCGGCGCGCGCTGCGGGTGCACGGGGCGCTCACCCCGCTGCACGGGGTGCCGCACGTCGTCGAGTTCTCCCCGGCCGCCAACTTCGCCGTCGGCTCGGAGACACCGTGGGGCGTCGCCGGACCGCTCAGCGAGTTCCTGCCCGGCACCACCACGGCCCGGGTCGGCGCCCCGGTCGCGCGGCTGGAGACGGCCGGACTGATCCACACCGCGGTCGACGCGGGCGACGGGCAGGTCGACACCAAGCCGCTGCTGGGCGCCGCGGTCGGGCGTCCGCTGGTGATCGTGGTGCGCGACCTGCACCGGCACCCGTGGATGCAGCGGGCGACGCTGGAACTGACCGCCTCCCGCCCGGACGCCGTGGTCGTGGAGATCGGCACCGCCTACGGCGTGGACTCGGTCCTGGCCGACCGCGGCGTCACCACGCTGACCACCTACGGCGGCGCCCGGGTCTGCGGCGTCGCCGCGGCGGAGGCGCTGGCCGGCCCGGGCGCCCAGGTCGCCCGGATCGCCTGAACCGTGGACGACCCAACCGCCACTGGCCTCGCATGGCATGCCGGGTTGCGTCGACGTGCCACCATTGGTCCCGCAGCAGCGTGCCGGAGACGGCCCTGGCTCTCGGGCGAGGACCCCACCGAAAGGAACGAGAACCCACGATGACGACGGATGGGGGCTTGGGCGTGGAAACGCCCCAGACGCAGGAGAACGGCGGCACGGCCCGCGTCCCTAAGTACTACCGCCTCAAGCGCCACCTGCTGCAGATCACCCAGACGCAGGCGCCCGGCACTCCCGTGCCGCCGGAGCGCACGCTCGCGCTCGAGTTCGAGACCTCGCGCACCACGGTGCGGCAGGCGCTGCAGGAGCTCGTGGTCGAGGGACGGCTGGAGCGGATCCAGGGCAAGGGCACGTTCGTCGCCAAGCCCAAGGTGTCCCAGGCGCTGCAGCTCACCTCCTACACCGAGGACATGCGCGCGCAGGGCCTGGAGCCCACCTCCCGGCTGCTGGAGGTCGGCTACATCACCGCCGACGACCGGCTCGCCGAGCTGCTGGACATCCGCCCCGGCGGCCGGGTGCTGCGGGTCGAGCGACTGCGCCTGGCCAACGGCGACCCGATGGCCATCGAGACGGCGCACCTGAGCGCCAAGCGCTTCCCGGCGCTGCGCCGCAACCTGGTCAAGTACAACTCGCTGTACACGGCGCTCTCCGAGGTCTACGGCGTGCACGTGGCCGAGGCCGAGGAGACCATCGAGACCTCGCTGGCCACCCCGCGCGAGGCCGGCGTGCTCGGCACCGACGTCGGCCTGCCGATGCTGCTGCTGTCGCGTCACTCCTTCGACGCCGGCGGCGAACCGGTGGAGTGGGTGCGCTCGGTCTACCGCGGCGACCGCTACAAGTTCACCGCCCGCCTGCGCCGTCCCGAGGCCTGATACATCTGCACGACCCCGTGACGTGAGCGCGGCAAGGGTCTAGATTCCCCTGTGACCTGTTGATCAACAAACCGTCAACGACTCATGGGGGAGCCGCGGTTCATGTCGCAATCGTCACCAGTCAAACTGCCGTTGGTCACACCCGTCAGAGTGGTCTGCGCGGTGCTGCTCGTCGCACCCTTCGTGGCACTGCTCTGGGTCAACTCCTACGCCACACTGACCCCGGCGTTCATCGGGATCCCCTTCTTCTACTGGTACCAGTTGCTGTGGGTGGTGCTGTCCGCGCTCATGACGGGCCTCGCCTACGTGCTGTTCACCCGTGAGGAGAGGCAGCGCAAGGCACAGCGCGTCGCTCGTGGGGGTGAGCAGGCATGAAGACCGACTGGACCGCGCTCACCGTCTTCATCCTCTTCTTCGCCCTGGTCACCGTGCTCGGCTTCATGGCCGCGCGCTGGCGCCGCGGCGGCGACGCCGAGCACCTCGACGAGTGGGGCCTCGGCGGCCGCTCGTTCGGCACCGTCATCAGCTGGTTCCTGCTCGGCGGCGACCTCTACACCGCGTACACCTTCATCGCCGTCCCGGCGCTGATCTACGGCGTGGGCGCGCAGGGCTTCTACGCCGTGCCGTACACGATCATCGCCTGGCCGCTGGTCTTCCTCTTCCTGCCCCGGCTCTGGTCGGTCGCCCGCAGCAAGGGCTACGTCACCCTCGCCGACTTCGCCCGCGGCCGCTACGGCAGCAAGAGTGTGGCGGTGGCCGTCGCGCTCACCGGCATCCTCGCCACCATGCCCTACATCGCGCTGCAACTCGTGGGCATCCAGGCGGTGCTGGACACCCTGCACGTGGGCGGCAGCAGCAGCTTCGGCAAGGACCTGCCGCTGCTGATCGCGTTCGCCGTGCTCGCGGCCTACACCTACAGCTCCGGCCTGCGCGCGCCGGCGCTGATCGCCTTCGTCAAGGACACCCTGGTCTACGTCGTCGTCATCGTCGCGATCATCTACATCCCGATCCGGCTCGGCGGCTACGGCCACATCTTCCACGACGCGGCCGCCGCGATGGCCAAGACCAACCCGGCCACGGGCAAGCCGCGCGGCGCGATGATCCCGGGCGCGCAGGCGCAGTGGGCCTACGCCACCCTGGCGCTGGGCTCCGCGATGGCGCTGTTCATGTACCCGCACTCGGCCACCGGCGTGATGGCGGCGAAGAACCGGCTCACGGTCCGCCGCAACCTGGCGATCATGCCCGCCTACTCGCTGATGCTGGGCCTGCTCTCGCTGCTGGGCTTCATGGCCGTCTCGGCGGGCGTCGGCAAGGGCGTCAAGGGCTACAACTCGCAGCTGGCCGTCCCGCAGCTGTTCGAGCAGATGTTCCCGAGCTGGTTCGCCGGCGTCGCCTTCGCCGCGATCGGCATCGGCGCCCTCGTCCCCGCCGCGATCATGTCGATCGCCGCGGCCAACCTGTTCACCCGCAACATCTACAAGGACCTGATCAAGCCGGACGCCACCCCGGCGCAGGAGACCAAGGTGGCCAAGCTGGTCTCCCTCGTGGTCAAGCTCGGTGCGCTGGGCTTCGTGCTCGGCATCGACAAGCAGTTCTCGATCAACCTGCAGCTGCTCGGCGGCATCTGGATCCTGCAGACCTTCCCGGCGATCGTGACCGGCCTGTTCGTGCGCTGGTTCCACCGCTGGGCGCTGCTGGTGGGCTGGGCGGCCGGCATGGCCTACGGCACCTACGAGGCCTACGGTGTCGCCGCGCCCGGCAAGCCCGGCTCGCACTTCGGCGGCAGCTCGGCCAACATCCCGGCGATCGGCCAGATCGGTTACATCGGCGTCACCGCGCTGGTGCTCAACATCGTCGTGGCGGTGGTGCTCACGTTGGTGCTGAAGGCGCTCAAGGCGCCCGAGGGCGTCGACGAGACGACCGCCGCCGACTACACCGCCGACGCCGACGAAACGCCGGTCAGCGGCGACCCGGAGCACGGATCGGACGTGATCGCCCCCGTCACCACCTGATGCGCCCTTAGAACGGGCCGCACGCTCCCGCACACTGGAGCGGCGGCCCGTTTCGCACTCCCGCGGCGGGCCAGTCGATCCCCAGGGGGCGACGTGGCACTGACCGACCAGAACCCGAAGGCGCTGCGCACAGTGCCCAGGCGGCTCTTTCCCGCGCTGCCCGGCCCGCTGTCGCTGACCGCCGTCCGGCACGGCCAGAGCACCGCCAACGCGGCCTTCCACGCGGCGGAGGCGGTGGGCGCGCTCGACGTCGGCATCACCTGCCGTGACGCGGACCTCTCGCTCACCCCGCTCGGCCGCGAGGAGGCCGGCGCGCTCGGCCGCTGGATCGCGTCCCGCAGCGCCGAGGGCCTGCCGCACAGCCTCTGGGTCTCCCCCTACCTGCGCACCCAGGAGACCGCGGAGCTGATCGTCGAGGAACTGGACCGCGCGGGCCTGCCGCTGCCCGAGCTGTGCACGGACGAGCGGCTGCGCGACCGCGAACTCGGGCTGCTGGAGATGCTCACCTCCGCGGCGATCGAGCTGCGCCACCCCGAGGAGGCCGCCCGCAGGCGGCTCCTCGGCGAGCTTCGCTGGCGTCCCCCGGGCGGCGAGTCCTACGCCGACGTGGCCCAGCGCCTGCGCAGCGCGCTGCGCGACCTCTACGAGACGGAGCCCGACCGCCGCGTGCTGCTGGTCGCGCACGACGCGGTGGTGATGCTGCTGCGGCACGTCATCGACGACCTCCAGGAGGGCGAACTCGTCGACCTCGCCCGTGCCGGCGCCGTCGCCAACACCTCCGTCACCCGCTGGGTCCGCGACGTGAAGGGGGCGCTGACCCTGGACTGCTGGAACATCCGCCCGCACCTGGCACCCGAATCGGAGCTCTCGGCCCCGTGACCGGACGGGCGGCCGCCCGGGGAGTCAGTGCGGGGCCACGAGATCGGTCCGCGGATCGACGGGCAGCAGCAGCGGCGCCCGCGGCTTCTGGGTGAAGTCGAAGTCGGAGCTCAGGTCGCCCAGCTGGGAGGCGTTCTCGCGGACGTCGGGGCGCGGGTCGGGGCGGCCGTCGGTGGCCGGGTCGAGGCGCTCACCGTGCAGGAAGTCGTCCTCGATGAACTTGTCGAAGGCGTCGAAGGAGAGGGTCTGGTGGTCGATGTACCCCTGCTTCGCGTAGGGGCTGATCACCAGGCCCGGCACCCGCAGCCCGTAGCCGTTGGCGTCCACCGACCGCGGGGTGAGGTGGTCGTAGAAGCCGCCCCAGTCGTCCCAGGTCAGGAAGATGGCGGTGGAGTCCCAGTCGGGACCCTTCATGATCGTGTCGATCAGGTTGGTGGTGTAGGACTGGCCCGCGCTGACCAGGCCCGGCGGGTGCTCGCTGACCTGGCCCGCCGGGGAGATCCAGGAGACCGCGGGCAGCGTGCCGGACCTGGCCGCGCTGTAGAAGGCGTCCAGGGACTGGATGTTCCCCTCCTGGTGGTCCGCCTTGACGGTGTCGAAGTACGGCAGCGGGTTCCAGATGCCCGGGGTCTTCGCGTTCTGCCGGACCGGGGAGCAGGTCAGCGCGGTGGCGTCCTCGCAGTCGGGCTCGGAGCCCGTCATCACGTAGTAGCCCCAGGGGACCTGGTCCTTGTGCAGCAGGTAGGTGAGGTCGGTCCAGGCGTAGATCGGCGGCCCGGCCGGCTGCACGGCCTTCTTCCGCCCGGACCTGAAGTCTGGCGGAAGACCCGGATTCTGCAGCGCGTTGGTGCAGCTGGACGGGTTGTCGTGCTGCGTGCAGTACGCGGACCACTCGGAGACCAGGAAGAGGTGCGCCGGCAGCGACCAGGACGCGTTCGGCTCGAACATGTGGTCCTGCAGCACGTAGTTCTTGGCGTAGGCCCAGTAGTTGGGGAGGTCCGAGCCGTCGTGGTAGCCCATGACGTCGGTCGTCGCCGTGCCGGTGCTGCAGGCCGGGTTGTTCGGGTCGGTGCAGCCCTTCCGGCCGCCCTCGGCCTGTGCGACGAAGCCGCTCATCGCCCCGCCGTTCACGTCGGCGGTCGCGTTCGTCGCGCCGTGCGGGCCGCCGGTGTTC
Organism: Streptacidiphilus pinicola; assembly: GCF_003258295.1. GTDB lineage: Bacteria > Actinomycetota > Actinomycetes > Streptomycetales > Streptomycetaceae > Streptacidiphilus > Streptacidiphilus pinicola. The sequence continues at coordinate 31,257 of NZ_QKYN01000029.1, read as the reverse complement.
CGGTCGTTGCTGTCGTGGAACGGCTTGACGCACCCGCCGTGCGCCGGGTCGGGCACGCAGACCCCGGCCGGGATCCCGTCCGCGCCGGGATAGGTGCCGAAGTAGGAGTCGAAGGAGCGGTTCTCCTGCATGATCACGACGACGTGCTTGATCGCGTGGATGCCCGCCGCCGCCGGGGCGGCGGACGCGGTGGGAGCGCCGGGGCTGCCGCCGCTGGTACAGGCGGCGGTGAGCGCCGCCGCCGCTGTGAACACGCCGAACTTCCGGATGCCTCGCATGCCGTGCCTCCGCGCTCGCCCGTCGGGACGTCTCGCACGGTAGGCAGCGGCTTTGTGGAAACTATGTGGCCCGCGCCGCGCCCCGGCCGCCGACCACCCGGAAGTACGCCGGATTGGTCACCCCGACCGGCCAGGTCACCGTGGTGCCCTTGCTCTGCAGCGGCGCGTAGGCCACCGCGAGCGAGAGCCACTCACCGCGCGGCGCGCCGGCGGCCAGCCGCATCCGGACCGTGAGCATGACGGTCCGGCCCGGAGCCAGCCGCAGGCCGTTCGTCGGCCCGACCGTGCCGGCCAGCTCGCCGAGCGCCGCGTTCAGCGTGACGGACCGCCAGTGCCCGCCGATCCGCGTCTGCAGCCGCACAGCGTCCGGGCGCAGCGTGCGGTTGCGCGCGCCGTAGACGAGGACGGGCCGCAGCTGCCCGCAGACCGCGCGGGTGCCGTTGTGCAGGCTGAGCCGCAGCGTCGACCAACGCCCGCCCGCCGCGTACGCGGAGCGGACCCCGCGCAGGGTCACCGCCACCGGGTTGGACCTGGTCGCGCCCGGACAGGCCTTCGGCGGCTGCGCGGCGGGGGCGGCCGCCTGTCTTGCCGCCGTGCGCGTCCGATGGGCCGGGCTCGCCGCGGACGCGGCGGTCGGCAGCGCGATCGATCCGGCCACTGCGATCGCCGCGCATATCGCCGCGGCCGCCGGCCCGGTGCTCCTGATGTGTCGCCAGTTCATCACTCAACGACCATGGCACGTGACGCTCGGTCGCGCCTTCCGGCGACCCCCGCACGGACCCCGGACGGGGATCGTGCAGACTTCAAGGATGAGCATCGTCGTCCGCCCCGCCCTTCCCTCCGAGTACGACGCCGCAGGTCACCTCGTGGCCGAGGCCTTCATCGCGGACGGCCACATCGGCCGCGAGGCCGACTACGCCAAGCTGCTGCGCGACCCGGCGGACCGGGCCGAGAAGGCGGAGCTGCTTGTCGCCGTCGACGAGGAGACGGGGGCGGTGCTCGGCTCGGTCACCTTCGCCGCGCCCGGTTCCCCCTACGCCGACATCGCCGAGGGGCACGAGGGCGAGTTCCGGATGCTCGCCGTCGCGCCCGACCCGGCGGCGCGCGGACGCGGCATCGGGGAGCTGATGGTCCGTGCGGTCATCGCCCGCGCCGCCGAGCTCGGGCTCACCCGGATCGTCATGTCCACCCAGCCGGGCATGACCCACGCTCACCGGATCTACGAGCGCCTGGGCTTCGTCCGCACCCCCGATCGCGACTGGTCGCCCGTCCCCGGCATCGACCTCGTCACCTACGCGCTGGAGCTCCGGAGCGCCGTCGGCTGACGCCCCGTCGGCTGCGCGCGTGATCGAACGGTCACTCGAACGAGTCGATCCGCGACACAACATCTGGTGCTGCACGACGCACTCGCCACTAGATGTATGCTCATGCTCGCTGTCGACGCAGGGGAAGCCGGTGTGAATCCGGAACTGCCCCGCAACGGTGAGCGGCTGCCACGGCCAAGACCACAGGTGGCCTGCCGCAAGTCCGAGGACCTGCCGTCAGCGCGCCCCGGCCTGCCCGGCCGTGGCGCCGCAACGCCGGGCCTCGTGGGTGGGCCGACGGGTTGGCCTCGTGCTGCCCTGTTCCCGCCTGCCTTCTCACGCGATCCGGCTGAGCGACCCTCAGCCACCGGCCGCCAACGAGGAGCGTGCGCGTACATGACGGACACCGCCGTCCCCACCCTGCCCCAGCCTGTTCGGGAATCCGACCGGGGATCCGACGCCGGCAGGGACGCCCCCGGCACCGCGCTGCTGGTCACCCTGACCGAGCGCTCCGCCGACCTGCCCGCCGTCGACCCGGGCCGCGTGGCCGCCGCCGCGCTGCGCGGACGCAGCGCCAAGGCCGACTACGCGGAGCTGCGGGGCCTGGCCATGGAGTCCGCCGCCGCGCTCATCGCCGAGGACCCGCAGTACTCGCGCCTCGCGGCCCGCCTGCTGGCCGAGGAGATCCGCGAGGAGGCCGCCGGCCAGGGCGCGACCTGCTTCGCCGCCTCCGTGGCGGTCGGCCACCGCGAGGGCCTGATCGGCGACACCACCGCCGCCTTCGTCGCCGCCCACGCCGACACCCTCGACGCCGTCGTCGACCCGCACGGCGACGACCGCTTCGAGTACTTCGGCCTGCGGACGGTGTACTCCCGCTACCTCCTGCGCCACCCGATCACCCGTCAGGTCATCGAGACCCCGCAGCAGTTCATGCTGCGCGTGGCGTGTGGGCTCGAGGTTGGCGGGGACGCGAAGTCCGTGGCCGAGGTCGCCGAGCTGTACCGGCTGATGAGCCGGCTGGAGTACCTGCCCAGCTCGCCGACGCTGTTCAACTCCGGCACCCGGCACCCGCAGATGTCCTCCTGCTACCTGCTGGACTCGCCGCTCGACGAACTGGACTCGATCTACAGCCGCTACGCGCAGATCGCCCGCCTGTCCAAGCACGCCGGCGGCATCGGCCTGTCCTACTCCCGGGTCCGCTCCCGCGGTTCGCTGATCCGCGGCACCAACGGCCAGTCCAACGGCATCGTCCCGTTCCTGCGCACGCTGGACGCGTCGGTGGCGGCGGTCAACCAGGGCGGCCGGCGCAAGGGCGCGGCCTGCGTCTACCTGGAGACCTGGCACGCGGACATCGAGGAGTTCCTCGAACTGCGCGACAACACCGGCGAGGAGGCGCGCCGCACGCACAACCTGAACCTGGCGCACTGGATCCCGGACGAGTTCATGCGCCGCGTCGACGCCGACACCGAGTGGTCGCTCTTCTCCCCCGGCGACGTCCCCGAGCTGGTCGACCTGTGGGGCGCCGAGTTCGACGCCGCGTACGTCAAGGCGGAGCAGGCCGGCAAGGCCGTCCGCACCATCCCGGCCCGTACCCTCTACGCCCGGATGATGCGCACCCTCGCGCAGACCGGCAACGGCTGGATGACCTTCAAGGACGCCTCCAACCGCGCCGCCAACCAGACCGCGCTGCCCGGCCGCACGGTCCACTCCTCCAACCTGTGCACCGAGATCCTCGAGGTCACCGACGACTCCGAGACGGCCGTCTGCAACCTCGGCTCGGTCAACCTCGGCGCGTTCGTGGACGGACACGGCGAGATCGACTGGGAGCGCCTCGACGCGACCGTCCGCACCGCGGTGACCTTCCTCGACCGGGTCATCGACATCAACTTCTACCCGACCCCCGAGGCCGGGACGTCCAACTCCCGCTGGCGCCCGGTGGGCCTGGGCATGATGGGCCTGCAGGACGTCTTCTTCAAGCTCCGCCTGGAGTTCGACTCCGCCGAGGCGAAGGCGGTGTCCACGAAGATCTCCGAGCGGATCATGCTGGCCGCCTACGAGACCAGCTGCGAGCTGGCCGAGCGCCTCGGCCGCCACGAGGCCTACGCGGAGACCCGCGCCGCCCGCGGCCAGCTCCACATCGACCACTTCGCCGTGACGACCGAGTGGCCCGAGCGCTGGGAGGCGCTGCGCGCCCGCGTCGCGGAGACCGGCCTGCGCAACGCGCTGCTGCTCGCCGTCGCCCCGACCGCGACCATCGCGTCCATCGCCGGCGTCTACGAGTGCATCGAGCCGCAGGTCTCCAACCTCTTCAAGCGCGAGACGCTCTCGGGCGAGTTCCTCCAGGTCAACCCGTACCTGGTGGCGGACCTGAAGAAGCTCGGCCTGTGGAACGCGATCACCCGGGAGGAGCTGCGCGAGGGCAACGGCTCCGCCCAGGAGATCACCGACCTGCCGGAGGAGTACAAGCGCCTCTACCGCACCGCCTGGGAGCTCCCGCAGCGCGCGCTGATCGACCTGGCCGCGGCCCGCATGCCGTACCTGGACCAGAGCCAGTCGCTGAACCTCTTCATGGCCGCGCCCACCATCGGCAAGCTCAGCTCGATGTACGCGTACGCCTGGAAGGTCGGCCTGAAGACCACCTACTACCTGCGCTCGCGCCCGGCGACCCGGATCGCCCGCGCGGCCACCACCGCCACCGCCCAGGTCGTGACGGAGGCGGACGCCGTCGCCTGCTCCCTGGAGAACCCCGAGTCCTGCGAGGCCTGCCAGTAATGACCGCCACCGACAGCACCGCCAAGAAGAAGAACATCCTGGACCCGGGCTTCGAGCTGACGCTCCGTCCGATGCGCTACCCGGACTTCTACGAGCACTACCGCAACGCCATCAAGAACACCTGGACCGTGGAGGAGGTCGACCTCCACTCCGACGTCGCGGACCTGGCCAAGCTCAGCGAGGGCGAGCGCCACATGATCGGCCGCCTGGTCGCGTTCTTCGCGACCGGCGACTCGATCGTCTCCAACAACCTGGTGCTGACCCTCTACAAGCACATCAACTCCCCGGAGGCGCGCCTGTACCTGTCGCGCCAGCTCTTCGAGGAGGCCGTGCACGTCCAGTTCTACCTGACGCTGCTGGACACCTACCTGCCCGACCCGGAGGACCGCGCGGCCGCGTTCGACGCGGTGGAGAGCATCCCCTCCATCCGCGAGAAGGCCCAGTTCTGCTTCCGCTGGATGGACAGCGTCGAGAAGATCGACGCGCTGGAGTCCAAGGAGGACCGCCGGCGCTTCCTGCTCAACCTGATCTGCTTCGCTGCGTGCATCGAGGGCCTGTTCTTCTACGGCGCCTTCGCCTACGTGTACTGGTTCCGCTCGCGCGGCCTGCTGCACGGCCTGGCGACCGGCACCAACTGGGTCTTCCGCGACGAGTCCATGCACATGGACTTCGCCTTCCGCGTCGTCGACACCGTCCGCGCCGAGGAGCCCGACCTGTTCGACGAGGAGCTGGGCAAGCGGGTGACCGCCATGCTGGAGGAGGCCGTCGAGGCCGAGCTCCAGTTCGCCCGCGACCTGTGCGGCGAGGGCCTGCCCGGCATGAACACCGAGTCGATGCGGCAGTACCTGGAGTGCGTCGCCGACCAGCGCCTGGCCCGCCTCGGGCTGCCGATCCGCTACGGCTCGGAGAACCCGTTCGCCTTCATGGAGCTGCAGAACGTCCAGGAGCTGACGAACTTCTTCGAGCGCCGGGTCTCGGCCTACCAGATCGCCGTCGAGGGCTCCGTCTCCTTCGACGACGACTTCTAAGAACGCAGAAGAGGCGCGTTCACCCGTGCGGGTGGACGCGCCTCTTCGGTTGACTCACTCGTTCGGCACGACCTGGTACCGCGGCGACTTCTCCTCCATCTGACGCAGCGCGTCCTTGCGGTCACGCTTGGAGAGGCGGTCGATGTACAGGTAGCCGTTCAGGTGGTCCGTCTCGTGCTGCAGGCAGCGGGCGAAGAAGCCGGTGCCCTCGACCACGACGTCCTTGCCGTCCTTGTCCTGGCCGCGCACGACGGCGACGTCCGGCCGCGGCAGCTCGGCGTAGGCGCCCGGCACGGACAGGCAGCCCTCGTTTCCGTCGTCCAGGTTCCGCTGGGACGGCTCCAGGTCGTCCAGCACCGGGTTCACCACGACACCGATGTGGCGCACGTTGTCGTCGTCCGGGCAGTCGTAGACGAAGACCCGCTGCCCGACCCCGATCTGGTTCGCGGCCAGCCCCACGCCCTCGGCGGCGTACATGCTGACGAACATGTCGTCGATCAGCGCGTGCAGCTCGGGGCCGAACTCGGTCACCTGGGCACACGGGTGGTGCAGGACCGGGTTCCCGACCACCGTGATCGGCCGCACCGTACCGCGCGAGGTGTCCGGCTCCTCACCGATCACCTGCTGCGGCGCTTCCAACTGCTCTTCCGACATGCTCTCGCCTTCAACGAATCCCGAGCTGGTCGCTCAGTCCTGCGTCAAAGGGTACGTGGCACGTCAGCAGACTTCCTCAAGGTCCCGATAGGCCCGGCGCCCGGGTGACAGGGCGACCCAGCGGTCCAGCAGCTGCTGGACCAGCCCGGCCGGCGCGGCCAGGCCGCACTCGCGCTCGGGGACCCACAGCTCCCCCTGCGCGTGGTGACTGAGCCGCCCCAGCGGGCCGTCGTCGTGGGGGTCGTGCGCACCGCTGTGGCCGTCGTCGGCCGTCATCCGGCTCTCCGAGCAGGCGCGGCACAGCAGCCGCACCGAGGACGTCCAGTCCTCCGCCGCGTAGCCGGCCTCGGAGACCAGGCGCTCCAGCTCGTCCCGGTCCGCCTCCGTGGCCGCCTGCAGCAGCACCACGTGCGTCGGAACGGGCGACGGCGCCCACAGCTCGATCTCGTCGAAGACGGGAAAGGGCACCCCGTCCGCGACCCGTTCACCGTGCGGGGAGCCGTCGTGCAGGACCACCTCGCCCCAGCGCCGCCCGGAGGACGGCAGCGGGATGCTCAGCACCTCGACCCGCGCCGGGTCCAGTCTTCGGCCCCACACGACCTCGGACTCGCCCTCCGGCGAGAGCCGCACCGGCGTGGTGCCCAGATCCAGGGCGACCGGGCCGTCCCCGGCCGGGACGCGCAGGCCGTAGGCCTGCCAGGCGCGGCGCGCCAGCGCCCAGTCCTGCAGGGCCGTCGCGGCGATGCCGAGGTTCCACCAGTCGGGTGCGCCGACACCGCTGCCGCGGTCCAACAGCGCGACCGCGCGCAGCCCCGCCGCGCGCGCCTGGTCCCAGTCCCGGCGGAACTTGTGCAGCAACGCCAGGTTGAACCACGAGTCGGAGAGCCAGGGCTCCAGGTCCGTCGCACGGACCAGCAGTGCGCCGGCGTCGTCCAACCGACCGTCCCCGATGAGGGTGAAGGCGCGGTCGGTGGTCTGCCGCCAGCTGGCGGACGGCCTCTGCCGTGCTCGATTGAAGATCTTCACCTCAGCCTGCCGCTTGTCGGTCCCAGCACCCGGCGTACCCGCTACGCCAGGGGCGTGCACACGTTGCGTTGCCACATCCACAGGTCGACGCATGGACCCGCAAGGCCCTGCCTCTGCATCCAACCACGTGCACCCCCCTGCCCGCTGCCTACCCGGAGATCCGTTGACAGACACGGGCCAGCGCCTCCACCACAACAGGCTCGTAGTCACGCTCGGTTCCCGCCCGCAACTGTGTCAGCACCTCCTCGCGCCGGGCTGGGCCCGGGTCGTCGCAGGCAAGGTCGTCGTAGGCGTTGACCACCCGGACGATCCGCGCCGCGACCGGCAGGTCCAGGACGACCCGCCCGTCCGCACGGCGGTACGGCTCCGCCGCGCGCACCACGATCTCGGCCACCTGCGGCGGCACCCCCGTCCTGCGGATCACCTCGCTGCCGAGCCGACCGATCCGGCGCTGCTCGGCGTCCTCCAGCAGCGCGGTCGCCCCGCCCGGGATCGGATCGACCAGCGAGAGCTGGCCGATGTCGTGCATCAGCGCCGCGTACTCCAGCAGCAGCAACTCCTGGTCGGGCAGCCCCAGTTCGCGGCCGACCCGACAGGCCAGCTCGGCGACCCGGCGGGCGTGGCCCGGCAGCGTGTACCCCGCCACCTCGGTCGCCCGCGCCAGGCTCGCGATCGTCTGCCGCTGCGTCGCCCGGATCGCCGCGTAGCGGCGGAACCCGGCAAAGGTCAGCAGCAGCGGCACCGAGAAGAGCGGCAGCGCCCACAGCCCGATCTCCCCCGCCGCGATGGCGATCACCACCCCGGTGGCCGCGACCGCCGAACCGATCCGCAGCAGCGCCGTCGCCTCGTCCCGCAGCGCGCGCCGCAGTGGCGCGTCCGAGAGCAGCGCCGCCAGCGACACGTCCACGACGGCCGACAGCAGCGCGCACACCGCCACGTACGCGGCGGAGCCGGGCCCGTGCTCCAGGCCGCAGCGCAGCAGCGCGCCGCTGTTGTAGAGCGGCTGGAACAGCAGCGCCGCGAAGCCCACGCTCAGGGTCCGCCGCGACACCGACCCCCAGTTCGCCCGTCGGCGCCGGACCAGGCAGGGAACGGCGCCGATCAGTGCTCCCAGGGTGCAGACCAGCACCACCTGCGCCACGCCGTGGTGTGTCCGCGCCCCGGCGAGACTGCCGAGCAGCGCGTACGCCAGCGCCCCGGCCGCCCCGAGCGGCGCCTGCTCCCGCTCCCCGGGCAACGGCGTCCGCGCCAGCTCCCCGACGGCGACGAACAACCCGAACGCGAACGCGATCCACGGCTCGACGAACCCGAACACACTCACCCACGCGAGTGAACCCACCACCAGCAACGTGGCCCCGACGTGCACCACGCCACCCCGCCACCGCCCGCCCGGGGCTTCCCGGGGCTGACCCGCCAAGGTGGTGGTGGACCCGGCGCCGGGCCTCGGCCCCGGCAGGTGCCGCTCGCGAGGGCGCGGCGCGGGCTCACGCCGGCCGGAGGGCCCAGCCGTCGCCTCCGCGGGAGCTGCGCTCGCGGGCTCCCCCTGCGCGGGCACAGGCGGCTGGTCCGTCTCGGGTTGCGGCCGCTGCTGGGGCGGCAGCGGTGGTTGGGCCGACTGGGGGGTGGTGGCCCGGCAGCCGGCGGAGTCCTCCGGGGTCATCCCACGACGCCCGCGCGGCTCGGCTCGCGGATGCCCAGCGGGAGGTCCGGCGCGGCCTCGTCGCCCGGGCGGGGCTGGGCGGGGCGCCAGCCGTGGCGCCGTACCGCGCGGATCAGGGCGGCGACCATGGTCGGGTCGAACTGGCTGCCCGCGCAGCGCTCCAGTTCCGTCACCGCCTCCTCGACCGGCCGGCCGCGCCGGTAGGAGCGGGTGGAGGTCATCGAGTCGAAGGCGTCCGCGACCGCGATCACCCGGGCGAACTCCGGGATCTGATCGCCCGCCAGCCCGGACGGGTAGCCGCGGCCGTCCAGCCGTTCGTGGTGGTGCAGGATGCCCTGCCGGGCCTCCCCGAGGAAGCCGATGCCGCGCACCATCTCGTGCCCGAACGTCGGGTGCAGTTGCACCGCCTCGTGCTCGTCGTCCGTAAGCGGACCGTTTTTTCTCAGCAGCCGCGTGGGCACGCCCAGCTTGCCGATGTCGTGCAGCACGCCCGCGATCCGCAGCGAGGCGACGCGCTCCTCCGCCATCCGCAGCTCCCGCGCGATCAGCACCGACGCGCGGCTGACCCGTTCGCTGTGACCCCGGGTGTACTCGTCCTTGATCTCCACCGCCTGCACCAGCGCGCTGACCGTCGCCTGATGCGCGGCCTCCTCCCGCTGGAACTGCGCGAAGACCCACGAGGAGACCGTCAGCGGCAGCAGCACCAGCACGGCCGAGAACACGCCGTACCGGCCCTGCCACAGCACCGCCATCATCAACCCGATCAGCCCGTAGCCGAGGCACGGCACCAGCGAGCGCAGCAGCACGCCGTGCCACACCGTGCGCGGGTCCGCCCGCTCCGCGGTGATCCTGATCCCGGCCGCCAGCACCCCGGAGACCACGCAGAAGACCAGCGCCGCCACCACCGTCGGGCCCAGCACCGCCGGGAACTGATGCCGGGCCAGCTGCGCCGGCCCGTCCAGCCCGTGGAAGACCGCCGACGCCGCGAACGTCCCGAGCGCGAGCTGCGCCGCGTTCCAGGCCCGGCGCAGCGCCCGCGGCGGCGCGGCGGGCGCGAGCACCGCGCCAAGCACCGGCACGAGCGCGGCCGACCCCGGCCGCAGCAGCGTCGCCGCCGCGAGCAGCACCGGAAAGAACGCCGCCCAGCGCGCGCTCGCCTCTCCGGCGGCGACGGCCCCGGCGGCCGCCGCCCCCACCCGCGTCTGACGCCGCACCAGCCAATCGCAGCCGAGGTGCAACGCCGCTAATACCGCGACCCGGCTCCAGGGCCCCGCACCGACCCCGCCGGCCACGACACACACCAACGCCCCGACAATCACCGCCCCCGCGTAAACGCGCCCCCCACGCGCCAGGAGCTGTCCGCCCGCCTCCGCCACCGACTCTGCTCCGCTTTCGCCATGGTCCCCAGGCCCAGCCTCAGTTCATCGCACAGCGACCGCACAGCAGCGGCCGTTCGGCGAAAAACTCCACGATCGGGTGACTGCCTACCCAGGCCCACCGGCTTGATGCGGACACAGCAGCACGTTTTCTTCACACCGGCCGCTCATGGTGAACGCGAGGGGCGCGGGGCACTCTCGCCCCGCGCCCCTGAAGGTCACGTACCCGGTGGCGGCGGCTCAGTGTCGCGAACGGTGCCGAACGCCGCCGTCGAACGCCGGCCGACGCCGCAGCCGCTACTCCGTCACCGGCGCGGACGCGGGCTCGGAGAGGACGTCGCCCTCGACGGGCAGCCCGGCCCGGATGCGCTCGATGCGGGCCAGCACCTTGCCGCGCAGGTCGACCGGCGCGGTGTCACAACCGCAGCTGCGCTTCACCAGGGCCTTGATCGCCTGCTCCAGCCCGTACTTCTCCAGGCAGGGACTGCACTCGTCGAGGTGCTCGCGCAGCTTCGCGCACTCCGCTGCGCCCATCTCGTTGTCGAGGTACTCGTACAGGTGGTCGAGCACGTCCTCGCACGGAGTGTCGTGGTGATTGCCGCAGCTCATGAGTCCGCGCCTTTCCGGTCATCCCCCGTGCCAGTTCCGGCCGGGACCAGCCCGCGGTCACGGGCGTAGTCCTCCAGCAGGGACCCCAGCTGGCGGCGCCCGCGGTGCAGTCGGGACATCACCGTACCGATGGGTGTCCCCATGATGTCGGCAATCTCCTTGTACGCGAAGCCCTCGACGTCCGCGAGATACACGGCGATCCGGAACTCCTCCGGGATCGCCTGCAGCGCTTCCTTCACGTCACTGTCCGGGAGGTGGTCCAGCGCCTGCGCCTCGGCCGACCGCAGACCGGTCGACATGTGCGACTCGGCCCGCGCGAGCTGCCAGTCCTCGATCTCGTCCGCACCGGTGCGCTGCGGCTCGCGCTGCTTCTTCCGGTAGGAGTTGATGAAGGTGTTCGTCAGGATGCGGTAGAGCCAGGCCTTCAGATTCGTGCCCTCACGGAACTGGTGGAACGAGGCGAACGCCTTGACGAAGGTCTCCTGGAGCAGGTCCTCGGCGTCGGCCGGGTTGCGGGTCATCCGCAGCGCGGCGGAGTACAGCTGGTCCAGGTAGCCCAGAGCGTCCCGCTCGAAGCGCTGTGCACGCTCCGCCTCGGTCTCCACGCTTTCGTTCTCGGCGACCGGACCCACCTCCTCAGCGATGCCGTTCGTGCTCGCCAAGGAGACTATCGGGCTCGGCGCGGAATCGCCCGCCGCAGGCCACTCGGCCCACGCAAGGAGCGTCTGGGCGTTCTCCTCCGGACGGGCGGGGCATGCTGCTGCGACCATGAGCTGCCTTCCACTGACGTGTGCAATCGATCGTGTCAGTGGCGACAACCAGGACGCCGCGCCGAACATTCCCGTTCAGAAGAGCGTCTCCACACTCTCCTCGGGCTCGACGCGTTCCAGCAGCTCGGGCCCGTTGTTGCGGAAGTTGCCGACCGCCGGCCCGATCGGCCGCAGCTCCATCAGGCCCGGCGCGGGCGGAACCAACAGCGCCTGGAGCTCGTCGGCGTCGGTGAGCGAGCGGTCCAGCCAGTCGTCCCAGCGCTCGCGCGGCAGGACCAGCGGCATCCGCGGGTGCACGCGCGCCAGCTCGGGCTCGGCCTCCGTGGTGATGACCGTGCAGGTCGTGAGCCAGGCCGCCGGGTCGTCCTCGGGCACGTTCCGGTCCCGCCAGAACTCGTACAGCCCCGCGAAGGCCATCTCCGCGCCGTCCTTGGGTGACACGAAGTACGGCTGCTTCTTCGGCGCCTTCTTCTGACCGGGCTCCTTTTCGGGGGTGTGCCACTCGAAGTAGCCGTCGGCGGGGAGCAGGCAGCGCCGGGTGGTGAACGCGCGACGGTAGGCTGGCTTCTCGTGGATGGTCTCGGCCCGCGCGTTGAACATCTTCACGCCCACGCCCGGGTCGTTCGCCCAGGACGGGACCAGGCCCCAGCGCAGCACCCGCAGCTGCCGCACCGGTTCCGGCCCGAGCTCCCGGACCGGGCGCTCCAGCACCGCGAACACGTCCTTGGTCGGCGCGACGTTGTAGTCGGCCACGAGGGTCTCCTGCGCGTTCCAGCTCTTCACCTCGAAGAGCTCGACCAGGTCCTCGGGCTTCCGACTCGACGCATACCGTCCGCACATGAGTTCCACCTTGCCAGGTCGCGGCTCCGATCGGAGTGACAACCCCCACTCCCGCACCGCGGCTGAACCACGGCCTGGCCCCACGGCGTCCACGTGTGCGAGGCTGCACGCTTGCTCGCCTCGTTGATCGACCGCAGGCCCGCAGGCACCGGAAAGCAGGGGACACAACGACATGCAGGCGCACAGCATCAGCCAGGTCTGGGACCAGGTGACCGGCACGCAGGCCGCGCCGGGCTCCGCCGTGGTCTGGGCGATGGCCGCCGTCGCGCTCCTCGCGGTCGGGTGGCGGGCCGTCTGGCAGCTCAGCCGCAACGTGGTGACCATCGCGCACGAGGGCGGCCACGCCCTGGTCGCGCTGCTGATGCGCCGCCGCCTGCACGGCATCCGGCTCCACTCGGACACCAGCGGACTGACCGTCTCCTCCGGCAAGCCCTACGGCCCCGGCATGGTGTTCACCGCCGCCGCGGGCTACCTCACCCCCTCCCTGCTGGGCCTGGTCGGCGCCTGGCTGCTCTCCGCCGGTCACACCACCGCGCTGCTGTGGGCGGTGGTGGCGCTGCTCCTCGGCGTACTGATCGAGGTCCGCAACGCCTTCGGCGTGCTGACCGTGCTCGTCACCGGCGGCCTCTGCTTCGCCGTCTCCTGGTTCGGCGGGGCGCAGTTGCAGGGCGCGTTCGCCTACCTGAGCGTCTTCTTCCTGCTGCTCGGCGGCGTCCGGCCGGTGGTCGAGCTGCAGACCAAGCGCGCCCGCGGCCAGGCCAGGGACTCCGACGCGGACCAGCTGGCCCGCCTCACCCGGCTGCCCGGCATCCTGTGGGTGAGCCTCTTCCTGGTCGTCTCGCTCGGCTCCCTCGCCCTCGGCGCGCGCTGGCTGCTCCCCTGACCACTCAAGGTGACCACTCCGGCTGATCACTCCGCGTGATCAGTCCGGGTGATCAGTCCGGCTGACGACCCCGGCGTGATGCGACCCGGCTTCGACCCAGCCCCGATCGCCGTTCCGAACCCGGACCGGTTCGGGGCCTAAGCTGTGTGCTCATGACCGAGCTGCACTGGCCCGCCCCGACCGCGACCGATCCCGTGGACGCGGTGGTCACCGTGCCCGGCTCCAAGTCCGCGACCAACCGCGCGCTGGTGCTGGCGGCGCTGGCCGCCCAGCCCGGCTACGTCCGACGCCCGCTGCGCAGCCGCGACAGCCTGCTCATGGCCGAGGGTCTGCGCGCCCTCGGCGTCGGCGTCGAGGACACCCTCAACTCCAGCAGCGGCGTGGGCGGCGGCGGCGAGGCCTGGCGGGTGCTGCCCGCACCGCTCGGCGGACCGGCCACCGTGGACGTCGGCAACGCCGGCACCGTGATGCGGTTCCTGCCGCCGGTCGCGGCCCTGGCCGACGGCCCCGTCCACTTCGACGGCGATCCGCGCTCCCACGAGCGCCCGCTCGGCGGTGTCATCCAGGCGCTGCGGGCCCTCGGCGCCCGCATCGAGGACGGCGGCCGCGGCGCCCTGCCGATGACCGTGCACGGCACCGGCGGCCTGGTCGGCGGCACGGTCACCGTCGACGCGTCCAGCTCCTCCCAGTTCGTCAGCGCGCTGCTGCTCTCCGGCTCCCGCTTCCAGCACGGCGTCGAGGTGCGGCACGTCGGCGAGCCAGTGCCTTCGCTTCCCCACATCCGGATGACGGTGGAGATGCTGCGCGCCGCCGGCGCCCAGGTCGACGCCCCGGAGGACGGCGGCGAGCCGGACGTGTGGCGGGTCACGCCCGGAGCCCTGCTCGGCCGCGACGTGGTGGTCGAGCCCGACCTCTCCAACGCCGCGCCGTTCCTGGCCGCCGCTCTGATCACCGGCGGCACCGTGACCGTCCGGGACTGGCCCGAGCGGACCAGCCAGCCGGGTGACGAGCTGCGGGACCTGTTCACACGGATGGGCGGTGCCTGCGAGTTCACCCCCGACGGCCTGCGCTTCACCGGCACCGGCACCGTCCACGGCATCGACGCGGACCTGCACGCCGTCGGCGAGCTGACCCCCGTCGTCGCCGCCGTCGCCCTGCTCGCCGACTCCCCCTCCACGCTGCGCGGCATCGCGCACCTGCGGCTGCACGAGACGGACCGGCTGGCCGCGCTCGCCCGCGAGTTCAACGCGCTGGGCGGCGACGTCACCGAGACCGAGGACGGCCTGCGCATCGTCCCGCGCCCGCTGCACGGCGGCGTCTTCCACACCTACGAGGACCACCGCCTGGCCACCGCGGCCGCCGTGATCGGGCTGGCCGTCCCGGGCGTCCAGGTCGAGAACATCGCCACCACCGCCAAGACGCTGCCCGACTTCCCCGAGCTCTGGGCCGGGCTGCTGGGCACCGACGCGACGGGCGGGACGGCGAAGGGCGCATCGACGGCGACGGGCTCGTCGGCGGGCGGAAAGGGCTAGGGGTACCGCCATGCGCCGCTACGGCAAGGACGCCGACGAGGACGACATCCGCCAACGCCCGTCGCGTCGCGGCTCGCGTCCGCGCACGCGGATCCGGCCGACGCACGAGGACGCCGCCGAGGGCATGGTCCTCACCGTCGACCGCGGCCGGTTCACCTGCCTGGTCGACGACGGCACCAAGCGCGAGCGCGAGATCGCCGCGATGAAGGCACGCGAGCTGGGCCGCAAGGGCGTCGTGGTGGGCGACCGGGTCGGCCTGGTCGGCGACGTCTCCGGCGAGGCCGGCTCCCTCGCCCGCATCGTCCGCGTCGAGGAGCGCGAGTCCGTGCTGCGCCGCACCGCGGACGACGACGACCCCTACGAGCGCATCGTCGTCGCCAACGCCGACCAGCTCGCCATCGTCACCGCCCTGGCCGACCCCGAGCCCCGCCCCCGCCTGATCGACCGCTGCCTGGTCGCCGCGTACGACGCGGGCATGGAGCCGCTGCTCGTGCTGACCAAGGCGGACCTCGCGGACGCCGGACCGCTGCTGGAGACCTACGCGCCGCTGGGCGTCCGCCACGTCGTCACCAGCCGCGACACCCTCGCCGCCGAGGGCGCCGAGGCCGTGCGCGAGCTGCTGCGCGGCCTGTCCACCGTCTTCATCGGCCACAGCGGCGTCGGCAAGACGACGCTGGTCAACGCGCTCGTCCCGGACCACCAGCGGCAGACCGGCGACGTCAACGCCGTCACCGGCCGCGGCCGCCACACCACGACCTCCGCGCTGGCGCTGCGCCTGCCGGCGGCGAAGGGCCAGGAGTCCGGCTGGGTCATCGACACCCCCGGCTTCCGCAGCTTCGGCCTCTCCCACATCGAGCCGTCCCGGGTCATCCACGCCTTCCCGGATCTTGAACCCGGCACCGCCGACTGCCCGCGCGCCTGCTCCCACGACGAACCCGACTGCGCCCTCGACGCCTGGGTCGCCGACGGCCACGCCGACCCGGCCCGCCTCTACTCCCTGCGTCGTCTCCTCTCCACCCGCGAAGCCCGCGAGGGCGACTGACGGCGACTGACGTCCCGGCACCTGCCCGCAGTACGTGCTCGCGGCACTTCTTCGAGATGCCGACGGCCGGCCCCGCATCGATCATGGTGGGACGTGGCCGTCGGACTCCGGAGGGTGCTGTGGCCTGGCTGCTGGTGGTCGTCGCGGGGATCCTGGAGACGGGCTTCGCCGTCTGTCTCAAGCTCAGCGACGGATTCTCCCGGGTCTGGCCCACCGTCGGCTTCGCCTGCTTCGCCCTCGGCAGCTTCGGCCTGCTGACGCTCTCGCTGAAGACCCTCGACGTCGGCCCCGCCTATGCCGTCTGGACGGGGATCGGCGCCGCCGGAACCGCGACCGTGGGCATGATCTGGCTCGGCGACGCCGTCTCCGTGCTCAAGCTCGTCTCGATCTCACTGGTCCTGGTGGGCGTGATCGGCCTCCAGCTCAGCGGCGGCGGTCACTGAGCCTCATCATTCACTGAAGCCAAGTCCTGGCACCCGTCACCGACAGAACGCGTTCTCCGGCACGTCCCGGCACGGCTGCGGCATCGTCTGCTGCGGCCGGATCGGCGCCAGGTCCAGCCCCGTCCGCTGCGGGTAGGCGGCGCCCGGCACCGGGCAGGTCCCGAAGCCCGCCGCGCAGACCAGCTCGCCGAAGAGCAGCCCGCTGTCGCCCACGCCCGCGCCCGCACCGCACGGCGTGCCGTCCACCGCGCCGCTCTGGATGGCCGCGGGATCGCTGGTCAGCGCGCCCCCGCCGATCACGCGGTTGCCGGTGAAGCAGTTGCGGGGCGCCGTCGCCGACTCGTTCGCCACGTCCGCGTTGGTCGGGTTGCCGAACCAGCCGACGTGGCTGAACGCGTTGTCCGCCACCACGTTGCCGTAGGCGAGGAAGAGGCACAGCCCCGGCTGCTGCACGCCACCCTGGCAGTCGCTCCCCGGCGGCGGCGTCTCGCTGTCCGGGAAGTCGTGCAGCACCACGCCCCAACTGCCCTGCCGCTCGATCCGGTTGTCCCGCACCGTGTCGCCGTGCCCGCCGGAGATCTCCACGCCCACGCCGATCACCGGCGCCAGACCGGAGACGGGCGCGTTCGGGTTGTTGTTGTCGTGGATGAAGTTGTGCTCGATGAACGTGCACGACGCCTGCGGCGCGTTCACGCAGCTGCCGTCCTGCGGGGGCGGCGCGTCGTCGTTGTTCAGGGAGTTCGGCGCGATGCCGGTGCGGTTGTGGTCGAACTCGGAGTTGCGGATGACGTAGCCGCCGGAGTTCGTGCCCGAGAAGCCGAGCGCCGAGTTCTGCCCGTGCGCGTCCGTCAGCACGACCCCGCAGACGTTCCGGCACGCGCCCACGTAGTAGTCGGAGTCACCCATGTTGGAGGCGTAGGTGTGCGCGACGACGGCCGGCCCGGTGGCGTTGGACGCGAAGATCCCGTACTGCGCCATCGACGCGCTCGCGTCGGCCGAGCCGTAACCGGACGTCGCCGTGAGGTAGGCGCCGTGGTAGCCGTGCAGCCCGATCGTGCCGCTGCCGTCGCCGCCGTTCCACCAGATCTCGTTGCCGCCGCCGTATCCCTCGCCGTCCGCGCCGGAGAGGTAGTTGCAGACCGTCAGGTTCTCGACGGAGACGTCGTCGGCCTTCGAGACGACGATCCCGCTGCGCCCGGTGCGGTCCTGCAGCGCCGGATCCGCCGGACAGGGATGCGCCGCAGTGCCGTCGCTGCCGTCGATGACGACCCCGTTGCGGTCGAGCCCGCGCAGGTGGATGCCGGGCGTCGTGATCAGCACGCCCGCGCTGTCGGTGGCCTTCTCGTGATAGACACCGGGCCAGACCAGCACCCAGTCGCCGCGCCGCGCGGCGTCGACGGCGGCCTGCACGGTCCGGTAGGCGGCGGCGCCGGCTTCGCGCGGGCAGGGCGTGGTGCTGCCGTTGCAGACGAGCAGGGTGCGCGCGTGGTTGTGACGGTGGGTGGACGCGGCGCCCGCGGCGGTCGGCGTGATTCCGGCCACCGCCAGGGCGGTCGCGCCGAGCAGGGCGAGCAGGATTCTCGGGCGCCCCTGCCGTCCCGAAGCGCCTCTTCGTGCGATCTTCACGGGTCTCGCGGGTCTCACGGGCAGACCTCCCCCAAGCAAACATGAGCTGACGTCATGTCAGCTCGCCCAGACTCGGGGCGCCCACCGACGAAGTCAATCCCTCGGCGCGCGGCACGCTCCGGACACGCGCGGCACGGCGCGGACGGCGCTGGCCCATGCCCGCCGAGATCGTTACTGTTCGGGGCATGGCCGACTACTCCGACGATCTGCGCCTTGCCCACGTCCTCGCGGACCACGCCGACTCGGTGACCCTCGACCGCTTCCGCGCGCTCGACCTCGCCGTCGAGACCAAGCCGGACCTCACCCCGGTCAGCGACGCGGACAAGGCGGTCGAGGACCTGCTCCGCAGCGACCTCGCCCGCGCGCGGCCACGCGACACCGTCCTCGGTGAGGAGTACGGCACCACCACCGGCCAGGGCCCGCGCCGCTGGGTGATCGACCCGATCGACGGCACCAAGAACTTCATCCGCGGCGTCCCGGTCTGGGCGACGTTGATCGCGCTCATGGAGGCGGGCCCCGGCGGCGAGCAGCCCGTCGTCGGCCTCGTCTCCGCGCCCGCGCTCGGTCGCCGCTGGTGGGCCGCCCGCGGCACCGGCGCGTTCACCGGCCGCAGCCTGACCCGCGCCTCGCGCATCCACGTCTCCGAGGTCTCCCGCCTCGAGGACGCCTCGTTCTCGTACTCGTCGCTCGGCGGCTGGGAGGAGCGCGGCAAGCTCGACGCCTTCCTCGACCTCACCCGCGCCTGCTGGCGCACCCGCGCCTACGGCGACTTCTGGTCCTACATGATGGTCGCCGAGGGCGCCGTCGACCTCGCCGCCGAGCCCGAGCTGAGCCTGTGGGACATGGCGGCCTGCTGCGTCGTCGTCGAGGAGGCGGGCGGCCGTTTCACCGGCCTCGACGGCATCCCCGGCGTCCGCAGCGGCAACGCTGTCGCCAGCAACGGCCTGCTGCACGGAGAAGTGCTCCACCGACTCGGCTGAGCCCGCGGGACGGTGGGGGCACCGTTCCCGGCGCCCCCACCGCTGCTGAGCGCCCGGCGCTGACCGCGCGCTTACGCGGGCGGACGATAGGTTTGGGGTCTCGTCCCGTCCCGTCCCCCTGCCGTGAGGACTGCCCGTGTCCTGGATCAGCGACCACCTGCTCGCACTCAACGGCACGTTGGTGCTGATCGCCGTCTTCCTGCTGCCCGCCCTGGAGTCCTCGGTCTTCCTCGGCTTCCTCATCCCCGGCGAGACCGCGGTGGTGATCGGCGGGGTCACCGCCTACAACGGTCACACCCAGCTGTGGGCGGTGCTGCTCGTGGCGATCGTCGGCGCCGTCGTCGGCGACAGCATCGGCTACGCGGTCGGCAAGCGCTGGGGCGACACGCTGCTCTCCCGGCTGCCCAAGCGCCTGATCAAGCCGGCCAGCGTGCGCCAGAGCAAGGAGCTGATCCGGCGTCTCGGCGGAAAGGCCGTCTTCGCGGGCCGCTTCGCGGCCGCCCTGCGCGCCCTCGTCCCCGGCCTGTGCGGCGTCTCCGAGATGCCCTACCGCACCTTCGCCGTGTGGAACATGCTCGGCGGCGCGGTCTGGGCGACGGGCTTCGTCCTTCTCGGCTACTTCGCCGGAGCGGGCTGGCACACCGTCGAGCACTACGCCTCGGTGGCCAGTTGGATCGCCGTCGGCGTGGCGGCGCTCGTCGTGGCCGGCCTGGTGCTGCTGAAGCGCCGCGCCGAGAAGAAGGCCGAGGCGTGGCTGGAGCAGGAGAGCGGCGCTGCCGACGACGCCGACGCCGAGGCCCAGATCGAGGGCTCCGCCGTCTGAGATACCCTCTCCCCCATGAGTGACCTGCTGGAACGGCTCCGGAACCGCGGGTGGCGACTCACCGCGCAACGACGGGTCGTGGCCCAGGTCCTGGACGGTGACCACGTCCACTACACCGCGGACGAGATCCACGCGCGCGCCGTCGGACTGCTGCCGGAGATCAGCCGGGCGACGGTCTACAACACCCTGGGCGAACTCGTCACGCTCGGCGAAGTCCTGGAGGTCTCCACGGACGGCCGCGCCAAGCGGTACGACCCCAACGCCCACCACGCGCACCAGCACCTGGTCTGCGAGGCCTGCGGCACCATCCGCGACGTGCATCCGTCGGAGGACCCCCTGAACGCGCTCCCCGCCGCCGAGCGCTTCGGCTTCGCCATCTCCGGCGTCGAGGTCACCTACCGCGGCCTCTGCCCGGCCTGCGCCCAAGCCTGAGGCTAGGCCGACAGTTCCGCGCTCAGCGCCTCCAGCAGGCGCTCCGCCCGCTCCGTCACACCGGACGGACCGAGCTCCGCCGCCCGGACGCACCAGACGCGGGCCTCGCGCAGTTCGCCGCGGCGCGCGGCGACCAGGGCGAGCCGGAGCGCCGCGCGACCGTGGCCGGCCTCCGCGGCGATGGTGTACCAGCGCAGCGCCTCGGACTCGCCGCCCTCGCGGGCCAGGAGCAGGCCGAGGTTGAACGCGCCGCTGCGACTGCCGCCCTCGGCGGCGGCGCGGTACCAGCGCTCCGCCTCCTGAGTCTCACCCCGCTCCGCCGCGCGGACACCGATCCGCACCTGGGCGCGGCCGTGTCCGGCCTCGGCCGCTTTGCGGTACCAGCGCTCCGGGTCCTCGCCCCGGCCGCCGGTCTCGTCCTCGAACCGCTCCAGCAGCACCGCGAGGCGGAACGCGCCCTCGACCGAGGCACCGTCAGCCGCCTGCCGGTACCGCGCCGCCGCCGCGGCGAGATCGCCGCGGCGCTCCTTGGCCACCCCCAGCTGCAGCGCCGCGTCCGCGTGGCCCTCGGCCGCCGCACGGGCGTACCACTCCTGCGCGGAGTGCAGTTCGCCGCGCTCCGCGTGCAGAATGCCCAGGTTGTAGGCGGCGTCGACCGAGCCTGCCTCGGCGGCCTTGCAGAACCACGGCTCGGCGCCGGGGGTGTCGCCGCGCTGCAGCAGCATCACCGCCAGCGCGTTGCTCGCCTCGCGGTGACCGGCGTAGGCCGCCCGGCGGTACCACTGCTCCGCCATCGCCTCCTGGCCGCGCGCAGCCGCCATCAGGCCGAGGTTGAACGCCCCGTTGTGGTCCCCTGCGTCCAGCGCCGTGCGGTACCACTGCTGCGCCATCTCGGTCTCGCCCCACTCGTCGTGGAGCGCGCCGAGCGCGTTCGCGGCCGTGCCGTCGCCGGCCTCCGCGGCCTCGCGCCACCAGTCGGCGGCGCCGACCGCGTCACCCTGGTCGCGCAGCAGGAAGCCGAGCGCGCAGGCCGCGCGCGACTCGCCCGCCTGGGCCGCCTGGCGGTACCAACGGGCGGCCTCCTCGCGGTCCTTGCGCGCCTCGAGGAGATGGCCGAGCCGGAGTGAGGCGGCGGTGTGGCTCCTGGCCGCGGCCTGCCGGTACCAGGGCTCCGCCCCGGCGGCGTCCCGCGCCCCCTCGCGCAGGCGGCCGAGCCGGTACGCGGCCTCGCGGTGGCCGACCTCGGCGGCGGTGCGGAACCAGCGCTCGGCACGGGCCGTGTCACGGCGGTGCTCCAGCAGGTCGGCCAGCGCGAACGCGCCGCCGGTGTGCCCCTGCTCGGCCGCCTGAAGCAGCCAGTACTCGGCTCCGGACTCGTCGCCGCGGTCGCGCAGATGCAGGCCGAGGGCGTGCGCGGCGGGCGCGCTGCCGGCGACGGCGGCCTCGCGCCACCACAGGCCGGCCTCGTCCCGATGGCCGCGCTGGTGCAGCAGCACCCCCAAATTATTGGCGCCGGCCCGCAGTCCGGCGGCGGCCGCCCGACGCAGGTACGGCTCGGCGGCGTCGAGATCGCCCCGGCGCAGCAGCAACGCGCCGAGCAGACTGGCCGCCGCGGCGTCACCCGACTCCGCGGCGTCGCGGTAGCGCTGCTCCAGCGCCTCCCGCTCGCGCGCCGCGAGCACCTCCTCGAAGCTCTCCGCTCCGGCCGGGCTCTCGTCCCCGACCGGCGCCTCGCCCTCCGCGACGGGGTCGAGGTCGGGGCGCGGGGTGGATCTGGACGGTGTCGATCCGTGGGGGGCACCGCTGCGGTCGACGGCAGCGTCGTCGTCGGCGCCGTCGGTGTCCGCGGCATCGTCGGTGTGGGCGGCTCGGTCGGTCAGCGGGGTGTCGGCGAGCGAGGCGTCGGGCAGCGGGAAGTCGGGGGCCGAGAGGTCGAGCCTCTGGCTGTCGGGCGCGGCGGCATCAAGGGTCGGCTGTCCGAGGAGCGTGCCGTCGCGCTGGGCGTCCTGGCCGCGCTGCAACGGCAGCCGCCCCGCCTGCTCGGCCCCTGCCGGGCCTCCAGCAACTACCGACATGTCGACTCCCGCGTCCGCCGGGGATGCGGGCACCCCTGGTACGCAATCGCCCCCGTCGAGCTCATCGTCGCACCATCCGCAACCCGCGTACACCTGGTATACCGCAGCTTGTGAGGGTACTTCAGCGCTTTGTCGATATCGCGACACATCTACCGTGCAACACCTGTGCGAGCGGTCGACGACAGCGTGCCCCCGACCTCCCGCGACCCCCATCTTCCCGTGCTGGAACCCGATAAGACTGTCCGTCAGATTCCGTACCCGTTCGGCAGAGTCGCGCGCCCCACGACACGGTCCCCGGCGCGGCGGTCGACGCGCGTCGACCGTGAGCAGAGGATCTGCGGATATGCGACAGGCCCGGTGCGTGTGCACCGGGCCTGTCTTCAGTAGCGGGGACAGGATTTGAACCTGCGACCTCTGGGTTATGAGCCCAGCGAGCTACCGAGCTGCTCCACCCCGCGTCGTTGTGTCTCTACTCTACGACGCCCTGGCCGATCAGAGCAAATCGATATAACCGGGGGCCGGAACGACGAAGGCCCGGTGCGTGTGCACCGGGCCTTCGTCCTGAGTAGCGGGGACAGGATTTGAACCTGCGACCTCTGGGTTATGAGCCCAGCGAGCTACCGAGCTGCTCCACCCCGCGTCGTTGTGCCCCAACACTAGCACGTGCCCGGAGCGGTTCCTCAACCGAGATAGGCGACCAGCGCCGGGTACACCCCGCCGATCAGGCCCGAGCAGAACAGCAGCAGCACCAGCCCCGTGAGAGCCGGCATCCAGCGGTGCCGGACCGGGACCGACAGGAACAGCACGGCGCAGATCAGCGCGATGCTGCACAGCAGCGACTTCGCCTGCAGCCAGGCGGCCAGCTCGCGCGGACCCAGCTCGCCCGCGCGGCCCACGATCTCGAAGCGGTCCAACCAGTACGCCGCCGCCTTCAACGCCAGCAGCACCGCGCACAGCAGCGAGAGCTGCGTCCGGGCGGCGGCCGTGCTGCGTCTGCGTCGGTCCTGCAACTGCAGGCCGCCGTAGAGGTAGTGGACCGCCCCGGCCGCGGCCAAGGAGGCGACCATCGCCGCGAAGCCGAAGTCGACCAGGAACCGGTACCAGGGGACGGTGGTCAGGTAGAAGCCCGAGGGCCGGTGCAGGATCGGGTCCCGCACTCCCCACTCGGCGCCGCGCACCGTCTCCTGCCACAGGTCGGCGTGGGTGGCCGCGGCCGCACCGGCCAGCACCCCCGGGACACCGGCGACCGCAGCGAGCAGCACCGGTTTTCGTCCGGCGACCAGCTGGCGGCACGGATCCAGGCTCACCTGTTCGGACGACATCACGCTCAGCGGCTGACGCAGCCGGTGCGCGAGCCAGCAGTTGCCGCCGACCAGCAGCGCCATGACGGAGCCGAAGACCAGGAAGAGGATGACCTGAGCCCAGCTCGGCGCGACCAGCACCACCAGGGCGCCCAGCATCAGGCCCGCGGAGATGGCCGATGCCAACGGCAGCACGCGCGGGCGACGCCGCGTCGGGCCGGTCGTCGGCATCTGGAATACCAAGGCGGGTCCTCGGGCTGGTCGGTGGCGGGCGGACGGCCCTGCCCCGGCCGGGGGTCCAGGGGCCGCCTAGTCCAACTCCGACGACGATTATTTGAGTTCCCGCCGACATGTGAGGATATGGAACATGTCCGACGCCACACCCCCCGCCGCCCGCCCGCTGACCCGTGCCGCACTCGAGATCGACGAGTACGCCGCCGGCCTCGGCTGGGACCAGCCCGCCCGCCTCTTCGCCTTGGTGGACACGGCCGCGCTGCTGACCGACCAGCCCGCCCTGGCACGGGAGCTGGGCCTGGAGCCGGGCGCCCAGGGCGAGCTGACCCCGATCGAACAGGACGAGCTCCCGCGCGGCGCGAAGCTCGACGAGTTCCTCGGCACCATCGCCTGGCCCGACGCGGTCGCGGGCTGCGCCCTGGTCGTCGAGCGGCTGATCCTGCCGCCCTCCGCCGAGGAGGAGCTGCCGAAGGGCAAGAGCGAGCGGGAGCTGGCCGCCTTCGTCGCCAAGCACCCGAACCGTCAGGAGGTCCGGATGACGGTGGCGGTCCTGCGCGACGGCAGCCGCGAGACCGCGCTGCGCCTGCGCGAGAAGGACACCGCCCGCGAGGTCCTGACCGGTCCCGACCTGGTCCCCGGCCTCGCCGACGCGCTGCTGACCACCTTCAGCTGACAGCGTCCCGCCGACCGGCGGCGACCGCGCACAGCTCCGGACCCACGCTGGGCAGGCTCACCAGCCTGCCCAGAGTTCGTTCTCGGCCACCTGCCCGCCGGACTGCTTCGTGCGCCCTACTTCGTGGAGCAGGAGGGCAGCGCGGCGGTGTCGCCCGAACGGATGGCGGAGAGGGCGTCCAACGCACCCTTGAGGCTCGTCTCCTTGACGAGAGTGAGCCCCTGCGGGGTGGCGGAGGCCGCCTCCGCGCAGTTGTCGGCCGGGGTGAAGAAGTACTGGGCGCCGGCGTTGCGCGCCGCGATCAGCTTCATGCTGATGCCGCCGATCGGCCCGACGTTGCCGTTGGCGTCGATGGTGCCGGTGCCGGCGACGAACTTCCCGCCGGTCAGGTCGGTGCCGTTCAGCTTGTCCACGATGCCGAGCGCGAACATCAGCCCGGCGCTGGGGCCGCCGACGTCGCCCAGGTTGATCTGGACGTCGAACGGGAAGCTGTGCTCCACGTCGGGCTGGATGCCGACCATGGCCTTGCCGGTGTCCGGGTTCTTCGCCGTGGTGATGGTCACCCGCTGCTCGGCCGCTGCCTCCTGGGCGGCGGTCTGGGTGATGTCCGAGGTCTTCGCCTTGGGGATCACCGTGAAGACCACGTCCTGCCCCGGCTGATGCTTGGTCACCAGCGTGGACACCTGCTGCGGGTCGGTGACCTTGGTGCCGTCGACCGCCACGATGATGTCGCCGGCGTGGAGCTTGCCGATCGAGGGGCTGTTCTCGACCACCGCGGCGACCACGACCTCGGGCTGGACCGGGAATCCGAGGCTGCTGAGGGCGGCGGCCTTGGCGCTGTCCTGCGAGGCTGAGAACTCCTCGGCGTTCTGCTGCTGGGCCTGCTGCTCGGTCTGGTTGTCCGGGTAGAGCGTGCTGTGCGGGACGATCGCCATGTCGCCCTTCATCCAGCCGATCAGCGCGGAGACCAGGTTCGGCCGGTAGTCCGCGCTGCTCACCTCGACCGTGGTCATGTTCAGGTGACCGCTGGTGGGGTACGTGTGGTGACCGGTGATGACGATGACGGGCTTGCCGTTCTGGTCGCCCAGGGTGTTGTAGGTCGGCCCGGGGCTCATCTCGGCATAGGGCGTGGGCACCACGAGGGCGACGCAGAACAGCGCTATCAGCATCAACGTGGCGGCGAGCATCGTCGCGGAGCGGCGTGGCATGGCACGACAGTACGGGACGCGCTCGGACTCGCGCCCGGCGGACTACGCTTCCGGTCGCCCCGTCGTGCGCTCCATGGCGTCGCGGAAACGTTCGTAGCCCTGCACCGAGTCGCGGTCACCCGTACTGCGGGTTCGGGAGGACCAGGTCACCCAGAGCGCGGCGAGGACCCCACCCACCAACGGGATGATCCACCAGGCGAGCACACCCATGTCGTTCTCCCAGGTCATCGTGTTATCAGCAGACTAGTGGCTGATACGGACAACGATCACCGGGGCATGCCGGTCACGCACCAGATCCATACCGTGTGGGTGAATGCGCAGCTTTCCCGGGAAAGCTTTTCCGGAGCGGCCCTCCCGCAGCAGGCCTCGCTCAGCAGGCGGCGACCCACTCCTCGGTGCCGTCGGCGAAGCGCTGGTGCTTCCAGATCGGCACCTCGTGCTTGAGCGTGTCGATCAGCCGGCGGCAGGCCTCGAAGGCCTCGCCCCGGTGCGCGGTGGAGACCGCGACGATCACCGCGACGTCGTTGATCTCCAGCAGGCCGACCCGGTGCACGGCGGCCACGGCCAGGACGGGGAAGTCCGCGCAGACCTTCTCCGCGACCCGGCGCAGCTCGGCCTCCGCGGTCGGGTGGGCGCTGTACTCCAGGGCGGTGACACCCTTGCCACCGTCGTGGTCCCGGACGGTGCCGATGAAGACGTCGGTGCCGCCGGCCGCGTCGTGCTGGACCGCGGCGACGACCTCGTCGAGCGACAGCGCGGTGTCGCGCAGCGCGAGCAGGCGGATCGGGTCGTCGGCCGTCGTGTTGGAGCTCATGGCGTCCATGATGGCGGATCCCCGACGCGACTCAAGAGGCGATTCCGCATCGTGACATCCGACTTCCGCCTCACATGCGACGCCGCTTGCGGGCGCGCCGCACGAGCGCGGCCGTGCCGACCAGGGCGACCGTGGCTCCGGCCGCGCCGAGGCTGGTCGCGGCGTCCTTGCCGCTCAGGCGACGCCCGGCCACCGCGTGGTTGCCGGAGACCTGCTCCAGCAGCTCCGCCAGCGCGTCCTCGTTGCTGTGCCGCGGCCGCCAGCCCGCCTCGTGCAGCCGACTGCCGGAGACCACCCACGGATACATCGTGTAGGCCAGATCGCCGGCCGGTGCCGGGGTCAGCCCGAGCCGGTGCAGCCGGGCGGCGGTGCCCAGCGCGAGGGAGGCAGGCAGTTCCATCCGGCGGATGCCGGTGATCTGCTCGACCTCCTCCTGCTCCAGCCAGCCGTCGCAGCCGACCGTGACCTCGCCCTCGACGAAGCCGAGCGCCGCGTACTCCAGCGCCGTCGTGAGGTCGTCCACATGGCAGAACTGCCAGCAGGGACGGGAGCCGGCCACGACCAGCAGCCGCGGTGCCTCGAAGTGGCGGGTCAGCACTGTGTCGACACCCGGCCCGACCAGCACCGCCGGACGCAGCACCGTCACGGACAGCCCGGGGTGGACGTGGGGCGCGCGCCGGGCGAGGCGCTCGATCTCCAGCAGATCACCCACCAGGGTGGCCTCTTCGGTCGCGCGCAGCGGCGCGTCCTCCGCCAGCGGGACCTCGTTGTCGGCCACCGCCCCGTAGACCATGGCCGAGGTGCACAGCACCACCCGGTGCACGCCCGCGGCCGCGGCCGCCGTGATCACGGTCTGCGTCCCGCGGACGTTGTAGGCGGAGCGTGCCTTGGGGTCGGACTCCATGCCGAGGTCGAGCGCCAGGTGGACGACCACGTCCACGCCAGCCAACCGCTCGGCCACCGCCGGGTCGCGGACGTCGAGCACCCGCCACTGGACGCCCTTCGCCTCGCCACGGCGTTCGTCGATCGCCAGGACCCGGCGCACGCCCTGAGCCTCGGCCAGCCGGCGGACCAGGCGTTCGCCCATGCCGGAGGCGGCGCCGGTGACGGCGACGACCAGCGGCGTCCCGGTGTACTCGGGGCGGTCCACCTCTGCCTCCTCCGAACCCGCCGGACCCTCCAGGTCATCGGTCAGCCGAGAGCGAACGTCCGAAGGCGGGGAACTCACCGGCTATCCTCCACGGTTAGTTTTGATGCGTACGTAAGTGTCACGTACCGGTCCATCCTGCCCGAGGCCAGGGCATGGCGGTGCACCCGGCACCCGCCGTGTTCCGGCGCCGGCCTATCAGATCGAGGCGACTCGTGAGCGACATCCCCTTCGGCTTCGGCCTTCCCCCCGAGGAGCCCGAGGAGGGCAAGGAGGGGAAGCAGGGCGGCTCCGGCAGCCAGGGCGGCTCCGGCGGCCGTAACGACAAGGGCACCGGTGGCGGCGGCTCCGGCAGCGGCGACAGCGGTGGCAGTGGCGGTCCTGGCGGCGGCAACCCCTTCGGTTTCGGCTTCCCCGGTTTCCCCGGCCTGCCCGGCGGCCCGGGCGGCTCCGGCGAGTCCGGTGACAACCCCTTCGCCGCCATCTTCGGCGGCCTGAACCCCAACGACCTCGGCGCCGCGTTCCAGCAGCTGGGCCAGATGCTCTCCTTCGACGGCGGGCCGGTCAACTGGGAGCTCGCCAAGAACATCGCCCGCCAGGCGGTCGTCCAGGGCACCGACGAGGAGGGGTCCAAGGACCGCTCCGTCGGCGAGTCGGAGCGGTCCGCCGTCTCCGAGTCCATGCGCCTGGCCGAGCTCTGGCTGGACTCGGTGACGGCGCTGCCCGCCGGCGCGGCGAGCGCCGTCGCCTGGAGCCGGGCCGAGTGGATCGAGGCCACTCTGCCGACCTGGCAACAGCTGGTCGATCCGGTGGCCGAGCGCGTCGGCTCGGCCATGGGCAGCGTGGTGCCCGAGGAGATGCAGGCCATGGCCGGCCCGCTGCTCGGCGTGATGCGCAGCATGGGCGGTGCCATGTTCGGCACCCAGATCGGCCAGGCCCTCGGCGCCCTGGCGGCCGAGGTGCTCGGCTCCAGTGACGTCGGCCTGCCGCTGGGCCCGGCCGGGAAGGCCGCGCTACTGCCGCAGAACATCGAGCTGTTCGGCGAGGGCCTGTCCGTGCCCGCCGACGAGGTCCGCCTCTACCTCGCCCTGCGCGAGGCGGCGCACCAGCGGCTCTTCGCCCACGTGCCCTGGCTGCGCCAGCACCTCTTCGGCACCGTCGAGGCCTACGCGCGCGGCATCAAGGTCGACACCTCCCGCCTGGAGGACCTGGTCGGCCAGGTCGACCCGACGAACCCGGAGTCCCTCCAGGAGGCGCTGGGCGGCGGCCTGTTCCAGCCCGAGGACACCCCCGAGCAGAAGGCGGCGCTGGCTCGCCTGGAGACGGCACTGGCCCTCGTCGAGGGCTGGGTGGACGCGGTCGTCCACGCGGCCGCCGCGCCGCATCTGCCGCACGCCGCGGCCCTGCGCGAGACCCTGCGCCGCCGCCGGGCCACCGGCGGGCCGGCCGAGCAGACCTTCGCCACCCTGGTCGGCCTGGAGCTGCGCCCGCGTCGTCTGCGGGACGCCTCCCGGCTGTGGGCCTCGCTGGCCGACGCCCGGGGCACCGACGGCCGTGACGCCCTGTGGGGTCACCCCGACATGCTGCCGACGGCGGCCGATCTGGACGACCCGGACGGGTTCGTGCACGGCGCCGCCGCCCCCGACCTCGGCGAGGGGGGCATCGACTTCACCAAGCTCGACGAGCTGCTCAACGAGGCCGCCGAGCGACGCCCCGACGCAGCGGGCGGAGCCCAGGGCGGAGCGTCCGAGAGTACGTCCGGTGCGGACAAGCCGACCGACGACAAGCCGACCGACGACAAGCCGGACAAGGGCGAGGACGAGGGGAAGCCGGGTACCGAGCAGTGATCTCGAGTTCCGAGTTGACCTCCCTGTCGTCCCTCCACGCCGACGCCGTCCGGGCGCTGCGCTCCTGGCAGGCGCCCGACGCCGAGCAGGACCTGCTGCGCCAGGACTATCTGGCGCACCTGGACGCCCGCGTGGACGGGGTCTGGCGCAGCTGCCGCCCCGCCCACATCACCGCGAGCGCCCTGGTGGTGGACGCGGCGGGCGGGCGCGTGCTGCTCACCCTGCACCCGAAGGTGGGTCGCTGGCTCCAGCTGGGCGGCCACTGCGAGCCCGAGGACGCCACGCTGGCCGAGGCCGCTCTGCGCGAGGCCCGCGAGGAGTCGGGCATCACCGAGGGGCTGACCCTGATCGGGGAGGGGCCCGTCAAGCTGGACCGCCACGCGGTGCGCTGCGCCGGCAAGGACCAGCCGGAGAACACGCACCTGGACGTCCAGTACCTGGTCCTCGCCCCCACGGACGCCCTGGCCCGGATCAGCGAGGAGTCCCTGGACCTGCGCTGGTTCCCGTGGGACCGGCTGCCCGACGACACCGACGCCTCGGTGCGGCGGCTGACGGAGCTGGCCAAGCTCGCGCTGCGCTGACGCGAGCCCCTCCCCCGCCCGGCCTCAGTGGCTCTCGCGCGGGGAGGGCAGCCGGGCGGCGACCACGCCCTCCAGATAGCCCCGCGCCCGTTCGGTGCGCGGATAGGCGTCCAGCAGGGCCCAGAACCGGCTCCCGTGGTCCGGCTCCAGGAGATGGGCGAGCTCGTGCAGCAACACGTAGTCGACCACGTAGTCGGGCATGCCCTGCAGCCGGTGGGAGAGACGTATCGTCCGCTCCGACGGGGTGCAGGAGCCCCAGCGGGTGTTCTGGTTGGTGACCCAGCGGACGCTCCGGGGCTCGGCCCGGCCACCCAGGTACTTCCTGGACAGCTCGCAGGCACGTGCCGAGAGCTCCTCGTCACCGCGGACCGGCCGGCTCTCCCGGGCGTCGAGCCGGTCCAGCATCCGCTCCACCCAGCGCTTCTCCTCGGCCGCGGTCATGCGGGCGGGGATGAGCACGATGGTGCGCCCGTCCTCGCGGTAGGCGGACACCGTGCGGCTGCGTCGGGCGCTTCTGCGCACCTCGACGTTCTGCGCCGACAGCCGGCTCTGGGCTGCTGCCAGAACAGGCCTGCGCGGCGCAGCAGAACGGTGCTCCGGTCCAGCAGCCACGGCGGAGACGCTACCTGTCGGGACCGTCAAAAGTCCCCACCCATTGGCTGAATTTCTCCCTTCGGGTGGTCATCACCACAGGGGGAATAGCGTGGAATCTCGGCAAAAACGGGCCAAATCACAGGAGATTTGAGCGATCATCAGACCATATCCACAGCCCTGTGGATAACTTTGCGCACGTTTTCCGCTTCCGGTGCATGCTGAGCGCGTCAGATCCGGCAGGACCCACCGCTCGGAACGGAGACGTCGATGCGCCCCTGTCTCAAGCCCGCTCTGCACCGCGCCTGGCGCGACCGGGAGACGCTGCAGTTCGGTCTCGGACCGGGGCACGGCGGGGTGGTCACGGCCGCGCCCGACGAGGCGCGGTTCCTCGACCTGCTGGACGGCACGCGGGAGCTGGCCGCGCTGCCCGGAGAGGCTGCACGCCTGGGCATCGGCCCCCAGCGCGTGGGCGAGCTGATCGAGGAGCTGCTCGCCTGCGACGCCATCGACGACAGCGCCGCCCATCGGCCGCTGCTGGCCCTGCCGCCCGAGGAACGGGCGCGGCTGGCACCGGATCTGGCCGCGCTCTCGCTCGCCCGGCCAGGTCCGGGCGCGGCTCCCGCCGCCCTGCTCGCCCGCCGGGAAGCCCGGGTCGAGGTACGCGGGGCGGGGCGGGTGGGCGCAGCGGTCGCCTCGCTGCTCGCC
>NZ_QKYN01000003.1 GCF_003258295.1 Streptacidiphilus pinicola | reverse complement strand
GGTGCCCGCCGGGGCGGCGGGCCGGGACGGTGGGCCGGGGTTGGGGCAGCCGAACGCGGCGGCGCTGCAGACGGCGATCAGTGGGCTGCCGAACGCCGTGATCACCGGTTCGCTGGTCGACGTCGGTGGTACGGACGGCACTTGGCGTGGGGTCTCCGGACTCGGGGACGTGGCCGCGGGGACCGCGCCCCGCGCGGACGCGCGGTTCCGGATCGGCAGCGTGACCAAGGTGTTCACCGCGATCGTGACCCTGCAGCTGGTCGCCGAGCACCGGATCACGCTCGACCAGAGCATCCAGCACTACCTGCCCGGCGTCCTGCCGGCCGATTTCCCGCCGATCACCGTCGCCCAACTGCTCGACCACACCAGCGGGCTGCCGGGCGTGGACGTCGGCGACGACGAGAACGACCCGGCCGGATTCGTCGCGCACCGGTTCGAGCACCCGACGCCCGCGCAGATCGAGGCCGCGCTCGGCGGGCAGCGGATGAGCTTCCCGCCCGGGACGGAGCAGCAGTACAACGGGGTCAACTACTTCCTGCTCGGCACGCTCATCGAGCACGTCACCGGGCACAGCTACGCGTCCGAGGTCGACCGCCGCGTCATCCGCCCGCTGCGGCTGAGCGACACGGAGGTCCCCGCCGCCACCGACTACCGGATCCCCGGCCCGAAGCTGCACGGATACCTCGCGGTCGAGACCGACGGCAGCACGCGGCTCGTGGACGTGACGCGGCAGAGCCCGTACCCGTGGGCCGAGGGCGGCATGATCTCGTCGGCCCGCGACCTGGGCACGGTGATGCAGGACCTGCTCGCCGGACGTCTACTGCCGAGTGCCGAGCTGAACGACATGTTCACCGTCCCGGACGTCCCCTACCTCGGCCTCAACCAGTGCCAGTTGGGCAACCCCGGCCGTGCCTGCTTCGGCATGGGCCTGATGAGCACGACGATCGACGGCGTCACCGTCTGGGGCAAGACCGGCTCGCGCCCCGGCTACACCGACGGCGTGTTCGCGACGCGGGACGGCGGGCGGGTGCTGGTCTACGCGTTCACACCCACCAGCGAGTCCGCGAACACCGGCCCGTTCATCCTCGGCATCGCCCGGGCCGCGCTGAGCTGAGCCCCGCCGCGGGATCGTCGTCGCCGGTCACAGACCCGCCGCGCCGAGGCGGCGTTCGATCGTGTCGAGGCGGTCGACGAGCTGCTTGAGCACGGCCTCGGCGCCGGTGGGGGTCGCGTTCTGGCGGGCCTGGGCGAATCCGGCCAGGGCGGTGGTGATGGCGCGGCGGACCGCCGAGGCGTCGAGGCCGGCGGCGTGCAGGACGCGGCCCGCGCCGCTCTCCTCGTCGGCGAGGAGACCGACCAGCAGGTGCTCGCAGCCGATGTAGTTGTGGCCGAGGTCGAGGGCCGCCTCCAGCGCGGCGCCGATCGCGTTGCGGGCGGGCATGGTGAGCCCGGACCAGAAACCGCCCGCCGGCGCCGGCTTGGCCGCCGAGTTCGGCAGCGGCTCCTCGGCCGCGCTCGCCAGCGCGGCCTCGCGCAGCGCCTCCGGCTCCTCGCCGAGGGCCGGGAGCAGGCGCACCGCGAGGTTGCCGCCCTCGTCGAGCAGGCCGACGAGCAGGTGCCGGGTGCCGACCGGGCCCTCCGCCGCGGCGGCGCGGCCGAGTTCCACGGAGGCCTTGAGCCGGGCGGTCATCCGACCCGCGAGGCGCGCGGCCAGCTCGGGGCGCGCGTCCGGGTCGAAGTCCGGGTCGCGCAGCGCGGCGATCCCCTTTCTGGCCACCGTGACCACCTGTACCGCGTCGGCCAGCGCCTTCTGGCAGACGGCGGAGACGGGGATCTCGGCGGCCTTCACCGCGGCGGCGAGCTCGTCGGGCAGATACACGTTGATCTTGGGCATGGTGGCCTCCAGCCAGGCTTCGCGGCGCTCTAACCCCTCATAGGGTTACATCAGGGGTTAGAGCAGTCAACAGGCCGTCGGAAAAACGCGAGCGGCCCTGCTCCCCGAAGGGAGCAGGGCCGCTCTGAGCAGCGCGGGCTTACTTGATCAGCGAGCGCAGCACGTACTGCAGGATGCCGCCGTTGCGGTAGTAGTCCGCCTCGCCGGGGGTGTCGATCCGGACCTTGGCGTCGAAGGAGACGCCGGTGTCCGTGGTGACCTTGACCGTCTTCGGGGTGCGGCCCTCGTTCAGCTCGGTCACGCCGGCGAAGGAGAAGGTCTCCTCACCGGTCAGGCCGAGGGAGTCGGCCGTCTGGCCCTCCGGGAACTGCAGCGGCAGGACGCCCATGCCGATCAGGTTGGAGCGGTGGATGCGCTCGTAGGACTCGGCGATGACGGCCTTGACGCCGAGCAGCGCGGTGCCCTTGGCCGCCCAGTCGCGGGACGAACCGGAGCCGTACTCCTTGCCGGCCAGGACGACGAGCGGGGTGCCCGCGGCCTGGTAGTTCTGCGAGGCGTCGTAGATGAACGACACCGGGCCGTCGGCCTGGGTGAAGTCGCGGGTGTAGCCGCCCTCGGTGCCCGGCGCGATCTGGTTGCGCAGGCGGATGTTGGCGAACGTGCCGCGGATCATGACCTCGTGGTTGCCACGACGCGAGCCGTAGGAGTTGAAGTCACGCTTCTCGACGCCGTTGGCCTTGAGGTACTCGGCCGCCGGGGTGCCGTCCTTGATGTTGCCGGCCGGGGAGATGTGGTCGGTGGTGACCGAGTCGCCCAGCTTGGCCAGGACGCGGGCACCGGAGATGTCGGTGACCGGAGCCGGCTCGTGCGCCATGCCCTCGAAGTACGGGGGCTTGCGGACGTAGGTGGACTGGGGGTCCCACTCGAAGGTGTTGCCGGTCGGCACCTGCAGGGACTGCCAGCGGTGGTCGCCCGCGAAGACGTCCGCGTAGTCCTTGGTGAACATGTCCTGGTCGATCGAGGTCGCGATGACGTCGGCGACCTCCTGCTCGGTCGGCCAGATGTCGTGCAGGTAGACCGGGTTGCCCTCGGCGTCGGCACCCAGCGCGTCGCGGGTGATGTCGACGTTCATGTTGCCCGCGATGGCGTAGGCGACCACCAGCGGCGGCGAGGCCAGGTAGTTCATCTTGACGTCGGGGTTGATCCGGCCCTCGAAGTTGCGGTTGCCGGAGAGCACCGAGACGACGGCCAGGTCGTGGTCGTTGACGGTCTTGGAGACCTCCTCGGGCAGCGGGCCCGAGTTGCCGATGCAGGTCACGCAGCCGTAGCCGACCAGGTTGAAGCCCAGCTTCTCCATGTAGGGGAGCAGGCCGGCCTTCTCGTAGTAGTCCATGACGACCTTGGAGCCCGGCGCCAGCGTGGTCTTGACCCACGGCTTGACGGTCAGGCCCTTCTCCACGGCCTTCTTGGCCAGCAGGGCGGCGCCCAGCATGACCGAGGGGTTGGAGGTGTTGGTGCAGGAGGTGATCGAGGCGATCACGACCGCTCCGTTGTCGATCTCGTAGGTCGAGCCGTCGGGGGCGGTGACCACGGAGGGGTTGTGGATGCCGTTGCTGGACGCCGGGGCGTCGGAGGCCGGGAAGGACTCCTCGCCGGACTCGTCCGAGGTGGTGATGTAGTCACGCACGGCGGAGCGGAACCTGGTGGCGGCCTCGGCCAGGATCACGCGGTCCTGCGGGCGCTTCGGGCCGGCGATCGACGGCACGACGGTGGCCAGGTCCAGCTCCAGGTACTCGGAGTAGACCGGCTCGGACGCCGGGTTGTGCCACAGGCCCTGCTCCTTGGCGTAGGCCTCGACGAGCGCCAGCTGCTGCTCGCTGCGGCCGGTCAGGCGCAGGTAGTTGATGGTCTCGCCGTCGATCGGGAAGATCGCGCAGGTCGAGCCGAACTCCGGGGACATGTTGCCGAGGGTGGCGCGGTTGGCCAGCGGCACGGCGCCGACGCCGTCACCGTAGAACTCGACGAACTTGCCGACGACGCCGTGCTTGCGCAGCATCTCGGTGATGGTGAGCACCAGGTCGGTGGCGGTGGCGCCGTCCGGCAGCGCGCCGGTGAGCTTGAAGCCGACCACGCGCGGGATCAGCATGGAGACCGGCTGGCCCAGCATGGCCGCCTCGGCCTCGATGCCGCCGACGCCCCAGCCCAGCACGCCCAGGCCGTTGACCATGGTGGTGTGCGAGTCGGTGCCGACGCAGGTGTCGGGGTAGGCCTGGCCGTTGCGGACCATGACGGTGCGGGCCAGGTACTCGATATTGACCTGGTGCACGATGCCGGTGCCCGGCGGGACGACCTTGAACTCGTCGAACGCGGTCTGGCCCCAGCGCAGGAACTGGTAGCGCTCCTTGTTGCGGCCGTACTCGATCTCGACGTTCTGGGTGAACGCGTCCTTGGTGCCGAACTTGTCGGCGATGACCGAGTGGTCGATGACCATCTCGGCCGGGGCCAGCGGGTTGATCCGGGAGGGGTCGCCGCCGAGCTCCTTGACGGCCTCACGCATGGTGGCGAGGTCGACGACGCAGGGCACGCCGGTGAAGTCCTGCATGATCACGCGGGCCGGGGTGAACTGGATCTCCTCGGAGGGCTCCGCGTTCGGGTCCCAGCCACCGAGCGCCCGGATGTGGTCGGCGGTGATGTTCGCGCCGTCCTCGGTGCGGAGCAGGTTCTCCAGGAGGATCTTCAGGCTGTAGGGAAGGCGGGCGGCGCCCTCGACCTTGTCGAGCTTGAAGATCTCGTACGACTCGTCGCCCACCTGCAGTGCGCTGCGGGCGTCGAAGCTGTTCGCGGACACGACTTCTCCCTGTGTTCTGGGTCTTCCGGGCGCGCTGCTCACGCGATCCAGGTCGAGTGTAGCGGCAGATATCTTGATGTCGAGATACCACCCTAGTACACGTGGGGGAATCACGCGAAACCGGGGGCCCGAGCTCCCGCGACGTGTCGCGAGGAGTCGGGCCCCCGGTGGGAAGGAGCCGGCAGGTCGGCGTCAGCCGACGAGAACCCGCTGGTCAGCAGAGTCGTCCGCGGTCGCGGCGACCTCGCCCTCCGCCTGCGCGCCGCGCTTCGGCAGGGCCGTCAGCAGGACGGTGACGATCGCCAGGGCGCCCACCATCCAGAACATCGCGTGGCCGAAGGAGCGGATCACCGTCGAGCCGGTGAAGGCCACCGAGACCAGCGCCAGCCCGAAGGCGTTGCCGAGCTGGTTCGTGGTGTTGATCAGACCCGAGGCCGAGCCCGCGTGCTGCTTGGGCACCTCGGAGAGGACCGCGTCCGTCAACGGGGCGAAGACCATGCCCATCCCGGCGCCCATGACCAACAGCGGCAGCGCCATCTGCCAGGAGTGGATGCCCTGGCCGTAGCGGTAGGCCTCGCCGATGTAGAGGAGCGCGCCCGCGGCGGTGGTCAGCGCACCGGTCTGCAGCGTCAGGCGGCTGCCGAGGCGCGGGACCAGCAGCTGGACCGACATCCCGGCCGCGGCCGAGCAGGCGACGCTGAACGGCAGGCCGGTCAGGCCGGCGTGCAGCGGGGTCCAGCCGAGGCCGATCTGCATGTAGAGCGTCCAGACCAGGAAGAAGATGCCCATCCCGACGCCGAAGACCAGCTGCACGCCGATGCCGGCGGCGAAGCTGCGCGCCTTGAACAGGCTCAGCTCGACCAGCGGGGAGCCGTCCTTGACGCCCTTGAACCGCTCGTAGCGGACAAAGCCGCCGAGGGTCGCGAGACCCGCCGCCATCAGCCCCCAGCCCCAGACCGGCCAGCCGTTCTCGCGGCCCTGGACCAGCGGGTACATCACCATCAGCAGACCGGCGGTGGCCAGCGCGACACCCACCAGGTCGAGCTTCAGCGCCTGCGGCGCCTTCGACTCGTCGATGAAGCGACGGCCGAGCACCAGGCCGGCGATACCGAAGGGCAGGTTGATCAGGAAGATCGGCCGCCACTCCAGGCCGAAGAGGTTCCACGTCGTCAGCAGCGCGCCGAGTAGCGGACCGGTGACCGCGGCGAGGCCGATGATCGCCCCGAACATCCCGAAGACCTTGCCGCGCTCCTCGCCGCTGAAGGTGGCGTGGATGATCGACAGCACCTGAGGCACCATCATCGCCGCGGCCGCGCCCTGCAGCATGCGCGTCGCGACCAGCATCTCCGGGTTGGCGGCCAGCCCGCACAGGAGCGAGGCGGCGGTGAAGCCTGCGGTGCCGACGAGGAAGATCCGCTTGCGCCCGAAGATGTCGCCGAGGCGCCCGCCGGTGATCAGAGCGACCGCGAAGGCGAGGGCGTAACCGGCGGTGATCCACTGGATCGCGCTGAAGCCCGCACCGGTATCCCGTTGGATGCTCGGAATGGCGATGTTGACGATCGTCGCGTCCACCAGGTCCATGAAACTGGCCGTCATGACGACGGCGAGGGCGATCCACCGCCTGCGATCCGTGGTGCTCATCTCTGCTCTCCTGCCTGCTGCCGTACTGCCGCTCTCTCGCTGACAGGACCTAAGCTATGAGGGATATAGGACAGATCTTGTCCTAGTGGGCGCGGATTCTGGAAAACATGATGGACACCTCGGCACGACTGTTGAATCTGCTCTCCTTGCTGCAGACCCCGCGGGAGTGGTCGGGCACCGAGCTGGCCGGCCGGCTCGACGTCAGCACCCGGACCATCCGCCGGGACATCGACCGCCTGCGCGAGCTCGGCTACCCCGTCGAGGCCACGCTGGGCTCCATCGGCGGCTATCGCCTGGTCGCGGGCCGGGCACTGCCGCCGCTGCTGCTCGACGACGAGGAGGCCGTCGCCATCGCGGTCGGCCTGCGCGCGGCCGCGGGCAGCGCGGTCGACGGGATCGAGGACGCGTCGCTGCGCGCGCTCACCAAGCTGGAGCAGGTGCTGCCCTCCCGGCTGCGGTACCGGGTCGGCGCGTTGGGCGCGGCGGTGGTGACGATGACGGGCGGCGGCCCGCGCGTCGAACCGGCCGTGCTCACCGTCGTCGCCGGCGCGATCACCAACCACGAACGCGTCCGCTTCGCCTACCGCGCGGCGGGCGGCGCGGAGACGCGCCGTCACGTCGAACCGCAACGCCTGGTCGCGACGGGCCGCCGCTGGTACCTCGTCGCCTGGGACCTCGACCGCGACGACTGGCGCCTGTTCCGCGTGGACCGGCTGGCCGACCCGACGGCGACGGGCGCGCGGGCGACCGCGCGCGAGCTCCCGGCGGCGGACGCGGCGGCCTTCGTCCAGGAGAAGCTGCGCGGCCTGTGGCCCTCCGCCCCGGTCGTGGTCGACTTCCACACGGACGCCGAGACGGTCCGGCAGCGGCTGGGCCAGGCCCCCGGCGAGGTCGAACCACTGCCGGACGGCACCGCCCGCTGGAGCGCGGAGGCCGACCGCCTCGACTGGACGGCGGTCCGCCTGCTGATGCTGGACCTGCCCTTCACCGTGCAGTCGCCCCCGGCGCTGATCGACCAGATCCGCGCCTTGGGCGAGCGCGCGGCGCAGGCCACCGCATAGCCGGTCGGTGCCGGGCGGTAGCGTCGGCCGGGTGACCGAGCCTTCCGCACTGCACGACTTGGAGCTGGCGAACGAGATCCTCGCCGTGTGGGCGCGGCCCTCGATCACCGAGACCGTGATCGAGGGCCGACTGCCGTGAGCGCGGAAGGGGTTCAGTCGCCGAGGGTGGCGACCATGACCGCCTTGATGGTGTGCAGGCGGTTCTCCGCCTGGTCGAAGACGATGGAGTGCTCGGACTCGAAGAGCTCGTCGGTGCACTCGAGTTCGGACATGCCGGTGGTCGCGTGCAGCTGCCGGCCGACCTCGGTGCCGAGGTCGTGGAAGGCCGGGAGGCAGTGCAGGAACTTGGCGTCCGGGTTGCCCGTGGCGCGGATGGTGTCCATGGAAACCTGGTACGGCGCGAGGAGCGCGATGCGCTCCGCCCAGACCTCCTTGGGCTCGCCCATGGAGACCCAGACGTCGGTGTAGAGGAAGTCGGCGCCCGCGACGCCGGCGGCCACGTCGTCGGTGACGGTGATCCGCGCGCCGCTCGCCGCGGCGAGGCGGCGGGCCTCGGACTGGACCTCGTCGGTGGGCCAGAGCGCCTTCGGCGCGACGATGCGGATGTCGAAGCCGAGCAGGGCGCCGGTGACCAGCAGTGAGTTGCCCATGTTGTTGCGCGCGTCGCCCAGGTAGGCGAGGGCGAGCTCGCCCAGCGGCTTGGTGCTGTGCTCCTGCATCGTGAGCACGTCCGCGAGCATCTGGGTGGGGTGCCACTCGTCGGTCAGGCCGTTCCAGACCGGGACGCCGGCGTACTCGGCGAGCTCCTCGACGATCGCCTGGCCGTGGCCGCGGTACTCGATGCCGTCGAACATCCGGCCCAGCACCCGGGCGCTGTCCTTGACGGACTCCTTGCTGCCGAGGTGCGAACCGGAGGGGTCCAGGTAGACGGTGTGCGCGCCCTGGTCCGCCGC
Organism: Streptacidiphilus pinicola; assembly: GCF_003258295.1. Classification (GTDB taxonomy): domain Bacteria; phylum Actinomycetota; class Actinomycetes; order Streptomycetales; family Streptomycetaceae; genus Streptacidiphilus; species Streptacidiphilus pinicola. The sequence goes on along the minus strand of NZ_QKYN01000003.1, from coordinate 71,224 downwards.
GGCGACCTCGAAGGCGCAGCGGGTGCGGGTCGAGCCCTTCTCGAAGACCAGGGCGATGTTCTTGCCGCGCAGGCGCGGCTGCTCGGTCCCCGCGTACTTGGCCGCCTTGAGCCGGGCCGACAGCTCGACCAGGAAAAGGAACTCCTGGGCAGTGAAGTCCAGCTCCTTGAGGAAGTGCCGGTTGCGCAGATTGAAGGCCATGCCGGGCTCCTGCAGACGTGGGCGGACGGGGCCGTCGTCACGACGACCCGTCCAGCATATACGTGCAATACAGCGAATGATTATGCACGCCGGAGCGTGAGCTTCATCTCCAGCTCCAGTGTCTCCGGATCGAGGTCGTAGGGCTGGGTGAAGCCGGTCGCCACGAAGCCGCGGCGCTCGTAGAAGCGCCGGGCCCGGTGGTTGTTCTCGTGCACCTCCAGGTAGAGGGACGGCGCGCCCGCCACGTCCCTGGCCCAGGCCGTGCAGGCGTCCAGCAGCCGGTCGGTCAGCCCGAGCTCCCGGCCCCGGTGGGCCGGGTCCACCCAGACGCCGACCAGCCACGCCCGTTCCGGCGCCTGCCCCGGATCCGCGGGCGGGACGTAGGCGTTCATCGCGCCGACCCACTCCCCCGTCGCCTCCTCGACGGCGGCGAAGCCGGTGTTGCCCGGCTGGGAGTTGCGCGCCGCGCGGAAGCGCCACTCGTCCTCGGTGAGGGCGAGCGCCGTCTCGTGCGACTCCAGGTAGGCCAGGGGCGTGTCCTTGGTCATCCGCAGGCGGATGTCCCGGACGCGCTGCCAGTCCTCGGGCCGGACCCGGTGGATGCGGTAGGTCATGTGCCGTTCCTCGCTGGGTTTTCTGCCAGGCCCAGGGGCGCGGGGCGCCCCTGGGCTGAGAACTACAGACGGGGGTCCACCGGTTCCGACTCCAGGGCGAGAACCGCGAAGACCGCCTCGTGCACCCGCCACAGCGGCTCGCCCGCCGCGAGGCGGTCCAGGGCCTCGAGGCCGAGGGCGTACTCGCGCAGCGCGAGCGAGCGCTTGTGGCCGAGAGCACGGGAGCGCAGCCGCGTCAGGTGCTCCGGACGGGTGTAGTCGGGGCCGTAGATGATCCGCAGGTACTCGCGGCCGCGGACCTTCACGCCCGGCTGGACCAGGCGGCCGCCCTCGGGGCGGACCAGCGAGCCCATCGGCTTGACGACCATGCCCTCGCCGCCGCGCGCGGTCAGCTCCTCCCACCAGGCGGCGCCCGCCGTGCAGGAGTCCGGGTCCTCGGTGTCGACCACGAGCCGGCGCGTCGGCCGCAGCAGCGCCGAGGCGTCGGCGTCCACCAGGCGGTCGATCCAGGCGAGGTGCTCGTCGTGCGGGCGCACGGCCAGGTTCACGCCCTCGGCGGCGAGCAGCTGGAACGGGGCGAGGTGCACCGAGTCCAGCCCCTCGACCGTCCAGCAGTAGCGCCGGTACGCCTCGGTGAACGCGGCGGCGTCGGCCGCGCGCAGATCCTGACGCTCCGACAGCTCGGTGACGTCGAGCCCGGCCACCCCGCGACCGGCGGCGGCCGCGAGCGCGGCACGCGCCGCGCCCAGCGCCGCGCCGGAGGCGGCGCCGACCGCCGCGTACTGGCGGCGCAGCAGCCCCTCGGCCTTCAGCGACCAGGGCAGCAGCTCGCAGTCGAGCAGCAGCCAGTCACTGTCCAGCTCCGCGAAGAGGCCGGCGGACTCCGCCGCGACGCGCAGCCGGTCCAGCACCGCGCGGGTCACCGCGCCGTGCTCGGCGGGGACACCCGGAACGGTGAGGTCGTCGAGGAAGGCGCGGCCGGTGCGGGTCCAGATCTGGCCGCCGGTCGGCACGCCGAAGCGCTTCTCCCCCGCCGTGCCCTCCGCGTCGCGGCAGACCAGGACGACCGCGCGCGAGCCCATGTGCTTCTCCTCGCACACGACCTGACGCACGCCGTCCGCCCGGTAGGCGGCGAAGGCCTCGTCCGGGTGCTCCAGGTAGCCCTCGCGCTGCGAGGTGCCCACCGGTGACATGGTCGGCGGCAGGTAGGCGAGCAGCCGCGGATCGATCGCAAAACGGCTCATCACCTCCAGTGCCGCGGCGGCGTTCTCCTCCCGCACCGCGACCCGGCCGTGGTGACGCGTCTCGACGATGCGCCTGCCAGCGACGTCCGTCAGCGCCAGCGGACGGCCTTCGCGTGCGCCGGGCGCGTCGCTGATCAGCGGGCGCACCGGCTCGTACCAGACCTGCTCGGCATCGACCTCCACCAGCTCCCGCTCCGGGTAGCGCAGCGCGGTCATCCTGCCGCCGAAGACACAGCCGGTGTCCAGGCAGATGGTGTTGTTGAGGAAGTTGGCCACCGGCGTCGGGGTGTGGCCGTAGACGACCAGCGCCTGGCCGCGGTACTCCTCCGCCCACGGGTAGCGGACCGGCAGCCCGTACTCGTCGGTCTCGCCGGTGGTGTCGCCGTAGAGGGCGTGCGAGCGCACCCGGCCGCTGGTGCGGCCGTGGTACTTCTCCGGCAGACCCGCGTGGCAGACCACCAGCCGGCCGCCGTCCAGCAGGTAGTGGCTGATCAGACCCTTGATGAACTCCCGGACCTCGGCGACGAACTCCGGCGGCTCGGCGGCCAGCTGGTCCAGCGACTCCTTCAGGCCGTGGCTGACCGTCACCTTGCGGCCCGCGAGCGCGCGGCCGAGCTTGTTCTCGTGGTTGCCGGGCACGCAGAGCGCGTGTCCGGCCGCGACCATGCCCATCACCAGCCGCAGCACGCCGGGGGTGTCCGGGCCGCGGTCGACCAGGTCGCCGACGAAGACGGCGGTGCGGCCCTCCGGGTGCGCGGCGTCGACGGCGCGGCCCTCGGCGTCGCGGGTGACGGCGTAGCCGAGCTTGCCGAGCAGGGTGACCAGCTCGGCACGGCAGCCGTGGATGTCACCGATCACGTCGAACGGGCCGGTGAGGTGCTTCAGGTCGTTGTAGCGCTTCTCGGTGACGATGCCGACGGCGTCGACCTCGGCCTCGGAGCGCAGCACGTGCACCTTGCGGAAGCCCTCGCGCTCCAGGTGGCGCAGCGAACGGCGCAGCTCGCTCTGCTGACGCTGCAGCACCCGCGGCGGGAAGTGCGCCCGGTCCGGCTTGCGGGAGTTGCGCTCCGCGCACAGCTGCTGCGGCAGGTCCAGCACGATGGCGACCGGCAGCACGTCGTGGTCGCGCGCCAGCTCGACGAGCTTGCGCCGGGACTCCTGCTGCACGTTGGTCGCGTCGACCACGGTGATCCGGCCGGCGGCGAGCCGCTTGCCGGCGATGTAGTGCAGCAGGTCGAAGGCGTCGCCGGTGGCCGCCTGGTCGTTGGGGTCGTCCGCGACCAGGCCGCGGCAGGCGTCGGAGGAGACGACCTGGGTCGGCAGGAAGTGCTGGGCGGCGAAGCTGGACTTGCCGGATCCTGTGGTGCCGACGAGCACCACCAGGGAGAGGTCGGGGACGGCGAGTTCACGCCGGGGCGTCGCGTCGTTCGTGGTCTCGGCGGTGTCGGTCATCGGGTCACGCTCCCTTCGGGGTGGTCGTCGTGTCGGTGCGGGTGAAGGCGGCGAGCTGGGTGGGCGGGCCGACCTCCGGGTCCTCCTCGCCGACGGGACCGAACTCCACGGCGTAGCCGTACGTCTCGGCGGTCTGCTCCGCCCAGGCCCGGAACTGCGCCCGGTCCCACTCGAAGCGGTGGTCGCCGTGCCGGACGTGGCCGGCGGGCAGCGACTCCCAGCGCACGTTGTACTCGACATTGGGCGTGGTCACCACGACCGTGCCGGGGCGGGCGGCGCCGAAGACCGCGTACTCCAGTGCGGGCAGGCGCTCCTCGTCGACGTGCTCGATCACCTCGGACAGGACCGCGGCGTCGTAGCCGGTCAGGCGTGCGTCGGTGTAGGTGAGCGCGCCCTGGAGCAGCTTGACCCGGGCGGCCTGCCGCTCGTTCATCCGGTCCAGCCGCAGCCGTCGCGCGGCGATCGCGAGCGCACGGGCGGAGACCTCGACGCCGACGATCTCGGTGAAGGCGCGGTCCTTCAGCAGCTCGGCGACGAGGGCCGCCTCCCCGCAGCCCAGGTCGAGCACGCGCGTGGCACCGGCCGCGCGCAGCCGCTCGATGATGGCGGCGCGACGGTGGACGGCGAGCGGCGTCGGCTTGGGCTCGACGGGTTCGGCCGCGGCCGGGTCGGCCGACTCCCCTTCGGGGGAGGCGGTCTCCTCCGGGACGGCGTTGTCGAGCTCCTCCGGCTCGCGGTCGTCCGCCTCGGCCAGGCGCGCCAGCTCCAGCCGCTCGTTGGCGGCGCGGGCCAGCGACCAGCGGCGGGAGAAGTACCGGCGGATGATCAGCTGCCGCTCGGGGTGGGCGGCCAGCCAGCCGCCGCCGCGGGTGAGCAGCTTGTCGACCTCGTCCGGGGCGACCCAGTAGTGCTTGGCGTCGTCCAGCACCGGCAGCAGCACGTACAGCTGGCTGAGTGCGTCCGCCAGCCGCAGCGTGCCGGTGAGGCGGAGCCCGACGTAGCGGGAGTCGCCCCACTCGGGGAAGGTCGGGTCCAGCGGGAGCGGCTCGGCGTCGACCTGCCAGCCCAGCGGCTCGAAGAGGCGGCGGACCAGGTCCGCGCCGCCCTTGGCCGGAACGGCGGGCAGTTCGATCGTCAGCGGCTGCGGCTCGGCGGCCAGCTCGGGGCGGGCCTTGCAGTCGCCCTTCATGGCGCTCTTGAAGACGGCGCTCAGGGCGACCGCGAGCAGCGACGAGGCCGCGTAGGGGCGGTCGTTCACGTACTGGGACAGAGCGAAGTCTGGAGAGCCGGAGCCGCGCCCCTTCGTTCCGCGGCCCCGGCGGACCAGGGCGATCGGGTCGACCTCCAGGAGCAGCGCGGCCGTGCAGCGCTCGGCGCCGGCCTCCGGGTAGAAGACGTGCGCGAGACCGTGGGCCGTGCTGAACGACTGGGCCTTCTCCGGGTGCTTGTGCAGCAGGAAGCCCAGGTCGGTGGCGGGCCGCTGGTCGGTGCCGATGGTGCTGATCGTCAGGAACACAGGTCGAGTATGACCAAGTGTTCGACTTTCGCCCACGGACTTTCGACCTCGTGCGGCCCGCCACCGGGTGGTTCCTTCGGTGCGGGTGCGTCAGCCGGACATCGCGCAGCCGCCGGCCGCGTTGCTCCAGGTCGGCTGCATGGCGAAGGTGCCGCTGGGCAGGTTGATCGTGCCCAGGTTCTGCCAGGCGCAGAGGTCGCCGTTCTCCTCGCCGTCGGAGGCGACCCAGCCGCTGGAGGGCTGCGGGTCGGTCAGCGACTCGGCGTACTCGTGGCCGCCGACGATGCTGAAGCCGTCCAGCTGGTTCGCCACCGAGTTGGCGCCGCAGCTCGAACCGGCGTCGAGGACGTACGGCATGTTGGTGTAGGAGACGGTGCCGTCGTAGTCGTGCCAGGCACAGAAGCCGCTGTTCGGGAAGCCGTCGGGGGAGGTGCCGCTCGGGCTCATCACGACGATCTGGACGTCCGGGCCGGAGACGCCGAAGTGCGAGGCGGCGGCGTCGGCCTCGGCCGCGATGTCCGCCTGCTGGGCGTTGGCGGGAGCCGACGACGAGTCGTCGACCCAGGTGCCGCCGAGGACCGAGCCGCCGAAGCTAGGGCCAGAGCCGCTGTTGTCGGTGTACTGGGAGGTGACGGTGGACCAGCTGTCCGACGAGGTGCCGAGACCGTTGAAGAGGTTGGTCTGGTACTGCTGCACACCGTTGCTGTCGCTGTCCCACTGGTTGCCCCAGAAGACCAGGTAGACGCTGACCTGGTGCTGCACGGGACCGCCGTTGTAGATCAGGTTGCCGGCGGCGGCCGCGGCGTCGGGGCGGACGGCGCCGCTGTGCGCGCCGCGCATCGGGATCACACCGTGCCGGCCGTGGACCTCGACCCGGTAGACGTGGCCGTGGGAGCGCACGTACTTGACGGTGCCCGCCTGAGCCTGTGCCTGCGCCGGAGCCTTGGCCTGCGGCGCGGAGGGCTGTGCGGCCGCGACACCGGAGGGGGCGCCGGCGAAGAGAGCCGCCAGGGCGATGCCGCACGCGGCGGCGATGGACGCGGTGGCGCCGCGTCGTATCCGGAACATCCTCATGCCTCCTGTTGGGGAAGGGAGTTCTGTTCTGACGAGTCCACATCACACACCCCTATTCGGGGTGACAACAAGAGGCCGGAGGTAAGGACTGAGCGAGAGCCGTGAATTCCCTGTGAACACTCTGACAGTCACTCATGTTTTCTTGATCAGAAGTGAGTTGACCGACCATCAGCTCCGCGAGCGCAGCCGCCTGAGCATCCGGGCGTCGTCGAAGCCGACCTCGCGGGCCGCCGACTCGACAGTGGCACCGTGGCTGATCAGGTGCTCCGCCCGCTCCAGCCGCAGCGTCTGCTGGTAGCGCAGCGGTGTCAGCCCGCCGGTCGCGCGGGAGAAGGCACGGGTCAGGGTCCGCTCGCTGACCCCGCCCGCCCCGGCCAGCGTGGCGAGCGGCAGCGGTTCGGCGAACCGGACGTCGATCAGGTCCTGCACCCGGTGGATCGTGTCGTCCAGATGCGAGCGGTGCCGCAGCATCGCGCTCGCCTGCGGCTCGTGGCCGTTGCGCCGGGCGTAGACCACCATGTCGCGCGCCACCTGCGCGGCGGCCGCCGGCCCGTGCCGGCCGGCGACCAGATGCAGCGCCAGGTCGATCCCCGACGCGATCCCCGCCGAGGTCACCACCCGGTCGTCGGTGGTGTACAGCACGTCCCGCACCACATGGGCCCGCGGGTGACGCCGGGCCAGGTCGTCCTGCAGATCGTGGTGGGTCGTGCAGCGCCGCCCGTCCAGCAGCCCGGCGGCGCCGAGCGCCTCCGCCCCCGCGCAGACGCTGGCGACGGTGCCGCCCGCCGCGTGGTGCGCCCGCAGGGCGTCCAGCGAGGCGGGGTCGTGGAGCGGCAGCGGGACGGTGGCCGGCGGGTCCGGCACCCGCCAGCCCGGCACGATCAGCAGATCGTCCACCCCGAGCTCCGGCCAGTCCGTGCCGGCCTGGAGCGGGAGGCCCTGCGCGCTCGGCACCAGCTCCCGCTCCGCCACGTAGTGCAGTTCGTACGGGTGCCCGAAGTCCGCCGCCGTCCCGAAGACCTGGGCGGGACCGGCGAGGTCCAGCAGATGCACTCCGGGCACGAGCAGGAACACGATGCGGCATGTCACCGGCACATCATCGCGCGGCGCCGGCCACCACTTCGTCGACGGTGGCGATGTCGGCGAAGCGGTCGCGCAGCACCGCCTCGGTCCGCTCGACGATCGCGGCGACGCTCAGCGAGCCGATCGGGTTGGTGGTGGTCGCGTCCGTGACGAAGGTGCAGCGGTAACCGAAGTCGCTGCCCACCCGGGTGGTGGTCTCCACGCACTGCTCGGTGCGGATGCCGCAGAGGACCAGCTCGGTCACCCCCCGCTCGGTCAGCTGCTGCTGCAGGCTGGTGGTGGTGAACGCGTTGTGGCTGGTCTTGTGGACGATGACCTCGCCGGGCAGCGGCTGCTCCAGCTCCTCCAGCAGGCGGACGTGCCCGAGGGCGGGGTCGAACTCGGTGCCGGTGCCGGGCTCGGAGTGCAGGACCCAGACCACGGTGTCGCCCTGCTCGCGGGCGAACCGGACCAGGCGGTTGACCGGCTCGGCGATCTTGGGGTTGCCGATGCGCTCCCACCCCTCGGGCCCCTCGGCCCGGACGCGGAAGGACTCCTGGACATCGATGACGATCAGTGCGCGACTCATGGGACCCAGTCTGGCCTGGCAAGATCCTCTCGGATAAGGCCTCATCGGGTCGATGCCCGGAACGATCCGGTCACCGGGTGGTCGGAGTGCCGCAAGCTGGACACGCGGTCCGTCCTGCGGGACGGGTTCGGCATCCGCCCGGCCGATTGGTTAGCGTTCAGGCGTGACTACTGAGACCTCCACCTCCACCGCTCCCAAGGGCGGCGCCGCCGGCGTCGGCCTGGCCACCGTCGCCGCCGACGGCACCGTCCTCGACACCTGGTTCCCCGCGCCGAAGCTGGTCGCGGCGGGGTCGGAGGAGTCCGGCCCGGCCGGGACCGTCCGGCTGACCGCCGAGCAGGCCGAGGCCGAGCTGGGCGCCGGCGCCGCCGCCGCGCTCCGCACGGACGCCCGCCGCGGCGTCGAGGTGATCGCGGTCCGCACGGTGATCGGCTCCCTCGACGACAAGCCGCTGGACACCCACGACGTGTACCTGCGCCTGCACCTGCTGAGCCACCGCCTGGTCCAGCCGCACGGCCAGAGCCTGGACGGGATCTTCGGCCTGCTGGCCAACGTCGCCTGGACCAGCATCGGCCCCACGCCCGTCGCCCAGGTCGAGGCCGCGCGCCTCGCCGTGCGCATCGAGGGCGGTCAGCTCGCCGTGTACGGGATCGACAAGTTCCCGCGCATGACCGACTACGTCGCCCCGAGCGGCGTCCGCATCGCCCACGCCGACCGGGTCCGCCTGGGCGCGCACCTGGCCGAGGGCACCACCGTGATGCACGAGGGCTTCGTCAACTTCAACGCCGGCACGCTCGGCACCTCGATGGTCGAGGGCCGCATCTCCGCGGGCGTCGTGGTGGGCGACCACAGCGACATCGGCGGCGGTGCGTCGATCATGGGCACCCTCTCGGGCGGCGGCAAGCAGGTCGTCTCCGTCGGCCAGCGCTGCCTGCTCGGCGCGAACGCCGGCATCGGCATCTCGCTCGGCGACGACTGCGTCGTCGAGGCCGGCCTCTACGTGACCGCGGGCACCCGGGTCACCACCCCCGACGGCACGGTCGCCAAGGCCGTCGAGCTCTCCGGCCAGTCGAACCTGCTGTTCCGCCGGAACTCGCAGTCGGGCGCGGTCGAGGTCATCGCCCGCAGCGGAAGCTGGGGCGGCCTCAACGCCGACCTGCACGCGCACAACTGAGGCGAAGCCTCACGGCAGGGGCGCGAGGAGCTCTGCGACAGCGGAGCCCCGCGCCCCTGACCATGTGCGACGTCCCTCGTGGGTGTGACGGGGAGTGACCGGGCGGTGAGCCGGATCGTTGGCCGCACGGGACCGGCACTGTCCGCCGGGTCCCGTCCCCGCTCCGAGGAGGGTCACCCCACCATGTCCGACGAACCCCCGAGCCCACAGAACCTGCTGGCGCAGATGGAGCAGATGCTGGCCGCGCTCAACGCCGACCTGGTCCAGCTCGACGCCGACCTGCAGCCGTCCGCGGCCCACGGCGAGGAAACGCAGGGGGACGAGTCCTTCACCCCGGGGGCGGATCGAGTCTGACCCCGACGCGGGTCAGCTCCTCCCCCTCCTCCGTCTCGGCCGCCTCCGGCGGCCCGGGCGGTTCCTCCCCGAGCGCACGCAACAGCTCGGTGGCCAGCTCGCGGGCCTCGAACGCGGCGTCGACCCCGTCGACGCAGGACCAGTACAGGCTCTGCTCGTCCGCCCCGAGGGCGACCACCAGCAGCGACTGGCAGACCTCCCGCAGCAGCACCCGCAACTCCCGCACCGTCGCCACCGGATGCGCCAGCTCGCTGAGCCTGGCGGCCCGGTCCCCCGTCAGCGGCTCGTCCGGGGGCCGGCCGATGCACTCGGCCGCGTGCGCGCCCGCCTCGGCCAGGGCCCGGGCGATCTCCACCGGCCCGCACCCCGAGCCGCCCTCCAGGGCGCGGTGGGTCAGGGCCAGCGCCGCCGTCTGCGCGACGGCCTCGGTGACGCGGCAGGCCTGCCACGCCTCCACCGTCACGTCCGTCGCCGAGCGCGCCTCGACCAGCGCGTGCCGGGTCGTCTTGATCAGTCGCAGTGCGTCCATGACGCCACCCACCCTCGGGAGCCGGGCCGACGGGATCTCCGTCTGCGCCCACACTCCGCCCGATCGCGGACGTCCGTCCCGGACCGCCCGCGATCTGTGGACAACCAGGGGGCTGTGGAAAACTCAGTCCAGCGGCTGGGGCTCCGCCGCCGGGAAGCGCAGCTCGTTGCGCTCGATCTTCGCGGCCAGCGCGGCCAGCGGGTCGACGCCGAGCACGGCGCAGAACTGCAGCAGGTAGGCGAGGACGTCCGCGACCTCGTCCTCCACCCGGTGCGCGCGCTTCGGGTGGCTCATCACCTCGGCCGCCTGCTCCGGCGTCAACCACTGGAAGATCTCCAGCAGTTCGGCCGCCTCCACGCTCAGCGCCGCGGCCAGGTTCTTGGGCGTGTGGTACGGCTGCCACTTGCGCGCCGCGGCGAAGGCGCGCAGCCGGTCCGTGAGCACCTCGACGGTCAGCGGGGCGGATGTGTCGTCCATGCGGATCATTCTCCCCGGCACCTCATCCTGGCAGAAGGGCGCTGTGCCCCCTCGCGTCACGGCAGCACAGCACCGTGCGCACTCCCGGGACGTCGACGACGGCGCCCGCCGTCGCGAGCAGGCGGACGTGGCCACGGGCCGCGACCTCCGTCGCCAGCTGGAGCAGCGCGGCGGTGCGGTCCGGCGGCAGGCCGAGGTCGAGGCCGTCCGCGAGGATCTGGAGCAGGCGCTCGGCGTCCGGGATCTCGGCGGCCGGGCTCATCTGCAGCACCCCGGGGCCGGTCAGCAGCGCGGTGGCGAAGGCGAGTTGACGCAGCACGCCGGAGGGCAGCGTCTCCGCGGCGACGCGGCGGCCACCCGGCTCGTCCAGGGCGGCACAGACGTGGACCGCGCCGTCGGGTGCGCTGCGGCGCAGCGCGCCGAGGCCCGTGACGGGGACAGCGCCCATCCCGCAGGCCGCCTGTACGAGTCTGCCGAAGCGGATGCGGCACTCGCCCTCGATCCGGGCGATCACGGCGGAGAGGTTCTCCGCCGTGCCGCGCAGCCGGGCGTCGTCGGCGGCGCGGACCCAGTCGCGCATCCGCGCGGGCGCGGGGTCCAGCCCGAAGGTCTCGCGCAGCGCGGTCAGGACCTGCTCGGCCGCGCCGAGCACCAGCCGCTCCCCCGCCGTCGCCCCCGCGACGCGCAGCGGCAGTTGGGCGGTGACCAGCCCGGCCGCGGAGAGTGGCGCGCGGATGTCGCCCTGGCGGCCGTCGCTGTGCCAGGCCACGTCGATCCGCCCCGCGATCGGGTCGACGGCGCCGGTGGTGACCAGCAGCCGCCCGTCGACGGCGAGGCGCTCCGCGGCCACGACCACCTCCGCGCCCGTCGCGCAGACCGTCACGTCGAGGCGGACGACGCCCTGCGGTCCGTCCACCGAGCAGCCGAGCCGGATCAGCTCCTCCCCGAACGGCGCGCACCCCGCGGCCCCGCCGCGCACGCCGGCCAGGGCCGCGCCGGCCTCCTCGCCCTCGGCCAGCGCGGCGAGGACGACCAGCGCCTCCAGCGCGTTGGACTTGCCCGCGCCGGGAGCGCCGTGCAGCAGCGTCACCGGGCCCAGCGGGAGGACGGCGTCGCGGTAGGACTTGAAGGCGGTCAGCCGGAGCTCGGCGAGCTCGGGACGAAGGGGCACGGCATCGACGGTACGGCCCGGGTGAACTGCGGAAACGTCTCGGCGGCGATGATCCACTCCCCCGGGGGACACCACGTCACACCTGCGGCACGCGTCGCCCCCGACCGCGCCCTGAGCGCCCTTCTCGCCCTACCCGCCCGCGACGAAGCGGCTCAGCAGGACCGAGGCGGTCACCTCCACCGGCTCCCGCAGCGCGGCGGTGCCCTCCGCCAGGGCGTCCGTGTCCGTGTGCCACGCGCTCGGACCCATGCCGACGACCGTGGCGACCTCGGCGTGCGAGAGCTTCATCGTGAAGGTCACCTCGTCCGCGCCCTGGGGGGCGAGGTGCGGCTCCAGGGCCTTCGCCAGCCGCTCGTCCTTGCGGTCGTCCACGCCCAGCAGGCCCAGCTCCCGGACGAGTTCGCCGAGGTGACGTGAGTTCGGGGTGATCACCAGCAGTTCGCCGCCCGGTCGCAGGACCCGGCGGATCTCCTCGCCGCGGCGCGGCGCGAAGACGTTCAGCACGACGTCCGCCACGCCGTCCCGCAGCGGCAGCGGCTGCCAGGCGTCGCAGACGACCGCGCCCGCGCGCGGGTGCGCCCGCGCGGCCCGGCGCAGCGCGAACTTGGAGATGTCGAGGGCGAGTCCGTGCGCCGCCGGAACGGCGTCGAGCACGCGTGCGAGATAGGAGCCGGTGCCCGCGCCGAGGTCCACGATCCGCTCGGTGCCGGCGGGGGTGGCCGCCGCCAGCGCGTCGGCGATCGGGGCGTAGTGGCCGGCGCCGAGGAAGTCGACCCGGGCCGCGACCATCGCGGCCGAGTCCGCGGTACCGGTGTGGGCGCCGCCGGGAAGGAGGTTGGCGTAGCCCTGCTTGGCCACGTCGAAGGAGTGGCGGGCGGGGCAGCGCAGTGAGTTCCCGTCGAGCGCCAACTCGGCGCCGCAGACGGGGCAGCGGAGCCAGGGGACGATGTCATGGAGCATGGGTGGTTCAGGTTCCTCGGTTCAGTCCTCGTCGGGGCCTTCGTCGTCCGGGTCGGCGTCCGGGTCCTCGGAGTCGTCGGCGCGTTCGACCGCGCCCTCGGGGGCCTGGTCGACGATCCAGCCGGCCAGCCGCTCGGCTGTGCCGGACACGCCGAGACGCCCTTCCCGGACGGCCCGGGCGAGGGCCCGCATCTCGCGGGTCGTGGTGGCCACCGTGGCGCCGCCGGCGACCAGGTAGGCGAAGGCCACGGCCGTCGCGAAGAGTTCGTTGTTGCGCTCGAGCGCCGGCACCCGGATCAGTTGGTGCATCAGCGCCCCCGCACGGTCCTCGGGTTCGGGGTACACGAGGACGTCGAAGATCTCCGCCTGATGCCGGGTCACCGCGGCGACAAGAGAGCCGTAGTCGGTGACCCGGGGGTCACCCGGTGTGTACTGCTCGGCGACCATGAGCAGCCAGGACAGGTCGATCTCGACGTTGACATTCAACGGCGCTGCCCCGTGGCCTCTCGGTCTCCGCCGAACTCGGCCAGGAAGACGGCCTCGTACTCCTTCATGAACTGCGCCGCGGCCTCCACGAAGGCGCGTCCTGTCTCGCCCATGTCCTGCTGGACCAGCTTCTCGATGTACTGGTTCATGCTGATCCCCTCCTGTTCCGCCCTGGTACGCGCGATCTCCGCCGTTGTGGCGTCAACCCGGACATTCAGCTGTTTTTTACTCATACCTCGAAGCTAGCGCGATTCCGCTAGCACAGGAAGGGGTCAGTTTCAGACAAGTCATTCCCCGCCACGGGGCCCCGGAAGCCTAACCCGGCTCTTCTCCGGAGTCCCCGACGCCTGCCACGCGGCGAGCAGTCGCTCCACGGCCTGCCGGTCGGCCGAGCGGGCTCCGTCGGCGCTGACGTGGCCGTCCGGTCGGACCAGCAGGAACCCGCGCCGGAGGCGGCCGCGACCGGCCACCCGGTGGTGGGCCACCAGCCGCGGCCACCGCGCGGCCAGGGATTGCGCCCAGTCCGCAGCCGCGCCACCGGTGACCAGCACCAGCCGGCCGTCGACCGCGTGCTCCATGGCCCACTGCGGGGCTCGGGCGCCTGCCCGCCGACCGGGTCCGGGCAGCGCGTACCGCACCCGCCGGCCGGCGAGCAACGGCACGAACCACCGCCGCAGCACCCCGGCCTTCTCCAGCCCCTGCCAGACCACGTCACGCACCTTCGCAGCCAACGGGGGAAGCGTGAAGACCCGCAGCATGGTGTGGGTGGCCCGGACCGTCTGCTCGGCCGCCTGACGGCGTTCCTGCTCGTAGCTGTCCAGCACGTCGGGATGGAGCGCGCCGTTCACCACGCCCGCCAGCTTCCAGGCCAGGTTGCGCACGTCCTGCAGTCCCAGATTCAGGCCCTGGCCACCGAGCGGGGCGTGGGTGTGGGCGGCGTCCCCGGCCAGGAAGCACCGGCCCACCCGCAGCCGCGACGCGATCCGCTCGGCGCTGGTGAACTCACGCGCCACGTCCAGGCTCGCCAGGCGCATCCCGCTCGGCCCGCGCTCGTCCAGAAGTCGCTGGACCGTCTCCTCGGTCAGCGGCGTGCCCGGCGGGATGACCGTGTAGATCCGCACCTTCCCGTCCCGCAGGGGCGCGTACACCAGAGACCCCTTCGCGGACATGGAGTAGTGCACGGCGCCGTGCTCGATGTCCTCCGTCAACGTGCCCTCGGCCAACAGCAGCGCCATCGGCACCTGCTCGCCGAGGAACTCGACGTCCAGCGCGGCGCGCACGGTGCTGCGCACGCCGTCGGCGGCGATCAGCCAGTCCGCCTCGATCACATCCGGGCCGTCCGGCCCCTCGGTGCGAGCTCGCACGCAGGTCGCGTCCTGCTCCACCCAGGTCACCCTGACGCCGCGTTCGACCCTGCCGCCCAGCCCGCGCAGCGCGCGGTCCAGCAGTTCCTCCGTCTGGTGCTGCGGCAGCAGCAGGGGCTGGTCGGCGGCGCCGAGGGTGAGGTCGAACCGACGGCGGCCAGCCAGACGGAACCGCATGGCGCGGATCGGCTGGCCGAGCCGGCCGGCCTCGCGCAGCACGTCCAGGTCGCCCAGCACGGCGAGCCCGCTCGGCCACAGCTGCATGGCCCGGGGCCCGGTCGCCGGAGCGGTGGCGGCGTCCACCACCCGCACGGAGACGCCGAACCGGCGGAGTTCGGCCGCCGCCGCGAGCCCGACCGGTCCGGCGCCGACCACGAGCACAGCCGTCCGGGCGGTCATGCGGACCGCCCCAACTCGCGCGCTCCGGCCAGGTCGTCCAGCCAGTCGGACAGCACGGCCGCGGTGGCTCCGGCGTGCTCCTCCATCAGGGTGAAGTGGTCGCCGGGCACCTCCCTGACCGCGCGCCCGCCGGGCCAGGGCACATGCCATTGCGGCACCCGCCACGGCGTGTTCCCCGGCAGCCCGGTGGCGGCCCGCACCAGCAGCGTCGGCGCGCCCGGGTTGCCGGGCCGCCACTGGCCGATGAGCGGAAGGTAGCCGCCCATCGCGGCCACCCGGCGGTCGTCGGCTTCCAGCAGTTCCAGTCCCCGCGCCACACCCGACAGCAGCGCCGGCGGCAGGCCGTCCAGGGTGAGCGGGCCCGGCGGGTAGGTGTCCAGCAGCGCGAGCGCCTCGACCGGGGTGCCGAGCGCGGCCAGTTGGACCGCCACCGCGTGCGCGAGCAGGCCGCCGGAGGAGTAGCCGGCCAGTGCGACCGCTCGCCCGTCCGCCCTCGCCGCCACCGCCGTGGCCGCGGCGTCGACCAGCGACGCCCACGAGGCGGGCAACCGCCCGGCGTCGGTGAAGCCCGGCAGTTCGAAGGCGCACACCTCCCGGCGGCCGGTCATCTCCGTGGCCAGCCGTACGAACTGATGGGCGCCCGAGGTCGCCAGCACGGTGGGGAAGCACATGAGCATCGGCTCGGCCGGGCCGGCGGCGAGCTCGTACGGCACCGGCAGGTCCCGTGCCTCGGCCGCGTCGAAGCGCGGCAGTCGCGCGGCGGCCGCCTCCACCTGCGCGCCGAACCGGGCCGCCTGGCGCGGATCGTCGGCCGCGGCCGCGGCCGCACGGCGCAGTTCGCCTGCGCCGTCGGGCCGGTCGTCGGCGCGGTCGGTGGCGAACAGTTCGCCCCGCAGGTGTCGGGCGAGTCCGTCGGGGGTGCGCAGTTCGAAGAGCTGACGCACGGCCAGCCGCCGGCCGGTGGCCGAGTCCAGTCGATTGCGCAGCGCCACCAGGACCACGGAGTCCATGCCCAGTTCCAGGAACGCGCGGTCCGGGTCGACCGCGTCCGCGCTCTCGTGCCCGAGCAACGCGGCGATCTCCGCCCGCACCAGGTCCAGCAGTTGACGGTGCTGATCGGCCGGCGCGAGGTCGGCGAGGAGCCCCACACCGGTCCGCTCCGTGAGCGCCGACGACCAGGCCGTCGGCCGGTCTTCGCGGACCTGGCCGGAGCTGGTGTTCTCGACCCAGAACCGGCGGGACTGGAACGCGTAGGTCGGCAGGTCGACCGGCTCGGACCGGTCCGGCAGTGACGAGGACCAGTCCACGCCGATGCCCTGCACGTAGGCCTCGGCAGCGGCCGTCGCCATCCGCTCCGGTCCGCCCTCGCCACGCCTCAGCGTGGCGACGACCACGGCGTCCTTCTCGGCGTCGTGGGCCAGGTCCTCGATACCGACGGCCAGCACCGGCTGCCCGCTCACCTCCACGAAGGCCCGGTGCCCGCCCTCCAGCGCGGCGCGGACGGCACGGTCGAACCGCACCGGCTCCCGCAGGTTCCGGTACCAGTAGGCGGCGTCCAGGTCGGTGTCGAGCCGGCCGCCGGTCACGGTGGAGTAGAACGGCACCGTCGGCGCCTTGGGTGACAGCCCGGCCAGACCCGCGAGAACGGCGTCGCGCACCGGTTCGACCTGCGCCGAGTGACCGGCGCCGGGCGCGTTCAGGAGGCGGACGCGGGCACCGTCGGCCTTGTACCGGGCCAGCAGTTCCTGGCAGGCGTCGGTGGCACCGGAAACAACCACGGCCTCCGGTCCGTTCACCGCGGCGATGGACAGCCGGCCGCCGAATTCCGCCAGATCCGCCTCGACCCGGTCCACCGGCAGGGCCACGGCGAGCATCGCGCCGGTGGCCGGGAGTCCGGCCAGGGCCTTGCTGCGCACCGCGACCACGCGCGCGCCCTCGGAGAGCGACAGGGCCCCCGCCACACAGGCCGCGGCCACCTCGCCCTGGGAGTGGCCGATCACCGCCGCGGGGACGACCCCGTAGGAGCGCCACATCCGGGCGAGCGACACCATGACCGCCCACAGCACGGGCTGGAGCACCTCGAGCCGCTCCATCGCCTGCTCGTCGCAGAGCGCCGTCGCCAGCTCGGTCTCGACGGGCCAGTCCAGGTACGGGGCGAGCGCCGCTGCGCACGCCCGCATCGATTCGGCGAACACCGGTGCGCGGGTGAGCAGTTCGGACGCGATGCCGGGCCACTGGGCGCCGTGCCCGGCGAACACGAACACCGGTGCCCCGCGGTCCTTGGCCGTTCCCCGCACCAGCCCGGCCGCCGGCCCGCCCTCGGCCAGCGCGGCCAGGTCGGCCAGCACGGCCGCCGGATCGTCGCCGAGGATCACCGCGCGGCTGGGCAGCGCGGGGCGGGCGGCCAGGGCCGCGCCCACCGCGCCGAGCGACAGCTCCGGCCGCTCCTCCAGGAGGGAGGCGAGCCGTCCGGCCTGGGCGGCGAGCGCCGCGTCACCGCGCGCGGAGACGATCAGCGGGACCGGGGCCGGGTGCGCGTCACCGGTGACCACGGCGTCGCTCGCCACCGGCGGGGCCTGCTCGAGGATCGCATGCGCGTTGGTGCCGCTCATCCCGAACGCCGACACCCCGGCGCGGCGCGGACGTCCGGTGTCCGGCCAGGACGTCTCCTCCGTGACCAGACGGACGGCGCCCGAGGACCAGTCCACGATCGGTGTCGGCTGGTCCACGTGCAGGGTCCGGGGCACGGTCCCGGCCCGCATGGCGAGGACCATCTTGATGACCCCCGCCATCCCCGCCGCCGCCAGCGTGTGACCGATGTTCGACTTGATCGAGCCGAGCAGCAGCGGCTCTGCCCGGTCCCGGCCGTAGGTGGCCAGCAACGCGCGCGCCTCGACCGGGTCGCCGAGACGGGTCCCGGTGCCGTGGGCCTCGACCACGTCGACGTCCTTGGGCGACAGACCGGCGGTGCGCAGGGCGTCGAGGACCACCCGCTGCTGGGACTCACCGCTGGGCGCGGTGAGGCCGTTGCTGCCACCGTCCTGGTTCACCGCGGTGCTGCGGACCAGGGCGAGCACCTGGTGGCCGTTGGCCCGGGCGTCGGACAACCGCTCCAGGAGCACCAGCCCGACGCCCTCGGCGAAGCCGGTTCCGTCCGCCGCCGCGGCGAAGGACTTGCACCGTCCGTCCGGCGCGCAGGCGCGCACCTGGCTGAAGTCCACGAAGCCGGTCGGGGTGGACAGCACGGTGACGCCGCCGGCGACCGCGAGGGAGCAGGTGCCGCCACGCAGCGCCGACACGGCCAGGTCGAGTGCGACGAGCGAGGACGAGCACGCCGAGTCCACCGTGATGGCCGGGCCCTCCAGGCCGAAGGTGTAAGCCACCCGGCCCGACACCACGCTGGTGGCCGAGCCGGTCAGCCGGTACGCCTCGATCTCTCCCGGGGCCTCGGCGAGCAGCACCTGGTAGTCGCTGGTCACGCAGCCGGCGTACACCCCGGTGCGGCTGCCGCGCAGCGTGGCCGGGTCGATGCCGGCCCGTTCGAAGAGCTCCCAGGTCGTCTCCAGGAACACCCGCTGCTGCGGATCCATGGCAAGGGCCTCACGCGGAGAGATGCCGAAGAAGTCCGCGTCGAAGTCGAGCGCGCCGTCCAGGAAGCCGCCCGAGCGGGTGTAGCTGCGCCCCGGCTGGTCCGGTTCGGCGTCGTAGAGGCCCTCCACGTCCCAGCCGCGGTCCGCCGGAAACTCAGCGACCGCGTCCGTCCCGGACGAGACGAGCCGCCAGAGCTCCTCCGGCGAACGCACGCCGCCCGGAAAGCGGCAGGCCATGCCGACGATCGCGATCGGCTCGGTGCTCCGCTCGCGCAACTCCTCCAGCCGGGAGCGGGTCTCGTGCAGTTCGGCGGCCACCCGCTTCAGGTAGTCCCGCAATTTCTGTTCGTCAGACATAGTGATCCTCGTTGCCGATGCCCAGTTCGTTGTCTATGAAGGCGAAGACGTCCTCGTCGTCCGCGTCCGCCAGTTCGGCCGCCACCGAGGACCGACCGGACAGTTCGGCGGTGAGCTGCCGCAGCAGGTCCGCGATCCGCGCGCGTTCGTCCTCGTCGACCGTGAGCGCGGCCGCCCGGATCCGACCGAGGTCGGAGTCGATGTCGACGTCCAGGTCGACCGAGGGCGCTGAGGGCGCCGCGAGTTGGTCCGCGAGGAACTCGGCGATGGCCGAGGGGTTCGGATGCTCGAAGGCGAGGGTCGCGGGCACGGACAGACCGGTCGCGGACGCCAGCGCGTTGCGCAGGGTGACGGCGGCGAGCGAGTCCAGCCCGAGGTCCCGCAGCGTGGCGTCCGGTGCCACCGCGTCCGGCCCCGCATGCCCGAGGACCAGCGCGACCTCGCCGCGCACCAGATCGAGCAGCATCCGCGCCCGGTCTGCCGCGCCGAGCCCGGCCAGCCGATCCACCCACGCGTCCGCCTGGTGCTCGTCGTGCTCGACGTGCTCGTCGTCGCCACTCGGAACCAGCGCCTCGGTCCCGGTGGTGCCGACGGGGTCCTTCACCGGCGCGTCGAGCCAGTACCGCCGGTGCTCGAACGGGTAGCGGGGCAGGTCGGTCCGGGAGGCGCCGGTGCCGTCGAACACCCTGTCCCACGTGACGGGCGCACCCGCGGTCCACAGGGCGCCGAGCGCGGTGAGGCCGGTGCGGATCTCGTCCTTGTCCCGCCGCTGGAACGGCACCACCGGCACCTCGGCGGCGGCCTCGTCCGCCAGCGTCTCCCGCACCAGCGCGGTGAGTACCGCGTCCGGGCCGACTTCCAGGAAGGCGCCGGCCCCGGCCGCGCGCAGCGCGGACACGCCCTCGTGGAAGCGCACGGCCTCACGCACCTGCCGCGCCCAGTAGCCGGGGTCGCACAGTTCGTCCGCGGACGCGAGGCGGCCGGTCACCGTCGACACGACGGGCAGGACCGGCGGACGGAACGTCGTCCGAGCGGCGACCAACCGGAATTCGTCGAGCATCGGGTCCATCAACGGCGAGTGGAACGCGTGACTCACCCGCAGCCGCCGGGTCCTGTGTCCGGCCGCGGCCAGTGCCTCGGCGACCCGTCCCACGTCGTCACTCGCCCCGGACACCACGACGGAACGAGGGCCGTTCACCGCGGCGACCGCGACGGTCCCGCCGACAGTCGCCAGCACCTGACGGACCGTCGCCTCGTCCGCGGCCACGGACACCATCGCGCCGCCTGCGGGCAGCGCCTGCATCAGCCGGCCGCGCGCGGCGACCAGGGCCGCCGCGGACGGGAGGTCCAGGACGCCCGCGACGTGGGCCGCGGCGAGTTCGCCGACGGAGTGGCCGGCGACGAAGTCCGGCCGGACGCCCCAGGACTCGACCAGCCGGTACGCCGCCACCTCGAACGCGAACAGCGCCGCCTGGGCACAGCCGGTCTGCTCGAGTGCGTCCGCGTCGGTGCCGGACAGGACGGTCCGCAGCGGCCGTTCGAGGTGGCTGTCCAGCAGGTCGACCGCGGCGTCGAACGCCTCGGCGAACACCGGGAAACGGGCGGCAAGTTGTCGGCCCATGCCGAGTCGCTGGCTGCCCTGGCCGGTGAACAGGACGGCGATCCGCGGGTCCCGGCCCCGCCCTCGCGAGACGCCGGGAGCGGGCCGGCCCGCGGCGATCGCGTCGAGGGCGGCGTGCAGTTCGGCCCGGTCGGCGACGACGGCGACGGCCCGCTCGGCGAGCGCCGCGCGGGCCGCACCCGAGGTGAACCCGATGTCGGCCACGGTCGCCGTCACGGACGCCAGGTCCGCGGCTCGCCCGCGCAACGCCGTCGCGGTCGCCGCCGACAACGGAACCGGAACCACCCGTGCGTCAGGCACGGGCTGACGGGCGGTCACCTCCGGGGACTGTTCGAGGATCACGTGCGCGTTCGTCCCGCTGATGCCGAAGGACGACACTCCGGCCCGCCGCGGGCGACCGCTCTCGGGCCACGCCACGGATCCGGACGACACCACCTCCACCCCGCCGGAGGACCAGTCCACGTGCGCGGACCACTGCTCGGCGTGCAAGGTCCCCGGCACCACCCCGGCGCTCAGCGCGGACACCATCTTCATCACGCCGGCCGCACCGGCCGCCGCCTGGGTGTGACCGATGTTCGACTTCACCGAGCCCAGCAGCAGCGGACCGCCGGTCCGGTCCCGGCCGTACGTCTCCAGCAGCGCCTGGACCTCGATCGGGTCGCCCAACGCCGTTCCGGTACCGTGCCCCTCCACCACGTCGACATCCGCGGTGGACAGGCCAGCGTCGGCGAGAGCGGCCCGGATCACCCGCTGCTGTGACGGACCGTTCGGCGCGGTCAGACCGTTGCTGGCGCCGTCCTGGTTCACCGCGGTCCCGCGCACCACCGCCAGCACCCGGTGACCCCGCAGACGCGCCGTGGAGAGACGCTCCACCACCAGCACACCGACGCCCTCGGCCCACCCCGTGCCGTCCGCACCTGCCCCGTACGCCCGGCAGCGACCGTCGGCCGACAGACCGCCCTGGCGGCTGAACTCCACGAAGGTGAAAGGCGAGGACATCACGGTGACGCCGCCGGCGAGGGCGACCTCGCACTCCCCGCTGCGCACCGAGCGCACGGCCAGGTGCAGGGCCACCAACGACGAGGAGCACGCGGTGTCGACGGTGATCGCCGGGCCCTCCAGCCCCAGCGTGTACGCGACGCGGCCGGAGGCGACGCTGCCGGTCGTCCCGGTACCGAGGTAGCCCTCGACCTCGGCCGGCACCGACGGCAGCCGGCTCCCGTAGTCGTGGTACATCAGGCCGGTGAAGACGCCGGCCCGCGCGCCCCTCAGCTCGTCGGGGTCGATCCCGGCGTGCTCCAACGCCTCCCAGGAGACCTCCAGCAGCAGCCGCTGCTGCGGGTCCATCGCCACGGCCTCCCTCGGCGAGACGCCGAAGAACTCGGCGTCGAAGTCGGCCGCCTCGTGCAGGAAGCCGCCGGAACCGGTCGCCGAGGTGCCCGGCCGGCCCTTGTCCGGATCGGACAGCGTCACCAGGTCCCAGCCGCGGTCGGTGGGGAACGGGGAGATCGCGTCCACCCCGTCCTGCGCCAGCCGCCACAGGTCCGCCGCCGAGCGCACCCCGCCGGGATAGCGCCCGGCCATGCCGACGATCACCACCGGGTCGTCCTCGGCCGGGCCATCGGTGGCGGGCGCGGCGAGCGGTGCCGTACCACCGGCGGGCTGAAGTTCGGACAGCAGCCAGGCGGCCAGGTCGTCCGGACTCGGATGGTCGAAGAGCAGGGTGGCCGGCAGCCGCAGGCCGGTCGCGGCGTTCAACCGGCTCCGCAGCTCCAACGCGGTGAGCGAGTCGAAGCCGATGTCGCTGAAGCTGCGCCGCCCCGTGACGGCGCGGGCGTCCGCCAGGCCCAGGGTGGCGGCCGCCTCGGTGCAGATCAGCTCGACCAGGAGCGGCAGCCGCTGTGCCTCGCCGGCCAGGGCCAGGCGCCGTGCCAGGCCCGCGTCCGACGGGCGGGCGACGGGGCGGGAGGCAGGGGCGAGACCGCCGAGGATGGCCGGGAGGTTCACGGCGGAGCGCAGTGCGCGGCGGTCGAGGCGCACCGGCACCAGCTCCGTCCGCGGGTGCCCCAGGGCCGCGTCGAAGAGGGCGAGGCCCAGCTCCGGGGTGAGCGGGACCATGCCGGAGCGGGCCAGCCGGGCGCGATCAGCCGTGCCCAGCGAGTCGGCCATGCCGTCCTCCCACGGCCCCCAGGCCAGCGAGAGCGCCGCGCGGCCCTCGGCGCTCCGCCGCCGGGCCAGCGCGTCCAGGAACGCGTTTCCGGCCGCGTAGGCCGCCTGGCCGGCGGTGCCGAGCGTGCCGGCGATCGAGGAGAACAGCACGAAGGCGTCGAGAGCCAGGCCCTCCGTGGCCTCGTGCAGATGCCAGGCGCCGTCCACCTTGGGTCGCAGCACGGCATCGAGCCGCGCCGCGGTGAGCCCGCTCACGACCGCGTCGTCGAGCACGCCCGCGGCGTGCACCACCGCGGTGAGCGGATGCTCGGACGGGGTCGCGGCGACCAGGGCCCGCACCTGCACGGCGTCGGCCATGTCGCAGGCCACCACGCGCACTGTGGCCCCGGCGGCCCGGAGCTCCTCGGTCAGTTCGGCGATGCCCGGCGCAGCGGTGCCCCGCCGTCCGGCGAGCAGCAGGGACCGGATGCCGTGCCGGTTGACGAGGTGACGGGCCAGCAGCGCGCCCAGCGCACCGGTCGCGCCGGTGATCAGCACCGTACCCTGCGGGTCGAGCCGCACCGCCGTCGACGCGCCACCGACGGCGGCGAGCCGGGGTACCAACACGTGCCCCGCACGCACGGCCAGTTGGGGCTCCTCGGTGTGGAACACCTCGTCGGGCAGCGCGACGGTCTCGTCGACGTCGACCAGAGTGATCCGGCCCGGCTGCTCGGCCTGCGCCGACCGCACCAGTCCCCACACCGCGGCGTGCGCCAGGTCCGTGCTCAGCGGATCGTCGCCGACGGCGACCGCCCCCGTCGTGACCAGCACCAGATGCGCGTCCGCGAACCGCTCGTCGCCCGACCAGCCGGCCACCGCCTCGAGCGCGGCCGCCGTCACGGCCCGGACCCGCTCAGGAGTCGGGCCGTCCGTGCTCGGGACGCGCAGCACCACGACGTCGCCGGGGCCGACCGGTTCGGCGAGGTCGGCGAGCGTGTCCACCTGCCGGACGGACGGGACGGCCGACGCCGGACCGGCGGGCAGCGGCACCCAGTCGACGGCGAACAAGGCGTCGGCCGCGGAGCCACGGCCGTCGAGGGAGGCGAACTGCTGCTCCGTCACACCGCGCACGGCCAGCGCGCCGATCGACAGGACCGGGCGGTCCTCGTCGTCCACGAGCTCCACCGCGACCGAGTCCGTGCCGACCGGCTCGATCCGTGCGCGCGCCGCCACGGCACCGGTCCGGTGGAGCCGCACGTCACGGAACGCGAAGGGGAGCTTCACCGCGGTGTCGGCCGGGGCCGCGAGGCCGAGCGCGTGCAGCACGCTGTCCAACACCACGGGATGGAGTCCGTAACCGGCCGGGTCCAGCCCCTCGGGCCGGACCGACGCGTAGACCGCGCCGCCTCGGCGCCAGGCGGTGCGCAGCCCACGGAAGGCCGGACCGTAACCGAGCCCGCGGTCGGCCAACGCGTCGTACCAGCCGGCCACGTCGACGCCCTCCGCGTCGGCCTCCGGCCAACGCGTCGGGTCCGCCGTGGGCTCGTCGTCGCTCCAGCGGCTGAGCGCGCCGGTGGCGTGGCGGGTCCACGGCTCGGCCTCGTCGCCTTCCGGTCGCGAGTGGATCGACAGCGGGCGCCGCCCCGCCTCGTCCGCTGACCCGACGATCAGCTGTACCTGCCTCGCGGCGGTGAGCGGCACGGGCGCCTCGATGGCCAGCTCGTCCAGCACCGGGTGACCGCAGTGGTCGCCGGCCCGGACGGCGAGATCGACCAGGGCCGCGCCCGGCACCACCGCGGTCCCGAACACCGCGTGGTCGGCGAGCCAGGGATGGGTGTCCAGACCGACCCGCCCGGTCAGCACGAACTCGTCGGCGTCGGCTCGCGCGATCACGCTGGTCAGCAGTGGATGCCCGGTCCCTCCCTGCCCGTGCCCCCGCGGATCGGCCGCCGGCCGGACCGCGTCCAGCCAGTAACGGGTGCGCTGGAACGCGGAGGTGGGCAGGTCGACCGGGCGGGCCCCGGTCCCCTCGAACAAGGCGGCCATCCGGACCGCCGCGCCGCGGACCCAGAGCCGGGCCAACGCGTGCGCCAGTCCCAGCGGTTCGGCACGGTCGCGACGGACCAGGGGCACGAAGTCGACGTCGACGCCGATCCCGGCGTCCTCCGTCGATTCCCGCCCGAGCGCGCTGAGCACGCCGTCCGGCCCCAGTTCGACGAACGTGCGCACGCCCGCGTCGACCAGGCAGCGCACCGCGTCGCCGAACCGGACGGCGGCCCGCACCTGATCCACCCAGTAGTCCGGGGTGCACAGCTCGGCGCGGCTCACCGGACCACCGGTCACGGTGGAGACGATCGGTACGACCGGCGGGTGGTAGTCCAGGCGCGCGGCGACGCTGCGGAACTCGGCCAGCATCGGCTCCATCAGCGGGGAGTGGAAGGCGTGACTGACTCTCAGCGGCCGGGTCCTGCGGCCGGCGTCCGCGCACTGCCGGGTCACCGCGAGCACCTCGTGCTCGGCTCCGGACAGCACCACCTGGCCGGGCCCGTTCACGGCGGCGACGGCGATGCCGGAGCGCCCGGCCAGCAGCCCGGCGGCCTCCTCCTCGCCCATCCGCACCGCGACCATGGCCCCGCCCTCGGGCAGCGCCGCCATCAACCGGCCCCGGGTGGTCACGAGTTCGGCCGCGTCCCGAAGCGAGAGCACCCCGGCGACCTGAGCGGCGGCGATCTCGCCGACCGAGTGGCCGGCCAGGTGGTCGGGCCGCAGCCCGAGCGAGGTCACGAGCCGGTACAGACTGACCTCGACGGCGAACAACCCGGCCTGCGCGTAGTCCGTGCGGTCCAGCAGCGCGGCGTCCGGACTGTCCGGCTCGGCGAACAGCACCGTGCGCAGCGGCGGATCCAGGTGCCGGTCGAGTTCGGCGCAGACCTCGTCCATCGCGGCGGCGAACACCGGTTCCCGGGCACTCAGCTCCCGGCCCATGCCCAGACGCTGGCTGCCCTGACCGGTGAACAGGAACGCGAGGCCACCGTCGGTCACCTGCCCCGTGACGACGGAGGAGGTTGCCCGGCCCTCGGCGAGTGCGGTCAGACCCTCCGTCAGCTCCGCGCGGTCGGCGGCGAGCACGACGGCGCGCAGGTCGGCCGCGGCGCGTGTGGTGAACGTGGACAGCCCGACGTCGGCGGGCTCGGCGGACGACAGTCCGGTCAGCAGCCTCGCGTTCGCCGCGAGGACCGCTTCGTTGCGGCCGGACACCGCGACCGGCACCACCGGCGGGACCGTGCGCACCGCGCCGTCGTCGGTCTCGGCGGGCGCCTCCTCCACGATGAGGTGCGCGTTGGTGCCGCCGATGCCGAACGAGGAGACGGCCGCCCGGCGTGGCCGGGACGACTCCGGCCAGGGCGTCGCCTCCGTCACCAGCTCCACCGCACCGACCGTCCAGTCCACGTGCGGCGAGGGCTGGTCCACGTGCAGCGTGCGCGGCACCGTACCGGCCCTCATGGCCAGCACCATCTTGATCACGGCGCCCACGCCGGACGCGGCCTGGGTGTGTCCGATGTTCGACTTCGCCGATCCGAGCAGCACCGGAGCCGCGTCACCACGCTGTCGGCCGTAGGTGGCGAGGACCGCCTGCGCCTCGATGGGATCGCCCAGCGGTGTGCCCGTGCCGTGCGCCTCCACGACGTCCACGTCGGCAGGACGCAGCCCGGCGGCGTCCAGCGCGGCATGGATGACGCGCTGCTGCGACGGACCGTTCGGCGCGGTGAGACCGTTGCTGGCACCGTCCTGGTTGACCGCGCTGCCGCGCAGCACGGCCAGCACGGGATGGCCGTTGCGGCGGGCGGCGGACAGCCGCTCCAGCACCAACATCCCTGCGCCCTCACCCCAGCACGTGCCGTCCGCGGCGGCGGCGAAGGACTTGCAGCGGCCGTCGACGGCCAGCGCCCGCTGACGGCTGAACTCCACGAAAGGGAACGGGGTCGACAGCACGGTCGCGCCACCCGCCAGCGCCAGCTCGCACTCGCCCTGCCGCAGCGCCTGCATGGCCAGGTGCAGCGCGACCAGCGACGAGGAGCAGGCGGTGTCCACCGAGACGGCGGGGCCCTCCAGTCCGAGCACGTAGGACAGCCGGCCTGAGGCGACGCTGCCGTAGCTGCCGGTCCCCAGGTAACCCTCCAACTCCGCGGGAGCGGTGGGCAGCCGGGTCGCGTAGTCGTAGTACATGACGCCGGCGAACACGCCGGTGCGGCTGCCGCGCAGCGTGGTGGGGTCGATCCCGGCCCGCTCGACCGCCTCCCACGAGGTCTCCAGGAGCAGCCGCTGCTGCGGGTCCATGGCCAGCGCCTCGCGGGGCGAGATGCCGAAGAACTCGGCGTCGAACCCCAGCGGGTCGGTGAGGAACCCGCCGTGCCGGGTGTACGAGGTTCCGGGGCGCGCCGGGTCGGGGTCGTAGATCGCGTCGAGGTCCCAGCCGCGGTCGGCCGGGAACTCCGAGATCGCGTCGACCTCGTTCAGGAACAGGTCCCAGAACCGCTCCGGCGTGTCGGCGCCGCCCGGGTAGCGACAGCCCATGCCGACGACCGCGATCGGTTCGCGTGCGGCCTCCGTGAGGCGACCGTTCTCCTTGCGCAGCCGGCCGACCTCCCGCAGGCACTCGCGCAACGCCTCGACGACCGCGTCGGGCGAGGGGGTTGGGCTGCTCATGTCGTCGTCTCCTGAGGGTTCGTTCCCGGGCCGGGCCCGGCCATGGCCAGCCGCACCAGCGCGGCCACGTCGAGGCTGTCGAGGTCGATCTCGTCGCCCCAGGCTTCGTCGGGAGGTCCGCTGGGCGGCTCGTCAGCCGGTACCGGGTCGGGCACGTCCTCGGCGAGTGCCTCGCTGAGGTGCGCGGCCAGCGAGGCGGGGCTCGGGTAGTCGAAGACGACGGTCGCGGGGAGGGCCAGCCCGGTCTCGGCGCTGAGCCGGTTGCGCAGCTCCAGCGCGATGAGCGAGTCGACCCCCAGCTCGCGGAAGCCGCGCCGGGCGTCGACAGCGCCGCCGCCCAGCGCCGCGGCCACCTCGGCACGGAGCAGTGCCGCCACCGCCTGCTCACGCTCCGGCACGGACAGGCCGGACAGGCGGTCGAGGAACGTCGCCCGGGCGGTGGCCTCGGGAGCGGCCGGGGTCACGGCACTCACGTGCACCAGGCCGCGCAGCAGCGCGGGCA
The DNA here is from genome assembly GCF_003258295.1 of Streptacidiphilus pinicola. Classification (GTDB taxonomy): domain Bacteria; phylum Actinomycetota; class Actinomycetes; order Streptomycetales; family Streptomycetaceae; genus Streptacidiphilus; species Streptacidiphilus pinicola. The sequence goes on along the minus strand of NZ_QKYN01000003.1, from coordinate 43,633 downwards.
GTTCGGCGGGTCGGTCGGCCAGCGCGGCCCGGTCGATCCGCAGCGGCACCACCGCGGGGTCCGGAGCGGACAGGGCGGCGTCGAACAGGGCGAGGCCCTGCTGGTTCGAGATGGCCGCCATCCCGAGGCGGGCGAGTCGCGCCAGGTCGCCGGCGCTCAACGAGCCGGCCATGCCCGCTTCCCGCCACGGCGCCCAGGCCATCGCCGTGGCCGGCAGCCCGACCGCCACGCGTTGTGCGGCCAGCGCGTCCAGGAAGGCGTTCGCCGCCGCGTAGTTGGCCTGCCCGGCCGCGCCGAACACCCCCGAGGCGGAGGAGAACAGCACGAAGTGGTCGAGGCCGAGGTCCGCGGTGAGCGTGTGCAGGTGCCAGGCCGCGTCGACCTTCGGCCGGAGCACCCCGGCGAGCCGCTCCGGGGTGAGGGCCTCGGTCACCCCGTCGTCCAGGACGCCCGCCGCGTGCACGACGCCGGTGAGCGGCCGGTCCGCCGGAACACGGGTCAGCAGGTCCGCCACCGCGGCCCGGTCGGCGAGGTCGCAGGCGGCGAACTCCACCTCGGCCCCGGCCTCCGTGAGCGCGGCCCGCAGTGCGGTCGCGTTCGGTGCGGCCGAGCCCCGCCGGCTGGCCAGCAGCAGCCGGCGCACGCCGTGCGTGGTGACCAGGTGACGCGCGATCAGGTCGCCGAGCGCGCCGCTGGCACCGGTGACGAGTACGGTGCCGTCCGCCCGCCAAGCCGGAGCCGGGCCTTCGTCCGCGGGCCCGAGCCTGGGCACGGCGATCCGTCCGTTCCGGATGGACGACTGTGGTTCGTCGAGCATGAGCACGTCGGGCAGAGCGGCGAGCGAGACCGGTCGGCCGTCCGTCTCGACGAGCAGGATCCGGCCCGGGTTCTCGCGCTGCGCCGATCGGATCAGCCCGCGCACCGCGGCGGTGTCCAGTTCCGGCCGGTCCCCGGTGAGCACCACGAGCCGCGCCGTTCCGCGATCACGGCTCAACCAGGTCTGGAGCGCCACGAGTGCCCGCCGGGTCGCGGCGTGGACCCGCGCGGGCAGGTCGGCCTCGGTTCCCGCCCGCCACGGCAGCACGACCAGGTCCGGAAGGTGGTCCGCCCGGTCGAGCGCGGCCAGGTCGGGAAGCCGGATGACCTCTCGTCCGTCGTGGGCCAACGCCTCGGTCAGGCCGGTGAGGGGCTCGCCCGCGATCACAGCCGAGCCGACAGTGCCGGTGCCGACCTCGACCGGGATCCAGTCGACGCGCAACGGGCGCTCTGCCGCGCCGGCCAGACGGTCGGCGGACACCGTGCGGACCGTCATCCCGTCCACGGTCACGACCGGTCTCCCGGCCGGGTCGGCCAGCTCCACGCGGATGGTGTCCTCCCGCGACCGGGTGATCCGGACCGCCGCGACGGTCGCGCCGGGCTGGTGCACCCGGACCCCGGACCAGGAGAACGGGAGACGGGGTCCCGCTTCGCCGGTGAAGAAATCGAGCAGGCCTGCGCCGTGCAGGGCGGCGTCGAGCAGGACCGGGTGGACGAGGTAGCCGGCGGTGTCCTCGTCGATCCTGACGTCGGCCAGCACGGTCTCGCCGGCAGCCGACACCGCGGTCACCCGCCGGAAGGCCGGACCGTAGCTCAGGCCGGCTGCCGCGAGCCCGCCGTAGAGCTCGTCCACCGACAGCTCCGTGGCGGCCTCGACCGGGACGGCCGCCACGGCCGGGGGCGGTGAGCCGACGGGTAGGAGGACGCCGGAGGCATGCCGGGTCCAGTCCGTCGAAGCATCCTCGCGCGAGTGCACCGTGACGGTGCGTCGTCCCGCGGCGTCCCCGGCCCCGACCTCGATCTGGACGATCACCGCTTCCTGATCGCCGAGGGTCAGGGGAGCGGCCAGCACCAGCTCCGCCAGCTCACCGGCCCCGACCTCGGCTCCCGACGCGAGCACGAGCTCGACCAGCGCCGCGCCGGGAACCACGACAGCACCGGCGACGACGTGGTCGGCCAGCCACGGAGCGGCGGCCACCGACAAGGTCGTGGTGAACACCTCCGTGCGTCCGGTCAGTTGGACCCTCGCTCCCAAGAGCGGATGGCCTGCGGCCCGCAGGCCGAGCGAGTCGGGCGCGGCGGCGGGACGGGGGTCGAGCCAGAACCGGCGGTGCTGGAAGGGGTACGTCGGCAGCGGCACGCGCCGCCCCTTCGGCAGTACGGCCGTCCAGTCCACCTCGACCCCGCTGACGTGCAGCCCGGCCAGTCCCGTCAGCAGGCCGGCCACCTCCGACCGCCTGCGGTGCTGGGCGGGCACGCACGCGATCGGCTCGACCGCGCACGCCTGCTCGACCAGCGCGGTCAGCACCGGTGTGGGCCCCACCTCGAACGTCGCGGTGACGCCCGTGGCCAGCAGGGCGCGCACGCCGTCGTGGAAACGCACGGGCGCGCTCGCGTGCTCGGTCCAGTAGTCCGGCGAGAGCAGCAGATCGTCCTCGGCGGGCCGCCCGGTCACGTTGGAGACGAGCGCGATCGTGGGCGGCCGGAAGGTGAGGGTCTCCAGGACCGCGCGGAACTCGGCGAGCATCGGCGCCATCAGCGGCGAGTGGAAGGCATGACTGACGTTGAGCCAGGTGGTCCTGCGCCCGGCCGAACCGAGCGCGTCGGCGGCCGCGCCGACCGCCGAACGCGTACCGGAGAGCACCACGGCGTTCGGCGCGTTGACGGCCGCGATCGCGATGTCGGCGGACCCGGCCGGGAGCACGTCGGCGACCTGCCGCTCGTCGGCTTCCACTGCGACCATCGCGCCACCGGTGGGCAGCGCCTGCATCAGCCGGCCGCGGGCGGCCACCAGCGCGCACGCGTCCGCCAGGCTCAGCACCCCGGCGACGTGCGCCGCCGTGATCTCGCCGACGGAGTGGCCGGCCACCACGTCCGGCCGAACGCCCCAACTCTCGACCAGCCGGTACAGGCTGACCTCGAACGCGAACAGCGCGGCCTGGGTGTGGCCGGTCCGGTCGAGCAGATGCGCGTCGGCGGAGCCCTCGGGGGCGAACATCACCTCCCTGACGGGTCGGTAACCGTGCGGCGCGAGCCGACCGTCCAGCTCCCCGCAGACCTCGTCGAGTGTCCTCGCGAACACCGGGTAGCGGGCCGCGAGTTCACGGCCCATCCCGGCCCGCTGGCTGCCCTGCCCGGTGAACAGCACAGCGAGTCGCCCGCCGGGCCGGGATCGTCCGCGCACCACCCCCGGTGCCGACCGTCCCTCGGCCACGGCGGCCAACCCGGCCCGCAGCGTGCCTTCGTCCGCGCCGACCACGACGGCCCGTTCGGTGAACGTCTCCAACCGGGCCAGGGAGTGGGCGACATCAGCCGGATCCTCGGCCGCCAGCAGGGACCGGGCCTGCCCCGCCCGCGCGCGCAGCGCCTCGGGGTCGTACGCGCCGAGCACCAGCGGCACCGGGCCCTCGCCGTTCCCCGGCGCCGACGGCGGCTCAGCAGCATCCCCTTGCTCCAGGACGACGTGCGCGTTCGTTCCGCTGATGCCGAACGACGACACACCGGCCCGCCGCGGGCGACCGCTCTCCGGCCACCCCACCGACCCCGACGACACCACCTCCACCCCGCCGGACGACCAGTCCACCTGCGGCGACGCCGGATCGGCGTGCAGCGATCCGGGCACCACACCGGCGTCCAGGGCGAGCACCATCTTGACCACGCCCGCCACACCGGCCGCCGCCTGGGTGTGACCGATGTTCGACTTCACCGACCCGAGCAGCAGCGGCGCGGTGCCCCGATCGCGGCCGTACGTCTCCGCCAGCGCCTGCACCTCGATCGGGTCGCCCAACGCGGTACCGGTACCGTGGCCCTCCACCACGTCGACGTCCGAGGCCGACAGGCCGGCGTCGGCGAGCGCCGCTCGGATCACCCGCTGCTGCGCCAGGCCGTTGGGCGCGGTCAGGCCGTTGCTGGCGCCGTCCTGGTTCACCGCGGTCCCGCGCACCACCGCCAGCACCCGGTGCCCCGACTCCCGCGCCCTGGACAGCCGTTCCACCACGGCCACACCGACGCCCTCGGCCCATCCCGTGCCGTCCGCTCCGTCACCGTAGGACCGGCAGCGACCGTCGGCCGACAGACCGCCCTGGCGGCTGAACTCCACGAAGGTGAAAGGCGAGGACAGCACGGTGACACCGCCGGCCAGGGCGACGTCGCACTCCCCGCTGCGCACCGAGCGCACGGCGAGATGGAGTGCCACCAAGGAGGAGGAGCACGCGGTGTCGACGGTGATCGCCGGGCCCTCGAAGCCGAACCGGTAGGCGACCCGGCCGGACGCGACGCTGCCCGCGCCGCCGGTCATCCGATGGCCGCGCACCTGCGGCGGCACACTCTCGTAGGCGGCCGCGTAGTCGTGGTACATCAGCCCGGTGAAGACGCCCGTCCGGCTTCCGCGCATCCCGCGGACGTCGAGCCCGGCACGCTCCATCGCCTCCCAGGACACCTCCAGCAGCAGCCGCTGCTGCGGATCCATCGCCAGCGCCTCCCGCGGCGACACCCCGAAGAACCCGGCGTCAAAACCGGCCACGTCCGCCAGAAAGCCGCCGGACCGGGTCCGCGAACCACCGGGTCCGTCCGCGTCGGCCAGTGCGGCGAGGTCCCAGCCCCGGTCGGCGGGGAACGTCGAGATCGCGTCCACCCCGTCCGAGACAAGCCGCCACAGGTCCTCCGGCGAGGCGACACCTCCGGGCAGACGACAGGCCATCCCCACGATGACCACCGGGTCGTCGCCGTCGTCACGGGCGGAGTCGTCCGGCTCCGGCGGGGCGGTCTCGGGCACGGGCCCGCCGTCGATGAGTGCACGCAGGTGGCCGGCGACCGCGGCCGGGGTCGGGTGGTCGAACACGAGACCGGCCGGGACGGAACGGCCGGTGCGGCGGACGAGCCGGTTGCGCAGTTCGACCGCACCCACGGAGTCGAGCCCCAGGTCCTGGAAGGAGGCCTCGACGTCCAGGCCCGCCGCCGACGGCAGGCCGAGCACGGCGGCCAACTCGGCCAGCACCAGGTCCCTGACGGCCGGGCCGGTGAGCGTGGGCGACGCCGGGTCCGTGGCCGGCGTGACCGCCGACTCGTCGCCGAGCCAGAAGCGGGAGCGCTGGAACGGGTAGGCGGGCAGCACCGTCCGCTCACGCGTCCGCACGCCCAGGTCCGTGAAGACCGTCGGCCAGTCGATCGCCATCCCACGTGCGGACAGCGCCGTCAGCCCGGCCAGCAGGGTGGCCACCTCCGGACGGCGCGCTCGGCCCGCGCTCGCGAAGAGCGCGGTGTCGTCGCCGGCGCACTCCCGGCCGGCGCCGGTCAGCACCGCGTCCGGGCCGACCTCCAGGAAGCGGGTGACACCGTGAGCCCGCGCCGTGCGGACCGCGTCGAGGAAACGCACGGTGCCGCGCACCTGCCGGACCCAGTAGTCGGGGCGGCAGATCTCCTCGGCCGCGATCACCTCGCCGGTCAGGTCCGACACGATCGGCACCCGTGGCGGTCGGTAGCCGAGGGTCTCCGCCACGGCGCGGAACTCGCCGAGCATCGGATCCAGGTGGGCCGAGTGGAAGGCATGGCTGACCCGCAGGCGGTGGACCCGCCGCCCGGCCGACTCCCACCTGCGTGCCAGTGCCAGCACCGCGTCACGGTCGCCGGACAGCACGGTGGCGCTCGGGCCGTTGACCGCGGCGACGGCCACACCGGCCGGGAGTCGGCCGAGTTCGGCCTCGGCCGCCTCCACGGCCACCATCGCGCCGACCGCCGGCAGCGCCTGCATCAGCCGGCCACGCGCGGCCACCAGCGTCGCGGCGTCCTCCAGCGACAGCACACCGGCCGTCCGCGCGGCGGCCAACTCGCCGATCGAGTGTCCGATGAGCAGATCCGGCCGCACGCCCCACCGCTCCAGTGTCGCGGCGAGCGCCACCTCGTAGGCGAAGAGCGCCGGCTGTGCGTACTCGGTCCGGTCGAGCACCTCGGCGTCCGGGCCGTCGAGCACCTCGCGCAGCGGTCGCGGCAGCAGCGGGTCCAGTCGCGCGGTCACGGCGTCGAACGCGTCCGCGAACGCGGGCACCGCGCGACGCAGTTCGAGACCCATGCCGAGCCGCTGGCTGCCCTGCCCGGTGAACAGGAGCGCGCACGTCCCGTCGTCCACCACATCCGTACGGCCCCGACCGGCGACCAGGTCGTCGAGCCCCGCGCGCAGTTCGCCGAGGTCGCCGGCGACGAACCCGGCTCGGTGCGAGAAGTGGGTGCGGGTGGTTGCCAAGGCGTGCGTGACCGCGGCCGGTGACAGCCGCGGGTGGGTGTCCAGATGGGCCTGCAGGCGGGATGCCTGATCCCGGACGGCCTGCTCGGTCCGGCCGGAGAGCAGCACCGGCCAGGACCCTGACGCGGGGTCAGGGTCGGCTGCCGCCGGGGCCGGCCACTCGGCCAGCACCAGATGGCAGTTGGTTCCGCCCATGCCGAAGGAACTGACGCCCGCCGCCAACGGACGTCCGGTCGCCGCCAGGGGCCGCAGCTCCGTGTTCACCGTCAGACGGGTGGCCGCCAGGTCGATCCTCGGGTGGGGGGTGCGGTAGTTCAGGCTCGGGGTGAGCATCCGGTGGTGCAGGCACAGCACGGCCTTCAGCAGACCGGCGATCCCGGCCGCGCCCTCCAGGTGGCCGAGCACCGTCTTGACCGAGCCGACGGGCAGCGGTGTGGTCGCGGGCGGCGCCGTTCCCAGCACCGCGCCGAGGGAGGCGGCCTCCACCGGGTCTCCCGTGGGGGTGCCCGTGCCGTGCAGTTCCACGAAGCCGACCTCGGCCGCGTCGACGCCGGAGTGGGCGTAGGCCGACCGCAGCAACTCGATCTGGGCGTCGGCACTGGGCGAGGTGAGCGAGGGGCCGCCGCCGTCGTTGTTCATCGCGCCGCCGCGGATCACCCCGAGCACGCTGTCGCCGTCCGCCAGGGCCCGCTCCAGTGGCTTGAGCACCACCATGCCGCCGCCTTCACCGCGCACGTACCCGGCGGCGCGGGCGTCGAAGGTGTAGGCGCGCCCGTCCGGCGACAGGGCGCCGAAGCGGTCGGCGACCACGAACCCGTCGTCACTGAGGTTCAGTTGCACACCGCCGGCCAGGGCGGTGGTCGCGGCCCCCGACCACAGGCTCTCGCAGGCCAGCAGCACCGACACCAGCGACGAGGACTGCCCTGAGTCGACCGTCATGCTCGGTCCGCGCAGGCCCAGCACATAGGAGATCCGGTTGGCGAGGATGCTCCGGCCCAGGCCCGTCAGAGTGGTGGCGCCGGCCTCGGCCGCGCCGCGCTGCCGGCACAGCTCCGCGTAGTCGTCCGTCATCGCACCGAGGAACACGCCGGTGCGGCTGTGCCGGAGCGTACCCGGCACGATGCCCGCGTGTTCCAGTGCCTCCCAGGCGAGTTCGAGCGCCAGCCGCTGCTGCGGGTCCATGCCCGCGGCCTCGCGCGGCGCGATGCCGAAGAACTCGGGGTCGAACCGGTCCACCTCGGCCAGGAAGCCGCCCGTCCGGTCGGCGGACAGGCCCCGGCCGGCCGGGGCGGTGCCGATCGCGCTGCGACCGGACCGCAGCAGTTCCCACAGCTCCTCGACCGTGGACGCGCCCGGCAGCCGGCAGGCCAGACCGATCACGGCGATGGGTTCGGGCGCCGCTGGGACCCCGCTCACTGGATCGTCGGGGTCAACGCGTTGCCACCGAGGCGGTCGCGCAGCGCGGGATCCGACACGCCCAGGCCCGCCGACGGGGCCAGGCACAGGATCCCGATCTTGCCGACATGCTCGTTCAACTGCACCCGACGGCAGGCGTCGGCGGCACCGTCGAGCCGGTAGACCTCGGACAGCACCGGCTTGATGCTCCCGTCCGCGATCAGCCGGGTGCAGTCGACGGCCTCCTGCAGGTTGGCGCCGTGGCTGCCGATGATGCTCTTCAGCTTCATCCACAGGTACCGGTTGTCGTAGCTGTGCTGGTAGCCGGAGCTGGAGCCGCAGGTGACCACCACACCGCCGCGGCGGACGACGAACACCGACACGCCGAACGTGGCACGGCCGGTGTGCTCGAACACGATGTCCGGGTCACGCCCCACCAGTTCGCGGATCCTGGAGCCCAGGCGCTTCCCCAGCCTGATCACCGCGTCCGGGTCGGCGGCGACGTCGCCGTCGAGGCCGATCTCGGTGCGGTCGATGACGAAGTCGCAGCCCAGCTCGCGCAGCGTTTCGGCCTTGCGCGGGGAACTCACGACGCCGATCGGGATTCCGCCGCCGTTCTTCACCATCTGCACCGCATAGGTTCCCAGGCCGCCCGCCGCGCCCCAGATCAGCACGACGTCGCCCTGCTTGAGTCGCGCGCCGTGCTTGCCGACCAGCATGCGGTACACCGTGGTGGCGCACAGGGTGTTCGAGGCGGCCTCCTCCCAGGTGAGGTGCCTCGGCTTGGGAATCAGCTGGCTCGCCCGTGCCACCGTGTACTCGGCCATGGAACCGAAGTTGGTCTCGAAGCCCCAGGCCCGCTGGTTCTCACCCAGCATCCCGTCGTCGTGGGTCCCGGCCTCCTGGTCGTCCACCTGCGAGGGGTGGATCACGACCTCGTCCCCGACCTTCCACCGGCGCACACCGGAACCGACGCGCACGATGACCCCGGCGCCGTCGGAACCGATGACGTGGTGCGGCAGGTCGTGACGGGCGGCCCAACCGCCCTGTCTCGCGAACTGCTTCAGGAAGGCGAACGTCGGCACGGGCAGGAACATCGCCGACCACACGGAGTTGTAGTTGACCGCGCTCGCCATCACGGCGACGAGCACCTCGTCCGGCGCGATCTCCGGCATGGGCACTTCGCCCACCACCAGGGACTTCCGCACGTCCCGGTCCGTGGCATCGCCGAACATGTCGACGTCCTCGGCCCTGAGATAAGCCGCCTTGTACGTGGCAGGCAGCACCGCCCGCTCCAACTCCTCGGGATCAGCGCCACGTTGCAAGGCTTCTCTCAGGTCCATCACTACGTCCCCTCGTCGTCGTCCTGTGATCGTGCGGCGGTCCGATCGCGTACGGACGGAGGAGCGGTGGAGGCGCCCGACGGGCAACACGTCAACGCCCCTGCCCGCGGCACGGGGCCGGGCAGGGGCGTCAGCGGACGGGAAAAGGGACCGACAGGTCAGGCTTACTGCTCTGCGGGCTCCAGAATCGCCACACACTCGAAGTGGTGCGTCATCGGGAACAGGTCGAAGGCGCGCAGCCGGACCGGGCGGTAGCCGGACTCGGCGAAGGCGGCCAGGTCACGCGCGAGCGCCGCCGGGTCGCAGGCGACGTAGGCGATGCGGCGGGCGCCGAGACCGGCGAGGTGCTTGACGGTCTGTAGGCCGGCGCCGGAGCGCGGCGGGTCCAGGACGATCAGGTCGGTCTCGCTGATGCCGGTGCGCGGCAGCAGCTTCTCGACCTGCCCGGCCTCGATCCGGACGCGCTTCTCGCCGATCAGGTCGGAGAGGTTGTGGCGGGCGTCCTCGACGGCCTGTTTGCTCGACTCGATGCCGAGCACCGCGCCGTACTCCCCGAGCCGGTCCGCGAGCGCGCCCGCGAACAGGCCGACCCCGCAGTACAGGTCCAGGGCGTTCTCGCCCTCACGCGGCTCCAGCCCGTCCAGCACGGCGTTCACCAGGGTGTCGGCCGCGGCCGGGTGGATCTGCCAGAAGCCGCCGTTGCTGACCCGCCAGGTGCGGTCCGCCGCGCGCTCGCGCACGAAGGTGCGGCCGTGGACCCGGTGGTAGCCGCCGTGGTCGTCGATGCGCTGCACCGAGACGGGCTTGTCCAGCTCGACGATCGGCAGCCGGCCGCCCGGCGTCGGGACCAGGATCACGGCGCGGTCCGAGGAGCCGGTCGCCGCGATCGCCTCGACGCTCGCGATCTGCGGCCACTCGCGCCGCTCGATGCCGAGCTCCCGCACGCCCGGCGCCGCGATCAGGCACTGCTCGACGGGCAGCACCTCGTGCGAGCGGTGGCGGCGCAGGCCGGCCCGGCCCGTCTTCGGATCCACCGCGTACTGCACCCGGGTGCGCCAGGCCGGCACCTCGCCGGCGGGGAGCTTGTCGCCGGGCGCGGGCTCGACGCTGCCGTCCCAGCCCGCCTCCTCCGGGGTGAGCCCGGCGAGCTTCTTCAGCTGCTCGGTCAGCACCGCGACCTTGAGCTTGCGCTGCCCGCCCGGCGTCACGTGCTGCCAGTCGCAGCCGCCGCACAGGCCCGGCCCGGCGTACGGGCACGGCGGGGTGACCCGCTCCTTGGCGGGCCGCAGCACCTCCACCGCGTCCGCGCGCAGGAAGCGCGAGGACGCGGTGCCGTCCGTCACCTCGGCGATCACCAGCTCGCCCGGCAGCGCGTGCCGGAGGAAGAGGACCCGGCCCTCGTGGCGGGCGACGCAGTGGCCGCCGTGGGCCACCGGGCCCACCTCGACCTCGTAGCGCTCGCCGACGAGCGAGGGGGCGTCCGACGGGGAGGTGCGGCGGGCGGTGGTGGTGCTGCGGCGGGAGGTCACGCCTGGTCGTCCTTAGCGGCAGAGGGAGCGGGAACGGCGGAGACCGACGCCGTGGGCCGCTCCTCGCGGCGTCCGATGTCGCCGCGCCGGATCTGTCCCGGCGCGTTCCACGGGCGCTGCTTGCGGCGGCGCTCGGAGGACTCCAACTGCCAGGGTACCGAGACCACCATCACGCCGGGCTTGAACAGCAGGCGGCCCTTGAGCCGCAGCGCGCTCTGGTTGTGCAGCAGGTGCTCGTACCAGTGGCCGACGACGTACTCCGGGATGTAGACCGTGACGACGTCGCGCGGGTTGCGGCTGCGCAGGTTGCGCACGTACTCGACGACCGGACCGGTGATCTCGCGGTAGGGCGAGTGCAGCACCTTGAGCGGCACCTCGATGCCGCGGTGCTCCCACTCCTCCTGCAGGCCCTTGGTGTCGACCGGGTCGACGTCGACGGTGACGGCCTCCAGCGCGGTGCTGCCGCGCGTGGAGAGCTGCGCGTAGGCCAGCGCCCGCAGGGTCGGCTTGTGCAGCTTGGAGACCAGCACCACGCTGTGGATCCGGGCCGGCAGCGCCTCGGCCTCGGCCTCGGCGCCGTCCAGGGCGAGCTCGGCGGAGACCCGGTTGTAGTGCTTGTTGATCCCCTTCATGGTGATGAAGAAGACGACCATCAGCAGGCAGGACATCCACGCGCCGGACATGAACTTGGTCGCCAGCACGACGACGAGCACGCAGGCGGTGCAGGTCAGACCGACCGCGTTGATCACCCGGCTGCGGATCATGCGGCGGCGTTCGGCCGGGTCGGTCTCGGTCTTCAGCAGGCGGGTCCAGTGCCGGATCATGCCGGTCTGGCTCATGTTGAAGGAGACGAAGACGCCGATGATGTACAGCTGGATCAGGCGGTTCGGGTCGGCGTCGTAACCGACGATGAAGACGATCGCCACGCCCGCCAGCAGGATGATGCCATTGGAGAACGCGAGCCGGTCACCACGGGTGTGCAGCTGACGCGGCAGGTAGCGGTCCTGGGCGAGGATCGAGCCGAGCACCGGGAAGCCGTTGAAGGCCGTGTTGGCGGCCAGCACCAGGATCAGGCCGGTGACCGCGGCGATGAAGTAGAAGCCCAGGTGGAAGTTGGAGAAGACCGCCTCGGAGATCTGGGCGATCGCGGTCTTCTGCTGGTAGCCCGCCGGGGCGCCGTGCAGCTGGCTGGTGTCCTCGGCCATCTTCAGGCCGGTCAGGTTGCCCATCCAGATGATGCCGATGAGCATCGTGACGGCGATCACGGCCATCATCAGCAGCGTGGTCGCGGCGTTCTTGCTCTTGGGCTTGCGGAAGGCCGGGACGCCGTTGGAGATCGCCTCGACACCGGTCAGCGCGGCACAGCCGGAGGAGAAGGTCTTCAGCAGCAGCAGGACCATGGCGATGCCGGTCGGGTCCACGTGCCCGGCCTGCGGCACCAGCGAGAAGCCGGCGCTGGCGGCGTGCATGTGCGCGCCGAAACCGACGTTCCGGACCGCGGCCCAGATCATCATCACGAAGATGCCGCCCATGAAGGCGTACGTGGGGATCGCGAACGCGGTGCCGGACTCACGCACCCCTCGGAGGTTCATCGCCATCAGGACGACCACGAGGGTGACCGACAGCGCCACCTCGTGCCCGTGCAGCGACGGAACGGCGGAGACGATGTTGGCGACGCCCGAGGTCGTGGAGACCGCCACGGTCAGCACGTAGTCGACCAGCAGTGCGGCGGCCACGGTCAGGCCCGCGTTGCCGCCGAGGTTGACGGTGGCGACCTCGTAGTCACCGCCGCCGCTCGGGTAGGCGTGGACGTTCTGGCGGTAGGACGCCACGACGACCAGCATCACCAGGCCGACGATCGCGCCGACCCACCAGGAGAAGTGGATCGTGGCGATGCCCGCCACCGACAGGGAGAGGAAGATCTGCTCGGGGGCGTAGGCCACCGAGGAGAGCGCGTCGGAGGCAAAGACCGGCAGAGCGATCCGCTTGGGCAGCAGGGTCTCGCCGAGCTTGTCGCTCTGCAACGCGCGACCGATAAGGATGCGCTTAGACAGGTCCGTGAGTTTTGGCACGCAGAGGATCGTAGATGCTGCCGAAGGTTCGCAGGTAGTAGGGGTCCAAAACGGCGGCTTCGCAGGCGCGAGGGGCCCCGCGACCTGGTGTGAGGGTTCCGGGGAGGAAGGTGGTCCAACTGTCGCGCTCTGGGTACCAAATACTCCCGGGAGTGCCACCCTGGTGACAGGAGAGCGTTAAGAGGGTGTCACCATCGACCTCGAACACCGATACCGGAAGGACGGTCGTGCACATCGTCATCATGGGCTGCGGACGCGTGGGGTCCACGCTTGCGCGCACCCTCGAGAAGCAGGGTCACTCGGTCGCCGTCGTCGACCAGGACCCCACGGCGTTCCGCCGTCTCGGGTCGGATTTCACCGGTAGGCGCGTCACGGGGGTCGGCTTCGACCAGGACACGCTCAAAGAGGCCGGCATCGAGGAGGCCGGCGCGTTCGCCGCGGTCAGCAGCGGCGACAACTCCAACATCATCGCGGCGCGCGTGGCCCGGGAGAACTTCGGCGTGGAGAACGTCGCCGCCCGGATCTACGACCCGCGCCGCGCCGAGGTCTACCAGCGCCTCGGCATCCCGACCGTCGCCACCGTGCGCTGGACCGCCGACCAGATGCTGCGCCGGCTCCTCCCGTCCGGCGCCGAGCCGCACTGGCAGGACCCGAGCGGCGCGGTCCAGCTCGCCGAGGTCCCCTTCGCCCCCGCCTGGATCGGCCACCGCGTCGCCAGGCTGGAGCAGGAGGCGGAGGTCCGCGTCGCCTTCGTGACCAGACTGGGCCAGGGCATCCTGCCGACGTCCGACATGGTGCTGCAGGAGGGCGACCTGGTGCATGTGATGCTGCGCACCGCCGGGCTCGAGGCCGTCGAGGCCGTCTTCGCGAAGGGTCCGGAGGAGCACTGATGCGCGTAGCAATCGCCGGGGCCGGCGCGGTGGGTCGTTCCATCGCCGGCGAGCTCCTGGAGAACGGTCACGAGGTGCTCCTCGTCGACAAGAACCCCAAGTCCATCTCGGTCGAGCGGGTCCCCCAGGCGGAGTGGCTGCTGGCCGACGCCTGCGAGATCACCGCGCTGGACGAGGCGGCGCTGCAGCGCTGCAACGTCGTGATCGCCGCCACCGGCGACGACAAGGTCAACCTGGTCGTCTCGCTGCTGGCCAAGACCGAGTACGGGGTGCCGCGGGTCGTGGCCCGGGTGAACAACCCGAAGAACGAGTGGCTCTTCAACGAGGCCTGGGGCGTGGACGTCGCCGTCTCCACCCCGCGCCTGATGTCCGCGCTGGTCGAGGAGGCCGTGAGCGTCGGCGACGTGGTCACCCTGATGCGCTTCAGTCAGGGCGACGCCAACCTCGTCGAACTCACCCTCGGCGCGGACGCCCCGGTCGTCGGCACCCAGGTCAAGTCGATCGACTGGCCGGACGACACGGCGCTCGTGACCATCATCCGCGAGGGCCGCGTCCTGGTCCCCTCGGGCTCGGACGTCCTGGAGGCGGGCGACGAGCTGCTCTTCGTCGCGACGGCGGAGAAGGAAACCGAACTGGAAGCTCTCTTCGCCGCGCAGTAGTTGAAACATCCAGGGGCGCGGGGAACTGTTCCCCGCGCCCCTCAGCGTGCTGCAACTACCGCTCTGAGTGCTCCTGCGGAACCGGGCCGGAGGCCAAGTCGTGAAGCGCGCCGTCGACGGCCTCGTCCACGGCTCGCGCGGCCTGCTCCTCCGGGCCCTCCTCCTCGTCGAGGTTCACCTTGATCGGCGGTGGGGCCTTGGAGAGGATCAGCCAGGAGAGGTAGATCGCGACCAGCCACGGCGGAACACCGAGACCGATCTTGGCGACGCCGAGCCAGGTGACCTGACCCGCCCAGTACAGCGGGAAGAGGATCAGCGCGCGGATCGCGAACAGGACCACCCAGACCCAGGTGGCCTTGGTGTAGGCCGCCAAGCGGCCCGGGTTCTGCGTCCGCCAGGTCATGTTCTCGCCGAGGATCGGCCCCAGCATGACGCCCAGCAGCGGCCAGCGGACCAGCGCCGAGACCGCGTAGACGACCATCAGCGCCAGACCGTAGAGCATCGACCACAGGTAGAAGTTCTGCGGCTTGCCCGACTCGATCGCGATGAACGCGCCGATCCCGACGCCCAGCAGGCCGCCGAGGGCGTGCTTCAGCGTCTCCCGGCGGTACAGGCGCCAGGCGACCGGGACGAGCATGATGCCCACCGCGGACCAGGACGAGATCACCACGCTGCGCGTGATCGTGAAGACGACGATGAAGACCAGACCCGGCAGGGTCATGTCGATCATGCCGCGGACGCCGCCGAACGCCTCGATCAGGCTGGCCGCCCCGTTGTCGACCACCTCGGTGGAGGCGGCTGGTGCACGGTGGCTCACGCGGTCACTCCTGACCCTGGGGACGCAGTTCGTAGCGCGGGTTGAACAGCACCCGGCGCCCGCGCGCGTGGCTGACCCGGCCGTGTGCGGTGAGCTTGCGGCCCGGCTCGATTCCCACGATCGAGCGACGGCCGAGCCAGACCACGTCCAGCGCGTCGGTGCCGTCGAAGAGCTCGGCCTCCAGCGCCGGGACCCCGGCCCGGGGGCGCAGCGTGACCGCGCGCAGCGTGCCGCTGACGGTGACCTCCTGGCGGTCGCCGCAGGACGCGATGGGGATGGCTCCGGTCTGCTCGACGTCCTGCCGCAGCTGCTCCGCGTTCAGCTCCTCGTTGCTGCTGTTCAGCTTGCTGAACATGCGGCGCAGCCGCCCCTGCGGGCGCGCACTGGAGATCTCACTGCTCATGCCCGAAGGGTACAGCCCGGACGTGGCCCCGAGGGGGCTCCCGCAGGCATCACAACTCGAAGCGGTATCCCATGCCCGGTTCGGTGACGAAGTGCCGCGGAGCGCTCGGGTCCGCCTCCAACTTGCGGCGCAGCTGCGCCATGTAGACGCGCAGGTAGTTGCTCTCGGTGCCGTAGGCGGGGCCCCAGACCTCCTGGAGCAGCTGCTTCTGGCTGACGAGACGTCCGCTGTTGCGGACCAGGACCTCCAGCAGGTGCCATTCGGTCGGGGTGAGCCGGACGTCCTTGCCCTCGCGGGTGACCCGCTTGGCGGAGAGGTCGACGGTGAAGGTCTCGGTGGCCACGCTGGCGCTCTCGGTCTCGGAACCGTCCGGCGCCCCGCGTCGGACCGCCGCGCGCAGCCGGGCGAGCAGTTCGTCCATGCCGAAGGGCTTGGTCACGTAGTCGTCCGCACCGGCGTCCAGCGCCTGGACCTTCTCGTCCGAGTTCTGGCGGGCGGAGAGGATGATGATCGGCACCTTGGTCCAGCCGCGCAGACCGCGGATCACCTCGCTGCCGTCCATGTCGGGCAGGCCGAGGTCGAGCAGCACCACGTCCGGGTGACGGGCGGCGGCCAGCTCCAGCGCGGAGGCGCCGTCGTGGGCGGCGTCCACCTCGTAGTGCCGGGCCTTCAGGTTGATCACCAGGGCGCGGACGATCTGCGGTTCGTCGTCGACGACCAGGACCCGGGTCATGTGAGCTGCTGCCCTTCTTGGAGGAGCGCCGTGCGGATGGCCGGCGGCGCGGCGACCGGTGTCGCCGCCGCACACGGAAGAGTGAACACCATGGTGAGGCCGCCGCCGGGCGTGTCCTCCGCGCTCAGCGTGCCGCCGGTCGCCTCGACGAAGCCGCGGGCCACCGCGAGGCCGAGCCCGACGCCCGCGCCGCGCGGGGCGTCGCCGTAGCGCTGGAACGGCTCGAAGACCTTCTCCTTGGCCTCGTCCGGGATGCCCGGGCCGTGGTCGGCGACCCGCACCTCCACCCGGCCCTTCAGCTCACTGGCGGAGACCGCGACCCGGCAGGGCTCGCCGCCGAGGCCGACGCGGTTGCCCGCGTTGTACTTGACCGCGTTCTCTATCACGTTGCCGAGCGCCCGTTCCAGCAGGCCGGGATCGGCCGAGATCATCGGCAGCGTCTCGGGGATCTCGGTGCGCACCGCCTCCGGGGCGACACCGAGGAGGGCGAGCGGGACGACCTCGTCCAGGTCGATCTCGCGGACGATCGGGACGACCGTGCCGGTCTGCAGCCGGCTCATGTCGAGCAGGTTGCCGATCAGGTGGTCCAGCCGGTCGGCGCCGGCCTCGATGCCGGCCAGCAGCTCGGCCTCGTCCTCCGGCTCCCAGGCGATGTCGGCGGAGCGCAGCGAGCTGACCGAGGCCTTGATCCCGGCCAGCGGGGTGCGCAGGTCGTGCGAGACCGCGGCGAGCAGCGCGGTGCGGATCCGGTTGCCCTCGGCGAGGCGGCGCGCCTCGGCGGCCGCCTCCTCCAGGCGGCGCTTCTCCAGCAGCACGGCCGCCTGCGCGGCGAACGCGACCAGCACGCGGCGGTCGCCCGCCGGCAGGACCCGGCCGCTGAGGGCGAGCGCGAGGTGGTCGCCGACGGGCACGTCGACGTCGGCGTCCTCGGGTCGGCTGACGGGGCCGGGGCCGAGGCAGCCGGCCGTGCGCCACGGGGTGAACTCGTCCGGACGCTCCAGCAGGGCCACCGACTCCATCTGGAAGGTCTCCCGGACCCGCTCCAGCAGCGCGGGCAGCCCGCTCGTGCCACCCAGCACGCTGTTGGCCAGGAAGCTCAGCGTCTCCGCCTCGGCGCGGCTGCGCGCGGCGTCGGCCGTGCGCCGGGCCGCCAGGTCGACGACGTAGGCCACCGAGAGAGCCACCGCCAGGAAGACCGCCACGGCGATGATGTTCTGCACCGAGCTGATGGTCAGTGTGTGCAGCGGTGGGGTGTAGAACCAGTTGATCAGCAGCGATCCCACCGCCGCCGAGGCCAGCGCCGGGAAGAGCCCGCCGAGCAGCGCCGCGCCCACCGTGAGACCCAGGTAGAGCAGCATCTCGGTGTGGTTGGAGCTGCTGGCAGGGAAGAAGCTCAGCACCCAGGTCAGCAACAGCGGCCCGACCACGCCGACGAGCCAGCCCGCCACGGTGCGCGGCAGCCCGAGGTTGGCGATCCGCCGGATCCGCCGCAGCCGTCCCCGGGCCACCTGCTCGTGGGTGACGATGTGCACGTCGATGTCGCCGGCCTCGCGGGCGACGGTGGCGCCGACGCCCGGCCCGAAGATCCACTGCCAGCGCTTGCGACGGCTGGACCCGAGCACGATCTGCGTGGCGTTGACGCCGCGGGCGAACTCCAGCAGCGCCTCGGCGGCGTTGTCGCCGAGTACGTGGTGGAAGGTGCCGCCGAGGTCCTCGACCAGGCCGCGCTGGACGGTCAGCTCCTTGGGCGAGGCGCTGGTCAGGCCGTCGCTACTGGAGACGTAGACGGCCAGGATCTCGCTGCCTGAGCCCTTGGCGGCGATCCGGGCGGCACGCCGGATCAGGGTGCGGCCCTCGGGGCCGCCGGTGAGGCCGACGACGATGCGCTCGCGGGCCTGCCAGGTGCTGGCGATGTGGTTCTCGGCGCGGTAGCGCTGCAGGTACTCGTCGACCCGGTCGGCGACCCAGAGCAGCGCCAGCTCGCGCAGGGCGGTCAGGTTGCCGGGGCGGAAGTAGTGGGCGAGGGCGGCGTCGATCTTCTCGGGCGCGTAGACGTTGCCGTGGGCGAGCCGGCGGCGCAGCGCCTCCGGGGCCATGTCGACCAGCTCGATCTGGTCGGCCCGGCGCACCACCTCGTCCGGGACGGTCTCCTGCTGCCGCACCCCGGTGATGCCCTCGACGGCGTCGCCGAGCGACTCCAGGTGCTGGATGTTGACCGTGGATATGACGTCGATCCCGGCGTCGAGCAGCTCCTCGACGTCCTGCCAGCGCTTGTCGTGGCGGGAGCCCGGCACGTTGGTGTGGGCGAGCTCGTCCACCAGGGCGACGGCGGGACGGCGGGCCAGCACCGCGTCGAGGTCCAGCTCGGTGAAGTCGGCGCCGCGATGGGTCATCACCCGGCGGGGCACCACCTCGATGCCCTCGATCTGCGCGGCGGTGTGCGCCCGTCCGTGTGGCTCGATGTACCCGGCGACGACGTCGGTGCCGCGTTCGGCCCGGCGTCTGCCCTCGCCGAGCATGGCATAGGTCTTGCCCACGCCCGGGGCCGCCCCCAGATAGATGCGCAGTCTGCCGCGTCCCATGCCGACCATTCTCCTCGCCGACCCGGTGTCGACCTGCCCTGCGAGCGTACGTGACCAGGCCACTCGTGCGGACCAGTGGTGCGGCGGCTGACCTCGGGCGCTGTTACGAAAGAGGGGGAGCGCCAGGCGCGGCCCTGCTGCTAGATTGGTCTATACCACATGGTGCAGGTGGCACCACTCCTCTCCAGATCGGTAGGCCAGCGTGGAAGTTGTGATCGTTCCTGACGCCGCGGCGGGCGGCGAGCTCATCGCCACGGCGATCGCCGACCTGCTGACCCGGAAGCCGGACGCGCTTCTGGGCGTGGCCACGGGCTCGACGCCGCTGCCGATCTACACCGCGCTCGCCGCGAAGGTCCGCTCCGGCCGGGCCGACGCCTCCCGGGCGCGCATCTGCCAGCTCGACGAGTACGTCGGCCTGCCCACCGGGCACCCGGAGTCCTACCGCTCCACCGTGCTGCGCGAGGTCGTCGAGCCGCTGGGCCTGGGCGAGTCCTCGTTCATGGGCCCCGACGGCAACGCCGCGGACATCACCGCCGCCTGCCTCGCCTACGACCAGGCCCTGGCCGACGCCGGCGGCGTCGACCTGCAGTTGCTCGGCATCGGCACCGACGGCCACATCGGCTTCAACGAGCCCTGCTCCTCCCTCGCCTCGCGCACCCGGATCAAGACGCTCACCGAGCAGACCCGGATCGACAACGCGCGCTTCTTCGACGACGACATCGACCAGGTGCCGCACCACGTGATCACCCAGGGCATCGGCACCATCCTCGACGCCCGCCACCTGGTCCTGCTGGCCACCGGCGCGGGCAAGGCCGAGGCCGTCGCGGCGACCGTCGAGGGCCCCGTCGCCGCGCTCGTGCCCGCCTCGGCGCTGCAGTTGCACCCGCACGCGACCGTCGTCGTCGACGAGGCCGCGGCCGCCGGGCTGAAGCTGGCCGACTACTTCCGGGCCACATACGCGGCGAAGCCGCACTGGCAGGGGCTGTAGCCCTGCTTTTCATCCCCTGACCCTGGCGGGTCTCCGGCTCCCGGTGCGAGGATCGCGCCGGGAGCTACCCGTTGGTAACGGAAAGCCAGGAGGCTGGGAATGACCCAACTGCACGACCTGACCGCGTTGGAGCAGGGCGAGCTGATCGCGACGGGGAAGCTCTCCCCCGTCGAGCTGGCCGAGCACTACCTGGAGCGCATCGACCGGCTCAACGACACCGTCGGGGCGTACGTCACGGTGACCCCCGACCTCGCGCTGGAGCAGGCCCGCCAGGCCGAGACCGACGCGGCCGAAGCCCGCCGCGAGGAGCGCCCCCTGTCCCCGCTCCACGGCGTCCCCGTGCCGGTCAAGGACCTCAACTTCGTCGCGGGCGTCCGCGCCACCCTCGGCTCGGCCGCCTACGCGGAGAACGTGCCCGCGGTCGACGACCACGTCGTCACCCGGATGCGCGCCGCCGGCACGGTCCTGCTCGGCAAGACGCAGACCCCCGAGTTCGGCCTCCCCTGCTACTCCGAGAACCAGGTCGCCCCTCCCGCGCGCACCCCCTGGGACCTGGAGCGCTCCGCCGGCGGCTCCAGCGGCGGCGCGGGCACGGCGGTGGCCTCCGGCCTCGCCCCCCTCGCCCACGGCAGCGACGGCGGCGGCTCCATCCGCATCCCCGCATCGGTGTGCGGGCTCTTCGGCATCAAGCCGAGCCGCGGCCGGGTCGCCTCCGGTCCGACCTTCTACGACGTCTCCGGCCTCTCCACCTCCGGCCCGCTGGCCCGCACGGTCCGCGACGCGGCGGCCCTGCTGGACGTCCTGGCGGGCAGCATGCCGGGGGAGCCCTACGCCGCGCCCTCCCTCCCGGCCGGCGACACGTTCCGCGGCTACGCGGACCGCGAGCCGGGCGCGCTGCGGGTGGCCGTCCTGACCCAGGCGCCCGTCCCTGGCGTCGAGGTCCACGCCGACTGCGCCGCGGCGACGGCGTCCGCGGCGGACCTGCTGGACTCCCTCGGTCACTCGGTCGAGTCGCTCGACCTCCCCGCGGACGACACCCTGCGGGAGGTCTTCGGCCAGGTCTGGTCGGTCATGGCCACGCAGACGCCGGTCGCCCCGGACGACGAGGACAAGCTGATGCCCCTCACGCGCCATCTGCGTGCGCAGGGCCGCGAGGTCTCCGGCCCCGACTTCGCGATGGCGCTCTACGCCTTCCGCGCGGTCGGCCTGCTGGTCGCCCAGCTGATGGAGGCGTACGACGTCATCCTCTCCCCCACCCTGGCCCAACCCCCGGCCCGCGTCGGCGGCCTCCGCAACGACGCCGACCCGGCGTCGGAGTTCGAAGCGATCGCGGCGTTCACGCCGTTCACCCCGCTCTACAACGCGACGGGCCAGCCGTCGGTCAGCCTCCCCCTCCACTGGACCCCGTCGGGCCTCCCCATCGGCGTCATGCTCGGCGCCCGCTACGGCGAGGAGTCGACGCTCATCTCCCTCTCGGCCCAACTCGAGTCCGCCCGCCCCTGGGCCTCCCGCAAGCCCGACCTTTGGTGACATCAGCCAGCTGCACACGCCGAGGGGCGCGGGGAACTGCGCGACGAGCCACCGTGTGTGGTGACTCGCCGAACGAGCAGGGCCACCCACACGGGGTGGTTGCTCGCGCAGTTCCTCGCGCCCCTCGGTCGTGCAACTGCGGCTCGCGCCCACGCGGCGGAGCCGCACAGGCCGAGCCTCGCGCCCCTTGGGGGCCTAGCGGACTTCGGTGATCTCCGGGCCGCGTTCGAAGGGGTTGAGGTCGCTGGCGGAGGCCGGACCCTGCTGCTGGGGCATGCCGTCCGCGACCATCTGGGCGTCCTCGGGCAGACGCAGCACGATCGGGTCGCGGGGGGCCATCGGGCCCTCGCCGCGGACGACGATCGTCTGACGGAAGACCTGCTCCAGCACCGCCGCCGCGTCATCCTGCATGGCCGCCTGGCCACTGATCACGCCGCGCAGGAACCACCGCGGACCGTCGCAGCCGACGAAGCGGACCAGCTGAACCCCCTGCGTGCCGTCAGGCAACTGCACCGGGACGCGAGCCCGCAGGCCCCAGCCGAGCTCGGTCTCCTCCTCGTCGACCGCACCGCCCTGCTGCTCGATGCCGTCGGCGATCTCCTGGCGGACCTCGCCCCAGATGCCCTCCGACTTCGGCGCCGCGAAGGCCTGCAGCTGGATGGCGCTGTTGCCGAGCACCAGCGTGGCCGCGACGATCGCGTCACCGGCGACCTCGACGCGCAGCTCCATGCCGTCGACGCCGGGGACCAGCAGACCGCCGAGGTCCACCCGTCCGTCCTTGGCCTCGTCGACCTCGGAGATGTCGAACGGGCCCTCGGGGCGCGGCGCCGGCGGCAGGCCGACCCGCCCCTCCGTCACGCCGCCCTCCGCCTCGGAGGCGTCCTCGAACTCGTTGCTGTCGGCGTCGGCCAGCTCGTCGAGCTGATTGCCAGCGTCCTCGCCCTTGGCGCGACGACGGAACACGGTCACTGTCCTTCCCGGTCGGGTACCGAAGAGTCTTTCTGCCCGGCCGCGGGAATGCTAACCGCGGCATGGCCCCCCGTCGACCCGAAGCCTCCTGCGGCGCGCGCCGACCCCGGCAGCTCCGCCACCTCGTGGAAGCGGACCTTCTCCACCCGCTGGACCACCAGCTGGGCGATCCGGTCCCCGCGGTGGAAGACCACCCGCTCGCGCGGGTCGAGGTTGACGACGATCACCTTGATCTCACCACGGTACCCGGCATCGACCGTTCCGGGGGCATTGACGAGAGCGACGCCGCACCGCGCGGCCAAGCCGCTGCGCGCGTGTACGAAGGCCGCGTAGCCGTCCGGCAGCGCGATGGCGACGCCGGTCGGCAGGACGGCCCGCTCGCCGGGCTCCAGGACGGCGTCGACGGTGGTGCGCAGGTCCGCGCCGGCGTCGCCGGGGTGCTCGTAGGCGGGGACGGGCAGGTCCTCGTCGATCCGGCGGATCAGGACGTCGACGGGGTGCAGGTCGGAGCTCACGGGTTCACCTCGAAGGCGCGGGCGCGCTTGTGCAGGTCGGGGTTGTCCATGGCCGCCTTGATGTCCTCGGGGCGGCCGTGGTCGATGAAGTGGGCGATCGGGACCTGGATGAACAGCGCCTGCGCGGTGAGCGCGACGGGTCCGTCCGGGCCGTTCAGGCGGGCCTCGCCGCGGCTGTAGATCTTGCGTCCGGCGACGGCCTCGACCCAGGTGTGCAGGTACAGCGTCGAGTCGACCGGGACGGGGCGGCGGAAGTCCGTCTCCAGCCGCGCGGTGACCGACGCGGTGTGCAGCATCCAGTTCAGCGTGCCGAGCGCGTCGTCCATCGCCGTCACCAGCACGCCGCCGTGGGCCAGTCCGGGGCCGCCCTGGTGGGTGGGCGCCACCGTGAACTCGGCGAAGATCTCCACGCCCTCGCCCGCCCGCGCGGCCAGGTGCAGGCCGGAGGGCTGGGCCGGGCCGCAGGCGAAGCAGAAGTCGTAGTGGGAGCCGATCAGCTCGCCGGGCGCGGGGGCCTCCGGGTGACGGACGGGAGGGACCGCGTCGGGCGGTGGCGTGAGGCTGGGGCGTGCTGCATCGGTCACCCGCCGACCCTACAGGGAGCGGCCCTTCCGACCGGCCCCGCGGTCGGGCGCGCCGCCGGGGGCGCGCACAATGGTGGCCATGTACGACGAACGTCTCTCCGCCCCGGCGGTCCTGTGGCTGCTGCCAGCGGGCCTGGGCATCTCCTTCATGCTGGTCCTGCTGGTCTTCAGCCCGATCGCGGCCCTGCTGGGCCTGGTCGTGGGCGGCGTCGCCGGCGCGGTGCTGCTCAGCAGCTACGGCTCACCGCGTATCCGGGTCGCCCAGGGCCACCTGCTCGCCGGCGAGGCGAAGATCCCCGTCTCGGCCCTCGGCCGGGCCGAGTCGCTGGACAAGGACGAGGCCTTCGCCTGGCGCACGCACAAGGCCGATGCCCGCGCCTTCATGCTGCTGCGCGGCTACATCCCGACCGCGCTGCGCGTCGAGGTCACCGACCCGGGCGACCCGACGCCCTACCTCTACCTCTCGACCCGCACCCCGGACCGCCTCGCCGCGGCCCTGGAGGCGGCACGCCAGGACGCGACCACCGCGTCCAAGTAGGCCGAGACGGCGGCCAGGCCGTCGCAGCTCGAGAACGGCCCCCGGCCCCCGGCCTCCGGCCGGGGCTGGCGCATGCCCGCAGGCCGGCTCCGCAGCCACCGGCAGAGACCGGCGGGCTCGGTTCGCCCGTGTGGCGGCGATCTCCGTCGCGTTGACGCCCCTGCTCCTCCCCGTCCTCCGAACGCCCGGGAGCGGCCGCACAGGCCCTCGTACGGGCCACCACGGCCCCCCCGGTGAGCCGCTCCCGCAGGCGGCTACGGCTGGTCCGTGTCCGCGCGGGCGGTGAGCCAGTAGGACGGGTCGGCGGGTTGGCGTTCGCGCAGGGAGCGGCGGATCTCGGTGGCGAGGCGAGCGGTGTCGCGGCGGTTGACGTAGGCGCCCGCGGCCGCGCCGACCATGAGGGGGGCCAGCGAGGGAAGCTTGCGGAAACCCGCGCGGGTCAGCCGCTTGCGCAGCGACTTCCGCAGCGCGGCGGTCTTGCTGAGGGCCAGGATCGTGGCCGGTGAGGCGACGTCCAGGCCGCGGCGCTCGGACCAGACCGAGAGGTAGGCAAGGGAGCGCTGCCGGGCGTTGCCGGGCGCCGGCTGGCCGTAGGCCTCGTAGAGCTCCGCGATCATCTTGAACTCCACCGCCGCCACCGCAAGCAGCTCCGCGGCGATCTCCACGGGCATCGCGGCAGGAACCGGCATCATCGCCGCCGCGCCCGCTCCGGCGCCGACCGCGCCGGAGGCACGGGCGCCGGCGGCCGCGATGCGGTCGGCCAGCTCCTCCGCGCTGCGCGCGTCGGGGTGATGTGCGCGCAGCGTCGCCACGTCGCGCACCTTGATCCGGGGCGCGGCCGCCATCAGGCGGTCGGCCAGACCGGTCGTGCCGGTCTTGGCGCCCCTGCCGAGGCTCCGCCCCAGCCTGCGTGCGAGCGAGGCCATCCGGCCCTGCTCGGTGGGGACGGAGTCCGCTCCTGCGGACCCGTCCCAGACCTCCATCTCGTCGGCGATCCGGGCGAGGTCGGCCGTCGTCTCGTCGAGCGCCACATCAGGTTCGTTCGCTGACGGTCGGGCCGGCTCGTTCCCGGCGCCTGAGGATCTCTGCGGCTTGCGGAACGGTCCCATGAGTCCCCTTCCTACACCGCTCGATCAGGCGGCGCAGTCCCGGCAGATCGGCTGGCCGTTCTTCTCCTTGGCCAGCTGGCTCCGGTGGTGCACCAGGAAGCAGCTCGAGCAGGTGAACTCGTCGGCCTGGCGCGGCAGCACCCGGACGGAAAGCTCCTCATTGCTGAGGTCCGCTCCGGGCAGCTCCAGACCCTCGGCAGCCTCGAACTCGTCGACGTCCACCGAACTGGTGGTCTTCTCGTTCCGGCGTGCCTTGAGTTCCTCGATGCTGTCCGACTCGAGGTCGTCGTCGGTCTTGCGTGGGGTGTCGTAGTCAGTCGCCATATCACTCTCCCCCTTTGGGCGTGTTGCGGTTGTCTCCAGCGCACGTAACGCGCAGGCGGTCGGACTTGTGCCCGACCCGAGGGCGAGATTTTGCCTTACTTCAAGGCCCGTTACTCAATCGACACCCGATCAGCCCCTCGAAGAGGTGATCGCGGGGCCGATCGGAGGAGGTCAGCGGCCGCCCAGGGGCTATCCTCCATTGACCACTTACCGTGATCATGACCAGTGAAAACCCCGGAACCACGGGGCCGTGCGCCCGATTCCCCGATCACTGTCCGTCATCGGCTGTTCGGCCGCACTTTGGCTGAAAATGTACGCACACCCACAGTGACACGCCACTTTGTGACGTTCGTCACGGTTCAGGAAAATCCGGACTTATCTGCTCCGGATCGGGGTCGCCAGCCGGGTCCGCGCACGGCTACCCCGCGCGGCGCTCCTGCGCGGCCTGGCGGCGGGCCAGAATGGCCGCCTGGCGCTCGTCGAAGCGGGTCGCCTGGGTGTCCAGCCCCTCGAGGAAGAAGCCGAGCTCCTGCTGGGCCTGGAGGCCCTCGGGGCCCAGCCCGGTGATCTCCATGACCTTGAGGTGGCGCAGCACCGGCTGCAGCACGTCGTCGTGGTGGATCCGCAGGTTGTAGATGCCGCCGACGGCGATCTGGACGGCCGCGCGCTCGAAGCCGGGCATGCTGTGGCCGGGCATCCGGAAGTTGATCACCACGTCGGCGATGGCCCGCATGGCCTGGTCCGGGGCGATCTCCAGGGCGGCCTTCAGCAGGTTCCGGTAGAAGACCATGTGCAGGTTCTCGTCCGTGGCGATCCGGGCCAGCATCCGGTCGCAGGCCGGGTCGCCGGAGTTGTGCCCGGTGTTCCGGTGCGAGATGCGGGTGGCGAGCTCCTGGAAGGACACGTAGGCCACCGAGTGCAGCATCGAGTGGCTGTTGTCGGACTCGAAGCCCTCGGCCATGTGCGTCATCCGGGCGCGCTCCAGCGCCACCGGGTCCACGGCGCGCGTGGTCAGCAGGTAGTCACGCATGACGATCGAGTGGCGGCCCTCCTCGGCCGTCCACTGGTGCACCCAGGTGCCCCACGCGCCGTCGCGGCCGAACATGGACGCGATCTCGTGGTGGTAGCTCGGCAGGTTGTCCTCGGTGAGCAGGTTCACCACGAGGGAGACCCGCGCCACGTCGGTCACCCGGGACTGCTCGACCGACCAGGCCTCGCCGCCCATCAGGCCGTCGAAGTCGCGGCCCTGGCTCCACGGGACGTACTCGTGCGGCATCCACTCCTTGGCCACACCCTGGTGCCGGTTGAGCTCGCGCTCGACCACCTCCTCCAGCGCGTGGAGGAGCTGCGCGTCGGTCCAGTGGGTGCGGCCGGCGGGGCGGTCGGGGGCGATCGTCACGGCAAATCCAACTCTCGGAGCACTCTCACCTACGGTTCCGTAGGTTACGCCACCGTAGGTTGACGAAGCGCCTGCTGGCAAGGCCAGGGACTGACGTCACAGGTCGGATATTCGGTTACTTGCCGGTCGTCAAACGGCCGCCCGGACGACCCTCGGACGGCCGATCGGGAACGACTGATTCCGCCCCGCCGCAGGTGAGCGGCGGGGCGGGGTGGGGTGGGACGCGGGTGTCAGCCGGTGGCGCCCCGGGTCGGCAACGGCGGCAGGGCCGGCGCCTTCGCGGCGGGAATCCGCACCCGGATCAGCAGGCCGCCCTCGGCCCGCGGGACCGCCTCGATGGAGCCGTGGTGGGCCCGCACGACGGAGCGCACGATCGACAGGCCGAGCCCGACCCCCTTGTCGCTCCGCGTCCGTTCCCGGCCCTTTCCGCGCCGGAACGGCTCGAATATGTTCTCGACGTCGTAGCCGGGCACCACCGGTCCGCTGTTGACCACGACGAGCTCCCCACCGCCGTTGACCGCCGCGTGCACCTGGACGTCCACCCAGCCGTCCTCGGCCAGGTTGTACTTCACCGCGTTCTGGACCAGGTTCAGCGCCACCCGCTCCAGCAGCACGCCGTTACCGGCGACCATGACCTCGCCGGCCTGCGGCGGCAGCGCCGAGCGGATCCGGACGCCGCGCTGCTCGGCCTCGCCGCGCATCTGCTCCAGCGCCTGCCGGGCCACCTCGGCCAGATCCACCGGCTTGCGCTCGGTCAGCTCGTTGTCGCTACGGGCCAGCAGCAGCAGGCCCTCCACCAGCTGCTCGCTGCGCTCGTTGGTGGCCAGCAGCGTCTTGCCCAGCTGCAGCAGCTCCGGCGGCGCCTCCGGATCGGAGAGCTGGACCTCCAGCAGGGTGCGGTTGATCGCCAGGGGTGTCCGCAGCTCGTGCGAGGCGTTGGCGACGAACTTCTGTTGCGACTCGAACGATCGGTCGAGCCGGTCGAGCATGTCGTCGAAGGTGTCGGCCAGCTCCTTGAGCTCGTCGTCCGGCCCGTCCAGCTCGATCCGGCGGTGCAGGTCCGAGGAGGCCACCTGGCGCGCGGTCCGGGTGATCCGGCCGAGCGGGCTGAGCACCCGGCCGGCCATCGCGTAGCCGAAGAAGACGGCCAGGATCAGCAGCGCGAGCAGCGCGGCCAGCGACTTCCAGACCAGCACGTGCAGCGCGTCGGACGCCTCGTGCTGCTGGTAGGCGCTGAGCCAGGCCCGGAACTGGTCGCCGGTGAGCACCTGGCCGGTGGCCGTGTTGGTGATCTGCACGTTCGGGTCGACGCGGATCGGCGGCACCTGGGTGGCGCTGCCGAACGCCTGGTCCACGAAGAGGTACATGGCCAGCACCATGATCAGCCCGGCGAGCAGGAACATCCCGCCGTAGAACATGGTCAGCCGGATGCGCAGGGTGGGCCGGAAGGGAAGCAGCGACTCCCTGATGTCGATGTGGTTCCCGTGCTCGGGGTGGCCGCCGTCGCCGCCCTGCACGCTTCTGGTCTGGGTCGTGGCCACGGCTCAGATCCGGTATCCCGAGCCGGGAACGGTGATGATCACCGCCGGCTCACCGAGCTTGCGCCGCAACGTCATCACCGTCACCCGGACGACGTTGGTGAACGGGTCGGTGTGCTCGTCCCAGGCCTTCTCCAGCAGCTGCTCGGCGGAGACGACGGCGCCGCCGGCCCGCATCAGCACCTCCAGCACGGCGAACTCCTTGGGCGCCAGCGAGATCGGCTTGCCCTCGCGCAGCACCTCGCGGCGGCCCGGATCCAGCGTGATCCCGGCCCGCTCCAGCACCGGCGGCAGCGGCGTCGTCGCCCGCCGGCCCAGCGCCCGCACCCGTGCGACAAGTTCGCTGAAAGCGAACGGCTTCGGCAGGTAGTCGTCGGCGCCCAGCTCCAGGCCCTCGACCCGGTCGCTGATGTCGCCGGCGGCCGTCAGCATCAGCACGCGCGTCGGCAGCGCCTCCTCGACCAGCTTGCGGCACACGTCGTCACCGTGGACCAGCGGCAGGTCGCGGTCGAGCACCACGACGTCGTACTCGTTGAGAGCGATCCGGTCCAGCGCGGCCTGGCCGTCGTAGACCACGTCCACGGCCATGGCCTCACGGCGCAGACCGGTGGCGACAGCGTCGGCGAGCAACTGCTCGTCCTCGACCACGAGAACTCGCACCAAAGGTCCTTTCGGAGCGGGCACACCCCTTCGGGCGCGCACACGGATCTCCCGGCATGTCCGGCAGGGTTCCATCCTGCCTCGACCGCCCGTAAAGCACTGGTAAGCGGGGCGTGACGGGAACCGGCGGCGGGGTCGCCGGCCGGACCGGCGGCCGCCCCGGGGCCGACATGACGTATTTCTCTCCCCGCCCGAGGTTTCCCCGCAAAGCGGCTTGGGCAGGACGCTGATTACACCCGCGACGCACCAGCGCACTGTGCGCTGTAGGCACATGCGTGTCATGTGTGTCGCACCCGCCCGCCGTGCGGCCATCCGCGCCGGGTCCCCCGCAACCCGGGGCCGCCACGACACCAGCAAGGGGGTCAACCTATGGACGCCTTCACCGCCGGCATCCTCCAGCGCATCCGCAACGCCGAGCAGGACCTGCACCGGGCCCTGGAGTCGGGGGACGACTTCCTGGCCGAGGTCGAGCAGTCCGAGCTGGACGACCTGCGTCGTCTGGCCGCTGAGCACGGCATCGAACTGATGCCGACCGCTCCGCGCACCGCGGCCTGATCCTCAGACCTGCCAGAGCTCCCCAGACCCGCCAGCCCACCCGAGCTTCAGACCACACCACCCTCGCCCCCGACCGCCCGCCCCGGACACCGTCCGGGGCGTTCTCATGCGGTCTTCGTACGGCCGGACTCAGTCGTGCTCAGTCGTGCCAGGCGCCCAACTCGTCCAGCTCGCCGCGGAGCTGCTCGAACAGCACCGGCGGCGCCGCCACGGTCAGCTCCGGGCTCGCCGGCTGCCCCGGACGACCGGAGACCAGCGCGCCCGCCTCCTGGGCGACGAGCGCCCCGGCGCTGTAGTCCCACGGGTTCAGGCCGCGCTCGTAGTAGCCGTCCAGCCGCCCGGCGGCCACGTCGCAGAGGTCCACCGCGGCGGAGCCGCCCCGGCGGATGTCCCGGACCCGCGGCAGCAGCGAGGCGAGCACCTCGGCCTGGCGGGCCCGGCGCTGCTGCAGGTAGCCGAAGCCCGTCCCGATCAGCGCCCGCTCCATCGGCGGCGCGGGCCGCACCGCGAGGGCGCGCCCGTTCAGGAACGCGCCCTGCCCGCGCACCGCGTGCGCGCGCTCGCCGCGCGGCGGCACGTCCACGACCCCGACGACGACCTCCCCGTCCAGCTCGGCAGCGATGCTGACTGCCCAAGCCGGCAGCCCGTAGAGGTAGTTGACCGTCCCGTCGAGCGGGTCGATCACCCAGCGCACCCCGCTGGTCCCTTCCCGGGCAGCGCCCTCCTCCCCCAACAGCCCGTCGTCCGGGCGGCGTTCGGACAGCAGCTCGGTGATCAGCTTTTCGGCCGCGAGGTCCATCTCCGTCACCACGTCGACGGCGCTGGACTTGGTCGCGGCGACGCCGAGGTCCGCCGGCCGGCCGTCCCGCAGCAGCGCTCCCGCGCGGGCCGCGGCTTCGACGGCGACGTCGAGGAGTTCGGCGTAGAGGTTCTGACGGTCAGTCATGCTGCTTTCTCCTCGGTAGGGCACTGTCCAGGGGCGCGGGGAACTGCGCGAGAAACCGACGACGTGCGGATGGCCCTGTGCGTGCCGGTCATCAGCTGCGTGGGTGGCTTGTCGCGCAGTTCCCCGCGCCCCTGAGGTGAGTGCAACTTCTCAGTCAGTCCAGTCTTCGCCCGCCGCCGCAGGCGCCGAGCCCCGGGCGGCAGGGCAGCAACCGATCGGGCAGACGTCGTGGCTGGCGCCCAGCGCGCCCAGCGCGCAGGGGGTGACGCGCTCGCCGCACTCGCGCGCGGCGCGTTCGAGGACGAGGTCGCGGACGGCCGCGGTGAAGCGGGGGTCCGCGCCCACCGTCGCGGCGCGGGCGACGGGGAGGCCGAGTTCCTCGGCCTTCTCGCGGGCCTGGGTGTCGAGGTCGAACTTGACCTCCATGTGGTCGGAGACGAACCCGATCGGCACCATGACCACCGCCGCCGCGCCCGCGGCGTGCTCGGCCTCCAGGTGGTCGCAGATGTCGGGCTCCAGCCAGGGGATGTGGGGGGCGCCGCTGCGCGACTGGTAGACCAGCTCCCACGGGCGGTCGGCGACGCCCGTCGCCTCCGCCACGGCCGCGGCGATCAGGCGGGCGACCTCGAGATGCTGGGCGACGTACGCGCCGCCGTGGGTGCCGCGCGCGGGATCGGCGGGCGCGCCGGAGGAGTCGGCCAGGACGTCGGGAATCGAGTGCGTGGTGAAGGCCAGCCGCGCGTCCGCGCGGACCGCCTCCGGCAGGGAGTCCAGCGCGGTGAGGGTGGACTCGATCATGGGCTCGACGAAGCCGGGGTGGTTGTAGAAGATCCGCAGCTTGTCCACCCGCAGCTCGGCCGCGCCCGGCGCGCCCTCCTCGCGGAGCGTGGTGAGCGCGGCGGCGAGGTTCTCGCGGTACTGGCGGCAGCCGGAGTAGTTGGCGTAGGCGCTGGTGGCCAGGACCAGGACGCGGCGGTGGCCGTCTGCTGCCATCTCGCGCAGCGTGTCCACGAGGTAGGGGGCCCAGTTGCGGTTGCCCCAGTAGACGGGCAGGTCCAGGCCGTGGTCGGCGAAGTCGGCGCGCAGGGCCGCCAGCAGTTCGCGGTTCTGCGCGTTGATCGGGCTGACGCCGCCGAAGAGGAAGTAGTGCTGCCCGACCTCGGCCAGGCGCTCCTTGGGGATACCGCGTCCCCGGGTGACGTTCTCCAGGAAGGGCACGACGTCCTCCGGGCCCTCCGGACCACCGAAGGAGAGCAGCAGCAGGGCGTCGTACGGGGCATGCGCGTCGGACATGAGGCCGATCCTTTCACGCCCCTCGGGCCCGCTCACCGGACGCGCCCAGCCCGTGAGATATCCACTGGGCGTCCCCCGGCGCGGCCACGTAAGCTGTCTAAACTACCCATATCCCTTACGGAGCTCCTGTGCCCGCCGCGCTGTCCGCGCTCACCGCCTACCGCCGGATCTTCGCCGAAGCCCCCGGCAGTCTCGCGTTCTCCACCGCCGGATTCATCGCGCGGATGCCGATGTCGATGATGGGCATCGGCATGGTCACCATGCTCTCCTCGCTGCGCGGCGACTACGCGCTCGGCGGCGCCGTCTCGGCGACGGTCGCGCTGGCCGCGGCCCTGCTCGGCCCACAGGTGGCCCGGCTGGTCGACCGGTACGGGCAGAGCCGCGTCGCGCTGCGGGCGACCGCTGTGACCGTGATCGCGATGAGCGCGCTGCTGCTCTGCGCCGCGCTGGGCGCGCCGGACTGGACCCTCTTCGTCTGCGCCGTCGTGGCCGGCTGTATGCCCGCGATGGGCTCACTGGTGCGCGCCCGGTGGGCGCACCTCTACCAGGGCTCGCCGTCGCTGCTGCACACCGCCTACTCCTTCGAGTCGGTGGTGGACGAGATCGTCTTCATCGTCGGCCCGATCCTGGCCGTGGGCCTGTCCACCTCCTGGTTCCCGGAGGCCGGACCGCTGGCCGCCACCGTGCTGCTCGGCGTCGGCACGCTGCTGTTCTGCGCCCAGGGCCGGACCGAGCCGCCGGTCCACCCGCACGCCCACGCCGCGGCGGGCCGTTCGGCGCTGCGCACCCGCGGCCTGCTGGTGCTGGTGCTGACCTTCGTCGGTGTCGGCGCGGTCTTCGGCAGCGTCGAGGTGACCACCGTCGCCTTCGCCGACCACCTGCACCACAAGGCGCTCTCCTCGGTGGTGCTCGCGGTCTACGCGCTCGGCTCCTGCATCGCGGGCATCGTCTTCGGCGCGCTGAAGCTCAGGGGCCCGCTCTCGCGGCGGTTCCTGGTGGGCATCGTCACGCTGGGGGTGAGTATGCTGCCGCTCCTATTCGTGAAGAACCTCGTGGCCCTGGCGGCGGCGCTGTTCGTCGCCGGGCTGTCCATCTCCCCCACCATGGTCACCACCATGGGTCTGGTGGCGCTGATCGTGCCGGCGGCCAAGCTGACCGAGGGCATGACCTGGACCACCACCGGGCTGGCCGTGGGGGTGGCCTTCGGCTCCTCCGCCGCGGGCTGGGTGGTGGACGCCGCGGGCGCCTCCGGCGGCTACTGGGTGACGGTGGCCGCGGCAGGGCTCTCGGTCGCCACGGCGTTCCTCGGGTCACGCCGGCTGCGGTCGGCGCCGGAGCAGCGGGAGGGTGCACGTGTCGAGTCAGGCGGATCCGACGAACCGGCCGGGCGTGTGGAGCAACTGGGCCGGTAACCAGACCGCGCGGCCGAGCCGGGAGGTGACGCCCGGCTCCGTCGCGGAGCTGGCCGAGGCGATCGGAGCGGCGGCCGCCGACGGGCTCCCGGTCAAGGCGGTCGGCAGCGGCCACTCGTTCACCCCGATCGCGGCGACCGACGGCGTCCTGATCCGCCCGGACCGGCTGACGGCCGTCCGCGAGATCGACCACAAGGGCGGGACGGTCACCGTCGAGTCCGGCCTCCCGCTTTCGAGGCTGAACCAGCTGCTGGAGCACGCCGGTCTGTCCCTGACCAACATGGGCGACATCATGGTCCAGACCGTCGCGGGCGCGACCGGGACCGGCACCCACGGCACCGGCCGCAGCTCCGGCTCGCTGGCCGCGCAGGTGCGGGCGCTGGAGATCGTCCTCGCCGACGGCAGCGTGGTGACCTGCTCGCCGAGCGAGAACACCGAGCTGTTCGAGGGCGCGCGGCTGGGTCTCGGCGCGCTGGGCGTCGTCAGCGCGATCACCTTCGGCGTCGAGCCGGCCTTCCTGCTGACCGCGCACGAGGCGCCGATGCGCTTCGACGAGGTGCTGGACCGCTTCGACGAACTCGCGAACGACAACGAGCACTTCGAGTTCTACTGGTTCCCGCACACCGAGGGCTGCACCACCAAGCGGAACAATCGCGGCCCGGGCCCGGCCGCGCCGCTGCCGGCCCTCCGGCGCTGGTTCGACGACGACTTCGTCTCCAACACCGTGTGGGAGGGCGCCTGCCGGGTCGGCCGCGCCTTCCCGCGGAGCATCCCGACGATCGCGAAGATCTCCAGCCGCGCCTGGTCGGAGCGGACCTACACGGACGTCGCCTACAAGGTCTTCACCAGCCCGCGCCGGGTGCGCTTCGTCGAGATGGAGTACGCGGTCCCGCGCGAGGCGGCGACGACGGTGCTGCGCGAGCTCAAGCGCACCGTGGAGCGCTCGGACTGGAAGATCTCCTTCCCCGTCGAGGTCCGCGTCGCCCCCGCCGACGACCTGTGGCTCTCGACGGCGAGCGGGCGCGACACCGCGTACATCGCCGTCCACCTCTACCGGGGCACCGCGCCGCAGACCTACTTCACCGAGGTCGAGCGCATCATGACGGCCCACCAGGGCCGCCCCCACTGGGGCAAGCTCCACACCCGCGACGCGGACTACCTCGCGGGTGTCTACCCGCGCTTCGCCGACTTCACCGCCCTGCGCGACCGGGTCGACCCGGGACGCCGGTTCGGCAACGCGTACCTGCGGCAGGTGCTGGGCGACTGACCTGCTCGGCTAGGACGAGGGCGTGGTCTGCGGGGTGGCGGCGCCCGACGACGTGTCCGGGGTGGGCGTCGGGGTGGTGACCGGGTCCGGGCTCTGGCTGGGGCTGGTGCTCGGGTGGGGGCTGGAGGAGGTACCCGGGTTCGGCGAGGCGTTGCCGCTATTACTGCTGCCCTGCCCGCCGGTGCCGGACGTGCCACCGCTCCTGCCGGTGTCGCCGGCGTGGTCGGCCGAGGTCGACGCGCCGGATGACGGGTCGACAGGTGCGGAGGCGCCGCTGTTCGGCTTCCCACCGCCGCCGCTGCCGCCGCTGCCGCCGAAGAAGTTCGCGGCCGGTTTGCCGGAGGCGACCTCGATCACGCCCACCGTGCCCATCGCGAGCCCGAAGACGATCGTGGCGGTGACGGCGTAGACCTTCCAGCTCTTGGGTTTGAGATTGGTGCGACCGCGGTACACGGCGACGGCCTCGCCCTGGTCCGGGGGGTTGATTCGCGCCATCATCCGCGTGTGGTCGCCGCCCGGGTCGAACGGGTCGAAGACCTGCGTCTCCTTGTCGCCGGCGGGCTCCGCCGCCGACGCCGGGTGTTCGAGCTCGGCCGTGGTCGCGGTCATCTCCCGCAACTGCTCGCCGGTGCGCCGGAACAGGTGCTGCAGGACGGCCGTCCCGGTGGTCGCCCCGATGCTGACCACGGCCGCGCCGAGGATCGTGCCGTACACGCCCAACTGCGACGCGAGGACCGCGCCGACCACCGCCGCGAGAGCGCTCGCGGCCACCTGGGTGAGGCTGAGATCGAGGGTCCTGCGCTTGGGCTTTGCGCCCTGATTTTCCAGATCCTCCATCAATGCCCCTCGATGTACGCCTTTCTCCATACTGCACCAGGTACGACCGTTCGAAGGACCCCGCGGTTCCGGATGGCCGAAATGTGTGAAGATGATCACCGTAAGCCGCGCGGACGACCGCCATCGGAGTGGCGACCCTTGAGAATCCAGCGATTCGGGGCAGACTTGAGCCGCGAGCCGCACCATCCGGGGCCCACGTTTGGAGTAGTGTGACGTGAAGCCCGGCTGCGCACGGTCGGCGAGGCTCGTCCCGGGGTGCTCGCCGTGAAAGGCGCGGATCCGGGTGCTCGGAACAGTGGAACAGTGACAGACAGTCAAAAGAAGTAACTGTGCCATAACGGTGAGTCGCGGACCGAGGCCGACCCGCCGGGTAACTCTGCAATGTTGTGGTCCGCCGGCCGTCGGCACGCCACACTCGTTACGGGAGCAGCGACGCAGGTGACGTCGGCAGGCACCACCCGGGAGGTAACCGTGCCCGAACTGCGCGTCGTGGCCGTCAGCAATGACGGCTCACGGCTGGTGCTCAAGGCTGCCGATTCGACGGAATACTTCCTTCCGATTGACGAGCGGCTGCGCGCGGCCGTGCGCGGCGACCGGCCGCGCCTCGGGCAGATCGACGTCGAGAGCCACCTCCGTCCCCGCGACATCCAGGCGCGCATCCGCGCCGGTGCGACGGCGGAGGAGGTCGCGCAGCAGGCCGGCATCTCCGTCGAGCGCGTCCGCCGCTTCGAGGGCCCGGTCCTGGCGGAGCGCGCGTTCATGGCCGAGCGCGCCCGGAAGACCCCGGTGCGCCGCGCCGGCGAGTCCACCGGCCCGCAGCT
Source organism: Streptacidiphilus pinicola (assembly GCF_003258295.1). Lineage (GTDB taxonomy): Bacteria > Actinomycetota > Actinomycetes > Streptomycetales > Streptomycetaceae > Streptacidiphilus > Streptacidiphilus pinicola. Next base: position 7,651 of record NZ_QKYN01000003.1, on the reverse strand, counting down.
CGGCGACGCCGTCGCCGAGCGCCTGCTGCTGCGCGGCGCCGAGAAGGACAGCACGGTCTGGGACTCCTACCGCCGCGACGACGGCACCTGGGAGATCATCCTCGGCTTCCGCGCGGACGCCGTCGCCCGGCAGGCCCGGTGGACCTACGACCCGCCTCGCCGCCTGGTCCAGCCCTGCGACGACGAGGCCCGCGCGCTGATCGGCGAGTCGCCTGCCCTGACGGCCGAGCCGACGCACCCCTTCGTCCCCCGCATCGCGCGGCTCCCCGGAGCCGACCGCGGCATGGGCATGCGCCCGCACGCGCCCGAGCGTCCGATCGACCGACCGCCGCTGGAGCGGTTCTCCATCGAGCGCCCGGAGCGGGTCGAGCGGGCCCCGGAACCTGCGGCTCCGGCTCCCTCCGCGCCCACGCCCGCCGCGGCGTCCGCGTCGTCCACGACGGTCGGGGACCAGCTGGACTCGGTGGACTTCCTCGACGTCGTCCCGACGCCGCTGCCGTCCGCGCTTCCTGACGAGTCCTCACTCGCCGCCGAGACCGAGGCCCCGCCGGCGGCGGCCGCCGCCGGCGCGGGTGCGGCCTACGCGGACATCCTCATGCCCCGCGTGGCCACCCCCCACCGCGACCGCCTCATCGGCTCCACCGACCGCCAGGCCGAGGCGGACGGCGTCCGCCCGGGCCGCAGGGCGGCCGTGCCGAGCTGGGACGAGATCGTCTTCGGTACGCGCCGCAAGAAACAGGACTGAGCGCCCTCCGCCAGGCGTGACAGCAGCGGGGCGAGGTCCCGGCGCGCCGCCGGGGCCTCGCCCCGCTGTCTCATCCGTGCGGGATCAGGTCAGTGAGCCCTGAGCCTTGAACAGGGCGGCGACGTACGAGTCGAAGTAGGGGCTCTGGTCCCATCCCGCGCTCAGGTTGCCGGTGCTGGTGACCCCGTCGACGTAGCCGAGGCCGTTGCCGGTGTTGTACCAGCGCAGCCAGGGGCCGCCGCTGGAACCCTGGCCGTAGTGGCAACGGATCTGGAACCTGCTGGTGCCCCGCTCGGGGCTGGTGCCACCGTTGCAGTACATCTGTACCTCACCCCGGTAGAAGTTGACCGGGTAGCCCAGCACGGCCACGCGCGAGGTGCGGCTGCCGTTCCAGGTGATGCCGTTGCCGCCGGTCACGTCGACCAGCTTGCGGCCGTTGTTCGGCCACGTGGTCACCATCGCGACGTCGCGGGCGGCGGAGCTGGACGAGATCCACCCCTGGAAGGTGCGGAACGACTTCGCGGCGAAGACGCCGTAGGGCGCCGAACCGTTGTGGTAGTCCGGCACGTAGACCCACTTCGTCATCCACGTGCCGCCACGGCCCCCGTGGACGCAGTGGCCCGCGGTGACGACCAACTGCCGGGAGGGGCTGTTGAGCGCACTCGCCGAGCAGGCGTAGTCGCCGCCGGTCCTGGGGTTGTGGAAGAACACCCGGCCCGCCGCGGCCGACGCGTAAATCGTGTGCGGCGACGCCCCCGCCGTGCTGCCGGCCGGGTGCTCCGCCGGACGCGGCGGAACGGACGGGGGAACGGCGCCCGCTGCGGGCGCGGAGTCGGCGGTGGCGGCGGAAGGGTCAGCGGCCGGCAACACGTCGAGCGGCGTCGCCTTCTTCATCCGCTCCGGCGTCCAGTACGCCAGCGCGGCAGCACCGGCGTCCGTGGTGGTCGTCGTAGCGGCGGCCGTCGCCGCCGACGCGTCCGCCGCGGCACGGGACTCCGGACCGGGGGTGGCTCCCTGGCCCTCCCCCGTCGCGGTCAGGGTGAGCAGGACCGCCGCCGCGGCCGGCAGCAGGACCCTTCGTATGGTGCGCACGTATGTACCCCCTCTGAGTCGCAGCCCGAACGAGCTGCGGTCGTCTACATCGTGGATCCCGAAACGGAGCCCGCCGGCGCCTGGCCGACGGACTCCGTCACTGATCATGCTATGCGTGGCGCCCCGACCGAAAGGTCATCGCACCAGCCATATATGACCGGCCGTCAGCGCTCGTGGTTCCGCCCCTCAGCGCGGGTCGGGCCCCGTCGCCGCCGGGCGGGCCGGGTCCGCGGACCACTCGCTCCAGCTGCCCGGGTAGAGGGTGGCCGGGAGACCGGCGAGTTCGAGGGCGAGGACGGTGTGCGCCGCCGTGACGCCGGAGCCGCAGTAGACGGCGATGTCCGTGTCCTTGGTCGCGCCCAGCGCGGCGAAGCGGGTGGCGAGGTCCGCCGGTGGCAGGAAGCGGCCTGAGGCGTCGACGTTGTCGCTCGTCGGCGCGGAGAGCGCGCCGGGCACATGGCCGGCCCGCGGGTCGACCGGCTCGGTCTCACCGCGGTAGCGCTCGCCCGCGCGGGCGTCCAGTAGGACCCGCGGGGCGCCGTCCGTGACGGGCCAGGCCGCCGCGCCGTCCGCGTCGGTCGTCGGGAGGCCGCCCGGGACCACGGTGAAGTCGCCCGCCTCGTCCGACGGCTCCGCCGTCGACAGCGCGAGGCCCGCCTCCGTCCAGGCCCGCAGGCCGCCGTCCAGCACGCGCACCCGCGGGTGACCGGCCCAGCGCAGCAGCCACCAGGCGCGGGCCGCGGACATCGACGTGGCCGCGTCGTAGACCACGACGTCCCGGTCCGCGCGTACCCCGGAGCGCCGCAGCGCGGACTGGAGCACCTCCGGCGCGGGCAGCGGGTGACGACCCGCCGCGCCGGGCGCGGCGGCGAGCTCGCGGTCGAGGTCGACGTAGTGCGCGCCGGGGAGGTGGCCCTTGGCGAACTCCTCCGCGCCGGGCGGGCCGCCGAGGCTCCAGCGGATGTCCAGCAGGGTCGGCGGCTGTGCGCCGGCGAGGAGGTCCGCGAGCTCGGCGGGGCCGATCAGGGTGGTGACTGGCTCAATCATGGGGACATTCTCGTGGCAAGGGCAGCGTTCACGGGACGGGGATGGGAGCATCGAGGGCGTGAGTGAGAGCTTGCGGCAACCCCAGGGCACCCCCTGTTGGGTGAGCCTGATGGCGCACGACCTCGACGCGGCCTGCGCGTACTACGCGGCCCTCTTCGGTTGGGAGTACCAGCACGGGCCCGACCGGCTCGGCCCCTACGTGCGGGCGACCCTGGACGGGCTGATGGTCGCCGGGATCGGGCAGTTCGAGGAGGCGGCGGGCTTCCCGGTCGACTGGATCACCTACTTCTCCGTGGACAGCGCCGACGAGTCCGCACAGCGGATCCGCGACTGCGGCGGAACCGTCGCCCTGGGCCCGCTGGACTCGACCGACGCGGGGCGGCTGGTGATCGCGGCGGACCCGTCGGGCGCCGTCTTCGGGGCGTGGGAGCCCCGCGCGCACACCGGCTGGCAGCTGCGGCGCGCGCCGGGCGCGGTCGTCTGGAGCGAACTGCGCACCACCGCGGTCCTGGACTCCGCCGACTTCTACGCCAAGAGCTTCGGCCTGGCCGCGGTCGAGGACGGTCGCGCGCAGATCGGCCGGGAGGACGACGCGATACTGCTGCGCTACGGCGGCCACCGCGTCGCCGGCATCCGCGCGGCCGGTCCCGAGGACCCGCGCCCGCGCTGGCGCGTCTACTTCGCCGTCAGCGACCTGGACGTGGCGGTCAAGTCCGCGACCGCGCTGGGCGGCACCCTGGAGCGGTCGCTGCCCCCGGCCCGTTACGGCGACGCCGCGTTCCTGCGCGACCCGCAGGGCGGCCCGTTCGCCCTCGTGCAGCTCTCGAAGGCCTGAGCTCGGCGAACGTCCCCGCCGTTCACCAACTTGTCCTGACAAGTTCATCGGCGCGGAGGTGTGGAAAGCGCTTACACACCCCCTGGCCCCCCGTTAGGGTGACGGGAACCGTTCGCACGACCCACCCCTGGGGCCCCACATGGCACTCCCGCACCAGTCCGACCGGCACGAGCGTGCCCGCCGTGTCCTCGTCGTCGGCGTCGACGGCGTCCGCCTCGACGTCCTCGCGGAGCTGGACACGCCGCGTCTCGACGAGATCAGCGACGCCGGCTTCCTCACCCCGGTCCTGATCGACCCGGGCACCCCGACCATGTCCGGCCCCTGCTGGGCGACCATCGCCACCGGCGTCCACGTCACCAAGCACGCGGTGTGGAACAACGACTTCACCGGCCACCGGCTCGCCGTCTTCCCCGACTTCCTCACCCGCCTGACGCACCTTCACGGCCGCCGCACGTACGTCGCGGCGGCGTGGGAACCGCTGGTGCTGGCGCGCAGTGGCGGCCCGCTCTTCAACGGCCCCGGCCGGCTCAGCTTCGTCGCCCCCGCCGCGGAGACCTGCGAGGACTGGGAGGCCGTCGACGAGCGGATGGTCCGCGACGCGGTCACCGTCCTGCGCGAGGAGGACCCCGAGGCGTCCTTCGTGTACCTGGGCGCGGTCGACGAGACCGCGCATCTGCGCGGCTGCGGCGCGGACTACCGTTCCGCGATCCTGCGCGCGGACGAGCGCCTCGGCCGCCTCCTCGACGCGCTCCGCGCGCGGCCGCGCTACGCGGACGAGGACTGGACGGTCATCGTCGTCACCGACCACGGCCACGTCGACGAGGGCGGCCACGGCGGCGCGAGCGTGCTCGAGCGCACGGCGTGGATCGCCTGCGCGGGCCCGGAGTTCACTCCCGGCGCGATCACCGCCCCGCTGCGCCACGTGGACGTGGCACCCCAGGTCTTCGCCTCCCTCGGCCTCACCCCCGACCGCCACTGGACCCTCGACGGCCTGCCTTTCACCGCCTCGGCGGCCCGGAACGACGCCGAAGCGTTCCAACTGACCTGAGGTTGCACCTCAGGGGCGCGAGGAACTGCGCGACAAGCCACCGGCATGCGGATGCTCCTCAACGCGCAGGGCCATCCGCACAGGGTGGTTTCCCGCGCAGTTCCCCTTCCCCGCCCCTGAGGTGAGTGCAACGACCTGCGGGAGCATCGGTGACCACTCGCGCCCACGCGCCGGAGGCGCACATCAGCAGAGCCCCGCGCCCCTGGAGGGCTACGCCCTCAACGGTGGTGCTGGCCCGGGATGGGGGAGACGGCGTCGAAGGGGAGGACGTCCGGGGAGAGGGTGGCGGACTGGGACGTCGCAGACGTCATGCGCTTGCGGTGGTGGCGGCGGCACAGGACCTCGTAACCGATCTGGTCCTCGTTGACCACCACGTCGCCCACGACGACCTGCGCGCCCTCGACGACCATGACGCCGCCCACCGTGCGGGCGTTGTGCGTCGCCCGCGCGCCGCACCAGCAGAGGGCCTCGACCTGGAGGACCTCGACGCGGTCGGCCAGTTCGATCAGGCGGGCCGAGCCGGGGAAGAGCCGGGTGCGGAAGTCGGTCGTGATGCCGAAGGTGTAGACGTCGATCGCCAGGTCGTCGACGATCCGGGCGAGCTGGTCGACCTGGGCGGAGTCGAAGAACTGGGCCTCGTCGCAGATCAGGTAGTCGATCCGTTCCCCGGCGGACAGCAGCTTGACCACGTGGTGGTGGAAGTCGAAGCCGTCGTGGACCTCCACGGCGGCCGTGCTGAGGCCCAGTCGGCTGGAGAGCGTCGCCGCGCCCGCGCGGTCGTTGCGCGTGAAGATGATGCCGCGACGGCCCCTGGCGCGGTGGTTGTGGTCCATCTGGAGCGCCAGTGTCGACTTGCCGCAGTCCATGGTTCCGGAGAAGAAGACCAGCTCAGCCACGGCGCACCTCCAGCAGCGGCACCAGCAGTTCGGAGTCGAGCAGCGAGCCGTGCATGCCGACCATGGACGACTCCCCCGGCTCCCGCTTCGTCGCGGTGATCGCCGCGTCGGAGGCGGCGACGGCGACGACGTCGCCGATGCGGCCGCGCACGCGGTCCTCGACGACCGGGCCGAACCAGCCCGCGTCGATGGCCTCCTCGCGCGAGGCGATCCAGAAGCGGTCACCGAGGCGGGCGCGCCAGGTGGCCAGCAGGTCGGCCTCCGCGCCGGGGCGGGCGTAGAGGTGGCGGGCGCGGCCCTCGCCGCCGAGGAGGAGCATGCCGGACCGCAGGTCCTCCTGCTCCGGCGCGTCCATGTCGATGCGCGCCCCGGCCGCCGGATCCGTCGGGACGTCGACCATGCCGTGGTCGGCGGTGACGTAGAGCGCGGAGCGCGGCGGCAGCTGCTCGGCGAGGCGCTGGGCGAGCCGGTCGACGGCCATCAGCTGGCCGCGCCAGGCGTCGGAGGCAGCGCCGTGGCGGTGGCCCATGCCGTCGAGCTCGCTGTAGTAGGTGTAGACGAGCGTGCGGTCCGCGGCGCCCAGGCGCTCGGCCGCGAGGTCCATCCGCTCCTCGCCGGTGAGCCGGCCGAGGAACTCGCCGCCGGAGAGGGCCACCTCGGTGAGCGGGGTGAACTCGAAGGTCGGCGAGGTGACCTGGCAGGTCTTCACCCCGTGCACGTGGGCGCGCTGGAAGACCGTCGGGTGGGGCTGCCAGGTGCGCGGGGTCATGTGCGGCTGCCAGCGCAGCTGGTTCATCAGCCGGCGCTCGCCGGGGATCCGGACCAGGTAGCCGGCCAGGCCGTGCTCGCCGGGAGGACGGCCGGTGCCGAAGGAGGCGAGGCTGGTCGCCGTGGTCGCGGGGAACCCGGCAGTGAGCGGACGCCCGCTGCCCGCCAGCGAGCTCGGCAGCAGCGAGGTGAGGAACGGGGCCTCGTCCGGGTGGGCGCGCAGCAGCTCCCAGCCGAGGCCGTCGATCAGGAAGACGCAGACGCGGTCGGCGGCGGGCAGTCGCAGACCCGTCGAGGGCACGCCGTCGGCCTCGGTGAGGCCCAGGCCGGCCGCGACCGCGGGCAGGACGTCGGCCAGGGCGGCCGCGCCGTAGGCGGGCACCGGCGCGGCGCTGTGAGGGAGAGTCATCTGGTCGTTTCTGCGGGGACGGGCGGTGTCGTGCGCGGCGCGGCCGCCCCCGTGCGGGGCGGTGCGGCGGACTCAGTCCGCGGCGCGCGCCGTGGCCTCGGACAGCGCACGGGCGAAGGCGAGCGCCTGGGACACCGTCTCCGGGCCGTCGCCCGCCTCGCTGACCCGCAACGAGAGGTCGTCGGCCGTGGTCGAGCCGGTGTACCCGTGGTCGGCGTCGCAGTTCGGGTCGCCGCAGGCCGCGGGCTCCAGGTCGATCCGGGAGACCGCGCCCCAGCCGATCGTCAGCACCACCTCGCGCGGCAGCGAGCCGCGCACGTACGTCTCCGGGTTCGCGACGACCCGGCTCACCACGACCGACGAGATCCGGCCGATCTTGACGCTCTCGGTGGACGTCGTCGCGTACGGCACCGGCGAGGTGTCGTCGGCGCCCTGCTCGTCGGTGTGGCTGACGATGAAGCGGTTGTCGGTCAGCACCAGCACGGTCACGTGCCGGCGGACCTCGTTGGCGTCGAAGGTGGTCTCCTGGTGCACCAGGTAGGCCTCGACGCTCTCGCTGCCCACGGCCTGCTCGACGGCCTCGGAGACGAGGGTCGGGTAGTAGCCGCTGCGCTCGATCGCGGAGCGCAGCCCCTGGGTGGTGGTCGTCGTACCGGTCTTCGCCATACCTACCATCCTGGCACGAGCCGGGCCCGGCTCACGCCAGCGCGCGCGGTCCGAGATCGGTCCGTGCGGGCAGCCGGCCCAATCGGACGTCCGCGCCCAGCACGGCGAGACCCTTGCGGCCGACCCGGACCGGCTCCAGGGGTGG
>NZ_QKYN01000198.1 GCF_003258295.1 Streptacidiphilus pinicola | reverse complement strand
CGCGGAGGGCCGAGGGGGGTGGGGCCTGCGGCCCCGTGTGTTGTTGGGGCAGCGGCACCTCCGCCGCGGACGGCAGGCCGGGTGACTCCGCGACGATCTCGTCGTCCTCCAACGGAGCGCGCTGCGCTCCCGGCTGCAGCACCGGCGTCGCGCCGTCAGGCGCGTTGCGGCGGACGCCGTAGCGCCGGTGGACCGCCTGCTTGGTGACCCCGAGCGCGGAGCCCACCGCGTCCCAGGAGAAGCCGAGCGACCGGTCGAACTCCACCGCGGCCGCCACCAGGCCCTCCACGCTGTCGCGCAGCTCCTGCGCGAGGCGGACCGTCGGCGCGGGCGCCCGCCCGTAGACCACGAAGCCCGCCGCCGTCGTGGGGCGGCGCGGCCGGTAGACGTTGCCCAGCTGAGCGGTCAGCGTGCGCAACGCGTCCACCTGGCGGCGCACCCGTTCGATGTCGCGGACCAGCAGATGCAGGCTGGCTCGGGCACGGGCGTCGTGCGTGGCGTGTTCGACCATGTCGTATGTGCCTCTCGGACGGCGGTGGGCGGACCGCGAGGGGGAGGGTTCCGGCGGTCAATCTCTTTTGACCAACGGCCGAAGTGTCCGATCGGTCACGATGGGGGCGTGCGGAAGGGCGCACAGTGCGCCGAATGGGGCTCGTGGAGCTCGCACGCTACGCGCGGGTGAGCCCCTGCTCGGGCCCTCTAGACTTGATCCTCCGAGCATCCGAGGCGTCCTGTGGGGAGTCCGCGCGTGACCATCCAGCCGATCCGTATCTTCGGCGATCCGGTCCTGCGCATGAAGGCGCAGCCGGTCACCACCTTCGACAAGGAGCTGCGCGGTCTCGTCCGGGACCTGACCGAGACCATGAAGGACGCCCCGGGCTCCGGCCTGGCGGCGCCTCAGATCGGCGTCTCGCTGCGCGTGTTCACCTACCACGTCGACGGTGAGCTGGGGCACCTGGTCAACCCCACCCTGGACCTCACGGACGAGCAGCAGGACGGCGAGGAGGGCTGCCTCTCGCTGCCCGGCCTGGCCTTCGACACCCGTCGAGCCTTCGGCGTGGTCGCCAAGGGCTTCAACATGCACGGCGACCCGGTGACGATCGAGGGCACGCAACTGCTCGCCCGCTGCATCCAGCACGAGACCGACCACCTGGACGGGATCATCTTCATCGACCGGCTGGACCGGGAGACCCGCAAGGCCGCGATGAAGGCGATCCGCGAGGCGGAGTGGGCCGGGGAGCAGGCCCCGCAGGTGCGGGTCTCCCCGCACAGCACCTTCGGTGGCGCGTTCTGACTCACCGACCCCAAGCAGCCCGAAGCCCGAGAAAGGCACTGGTACACGCATGAAGTTGGTCTTCGCCGGCACCCCCGAGGTCGCGCTCCCGTCGCTGGAGGCGCTGATCGCCTCACGTCACGAGGTCGTCGCCGTGGTCACCCGCCCCGACGCGCCGGCCGGGCGCGGCCGCAGGCTCGTCGCGAGCCCCGTCGCGCAGCGCGCGGAGGAGGCGGGCATCGAGGTGCTGAAGCCCGCCAAGCCGCGCGACCCGGAGTTCCTGGAGCGCCTGGCCGAGATCGCCCCCGACTGCTGCCCCGTCGTCGCCTACGGCGCGCTGCTGCCGAAGGCCGCGCTGGACGTGCCCGCGCACGGCTGGGTCAACCTGCACTTCTCGCTGCTGCCCGCGTGGCGCGGCGCGGCGCCGGTGCAGCACGCGGTGCTGGCCGGTGACGAGGTCACCGGCGCGTCGACCTTCCTGATCGAGCAGGGCCTGGACTCCGGACCGGTCTACGGCACGGTCACCGAGGAGGTCCGCCCCGCGGACACCAGCGGCGACCTGCTGGGCCGGCTCGCCGTCTCCGGCTCGCGGCTGCTGGTCGCCACCATGGACGGCATCGAGGACGCCTCGCTGGAGGCCCGCCCGCAGCCCGCCGACGGCGTCACCCTCGCTCCGAAGATCACGGTCGAGGACGCCCGCATCGACTGGGCCGCCCCCGCGCTCCGGGTCGACCGCGTCGTCCGCGGCTGCGCGCCCGCGCCCGGTGCCTGGACGCAGTTCCGCGGGGAGCGCCTCAAGGTCTCCGCGGTGCGTCCGATCGTGGGCCGCGCGGAGCTGGCCCCGGGCCAGGTGGCGGTGCAGAAGAACACCGTCCGCGTCGGCACCGGCTCGTACGAGGTGGAACTGGGCGAGGTCCAGCCGCAGGGCAAGAAGCGCATGCCCGCGGGTGACTGGGCCCGCGGCGCGCGCGTGGAACCGGGCGAGCGCTTCGGGTAGCGCGCTAACCCGCGCAGGCGCCGTCGCGCCTGGTGCGGGTGAGGTCGGCGCGGGCGATGAAGCCGTGGCCGCGCAGGGCCGCGGTCTCGGCCGGGCTGGTCAGGAACTGGAGGAAGTCCTCCTGCCGTCCGGCGGCGTGGCGGGGGGCGTGAGGTGACGTGGAGGTGACACGGTTCTGACATTCCGTCAGTGCGGCGTCGCGCTGTGCATGCGGCATGATGGTCAGCACCACGCATAGCAACCGTCAGCACCTTGAGGCACAGAGGTAAGGCCCGAGCATGAGCACCCCCGCATCCCGCCCGCCGGCGGCGAAGAAGCGCCCCTACCGCAAGCCCGCCCAGGACCCCGCCCGTCGGCTCGCCTTCGACGCCCTGCGGGCCGTCGACGAGCGCGACGCCTACGCGAACCTGGTCCTCCCCGCGCTGCTGCGCAAGGCCGAGCAGGACGTGAACTTCACCCGCCGCGACGCCGCCTTCGCCACCGAGCTGGTCTACGGCACGCTGCGGATGCGCGGCAGCTACGACGCGATCATCGCCGCCTGCGTGGACCGCCCGCTCGGCAAGATCGACCCGCCGGTCCTCGACGTCATCTCGCTCGGCGCGCACCAGCTGCTCGCCACCCGCATCCCCACCCACGCGGCCGTCTCCGCGACCGTCGACCTCGCCCGCACGGTGCTGACCGACGGCCCGGCCAAGTTCGTCAACGCGGTGCTGCGCAAGATCTCCCAGCACGACCTGGACACCTGGCTGGAGCAGGTCGCCCCGCCCTACGAGGACGACGCCGAGGAGCACCTGGGCGTGCTGTACTCGCACCCGCGCTGGGTCGTCTCCGCGCTGTGGGACGCGCTCGGCGTCTGGCAGCCGGATGCGGCGGGCCGCACCGCGATGGAGGCGCTGCTCGCCGCGGACAACGACCGCCCCGCCGTGACGCTGGTCGCCCGCCCCGGCCGCTCGACCGTCGAGGAGCTGCGGTCCGCGCTCGACGAGGACGCGACGGAGCCAGGCCGCTGGTCGCCCTACGCCGTCCGTCTCGCCGAGGGCGGCGACCCCGCAGAGCTGCGCGCGGTGCGCGAGAACCGCGCGGGCGTGCAGGACGAGGGCAGCCAACTGGTCGCCGCGGCGCTCGCGGCGGCGCCGCTGGAGGGCGGCGAGGACTCCGTCTGGCTCGACGGCTGCGCCGGCCCCGGCGGCAAGGCCGCGCTGCTGGGCGCGCTGGCGGCGGAGCGGGGTGCGGCGCTGGTCGCCTCCGAGGCCCAGCAGCACCGCGCGCGCCTGGTCGCCCGCGCGCTGGAGGGCAACCCCGGCCCCTATGCGGTCATCACCGCCGACGGCACGCGCCCGGCGTGGAGGTCCGAGAGCTTCGACCGGGTCCTGGTCGACGTCCCCTGCTCCGGCCTCGGCGCCCTGCGCCGCCGCCCGGAGGCGCGGTGGCGCCGCCGCCCCGCCGATGTCGCGGGCTTCGCCCCGCTCCAGCGGGGCCTGCTCCGCAGCGCGATCGACGCGGCGCGTCCGGGCGGCGTCGTCGGCTATGCGACGTGTTCGCCGCACCTCGCGGAGACCCGCGTGGTCGTCCAGGACGTCCTGAAGGGCCGCGACGACGTCGAGTGGATCGACGCCCGCACGTGCCTCCCCGGCGTCCCGAGTCTCGGCGACGGCCCGGACATCCAGCTCTGGCCCCACCTGCACGGCACGGACGCCATGTACCTCGCGCTCCTGCGCAAGCGGTAGTCGCACTACCCAGGGGCGCAGTTCCCCGCGCCCCTGACGGTTCAGGCATGATGGCAAGCAATCCGCCCACACGATCGACACGAAAGTGCGTGAGATGCCCCAGATCTGTCCCAGCATCCTGTCCGCCGACTTCGCTCGGCTCGCCGAGGAGGCGGAGGCGGTCCGCGGCGCGGACTGGCTGCATGTGGACGTGATGGACAACCACTTCGTGCCGAACCTGACTCTCGGGCTGCCGGTCGTGGAGTCGCTGCGCAAGGCCACCGACATCCCGCTCGACTGCCACCTGATGATCGACAACCCGGACCGCTGGGCGCCCCAGTACGCCGAGGCCGGGGCCGGTTCCGTCACGTTCCATGTCGAGGCCGCCGCCGCACCCGTGCGGCTCGCCCGGGACCTTCGGGCGCTCGGCGCGCGGGCGTCGATGGCGCTGCGGCCGGCGACGCCGATCGAGCCGTACGAGGACCTGCTGCCCGAGCTGGACATGCTGCTGATCATGACCGTGGAGCCGGGCTTCGGCGGGCAGGCGTTCCTGGACATCATGCTGCCGAAGATCCGCCGCACTCGGCAGCTGATCGACAAGCACGGCCTGGAGCTGTGGCTCCAGGTGGACGGCGGGGTGTCGGCGTCGACGATCGAGCGGTGCGCGGACGCGGGCGCGGACGTGTTCGTGGCGGGTTCCGCGGTCTACGGCGCGGACGACCCGGCCGCGGCCGTGGCGGCGCTGCGGGCGCAGGCTCAACAGGCGACGGAGAGCGCCCCGTGGGTGCGGCACGTGTAGGCTGTGGCAACCCACGCTGTAGCAACCCACAAAGCTATATGGATGATCCTCCAAGGCGAGGCCGGATTTCCGGCCTCCGCCTTGTAGTGTTCTGCCATGAACCGCGCGGATCCGGACCGTAACCTGAAGGCATGCGGTTCCTGAATCCGGTCACCGGCGAGCTGGACGCCCGTCCCTCCGCTCCCTACGACCTCACGTACGACGACGTCTTCATGATCCCCAGCCGCTCCGCGGTGGGATCGCGCCAGGCGGTCGACCTGTCCAGCAACGACGGCACCGGGACCACGATCCCGCTGGTCGTCGCGAACATGACCGCCGTGGCCGGCCGACGCATGGCCGAGACGGTGGCCCGGCGCGGCGGTATGGTCGCGATCCCGCAGGACATCCCGATCGAGGTCGTCTCCGACGTCGTCGGCTGGGTCAAGCAGCGGCACCTGGTGCACGACACCGCTGTGACGCTCGCGCCGGGCGCGACCGTCGCGGACGCGATCTCGCTGCTGCCGAAGCGTGCCCATGGCGCGATCGTCGTGGTCGAGGACGGCAAGCCGGTCGGCGTCGTCAGCGAGGCGGACTGCAAGGGCGTGGACCGCTTCACCAGCGTGTCCGCCGTGATGTCCAAGGAGCTGGTGCTCCTGGAGGAGAGCGTCGACCCGCGCGAGGCCTTCGACCGGCTCTCCGGCGCGCACCGCAAGCTCGCCCCGGTCGTGGACGCCAAGGGCGACCTGGTCGGCATCCTCACCCGGAAGGGCGCACTGCGGGCGACTCTCTACAACCCCGCCGTCGACGCCAACGGCAGGCTGCGCATCGCCGCGACGGTCGGCATCAACGGCGACGTGGCCGGCAAGGCCAAGGCGCTGCTGGAGGCCGGTGCGGACGTCCTGGTCGTGGACACCGCCCACGGCCACCAGGAGTCGATGATCAACGCGCTGCAGGCCGTGCGCGGGCTCGACCCGCAGGTGCCGATCGTGGCCGGCAACGTGGTCTCCCCGGTCGGCGTGCGCGACCTGGTCGAGGCGGGCGCGGACATCCTCAAGGTCGGTGTCGGCCCCGGTGCCATGTGCACCACTCGGATGATGACCGGCGTCGGCCGGCCGCAGTTCTCCGCCGTGCTGGAGTGCGCGGCCGAGGCGCGGCGTCTCGGCAAGCACGTCTGGGCCGACGGCGGCGTGCGCCACCCGCGTGACGTCGCGATGGCGCTGGCGGCCGGTGCCTCCAACGTCATGATCGGCTCCTGGTTCGCCGGCACCTACGAGTCGCCGGGCGACCTGCAGACGGCCCCCGACGGCCGCCAGTACAAGGAGAGCTTCGGCATGGCCTCCGCGCGCGCCGTGCGCAACCGGACCGCCGAGGAGTCCAGCTACGACCGTGCCCGCAAGGCGCTGTTCGAGGAGGGCATCTCGACCTCCCGGATGTTCCTGGACCCGGCCCGTCCCGGCGTCGAGGACCTGATCGACTCGATCGTCGCGGGCGTCCGCTCCTCGTGCACCTACGCGGGTGCGGACTCGCTGGAGGACTTCCACCGCAAGGCCGTGGTGGGTGTCCAGAGCGCGGCCGGCTTCGCCGAGGGCAAGCCGCTGCACGCCAGTTGGTGACCTGACGCCGAGCCGAGAAGGGCCGCCCGCCTGCGCAAGCAGGCGGGCGGCCCTTCTCGCAGGTGGGTCAGGAGACGCTCGGCGACGCTCCACGCCAGTGAGCGGCCCGCCGACGGGTGTCCGCCTCGTTCACCGGGGCGACGGCGACTGACTCGAACCGGTGACACCGAGGGGGCCGGACGGCCCCGCCGCTGGGGGCCGCCCGTTCACCGCGCGCAAGGGCGTGAGCAGGCAGCGGCTGGTCAGGCCGGTGGAGCGGTCGAGCGCCTCCGCTGCCGCCCGGTAGGTGTCGGGCCGGTCGCGCAGCTCCCACAGCACTCGGGCCGAGGCCCAGGCCGCGTCGCGGGCGGCGTCGATGCTCCACGAGTCCAGCAGGTGCAGCAGCGGATCGGCGACGTCCAACTCCGGCGGCAGCGTCAGCAGTTCCTCGCGGACCCGCTCCTCCAGGTCGGCCAGCAGGTCGTTGACCCGGTGGAAGTCCGCCTCCAGCGCCTCGGGCGGGCAGTCGAGGCTGCGGCAGGAGTCGACGACAGAGAGCGGCAGGTCGTGCTCGATGTGGCTGTTCATGCCCGCGAGGGCGAACTGGACCGGCCGGATGCCCGGATGGAGCCGCAGCTCCAGCAACGGACGCCAGCAGGCGGGCGGCACGGGCGCGTCGAGCGCGGCCAGGAACCGGTCCGCGAACAGCGTGTCCAGCCGGGCGACGTCGGCCGGCGAGTCGAAGTAGCCGTCCTCGCCCAGCCGTTCCGTCACGACGTCGGTGACCTGCCGGTAGACGTCGCCGAAGACCGCGACGCCGTCCCCGGCGGGCAGCCCTGACACGGCGTCACCGAGCCGCGCGGCCACGACGGCGACCGCGTCGGCGGGCGCGGTGCTCAGCTCCATCCGGCCAGCATCGCAGCGCGTGCCGCCGGCGGCGATCCGCCGCCCGGGTGGATCGGCCGCCCGGGTGGATCGCGGCGTTCATGGGGGTTACAGCGCGCCCGCGTCGCGCGCCGACCACACCGAGGGGTAGGCCGGACGCCAGCCCAGCTCGTCGCGGAGCGACAGGTTGTCGGCGATGCCGTTCCACGGGTCCGGGTCGAGCGCGTCGGCGTTGGCCTCGGGGAAGGTCCAGCCGTTGATGCGGTGGATGTCCCAGGAGGTGACCGGCGCGTCGTCGGCCGCGTTGTACTGGCGGCCCTCGATCCCGGGCGTGCGCAGGGCCCGGAACAGGGCCTGGGCGACGTCGGCGTGGTGGACCATCGGCAGCCGCCGGTGGGCCGGCCAGTCGGCGATGAAACGCCGGGCGTCGGACAGGTGCGGGTCGCCCTCGCCGTAGACGAAGGCGAGGCGCACCACGACCGGGTCCAGGCCCGACACCGCGGCCAGCCCGGCCTCGGCCTCGGCCTTGGAGCGGGGGTAGACGCCCCACGTCGCCTCGGGGTCCGGCCGGTCCTCGGGGGAGGCCGGGCGGCCGCGGCCCGCGCCGTAGACCAGGTTGGTGCTGGTCTGCACGAAGCGTCGCACGCCCGCCGCCGCGGCCTCCTCGCCCAGCGCGATCGCCGCGTCGCGGTTCACCGCCCAGGCCTCCTCGTCCGGCACGCCGCGGAAGGCGGCCGCCACGTTCACCACGGCGTCCACGCCCTCCAGGGCGCGCTTGCGGTCGGCGGCCTCGCGCAGGTCGCCCAGCACGGCCTCGGCGCCGAGCGCGGTGAAGTGGTCGGCGCTGTCCTGGCCGCGCACCAGCACCCGCACCTTCTCGCCCGGCCGGACCCACTGCAGCAGCCGCGGCACGAAACGCCGTCCGACCTGTCCTGTCGCGCCCGTCACCAGAATCGTCGTCATCGTCCCGCTCCGTCTTCCCGTCTGCGTCGAGGCGTTGCGGCCTCCGTGGTCACCACTGTGGGTCCGGCGCGGCGGACCCGGGAGAGACCTGTCGATCGGGGGATCGGCAGTCCCTGGTTGGCGACACGGCCCTGCGGGATCCTGGAGGCATGGACCGACCAGTGGACCGCACCGCCCTCGCCGACTTCCTGCGCCGCAGCCGGGAGCGGCTGAACACCGCCGACGTGGGCCTGCCGGACGGGGCCCGGCGGCGGACGCCGGGCCTGCGGCGGGAGGAGGTCGCCTCGCTCGCCGGGATGTCCGTGGACTACTACACGCGGCTGGAGCAGCGGCGCGGGCCGCGCCCGTCGCCGCAACTGCTGGCCGCGCTGGCCCGCGCGCTGCGGCTCGGCGACGACGAGCGCGACCACCTGTTCCACCTCTCCGGCCAGCAGCCGCCGCAGCACCATCACGCCGCCGACCACGTCCGGCCCGGTCTGCTGCTGATCCTGGACCGGCTCTGGGACACCCCGGCGCAGGTCATCACCGACCTCGGCGAGGTGCTGGTGCAGAACCCGATGGCGCGGGCGCTCTGGGGGGACTTCAGCGGCCGGCCGCCGGCGGACCGCAATCTCGTGCGGCTCTGGTTCCTCGATCCCACGGTCCGGGCGTTGACGCCGGCCGAGGACCACGAGCGGCTCGGCCGTGCGCACGCCGCCCACCTTCGCGCGATCGCCACCGCCCGCCCGGAGGACCGGCGGGCGCACCGGCTGGTGGAGGAGCTGCTCGCGGGATCGCCGGAGTTCGCGGCGTACTGGGCCGAGCACGACGTGGCGCAGCGCCGCAGCGACGTCAAGCGGGTGCTGCACCCGCTGGTCGGGCTGCTGGAGCTCTCCTGCGAGGTGCTGGTGCGCGACGGCGGCGAGCAGCGGCTGCTCGTCTTCACCACCGAGCCGGGCAGCGTCAGCGCCGAGCGGATGGAACTGCTGCGCGTCGTCGGGCTGCAGGACCTCCGCGCCGAGCCGGACGCGGACGCGCGGCTCAGCTGAGGTCGGTGCCGAGTTCGGAGCCGAGGCCCTGTGCGTCCGGTCGGCGGACCAGGGCCCGGTCCAGCGGCTGGGTCCAGTGCGCGGAGTAGGCGGAGAGGATCGTCAGACCGAGCGCGAAGAGCGTGGACAGGACCGGCCGGTAGTCGCTCTGATGCACCGCCAGCCGGATCGCGATCAGCAGCGAGTAGAGGAACCACACCTTGCGCTGCCGCAGCCTGCGCCGATTGTTGCGCCACTCCGCCCGCGCGCTGTCCCGACTCATCGTGCTCAGCACGCTAAGCGATCACGCGGCGACCCGCCTCCCGGCGTCAGGAAGTTGCCGTCAGGTCGGCCAGGAAGCCGTCGAGGAGCTGGCGCTGACGGTCGGGCGGGAACTCCTCGGGGGCGAACAGTGCCTGTACCACCAGGCCCAGGACGAAGCTCTGTGCCGCGCCCGCGAGATCCTCCGGGGTGCGGTCGGTGCGCAGTTCGCCGCGGTCCTGCGCCGCGGCCGCGAAGCCGGCCATGCGGGTGCGGGCGCGTCGGTAGCGGGCGGCGTGGTCGGCGGCGAGCTCCGGGTCGGCGAGTGCGGCGTCCCAGGAGCTGACCCAGATGCGGCCGCCCGCCGCGCTCTCCGGGGTGAGCGCCAGGATGTCCAGCAGCGCCGCGCGGAGGGCGGCGAGGCCCTCGGCGCCGGGTCCGGCGGCCTCGGTGTGCGGTCGCGGACGCGCGGCGTGGGCCTCGTCGAGGAGGTCGAGCGCGTAGCGCAGCAGTGCGCGCTTGCTCGGGAAGTAGTGCGTGAGCAGACCCGTGGTCGCGCCCAGTTCGCCGGCGACGGCGCGCAGGGTCAGTCCGGCGAAGCCGCGTTCGGTCAGGACGCGCCAGACGGCCGCGGAGACCTCGGCGCGGCGGGCTGCGTGGTCGCCACGGGCGGGAGTCATGCGAGAAGAGTACATACCCAACGCTTGTTATGTACTATCGGCCCACCGCCTCACCTCGACGACAGGACCGCCCATGTACGCCGTGCCGCTCGCCCCCGACGCCGAACTCCGTCCTCTGGAGCCGTGGCAGGCCGAGGAGTTCCTCGCACACATGGACCGGGCGCGGGAGGGCATCGACCCGTTCATCCCCTTTGCCGCGCGCAACACCGACCTCGACTCGGCCCGTGCCACGCTGCAGGGCTACGCCGACCGCCAGGCCCAGGACACCGGCCGCATCTACGGCATCTGGCTCGACGGCGTCCTGGTCGGCGGCGTGATGTTCGTGCACTTCGACGCGGCGGCCGGCAACTGCGAGATCGGCGTCTGGTCCGAGCCGGCCGGCCAGGGCCGCGGACTGGTCACCGCGGCCGTGCGCCGGCTGCTCGGCTACGCCTTCGAGGAGCGCGGCATGCTGCGGGCCGAGTGGTGGAGCAGCACCCGCAACGAGCGCAGCCGCGCCGTCGCCCAGCGGGTCGGCATGACGCTGGACGGGACGCTGCGCTCGTACTACCCCCACAACGGCATCCGCCACGACAAGGAGATCTGGTCGATGCTCGCCGCGGAGTGGCCCGGCCACTGACGCGCCCTCAGCGGTGGGCGGTGCCGCCCTCCGCGGCCATGGCCCGGGCGATCCGGCGGCCGGTCTCGGCCCAGAGCTCGGCGGAGACGTTCGGCAGGACGTCGTCCCAGAGCGGGAGGCAGGTGCCGCGCAGCTGCATCATGCCCTCCGGGCGCGCGATCAGCCACAGGTGGAGGTGGGCCGCGCCGTCGCCCCAGCGGTTCACGTGCACGCGGGCGACGCCGCCGAGCGAGGTCACCGCGCGCTCGATCCGCTGCAGCATGCCGCCCAGTTCGGCGGCGCGCTCGGCCGGCAGGTCGGCGAGGTCGTGGTGCCCGCGCGGCTCCAGCATCAGCATGGCCGGCAGGGAGGCCGGCTCGGCGAGGGTGCGCAGCCGCCAGTGCTCGTCCGTCCACAGGTACGCCTCGTCCGGCTTGGCGCAGGCGTGGCAGTCCTCCGGCCCGTCCTCGCCGTTGCGCGGCGGCTCCGGCAGCACCGGCGGCTCCAGCACCTTGATCTGTACGTCGCCCTCGTAGGGGAAGACCTCCCAGAACGGGATCCCGTCCTCGGGCATGGGAATGCGCTCGCCGATCGGCAGGTGCGCGTGGAAGTCGCTGTGCTGGTCACCACTCATGGCCCGCACCCTGGCACAGGCGACCAGGTCGACGTCAAGATCTTTTGTCTGCGGACCGGGTCAGCTCGCCGTCGCCGCCGCGGCGGCGCGGCCCGCGGCGCGGCCGGAGAAGAGGCAGCCGCCGAGGAAGGTGCCCTCCAGGGCGTTGTAGCCGTGGACGCCGCCACCGCCGAAGCCGGCCACCTCGCCCGCCGCGTACAGGCCCGGCACCGGCGCGCCGTCGGCGCCCAGCGCGCGGGAGGAGAGATCGGTCTGGATGCCGCCGAGCGTCTTGCGCGTCAGCACGTGCAGCTTGACGCCGATCAGCGGCCCGGCGGCCGGGTCGAGCACCCGGTGCGGGGCGACGGTCCGGCCGAGGCGGTCGCCGAGGTAGCGGCGGGAGTTGCGGATGCCCTGGAGCTGGGCGTCCTTGCTGAACGGGTTGGCCACCTGCAGGTCCCGCGCCTCGATCTGGCGACGGATCAGGGCCGGGTCCAGCAGTGGCTTCTCGGTCAGCCCGTTCATCTTCCCCACCAGCTCCGCCAACCCGGGCGCGACGACGAAGTCGGCGCCGTGCTGCTTGAAGGCCTCGACCGGCGCGGGCGCGCCCTTGCCGAGCAGGCGCTCGCGCAGGAACGCGCGGCGGTCCTTGGCGGTGATGTCCGGGTTCTGCTCGGAGCCGGAGAGCGCGAACTCCTTCTCGATCATCCGCTGCGTCAGGATGAACCAGGAGTGGTCGTGCTCGGCCAGCTCCGGCGCGGTGCGCAGGTGGCGCAGCGTGCCGAGGGTGTCGTAGCCGGGCAGGCAGGGCGTCGGCAGCCGGCGGCCGAGCGCGTCGAACCACATCGAGGACGGGCCGGGCAGGATGCGGATGCCGTGGCCGGGCCAGATCGGGCTCCAGTTCTGGATGCCCTCGGTGTAGTGCCACATCCGGTCCCGGTTGACCAGCCGCGCCCCGGCCCGCTCGCTGATCTCAAGCATCCGGCCGTCGACGTAGGCCGGCACGCCGGTCACCATGTCCGAGGGCGGGGTGCCCAGCCGCTCGGGCCAGAACCGGCGCACCAGCTCGTGATTGGCACCGATCCCACCGGTCGTCAGGATCACGGCCTGCGCGGTGAGTTCGAAGTCGCCGGTCTCCTCACGGCTGCTCGCGACGCCGCGCTCCGAGTCGTCCGCGACGAGCACCCGGCCGCGCACGCCGGTGACCGCGCCGTCCGTCGTCACGATCTCGTCCACGCGGTGCCGGTGATGGAACGTCAGCATCCCTGCAGCTGAGGCCTGCTGGGCGTAGCGGACGAACGGCTCGACCACGCCGGTTCCGGTGCCCCAGGCCACGTGGAAGCGCGGCACCGAGTTGCCGTGCCCCTCGGCGCGCAGGTCGCCGCGCTCGGCCCAGCCGACGGTGGGCAGGAAGGAGATGCCGTGGCCCTGCAGCCAGGCGCGCTTCTCGCCCGCCGCGAACTCCACGTAGGCGCGGGCCCAACGGGTGCCCCAGGCGTCCTCGTCCTCGGCGCGGTCGAACTGCGCGCTGCCCTGCCAGTCGCCCCAGGCGAGCTCGAAGGAGTCCTTGACGCCCAGCCGGCGCTGCTCGGGGGAGTCGACCAGGAACAGGCCGCCGAAGGACCAGAAGGCCTGGCCGCCCAGGTTGGCGGCGTTCTCCTGGTCGACCAGCGCCACCTTCCGGCCCCGGGAGGTGAGTTCGTGCGCGGCCGTGAGACCGGCCAGGCCGGCTCCGACGATGATGACGTCAGCGTCCATGGTTCAACGTCCTTGGCGGTCTCGGCGGTCTCGGCGGTCTCGGCGGTCTTGGTCGGTGGGGGAGTCGCTGGGGGAGTCGCTGGGGGAGAGGATCGCGGTGAGCAGACGGCCCAGCCAGGCTCGGGCGACGTCGGTGTCGCCGTCGAGCAGCAGCTGGACGGTGACGCCGTCGTAGAGGGCGATGACGGCGCGGGCCGCCTGGTCGGGGTCGGCGAGCAGGGCGGGCAGTGGTCGCCCGCGCTCTGACAGCTCGCGCAGCCGCTGGGCGCAGACCTCGCGCAGCGTCTCGCGGTGGTCCGCGAGCGCGCGGGCGACGGCCGGGCGTCGCGCGGCGTGCAGCAGGAACTCCGTCTTGACCAGCAGCCAGTCGCGGTCGAGCAGCAGTTCGCGGGTGACCCGCTCGGTCAGCTGCGCGAGGGTCAGCTCGGGTTCGTCCGCGGTGGTGGCGAGGGAGCCGGCCAGCTGGCCGGCGATGAGCGCGGAGCGGTCGTCGTAGAGGGCGAAGAAGAGCTCGTCGAGGTCGGTGAAGTTGGAGTAGAACGCGCCGCGCGTGTAGCCCGCGGCCTCGCAGACGGCCTCGATGGTGGTGTGCCCGAAGCCGTTCGCCGCGAAGACCGCGAACGCGGCCTCCAGCAGCCGGGCCCGGGTCCGGGCCCGCCGCTTGGTGACGGTCGACGGCGGCATCGGCTCCTCGTTTCGATACATCGGTGTATCCGATACGCGAATGTATCAAGCGGGCTCGCCGCCCGCTACCGCGTCACCCGGCTCCCACAGAAGCGCGGCCGCACCGCCGACCCACCCGGCGTCTACGGCCCCGAGAGCCACGCCCGACTCGACCCCGGGCGCGCTGACGCTCAGTCCCTCGCCCACACCGCCGCGACCTCCGCCGCGTGGGCTGCCGCCTGGGTGAGGCCCGCGTGGGCGGCGGGGGCGCGGCGG